>JARRRI010000030.1:0-26102 GCA_037380845.1 Candidatus Sulfobium sp. | reverse complement strand
GATATGGCCACAGTCAAAGCGAAGCTGACATACACAAACGGGCTGCAATTCGTGGGGCAGGCAGACTCCGGGCATGCGATAGTCCTCGACAGCGATCCCGGGGTCGGAGGACGGAACACGGGCATGAGGCCTATGGAACTGCTGGCGGTAGGTCTCGGCGGCTGCACGGGCATGGACGTGGCTTCCATTCTCAGGAAGAAGAAGGAAAAGTTGACGGGACTGGAGATAAATGTCGAGGGAAAAAAGGCTGAGGAGCATCCCCAGAAATATACAGACTTGCATATTGACTTCATTTTAAAAGGCAGGAACCTGTCTGAGGAGGCGGTGAAAAAAGCGATACAACTCTCGATGGACAAGTACTGTTCAGTTAAAGCAGCACTTGAAGGGACAGCCTCAATATCCTTTAATTACAGGATTATTGAGGAGCAGGCAGAATAAGAGCCATGCTTTTGGTGTTAGTGTATGAAGCTTGAAAAGGTGGGTCCAATAAACCTTCGTTGGTGGCGGGGCATCTTAAAATCTTAATGTTTTACACAACGTCTTCCCTCTGATGGGGTAAATTGAAAACTTTTATCCGTTCGCTCATGAAAAACGTGGCCACCCTCGGCCTTGTCGGCTACATACCGTTTGCCCCTGGAACATGGGGAAGTTTTGTGGGTTTGCTGTTCGCGACATTCATTGACCTGTCGCCCATGGGGCAGTTTCTTGTCATAGCTTCGGGAATCGTTGTGGGGATAATATCATCTGACACGGCTGAAGTGGTCATAGGAGAGCATGACAGCGCCAGAATTGTCATAGACGAATTTGTCGGTTATCTTGTGTCAGTCTTCTACTTGCCCCATACATATGGTTTCCTGATTGCGGGCTTTCTTTTGTTCAGGATTTTCGATATACTAAAGCCGTTTCCGATAAACCGGATCAATGAATCTCTGAGCGGGGGGCTGGGCATAATGGCGGACGACCTCTTGGCCGGTATATACGCCAGCATTCTTCTGAGGCTATGGATAGTGATCTTTTGACAGCTGTCAAGAAGGTTGCGGCCAGACTTACCGAAAATGACCTCAGGTTGAGTATAGCCGAGTCCTGCACCGGAGGGTTTATCTCCAATGCCATTACCAACCTGCCGGGCTCCTCAAAGTTCTACGAGATGTCGGTGGTCTCGTATTCCGCAAGGGCGAAGAGGTCAGTCCTGGGAATAAGTTCCTCCCTGCTTAAAAAGCACGGCACGGTTAGCGAGGAGACGGCTGTTGCTATGGCCAGGTCGGCCCGGGAACTCGGCGGCAGCGAGGTCGCTCTTTCAGTTACGGGTGTTGCGGGGCCTGAAACAGTGGAGGATAGGGAGGTTGGCCTTGTATATATGGCGGTCGCAATAGAAGACCTCGTAAAATCCAAAGGGGTCAAACTGACAGGGGACAGGGAGGAAATCAAGCTGGCGGCTTCACTCGATGCGCTCAGGTTCCTCGATCAGACCTTGAGACTATGGCTTTGAGATGTTTCATCGCGGTCGAGATCCCCGCACCGTTGAAGGAGCTGCTGGCAGAGACTACGGAGCGCCTCAGGAAATCTGGAGCCGACATTCGGTGGGTGCGGCCGGAAAATGTCCACCTCACATTGAAATTTCTGGGTTCTACAGAAGAGACACTGGTTGCTGCGATATCGGGCGCACTATCGGAGAAACTGTCATCTTACTCCCCGTTTTATATTAAAATAGGCGGTGTCGGATGTTTTCCCGATATGAGGCGGCCGAGGGTTGTTTGGGTCGGGATCGAGGAATCACGGGAGCTGAAGGAACTGGCGAGAGATGTGGACGCTGTGACGTTGAAATTCGGATATGGGGCGGAGGAGAGGGCCTTTTCTCCTCACCTTACTATCGGGAGAGTCCGCTCCCAGAAGGGTGTTTCCGGCATGATTAAGAACCTGGAAAACTTTGATACAGCCAGTTTTGGCAGTATGGAAATCAACAAGGTTACTTTGATGAAGAGTGAACTCAGACCGGCGGGAGCTGAATACAGCGGTCTCGCTGAAATATTTATAGGCGGGAGGAACGATGTCGAACAAGGATAAAATCAAGGCCCTTGAAATGGCCATATCGCAGATCGAGAGGAGTTTTGGAAAAGGGTCGATCATGCGGCTGGGGGAAGAAACGGCGGTTGAGGGTGTCCATTCGATCCCTACCGGATCATTGACCCTCGATATCGCCACGGGCATAGGCGGCCTGCCGCGGGGCAGGGTCGTTGAGATATACGGTCCCGAATCTTCCGGGAAAACCACTCTTGCCCTGAATGCGGTCGCCCAGGCGCAGGCTGCGGGAGGTACGGCCGCTTTTATAGATGCCGAACACGCTCTCGACATAAACTATGCAAAGAGGATAGGGGTAAAGGTGGACGACCTCCTGGTATCGCAACCCGATACGGGAGAACAGGCTCTTGAGGTTGCGGAATATCTTGTGAGAAGCGGTGCCCTGGACATCATCGTCGTAGATTCGGTAGCGGCACTCGTGCCGAAGGCCGAGATAGAGGGGGATATGGGCGATTCCCTCCCGGGGCTCCACGCCCGGCTCATGAGTCAGGCCCTCAGGAAGTTGACATCTTCGATATCAAAATCCAACACGACGGTCATATTTATCAACCAGATAAGGATGAAGATCGGCGTAATGTTCGGTAATCCCGAGACTACGACAGGGGGAAACGCGCTGAAATTTTACTCTTCGATGCGGTTCGACATCCGCAGAATAGAAAGCCTGAAGGAGAACCAGGAAATTATCGGCAGCCGCGTCAGGGTGAAGGTGGTAAAGAACAAGCTGGCACCGCCGTTCAGGCAGGCGGAATTTGACATCTATTTCAACCATGGAATTTCGCGGGAAGGAGAGATTATCGATCTCGGCGTGGAAAAGGGAATAATTGAAAAGTCCGGTGCATGGTACAGCTACGGGGGTACCAGGATAGGGCAGGGAAGGGAGAACGTGAAAGAGTACCTGAGAAACAATGCGTCGGTTGCCGGCGAGATCAGGGAAAAGATAATCGAGGTTTATAACCTGAAAAACAGTACGCAACTGTAAAACACCGGTTGCGGATCGAGGAGTCATGAAAGAGACCGAAATAGACGTTAATGAGCTCTTGAAGACAGCGCACTCCATGGGGGCGTCAGATGTCCACCTTAAGGTCGGTTCATATCCCATAATGAGGATAGACGGAGATCTTTCTCCCATGTCATCGGGGAGCCGGCTCAGCCAGGAAGATACCCTGAAGGTCGCTTTTTCGGTGATGAACCCCGGGCAGCGGGATACGTTCAAGAAGAAGAACGATATCGACCTCGCTTACAGCGTGCCCGGCCTGGGGCGGTTCAGGTGTAACGTGTTTATCCAGAGGGGCACCATAGGTCTCGTATTCCGGGTCATACCAATGAGAATACCCACTATCGAGGATCTTACCCTTCCGGAGATACTGAAGAAGATCGCCATGGAGCCGAGAGGACTGGTCCTGGTCACCGGCACTACGGGCAGCGGCAAGTCCACTACGCTCGCCTCCATGATAGATTATATCAACGGCAATAAGACCGAACATATAATGACGATCGAGGATCCCATCGAGTATCTGCACAGAGACAAGAGGTCCATCGTCAACCAGCGGGAAATAGGGCAGGACGCCGAATCTTTCAGCAAGGCCCTGCGCGCGGCTTTGAGGCAAGACCCGGACGTCATACTGGTAGGTGAGATGCGTGACTTTGAGACGATCCAGACGGCCCTGACCGCTGCCGAAACCGGTCATCTGGTTCTGAGCACACTGCATACCATCGACGCCATGGAGACGGTCAACCGTATAATCTCCGTCTTTCCGCCCTACCAGCACAAACAGGTGAGGATGCAGCTTGCCTCCGTTCTGAAGAGTATAATCTCGATGCGGCTCGTTCCGAGGGCCGACGGGAAGGGTAGGGTCCCGGCTGTGGAGGTGCTCATTGCGACCACTACGATAAAAGACTGCATACTCGATCCTGACAAGACAAAGGCCATACCTGACGTGATCGCCCAGGGGACGATACATTACGGCATGCAGACGTTTGACCAGTCCCTTTTCGGACTCTACAAGGAAGGACTCATCAGCTATGAAGAGGCCTTGCGGAGGGCGACAAACCCTGATGATTTCGCGCTCAAGGTGAAGGGGATACAGTCCACCAGCGACCTTACCTATGACGAAGAGCCCCGGGACGACGAGATGAAAATTGACAGATTCGGCCAATGACGCAAGGCGTTATGCGCTTAAGCTCCTCGGCTACAGGGGAAGAAGCGAAAAAGAATTGCGTGAAAGGCTGGACAGGAAAGGTTTTCGGCAGGATATAATAGACCGCACGCTGCTGCAGCTGAAGGAAACCGGACTCATCGACGACAGGGCATTCGCTTTAAATCTGAAGAGACAGGCGTTCGAACGTAAACTTCTGGGCTATGAGGGCGCAAAGTCATTCATGATGAAGAGGGGCCTGTCCCGCCCGGTCGTCGAATCGGCCCTCGATTATGATGAAGAGGCGGAACTCAAAAATGCCGAAACATTTCTGAGCAGGAAAATGGCGTCGATGAAAAATTTTCAGGAGAGGGAGAAAAAGAGAAAGCTCTGGAACCTTCTGGCCCGGAGGGGTTATTCTTCAGGAGTGATCCGGAAGGCGATGAGAGATTTCAAATTCGATGAGGAGGTCTGACAATGAAGAACATGCTCTTGTCTTTTTTATTGCTAGCGGTCGTTCTTGCGGCCGGCTGCGCCACCCCGGCAAGGTATACGGCCGAAGAGATACAGAAATATCCGCCGGCGGTCCAGGAACACATTAAGAGCAAGGAGGTGAGTCTTGGAATGACCATGACTCAGGTCAGGTATGCCTGGGGAGGCCCTGACAGCATAAGGGTAATGGAGCCGGAGGACGGGAAAGAGAGGACCCAGTGGACTTACAAGAAGATGTTTTTTTCGAAAACCAGGCTGATTTTTACAGACGGCAAACTGACCGAGATAGTCAGCGGTGAGCCGGGGGTTGCGCAATAGGATGACAGGCGCTGAGATACGGGCATCGTTCCTTGAATTCTTCGGGGCAAGAGGGCATGAGGTTGTAGGGAGTTCATCTCTGATACCGGCCAACGACCCCTCCCTTCTGTTCACCAATGCCGGCATGGTACAGTTCAAATCGGTTTTTCTCGGAGACGAACGGCCGGCTTACAGGAGGGCTGCGTCCAGCCAGAAATGTCTCCGGGCGGGCGGCAAGCATAACGATCTGGAAAATGTGGGGCATACGGCACGTCATCACACCTTTTTCGAGATGCTCGGTAACTTTTCGTTCGGAGATTATTTCAAGCGGGAGGCCATCCTTTTTGCATGGGAACTGTTGACCGGTGTTTTCGGACTGTCGAAAGAACGCCTCTGGGTATCAGTGTATGAAGAAGACGAGGAGGCCGCCGGCATGTGGGCGGATCTCACCGATATCGGGAAGGACAGGATCGTGAGGCTGGGGGCCAAAGACAACTTCTGGCAGATGGGCGACACGGGCCCCTGCGGACCCTGCTCCGAGATAATAATAGACCAGGGCAGCGAAATCGGCTGTGGAAAGCCCGACTGCGGCGTGGGCTGCGACTGCGACAGATACCTGGAGATCTGGAACCTTGTCTTTATGCAGTATGACAGGGACAAGACGGGCACTTTATCTCCTCTGCCGAGGCCCAGCATCGACACGGGTATGGGGCTGGAAAGAATAACTGCGGTACTGCAGGGAAAACATAATAATTTCGATTCCGACATATTTGCCCCGATCATTTCCGACATAAGCAGCTTCTCCGGCAAAAGTTACGGTACCGGTGGAGCGACCGATACGGCCATAAGGGTGATCGCCGACCACATCCGCGCCGTAACCTTTCTGCTTGCAGAGGGGCTTGCGCCTTCGAACGAGGGGAGGGGATATGTGTTGCGAAGAATTATCCGAAGGGCTTCCCGGTACGCCAAATTTCTCGGTATAGACGAGCCGGTACTGTACAAACTCTGCAGGTGCGTTTCTCGGTCCATGGGGAACGCTTACCCTGAGCTTGTTGAAGGGCAGCCGAGGGTCGAAAAGATGCTCAGGCTGGAAGAGGAGAGGTTTAACAGGACGCTCGAACAGGGGCTTTCTCTTTTGAACAACATAATAAGCGACATTCAGAAAGAGGGACGGAATGTCATACCCGGAGACGACCTTTTCAAACTCTACGATACATTTGGTTTTCCGATCGATATCGCAAGGGACGTTGCGGCGGAAAGGAGTCTTTCTATAGACGAGGCGGGTTTTCACAGGGAAATGGAGATTCAAAAGTCCAGGGCGAGGGCATCGTGGTCCGTCGAGGAAATGAGCGGGGCCCCGGTTTATAGAGAGCTTTTCGACCAACACGGAAAGACGGAGTTTACGGGCTACGACGAAACGGAATCTGATTCAACGGTTATTGCTGTCATCGTGAACGGAGAAGTGGTTGAGGAAATCAAGGCAGGAGAAGAGGGTGAGGTGCTGCTTGACCGGACCCCTTTCTACGCGGAGTCCGGCGGCCAGGTGGGCGATACGGGAGAACTGACATCGGAAGAAATGAAGGCTGCCGTTGTGAACACCAGGAAGCCCGTCGAGGGATTGCATATCCATGAGGTGAAGGTCGAAGAGGGCTCCTTGAAAAGGAGGGACAGTATCCGCTCGCTGGTCGACAGGCAGAAGAGGGCGGCAACGATGAGAAATCATACCGCCACGCATCTTCTTCATGCCGCCCTCAGAAACAAACTGGGGGAGCACGTCAAACAGGCAGGCTCCTATGTCTCGCCCGAAAGACTGCGTTTCGATTTCACGCATTTCAGCCCGCTCGGCAACGGGACAAGCGACGAGCTGGAGGATCAGGTCAATGAAAATATCATAAGGAACATAGAGGTCCGGACCACCTTGATGGAGACAAAAAAGGCGATCGAAGGTGGGGTGATAGCTCTTTTCGGTGAGAAATACGGAGAGATGGTCAGGGTGCTGACCATCCCCGGCGTAAGTTCCGAGCTTTGCGGAGGAACGCACGTGCATGCGACAGGAGACATAGGGCTGTTCAAGATATTGTCCGAGGGAAGCGTTGCGTCCGGCATAAGGAGGATAGAGGCGGTGACCGGATGGGAGGCCATTCGCTATTACAGGGAAGAAGAAAAGGAATTGCGCAAGGTATCCGAATTGCTTAAGACATCGGAACGCCCGGCGGAAAAGGTTCAGAAGATCCTCTCCGAAATGAAGAATATGGAGAGGTCCATCGAAAAGTTGAAGGGGAGGAGTGCGGCCGATATTTCAACGGCCATCCTGGAAAAGATCCGGGATGTGGATGGAGTGAAAGTCGTTTCCTCCAGGCTCGACGGCGTTGAGCCGAAAGATCTGAGGGTCACGGCAGACAAGGTCAGGGACGGCATGGGGTCCGGGATTCTGGTACTCGCATCGGTAAAGGATGAACAGGCCTCAATCGTTGCGATGGTTACCAGGGACCTCACTGACCGGTATAACGCCGGCGATATTCTCAGGGAGGTGGCAACGGCTGCGGGAGGACGGGGCGGAGGTAAACGGGAGATCGCACAGGGCGGTACAAAGGACATCAAAAGACTGGACAAAGCCCTGGAATCATTATACGATATAGTTGGAGGGCGGTAGGAACTCGCGGAGATTTACCTCCTCGGTGTCTGCGGCCGCCTGCTAATTCTCGCAAAGGGGGTTTTCATGGCACTGTTCGACGTCGTAAGAAATGCACTGCTTGCCGGTTTCGGCGTACAGGAAAAGGTGAGGGAGTTCGTTGATGACCTTGTAAAGAAAGGTGAACTCAGTGAATCGCAGGGCGCAAAGCTTGTGAGGGAGTGGTCTGAGAAATTCGAGAAGAATACCGAGGACCTGAGCAAGAGTCTCAACGAGATGGTCGTGAAGACACTCGAAAAGATGAACCTGTCAACAAAAGACGACATCGGGAAGTTGAACGAGAAGATTGATACTCTTTCTGCGAGGGTGTCAAAGATGGAAGGCACAAAGGGGGAGGGACAGGAAGGCCGATAGATGCCCTTCAATCTTCTGACTTTCAGAAGAACTTACAGAAACGTCAACAGGGTCCGACAGATCGTCAATGTTTTTCTCAAGTACGGCTTCGGAAACATAATCGATCAGATCCATCTCAGCAGATTTATCCCCTTCCGAAAAAGGTTCAGGACGTTCGGCCAATGGCCTTCCCTCAAGGGTTCCTCCGTACCCGAGAGACTGCGAAAGGCCTTTGCGGAGCTCGGTCCCAGCTTCATTAAACTGGCCCAGATCCTGTCGACGAGACCTGATCTTATCACCAAACAATTCTCCGACGAGTTCAAGAAACTTCAGGACAGAGTGCCGCCGTTTCCTGTTGAAGAGGCAATAGGCATCATGGAGGAGGATGTCGGGCTCCCCATAAAACGGATCTTTTCCTGGTTCGACGAGATTCCGGTTGCAGCCGCTTCCATAGCACAGGTGCACCAGGGCAGGCTGCTGGACGGAAGCGACGCAATAGTAAAAGTTCAGCGGCCTGGAATCAGGGAACAGATTGAGACCGATATCAACATACTTACCACCGCGGCCAATCTTATGGAAAAATACATACCTGAAAGCGTCTTCTTCAACCCCAGGGGCATTGTCGAGGAATTCACCAGGACAGTGAGAAAGGAACTGGATTTTACCGAAGAGGCCAGAAACGGCTGCCGGTTCAAGAGGAATTTTGAAAAGAGCCTCGATGTCTATATTCCGAAGATATTCGCCGAATTTACAAGCGAACGGGTCGTTTTTATGGAGAGAATAGAAGGTGTAAGAATAGATGATATTCAGGGGATTACACGCCTCGGGCTGGACCGCGTGCGGCTCGCGAAGATCGGCGTAGACGCATACTTCAAACAGATATTGGAAGACGGTTTTTTTCACGCTGACCCTCACGCAGGCAATATCTTCGCCATGCCGGACGGAAGAATAGCCTTTATGGATTTCGGGATTGTGGGAAGGGTGACGCCCCAGCTCAGAGAGACGATGGCCAACACATTCCTTGCCCTTATCCATAAGGATTTTGACAAGCTTATCGAACAATATATAGAGCTGGGCCTCGTGCCGGAGCATGCAGATCTCGAGGCGTTCAGAAGGGAGTTCAAGTCCGACCTCCTTGACTTCCTGGAGCCCCTCTACGGCCTTACTCTCAAAGAGCTGAATTTCGCCGAGTACATGGACACCGTGACGCATCTCGCTATTAAACATAAACTCAAGATACCTTCCGACCTCCTTCTGGTGAACAAGGCGATGCTTATCCTCGAAAACCTCGGCATGGAACTGGACCCTAATTTCGATTTCATAGCGGCCGCCGAGCCTTACGCGCGGAAGCTGTTACAGGAGCGGATAAGGCCTTCCCGTATATATGAAAAGGCCAAAAGGAATTTCGTGGAGGTCAGCGATTTCTTCATCCTGTTCCCCAAGCAGATGAAGCAGATAATCCGTAAGCTGCTAAGGGACGATATCCACATAAAAATGACCCATATCGGACTTGATAAACTTATTAAGGACATGGACCGGTCGAGCAACCGGATAGCCTTCAGCATGATCATCAGCGCCATGCTGCTCAGCTCCGCCATTATGCACGCAATGGGCGTAGGGCCGAAGGTCTACGGCATGTCTCTGTTGGGTTTTGTGGCCTTCGGTATCGCGTTTGTTCTCGGTATCTGGCTGATTATTTCGATAATAAGGTCGGGAAGGTTGTGATTTTGACATAACCCCGGCGCCCCCGAGTTTCGGATGGCTGAAATCATGCCTGCCTGTTGCAATAAAGAAAGGCTCTCTTTATAATGTAACTGTCATGGAGGATACTAGGTACTGTCTGTGCTGCGGGGAGCAGGTACCTTTCAGCACGTTCGAAAGGCATGGAAAAAGGGAGGTGACCTGCGCCTATTGCGGGTTCACGCTGGACGTTCAGAAATTGGCTAAGACAGAGAGCACGTCCAGAGCCGGGTACGCCCTGGTAACTGACGATTCCAGATATACCAGAAAAATAATTGAGGATCTGATCAGGGAAAAGGAAGTTTTCTCTACCGTTCTGTCGTTCGAAAACGGTCTCGAACTCATATCTTCTTACTCCGAACTCGTTACTGAAAAGAAGCCGGTCCTGGTTTCGATCATCGACCTGAATATGCCTGTTATGGACGGCCTCACGGCGGCGAGGACGATGCGCGCCCTGGAAGCTAAAAACGGCGCCAGAAAGGTGCCTATCATATTCTTTTCCGGTTTGAAGGCCGATCGGGGTCTCAGGGAACAGATGGACAGCCTCGCGCCAGCCAACTATGTCAACAAAGGGCCCGATCCGGATCCTGACCAGCTTGCCGCACGTCTGGAAGGACTGTTGGCATTTCTGGTCAAGAAATATAGCCGTCCTTCCGAATAACTCCCTTTTTTCAGAGCAGTGGCCTCGAAATTGAAACTCTCAACCGTTTGCCAAGCTTGAAGTAATTTATCACTATCGCGGTCAGTATTGCATGATATTCCAGGATTATTATGGAGTCAATAGATCTTTCCGGAAAAAAGATAATGGATTCCCGCTTCTAACCGTTGAATAAAGGTTGAAAGCCCGACCGCCCTAAGAAGCACAATAAGATACAGGACGTAAAGATTACTCTACGGACTGCTTTTTCTCTGTCGGCAGTGCCTCATTGGCTGTAAAATATTGTAATTATGACCCCCGATATACGTGATTTGGGAAAAAAGATCATTGGCGATCCGTATAATTCAATAGTATTCGGCATTCGGAGCGACGCGCAGATATTCGTGGTAGGCGGATATATGCGGGACGTTCTCATGGGCCAATGGAGCCTTGACAGAGATTATGTAGTGGCGGGCCCTATGGAGACTCTGATCGGAGAGGTTGTCCGGCTCAGGGGCGGAAAGATGTTCGGACTTGGCCGGGAAGGGTTGTGCCGGGTTGTTCTCAAAGACGGCGCGACCCTGGATTTCACCCCGGTAAAGGAGAATATTGGGAAGGACCTCTCATACCGTGACTTTACTATCAACGCAATAGCCTGGTCGCCGGATGCGGGCTGGATAGACCCGGAAGGGGGGATGGAAGACCTTAAAGGCGGACTCATCAGGATGGTGGATGCAGCAAACATAATAAGTGATCCTCTCAGGATTCTGAGGGCCTACAGATTTGCCGGAGAGCTTTCATTTCGGATCGAGGACGCGACAAGGTCTGCATTGAGAGAGTTTTCGAGCCTTATTCGTAAGACCAGCAGTGAAAGAATAACTTCAGAGTTTTTCAAAACCTTAAACCTGAAGAATGCGCTGCAGATCGTTCCCATGATGTTGGAGGACGGTTTGCTCCAGTGCATAATAAGCAGTAATTACAAGGACTTGGAGCGCAAAGTTAATGCTGTCGGCGATCTTTTCAGGCGGTCCTCAGAGGCATTGTTGAAGTATAACATCAGGTCGGAAGAGATATTTGCTCAGGGGCTGAAGCGTTTGGGACTTCTGAACCTCGAGGTACTGCTTGAAGGTTGCCCGGAGCACATGTTCGTTCTCGGCAGGAGGATCATTCGACGGTTATCCTGCTTTAATAAAGGGAGCATGATGCTCGACAGAAGGAGCGATACGAGGGCTGTAAGCAGGGAGCGTCTCTTTGACGTATTTGAGGCGGCCGGGGAAGCGTCCCCGGACCTGTTAATCATTCGCGCGATGCCTCAATATGTTGAGGATCTTGGAGAATACGGAAGAATTGAGAGGAAAGGACTGCTCACAGCCGAAGAAATTAGGTCGGCTCTTGGAACGGTGGACGGCCGCACCCTGGGCAAGGCGATAAGAGAAGTCAGGAAGGCTGAATTCGTCGGACAGATAACCACTGCGGAGGAGGCTCTAGCCTACCTTAGCGTTTCCAGCTAAGAGGAGAAGTTTGGCGAAACCGGACGCTCTATTTTTGCGCAGTTTTCAAAGTATGTCAGAAGCAGGGCCGTACGGAAACTCCTACATTTCTGAGCCGGATTTTCTCAGGGGAGTGGCCCGGAGAGACTTTGAGGAAGGCTAAGCGTTGTTATGATTTTACATAATATATCTTATCAGACGTTATATATAAACACAGAATGTCAGCAACTTGTTGGTATCCCTGTTAGTAAGATGTCCTGTCCGGGGAGAATGCTGAGGTCTACAGCCCTGTCTAGGTATTAGGCACAGCAAATACTCTATAATATCAGCGGGTTGCGGTCAACTTATCGCATTCCCGCGAAGCATCCCGTCAATGAGTTCCGTAGGCCTTACTCCTACAAGGCTTCCCTTGGCCTGGCCCTGCACCGCTACGAGAACCTTCAGGTAATTCCGGGACGTACCACACATCAAATTACCTCCGCGCGAATCCTCAAGAATTACTTCCAGTCTCCCCTCTAGCTGGAGTTTTTTGTAGGAGTCTCTTCGGAGAGTGTCCATCTCGCGGAGTGCGGCGAGTCGCTTTGCCACGGCCTCTCTCGATGAGGTGTCCCGCATTTCCGCAGCCTTCGTGCCGGGACGTGGCGAATAGGGAAAAATGTGAAGATACGTGAAAGGGATACCGCTTATGAGTTTATGGGTGTCGGAAAACTCCTCGTCTCCCTCACCCGGAAAGCCGACGATTACGTCTGTTCCCAGCGAGAGGTTATCTACTTTCTCATGGACGAGCAGGATTCTTTCCCTGTAATGTTCCCCCGTGTAGCGCCGGTCCATCAGCCGCAGTATTCTGTCGCTGCCGCTCTGAAGAGGCACATGGAGATGGTTGCATATCCGCCCGCTCTGCATTATCTCCATAAGCTCTTCATTTATCTCCCCGATCTCAAGTGAGCTCAACCGGAACCTTATGGTATCGGTTCCAAGAAGCAGTTTTTTCAGAAGAATGTTCAGGTTTGACTTTGTATTGAGGTCATGACCGTAGGTGCCGAGATGGATACCGGTCAGCACGATCTCTTTATATCCCCGTGACTCTATTGCACGGGCTCTCTCGATAACTATTCCCGGGGGGACACTTCGTGAGGTGCCTCTGGCGTGTGGGACCGAGCAGTAAGAGCACCTGAAATTACAGCCGTCCTGTACCTTCAGGTGAGGTCTCGATCGTGAGGAAAGGCTGAACGAGAGCTCCGTCGGCCTCCCAGTCAGCATGCTCACTATCTCGTATTTGTTAGTGTTTCCAACGACTCCCGCAACTCCGGGAATGGCCTTAACCTCATGAGGTCTAAGCTGTGAATAGCAACCGGTGACTATCACCTTCGCGCCCGCCCTCGCCGCTCTTCTGATTAGTTGCCTTGAATTATAGTCACTCTTGGATGTTACGGCGCAGGTATTTACAATGCAGATATCCGGATTATCCTTTAGATCAATGACATTAACACCGTTTTCCTTAAGTGTTCCCTCAAGAACGGAGCTTTCGGCCTGGTTCACCCTGCAACCAAGAGTCAGTAGGGATACTCTCATCGTGATGCGGTGAATGTTTCCAGGTCAACGGGCACTGCCGAAAGCGAATGAAGCCGTGCCTTCTCGATTCTCACTCTCATCAGCGAACCAGCATCTCCCGGTAATGCATTTATTGTCACAATCTTGTTCGTCCGGGTACGCCCTACGAGCATCTCACTGTCGGTTTCGGAAAGGCCTTCTATGAGAATTTCCTGCACCGTGCCCTCCAGTTCCTTGTTTTTCCGATATGTTATGCCCTCTTGGACCTTCAATATCCGGTTGAGGCGCGCAGACTTAACCGTTTCATCCAGTTGGTCTTTCATGTCATTTGCCCTGGTTCCCTTTTTGGGTGAAAACTTGAATGCGAAAATACCGTCGAATCCGATTTCCTCCAGAGCCCTTACCGTATCTTCATGGTCTTCTTCAGATTCCCCCGGGAAGCCCGCGATTATGTCTGTTGTGATTGTAGCATCCGGAATCTTGTCTCTTAGTGCATCTACTTTTCTCTTATAATCGGAAAAGGTATACCCTCTGTTCATCAATTCCAATATCCTGTCGGATCCCGACTGAATCGGAAGGTGAATATGTTCACACACACTCCGCAGGTTCGTTACTGCGTCGATCAGCTCGATAGAAAAATCTCTGGGATGTGACGTCACAAAGCGGACCCGGTTAATTCCGGTCTCATCGATCTTGCGCAGCAACTCCACAAATCCCATTTCGCTTCTATAGGAGTTGACGTTCTGCCCCAGAAGTGTAATCTCCCTGTAGCCTCTTGCTGTCAAATCTCCGGCCTCGGCCAGTATACTGCTGCCCGGCCTGGATACCTCTCTGCCCCTGGTGTAAGGCACTATACAGTAACTGCAGAAATTATTGCATCCGTACATAATGGATATCCATGCCTTTACCCGGCTCTCCCTCTCGGCCGAAAATTCCCTCAGTGCGATGTCGCTGTTGTCCTGCCCTGTCTCGACCCTGCGGTCAGAGGAAACAACCTCCGCCAGACGGTGAATGTTCTGCGGGCCTATTACGAAGTCAACGAACGGCGCCTTCCCTAGGAGCCGCTTCCCCGCCTCCTGGGCAACGCATCCCGTGACCGCGATCTGCAGTTCGGTCCTTTTCCGCTTGAGCATTCCGGTCCTTCCCAGTTGACTGAAAAACTTCTGTTCCGCTTTTTCCCTTATGGCGCAGGTATTGAAAATTATGAGGTCCGCCTCTTCCGGGCTGTCGGCATTGACATATCCCTTTCCCGTAAGAAGACCCCGGATTTTTTCCGAATCATGGGCGTTCATCTGGCATCCATAGGTGTAGACAAAAAAGGACCTCTGCATCGTTGAAATTTAACATTATTAGCGACATTTGTTCAAATCCGCACGAGCAGGCGGGAAACGCCGGAGGTCTCTTCCCGGAAACCAGGCAACCGAAACACCTCGGCGCCGTCGTCTGTAACATCTTGAAATGCCGGGATTTCTTGCAATATTCCTGCCGTTGCTTTAATATGAATATTATGTTTGGAATATTGAAAAAAATCATAGGGACCAAGAACGAACGGGAGATAAACAGGCTCCTGCCTGTTGTCGAACGCATTAATGCGCTGGAATCTTCAGTGAGCGGGCTTTCGGATAGCCAGCTGCGGGACAAGACAACGGAATTCAGGAAGCGGCTGGGCGAGGGACAGGCGCTGGATGATGTTCTGCCCGAGGCGTTTGCCGTGGTCAGAGAGGCATCGAAAAGAGTGCTGAAAATGAGGCATTTCGATGTCCAGCTCCTGGGGGGAATCGTCCTGCATGAGGGCAAGATAGCGGAGATGAAGACCGGGGAAGGAAAGACACTTGTCGCCACCCTCCCCGTCTACCTGAACGCCCTCGAAAGGAAGGGTGTCCACGTTGTGACAGTGAACGATTACCTTGCAACCAGAGACGCCCAGTGGATGGGCTCCGTTTATACCTTTCTTGGCCTGAGCGTAGGGACTATAGTTCACGGACTGACCGACGAGGAAAGACAGGCCTCCTACAACGCAGACATCACCTACGGTACCAATAACGAATTCGGTTTCGATTATCTGAGGGACAACATGAAATATGAATCTTCCGAATTCGTACAGAGACAGCTCAATTATGCCATCGTCGACGAGGTGGACAGCATCCTGGTAGACGAGGCCCGGACACCCCTCATAATATCCGGCCCTTCCGAAGAGTCCACGGACAAATATTACAAGATCGACAAGATTATCCCGAAGCTTGAGGTGGAAACCGATTACACGATTGACGAGAAGGCACGGACTGTTATATTGACCGAAGAAGGAAACGTCAAGGCGGAACGGCTGCTTGGCGCCGGCAATCTCTACGACCCGGCGAATATCGAACTTGTCCATCACATACAGCAGGGACTGAAGGCTCACGCCCTCTTCAAAAGAGATGTTGACTACGTGGTGAAAGACGGCGAGGTAATCATCGTAGACGAATTTACAGGCAGACTCATGCCCGGGAGGCGGTGGTCCGACGGACTTCATCAGGCGGTGGAAGCCAAAGAGGGTGTCAAGATAGCCAGCGAAAATCAGACGCTGGCAACGATCACCTTCCAGAATTACTTCAGGATGTATACGAAACTCGCCGGAATGACCGGTACCGCCCTGACAGAGGCGGAGGAGTTCGCAAAAATATACAACCTGGACGTACTCGTAATGCCTACCAACAAGCCGATGATAAGGAAGGACTTCCCCGACTCGATCTATAAGACCGAAAGGGGGAAATTTACGGCGGTAGTGAATGAAATAGAGGAACTGCACAAGAAGGGGCAGCCAGTGCTGGTCGGCACTATCTCTATTGAAAAGTCCGAGCATCTGAGCGCCCTCCTGAAGAAAAAGGGAATCAGGCATTCGGTATTAAATGCCAAGTATCACGAAAAAGAGGCGGAAATTATCTCTCAGGCGGGAAGGAGTCACGCCGTGACCATCGCGACCAACATGGCCGGCAGGGGTACTGACATTATTCTCGGCGGCAATCCGGCAGGAACGGCGAAGGAGATATTGAGTGACAGGCCCGATCATACCGATGAGGAATGGAAGAACGCCTATGAGGAAGCGGAAAAGAGGTGTCTGGACGACCGGGGGAAGGTGGTCGCTGCAGGAGGGCTCCGTATCATGGGTACCGAAAGGCATGAGTCGCGGCGTATCGATAACCAGCTGAGAGGACGTTCCGGCAGGCAGGGCGATCCCGGGGCCTCGCGTTTTTATCTTTCTCTGGAGGACGACCTGATGAGGATCTTCGGTTCAGAAAAGATATCAGGCCTGATGGGAAAGCTCGGCATGGAGGAGGACGTACCGATAGAAAACAAGATGGTATCCAGGGCGATCGAGAACGCCCAGAAGAGAGTTGAATCGCAGAATTTCGATATAAGAAAACACCTGCTTGAATATGACGACGTGATGAACAAGCAGAGAACGGAAATATATGACTTCAGGAAGGAACTTCTGCGGGGTGACGACCTGAAGGAACGGATCCAGTCCATGATGGATGAGATCCTTGACGAACTTCTGTCGATTTACTGTCCGGAGAAGATGGACGAATGGGACCTCAAGGCATTGAAGGACTCGGTGTACAGTATCTTCTCCGTTTCGGTCGATGAGCTGCCGGAGACCGTGGATGCGATCAAAGAGGGCCTCTCGGACCGGGTCAGACAGGCCTACGAGCAGAAAGAAGCCGAGTTGGGCGCGGAGATGATGCGCTACCTCGAAAAGATGTTCGTCCTTCAGGTCGTCGACTCCCAGTGGAAGGACCATCTGCTCGCCATGGATCATTTGAAGGAAGGCATAGGGTTGAGGGGATACGGCCAGATGGACCCCCTGGTGGAGTACAAAAAAGAAGCCTTCGAGATGTTCGCGGAGATGTCGGCGAGGATCTCGACCGAGGTCGTCACGAGACTTTTCAAGATCCAGATACAGCGGGATCAGGAGGACGTGGTAAAGACACATAGCAGAAAATCCCGGTTGATTTACAACCGTGGCGAGGGAAGTGGCGTACAGACGGTTACGCGGGGGAAGAAAACGGGACGCAACGAGCCGTGTCCCTGCGGCAGCGGAAAGAAATACAAGAAATGCTGCGGCGTAAATGACTAAGTGACGGAAACGACGGTCTCGATTCTCTGGAAAAAAACGGCGAGCAGTCCTTTACGACAAAAGACGTATCCGCCATGAAGTTCAAGTCCGTCAATCATGCTGTCCGCCGGACCGACGACAGACCCGACCTTATTATAATAGACAAGGACCAGCGGGCGGAATCCTCTTTCAGGGAGTTTATTACACAGTTCAGAGACGTTCCGAAGGTCGTGCTGTCCGACAGTGAATCGTTCAGGGGTTTTGCGCCATGGCTCAAATATCCCCCGGTTTTTCCTGCAGCCAATCCCTCCAGCCGGGAGCTTGATTTCCTGATGAAGAAGGCTTTGAAGGAGAAGGAAATCATCGACGAGAACGCGAGACTGAAAAAAAGAGCTGAGGATCTTGAGCGGGAACTCGGTTTCTTCCTGGAAATCAACAAGACGTTGACGTCATCGCTGGAGCTGGATGATATTCTCACGACGATAATGAGGAAAGCCAAGAAACTGATAAGAGCCGAAACCTGGTCCGTTCTGCTGGTGGACGAGGAAACGGGAGAACTGGTGTTCGAAAAAATAGCCGGCAGGAAGGAAGACAGGAAGAAGGTCAGAAAGATAAGACTGAAAATGGGCGAAGGGATCGCTGGCTGGGTAGCACAGGAAGGTATCCCGGTTGTCCTTCCTGATGTCTCCATAGACGAACGGTTCTACCCGAAAGCCGACAAGGAAACCGACTTCAAGACAAAATCTCTCATGTGCGTCCCCATCAGGAGTAAAGGCTCCACCCTGGGCGTCTTGGAAATCATAAACAAGACCACGGGCGAGCCCTTCACCAGGGAGGATCTGAATCTCCTCATGAGGCTCGTGGACCATGCCGCCATCGCGATAGAAAGGGCCTCTCTCTATCAGAGAATGGCCGAACTCTCGGTGACGGACGACCTTACCAAACTTTTCAACACTCGTTACCTCGACAGGACGCTCATGATAGAGATAGCCCGGTGCAAGAGGCACGGATCTTCGCTTTCCCTCATATTCATGGATGTCGATCACTTTAAACTGATCAACGACAATTATGGCCATCTGGTTGGAAGCAAACTGCTGGTTGAAATGGGACAGCTCCTCATACGGAGCCTGAGGGCTATAGACATAGTAGCGCGTTACGGAGGAGACGAGTTCGTCATAGTCCTGCCCCAGACGTCGCCTGCTTCCGCCGCGCAGATCGCAGAAAGGATAAGGAGGTCGATAGAACGGAACGTCTTCCTGAAAAAGGAGGGATATCCTCTTCGCCTGACAGCCAGCTTCGGAGTGGCGTCCTATCCTGAAAGCGCACAGTCCAAGGAGGACCTGCTCCGCCTGGCGGACGAGGCAATGTACAGGGTAAAATACCAGACCCGTAACGGGGTTTATGCAATAGGATAACGAATGGCACTTTTCAATTATGCGACCAAGGAAATAACTCTGAAGATCGTGTATTACGGTCCTGGGCTGAGCGGAAAGACGACCAACCTTCAGTATCTTCACTCCGCCCTCAATACTTCCTCAAAGGGCAAGCTGCTTTCCCTGTCGACAGAGGCCGACAGAACTCTGTTCTTCGATTTCCTCCCTGTGGAATTGGGTAAAATAAGAGATTTTTCGATACGTTTTCAACTCTATACGGTCCCCGGACAGGTAAGATACAATGCTACAAGACGGATCGTCCTCAAGGGCGCCGACGCCGTGGTGTTTGTGGCTGATTCCCAGAGTGAAATGAGGGAGCAGAACATAGAGAGCCTGGACAATATGAGGGAAAATCTCCTTGCCAACAACATTGACGCGGAGGAAATCCCGATTGTGTTTCAGTACAACAAAAGAGACCTTAAGGACATTGCTTCTGTCGAAGAGCTGAACTGCGATCTGGATGTTCGTAATCATCCTGTCATTGAAGGCATAGCCATAGACGGGACCGGGGTGGAAGAAGCTTTTAAACTGATATCGAAACTCCTGCTGCAGTACATATCGAAAAAACATAAGATTGAAGTCGAACCCGCTGAAGAAAAGAAGGATGTGCCGCCTTCTCCCCCGCCTCCGGTTTTTCACAAGGCAGATTCCGGCCCAGCGGATCGAGCGTCGGTCTTTCCGCCGGAGCGCGGCCTGGCAGCCGGCGAGATTTCAGGCCGGGAACGTCCGGAGGAACCTGTCCGTGTCGAACAGGACATCGGAAGGGAGTTTGCTTTCAACCGGGAGGAGGCCGGGATGGCAGGGGGAGCAGGGGATGCCGCATTTGTTTCGGCGGAAAGTATTGACAGGATCGTCAGGGAGATCCAGGAAATCCACGAAATCCTGAACTCGATGAGAGACTCCTTCACGGGCAACCGGGACGAAATAAAGATTCTGACTGAAATAAGGAAGACTCAGATGGAGACCAACAACCTTCTTCGCGAACTCAGAAACGTCTTTGCAGGTCTCAGGAAGGGAAGACGCTGGTTCAGGTTCTGACGGTCCGCCTTACAGGAGATATTCGGCGAGGTTTATCTTGTACTTGTTGGGGTCCATCGTCTTTATTACCGACCGGAGGTACCTCTCCTCAACGTCCTTCTCGGCCAGATCGACAACGCGGCTGTCGGTCCTCCTGCCTTTGTTGTCCGTTATTATCATAACCCGGGGCCTGTCCGGAAACAGCTGGTTGCTCTCATAGACAAGCCCGAGTTCTCTTGTATTCAGCATTACCAGGGTTCCGATCGGAAATACACCCACCATATTTATGAAAAACTTGAAAAGCAGCGGGTCGAGCTGGCTACCGGCGCGTTCCATCATGATGCTCAAAGCCTTATCCGGAGACATGGGAATTCTCGAATAGACTCTTGACGAAGTCATGGCATCATACTGGTCGGCAAGACTCACTATGCGCGTGAAAAAATCGAGTTCGAAGTTCTTCCTTGCCTTGGGATAACCGGTGTGATCATAGTTCATGTGATGCTCAAAGGCCACTATCGCAGATCTGATCGTAAGTGCGTCCAGCTTCTTGAGCTTCAGCAGCGTTCTGACACCCCAGACAGGGTGTTTCTTTATGATCCTCCATTCCTCCGTGGTGAAATTCGTGGGCTTGTTCAGAATTTCATATGGG
Source organism: Candidatus Sulfobium sp. (assembly GCA_037380845.1). Lineage (GTDB taxonomy): Bacteria > Nitrospirota > Thermodesulfovibrionia > Thermodesulfovibrionales > UBA6898 > JARRRD01. The sequence continues at coordinate 5,461 of JARRRI010000030.1, read as the reverse complement.
ATATCCATTTTCCCTATGTCATGAAAGAGCGCGACCATGCCGAGTTCAGTCAGCATTTTTCTGTTCAGGCCGAGACGCTGGGCGAGTGCAATCGAAAGGATGCTCACGTTTACAGAATGATGATAGGTGTATTCGTCGTAATCCTTTATAGCGGTCATGCCCAGCAGAAGCTGCTCTTCTTCCAGTATCTGGTCAACCATCGTCTCCACTACTCTTTTTGCCTTCTTTATATTGACCTTCTCGCCGCTCTTGATCTTATTGATAACTCCCCTGGTGAAGGAAACGGCGTTGAAATAAGTCTTCTTGATCATCTTCCTCGGCTCAAGTGAATCGTCCTCGACTATCCTCCTGAATTTCTCGACCGTGACGTCGTTAATTTCGGATGTCATGTCCTCGATTGTTTCAAAGGGTTTTTCGGAAAAAGTGGACGCCACGAAAGCCCTCGCAAACTTCCTTATGTCCTCCGGACTGACCTTGCCCTTAAAAACAATGCTCCCCAGTTCCCTTTTTCTGAATTCCCTCACCAGAAAGTCAAAATTAAGCAGATACTCGAGAGAGTAACGGATCCTGAAGTCGTTGATATAGAAAAATTCGCCCCTCAGCTCGAGGACTATCATCCTCTCGGAACTGACGAGATGATTGATGAGGGGAACAAGCCTGTCGATGACCTGTGTAACGGCAATATTGTTCGGATTGTGGATATGCGAGGTGCGCAGAACCACTGAAAGCTGATTTATCAGATCTTTTGCCGTTCTTAAGAGTTCGATTTCTTCTCTATTGTCCATACTGTATTCTCTTGATCGCCGTATAAACGAATTCCCTCAGCAGCTTGTTGCCGTCATTGCGGAACTTCTGAAGGACAGGAAGGGCATCGGTACTGCGCATCAGACCGAGACAATAGGCGGCGCAGGCACGGTTTTCATAATTCTTCGAGCGGCCGAAGAAGGACTTCTTCTTCAGAGTGCTTATCAGAAAACTGTAAATTTCTTCATCTTTCCATCGCGAAAGCACCTCAAAGTATTCCTTCTTCTCCTCAAAATCCCTGTCTTTAAAATCCTTTTCCACAACTTTGTTTACAAGAATTCTCTTGGCCGCCTCGGAACCCACATTGCCCAGCGCCCTCAGCGCGGCAGACCTGACCTGGGCATCCGGGTCGTCGAGACACTCACGAAGCGTCTGGAGTACTCCTGTCCCGCCGAGTTCTCCGAGGGCCCTGATGACCTCTTTCTTTACCCTGATGTCTCCGTGTCTGACAGTCCTCAACAGGTAATCGACGGCCCTCTTGTCACCGATCTTTCGGAGTATGTAAATTATGTTCCTTACGACGTACCATCTCGAATCGTTGAGACCTTTGGCGAGCGACAGGATGTCCCGGGCCCCCAAATGGACCAGGGCATCTATCACCGTCTTTCTGGCACTCATGCTCTTTAACTCCCCGAGGACTTTCATGAAAGGTACAATTGCGTTCTTGTCGAGCAGGCTCACGAATTCCGCGATGACTTTCTCCTCGACCTCCAGTCCGCTGTCGAGCACCTCCCCCAGAAGGGTTATGACCCGTTCGCCGCCCGCGAGGTGGACCACCTTTTTGAGATATTCTTTGGAATCATCGGTCAGCTTGTTATCCTGTGCCATCTGCGATACCCGCCGCACTATCGCGGATGCGTCGGAAATATCCCCCAGGCCTATTGAAAACGCAACGGAATCGCCCAGAAAACCCGCCAGCTCTTCAAGATCTTCCCTGGTTTCGCAAAGGTAAACCATTTCAAAAAGTATATCCGTCAACTTGCCGGCCTTGTTCAGGGAATCCCTCTCGATCTCTTTCAACAGAAGCTGCAAATCCTTGTCGGTGAGCGGTACTATCGATATATCACCTACCTCATCGCCTTCCTTGAATGCGTCCCGGTAGGCCCTTAGGAGATCATCCTGCCCTGTTTCCTTCTCTTCAAGAGCGGCGAGGGACCTGGACTCATAATCGTCATCGTCCGCAAGCGTGATTTCGTCGACCACGTAATCAATATTCTGGAAGTCCTTTTCCCAGAAGAGCGTTACAACGTCATCCTCAAGGACGTCTCTGCTGAAATCCAGGGAAATGATTTTCAGAAAATCCTGCATCTCCTCGTAGGAAAGCCCCTTCTTGAAGGTAATCTCCCGCAGGCCGTCTTTAAAAAAGAAAAGAGCGAGGTTATCTTCCTTGTCGGGGCTGTAATATACCTGCTCAGAGTCGTAAAGCATCTCGTTCTGCCTGATTGCCTTGAGGAATGACTGGACGATGTCTTTGACTTTTCCTAATTCTTCATCATTCAACATGGAAGACTGTTCAGGTCAGGACTATCTTTCGTTCTCTGGCATAATTTCTGGTTATCATTATCGCTGAATAGAGCCGCTGCAGCCGGAGGTTTCTGTTCCGAATGGCGGCGATGTCATGGGTCGGAAATTTCTCCGACCTTATTTCTATCTGCACCTTTGACATCTCCCCGTAAAAGGTCCTCAGTGTGCCGTCATCGAAGGATTTCAGGAAAATGGGGTTTACCATAACATAGCCCGCCGCCACATCCCGGACTACCGCTTTAAGGCTTTTGCCCCGGACATTAGGCATTTTCCCTCCTCTTGTGCATGATCCTCGATATTAGTATACCAAGTTCATAGAGAATTATTATAGGCACAGCCATCAGCGTCTGGTTAAAAGCATCAGGAGTCGGGGTCAGGACCGCTGCCAGGATGAATGCAAAAAGCACGGCGTACTTCCTTTGCCTGGCCAGCGTCTTCGGTGAGACGATGCCGAACCGTGTAAGAAAGACGATTACAAGAGGGAGTTCGAAAATGACCCCGAAGGCAAGGATGAATTTAAGACAGAAATCGATATAGTTGCCAACGGAGATCATGGGGGTCAGGTTTTTGGTCTGATAGCCCAGCAGAAAAGTCATCGCGAAAGGAAGGACTATGATGAAACAGAATGATGCCCCGATGAGAAAAAGGGTGGTAGAAGACATTATAAAAGGAAGGAAATACTTTTTTTCCTTCTGCAGTAGTCCGGGGGAAATAAAACGCCATATCTCATAAAAAATAGCGGGAAGAGCGCATATGAGTCCAGCCACAAACGATATTTTCAGGTACATCCAGAATGCCTCGGCAGGAGACAGAAACACGAGAGATGTCGGCTTTGCCTTTTCCATGATATGAAAATAAGGCGTCCTGAGATCCACCTTTATTTCGCCTCTCATCGGGAACATCAGGAGATTGAAGATATCTTCGGAAAAATAGAAAGCCACCACAAAGGCAATGCCGATGAATACTACGGAAATCAGAATGCTCCTGCGAAGTTCGCCGAGATGCTCCGTCAATGGCATTTCAGTTTCTTTCATTTCTTCGCGTCACCTCTTTCATTCAGTTCGTCACCCTCCCCGCGCGGCACATCACCCTCCTCTTTCGGAGCCCCACCCCCTTCTTTCCCTGTGTCCGGCTCCTTTTCCAACGCATCTTCTTCAGCGATATTCTTGGGCATCTCCTCTCCGGTCCCCTTCTGGATTTCCTCGAACTCGGATTCCATCTGCATCTTGGCATCATAGATGCCCTTCCGCAGTTCACCGATCCATTTTCCAAGGGTCCTGCCGACTTCAGGCAGTCTCTTGGGACCGAAGACCAGAAGCGCAACCACGAAAATGATGATCAGTTCCTGTAAGCCTATATCAAACATCGGTCGTCCCTCTGTTAAATTACTGTAATGAAGTTATTGAAGCGGGGTTATTCTTATTCTTCCTCGTATATCTTCCTAATTATCTTCTTTTCCGGCGGGGGAGTAAAGCTTACTGAAAAAAGGACCCTGAATTCCGGACTCCTGGCCTTAAGATCCAAGCCCGCTCCTATCGTGGTGTAAATATTTTCGGTTGTTCTGAGTCTGTATCCGAAACGCGCCTCTACGTGTTTGTACTCGTTGGTAAAATAATCCTTCTGCACAAGAAGTTCACTAAGTATGGTGAAATTGTGACCGGCCGAAAGTTCAACCCCTCCCCGGAACGACAGTTCGTCGAGAAGTTTGCCTGAGCCGGGCCTCTGATAGAATACATTGAAGTGCCCTTTGAAAGGCCCCACTCTCTTGCTGACAATGAGCCCGACCCCGAAGCTTCCATTGGTACTGAACTCATCCCGGCCGTTGTTTATGGAGGCGTTTATGATGTACGCAAGAGAGGGTCCGTATTTCCCCTCATTATAAAACCTGTGCTTGAACCCCAGTGCAATATCCTCCATGCCGTCGACTGAATCCGAAAAATGATATACATATGGGATGGTGATATCGAATTCAAGCGAATCCGAGATGCCGTAAGCCCCCAACAGGGCGAACCTGTAAAAATCCGGGTCCTTGGATTTTTCAAAGGCTGTTTCGAAAGCCCCTTTGTTCTTCGGCAGGCTCTCGGTGCTGAAGGTAGAAAAAACCCCGTAAGGAGCAACCGGCTGAAGACCCAGAATATCAAACGCATATGACCGGGTCGGTAGCAGAAGAAGCAGGAGGCCGAGGAACAAAGCTCTTTTCATTACTAGAGAAAATAACAGAAAATCGTACAACTGTCAATTGATGCCTGAAAAGCAGTCTCTTGCAATGAACGGCGGGAACGCAAAGTAAAATCAGGGGGTTATCAACCCGCGACAATTCACCTGAAAGGCGGAACCCTCCATCCTCATGAGTATTCCTTTCCGGTCTCCGGTGTTTGCCGGCTGATTATTTGTTTCCGGTTTAAGACCGGACAGCGTAGGCGGAGCAACGCCTTTATTCCGAACCTTTGCGGGGTCGCGGCGGCGCTGGAATGACGGCTCGTCAGGGCCGGCATTTCGTTGACAAACCACTCTGCAACTAAATATAATTAAAAAGTTTATCCTAGGAGGTGAGAGCTATGGCTGAAGGAGTGCTTGAGGTTACAACAGCGTCGTGGGAAAATGAAGTTCTGAATGCGGGCGGTCCGGTGATGATCGATTTCTGGGCAGTGTGGTGCGGCCCCTGCCGCATAATCGCTCCGACCGTCGAGGAGTTGGCAAAGGAATACTCCGGCAAGGTTAAAGTGTGTAAACTGAATACCGATGAAAACCCGGAGATCGCGAGCAGGTATAAGATAATGGGTATCCCGACCCTCATGTTCTTCAAAGACGGCCAGAAGGTGGACCAAATCGTCGGCGCCGTTCCGAAACCCCAGTTGAAGGCGAAGATCGATGCCATACTTGGGGCCTGACATCCTTGTGAAGCGTAATTTTTTTGTTTGCAGCTGAGATGGAGATATACCGGAAGGTCTCAGGTTTCGGTCTGAGACGGACGTTCATAATCATTCTCGTGTTTCTTTTCTGTATCGCCGCGTTCTCCTGTTCGCGAGAGAAGAGGACCGCAGATAACAGGTCCGCTTCTTCCGCTCTGGCGGGCAGTGGCGCACCCGATTTCAGACTGCGGGATCTGCAGGGAAGGGACGTATCGCTGTCG
>JARRRI010000029.1:6688-49017 GCA_037380845.1 Candidatus Sulfobium sp. | reverse complement strand
GAAGCTCCTTGCGGTAAGAGACGACGTCAACAAGGCGCTGGAGATAAAGAGGGCCGAGAAGTTTATCGGGAATTCCCTTGAGGCGAAGGTGAGAATATACCTGCCGGAAAAGGAAAGAAATCTTCTGGAGGGCTACACGGACTTCCTTCCCTCCTTCTTTCTTGTCTCCGCAGTGGATATAGACAGCGAAAAGTCCCCGGGCTCTTATGAGGGCACCGTGGTAGAAGGGCTCCACGTCCTGGTTGAACGGGCTTCCGGAAGCAAGTGCCGGCGGTGCTGGAACTGGAGCGAAAAGGTGGGCACCTTCGCCGACGAGCCTGACCTCTGCGACAGGTGTTATCAGGTAGTTAAGTCATGACAATCCCGCAGAAATCCCGATGTTAAGGATACCCCCCCTTGAGTCTCCCTGCCCCGGGACCGTAGCATGTTAACTTCTTTATATATACGGCTGAACTCTCTTAAAAAGAGTCCGCTGTGACCCCTGTCCCGTCCCTGCGGCGCAAACCTGGTTTTTAATAGAACAGACCGGGAGACGGCTTGTTTTATTTTATTGACTTTGCAGCGCCGGTATGATAAAAAAGGAGAACTTTAAAGGAGGAGGTTCGATATGAAAGCCTTTATGTCTGCACTTGCCCTGGTTCTTCTGAGTGCCGCAACTGCTTCTGCGGGGATCACGGCGCCGCAGCCCGTTTCAGTTCCGACACTTGCGCCATGGGGCATGGTGGGGACCGCTGTCGCAATGGGATTAAGCGGACTCTATTTCATTTTTAAGAGGAACAAATAGGACAGCTGTTATTAGAAAGACTTTCTTTTAAGGCAGTATGGCGATAAGCCGCAGGAGTTTCCTCAGATTGACATTGGGGACGGGTCTGCTTTTCTCTTCGGGATATATCCTGAAAGACGTCTTCATGCCGGCCCAACTGGGTGCCGGGGAGCGCCGGACTCTCGGGGCGTACCTCGATACTCTTATTCCTCAGGACCAAACGCCGGGGGCGGTGCAACTCGGCGTACCGGAAAAGATTTTTCACGCCGCTTCCGAAGATGCTCAGTACAGAAGACTTGTCAGGAAGGGCTGTCGTTGGCTCGACCTGAGGGCGAGGAGGATGGGAAGAGACGGATTTACATCACTTGGCGAGCGCGAGCGGGAAGAAGTGGCTGAAGAGTCTGCAGGTGCGCCCGCAGGGTCTGTCCCCCGCATTTTCTTCGAGCGCACAAGGGCGTACGCCTTTTTTCACTACTATGCGCATCCCGCGAGCTGGGAAGGCCTCGGATACAAAGGTCCTCCGCAGCCGGACGGGTATCCTGATTATACGAAACCGCAATCTCTCCTCTCGTAATGGCCGAACAGTCATTTGATGTTGTCATAGTCGGCTCGGGCGCCGGCGGAGGAGCCGCTGCATGGGCTCTTTCGCAGCAAAGGATAAGGGTGCTTGTGCTCGAAGCCGGTCCTCGTTACAGGCCATCGGAGTATCCCCTGGACAGACATGACTGGGAACAGCATCAGTTCCCGGAGAGGGCAAGACACAAGAGTCGTTATACCTTCGGCCCGATGCAGGAACTCGCCGCGGGCAGGGATGACCTTTTATCCTGGAACCATATTTCCGGCAGGGCAAATGCTACGGGCCGGAGGAAGGTCGTGGCCTATCATCACAAAAGAGGCGTCGGGGGCAGCACTCTGATCTTCAGCGGCGAAGCACAGCGGCTTCACCCAGCTGCAATGAAGATGCATAGTCGGTTCGGTGCCGGCTCCGACTGGCCTCTGTCATATGAGGAACTTGAGCCTTTTTATTGCCTGGCGGAACGTGCCGCGGGCGTTGCCGGCCCGGCGGGGGACCCTGTTCGCTTCAGGAGTGAGCCCTATCCGCTTCCGCCCCACAGGCTGAGTTATGCCGGCATGAAAGTCAGGGACGGTTGCCGCACGCTCGGTCTGAACTGGACGGAAAATTCCGTAGCAATTTTGTCCCATCCTTTCGACGGCAGGCCGGAGTGCAACTACTGCGCTAACTGTTACCGGGGATGCATGAGGACGGACAAGGGTAGCGCCGATGTGACGTTTATCAGAAAAGCTGTCGACTCCGGTTACTGCGAAATCAGGAGCGATTCCCAGGCGACCAGACTGGAAGCCGGCCCCGACGACAGGGTGGTTGCCGTACATTATGTGGATGGAAGAGGCGGACACCACAGGTTAAGTCCGGGCACGGTGATCGTTGCCTGCGGTGCCGTGGAGACCCCCAGACTTCTACTGGCGTCGGCGGACCGTTACGCACCCGACGGGCTCGGGAACGAATCCGGCCAGGTCGGAAAGAATTTCATGGAGACAGTGGCCTGGTCGACCAGCGGCATTCACCCGGATCCGATCGGAAGTTACAGGGGCATAGCCGTCGGCGGCGTCTGTTGGGATTTCAACGCGCCGGACTCTGTCCCGGAGGTGGTCGGTGGGTGCCGTTTCTGCTCCGGGACGCCGGAATCGGAACTGCTGGGCCCGATCAGCTATGCTCAACGTGTTGCCGGAGGGTGGGGCAGGAAGCACAAAGATGAAATGAGGCGCGTTTTCGGAAGGGCCCTGACCATCATCGCCATGGGCGAATCGCTCCCCAATCCGGGATCGTATATCGACCTCGATCCTTATGAGGAAGACCAACTCGGCATGCCCGTGGCCCGCATAAATACCCGCCTTGCCGGGATGGAGATAAAGCGTCTGGAGTTTATGGCAAGGAAGTCGCGCGAAATACTGCTCGCTTCGGGCGTGGAGAAAATCATCGAGGAATTCGGCACCTACGATTTCTTTGCATCGACCCACGTCTTCGGCACCTGCCGGATGGGACGGGACCCGGAAAGCTCCGTCCTTGACGGGTACGGCCGGAGCCACCGCTGGAGGAACCTCTTCGTCGCGGATGCGAGTGTTTTTCCGAGTTCGGGCGGAGGAGAGTCCCCTTCTCTGACAATCGAGGCCCTTGCAATAAGGACCGCAGGCCGCATCGGTTATCTCGCGCAGCGGGGGGAGTTGTGACCGGATTGAGCAACCGGCAGATTCCTAACTCCCGGAAGCCTCTTCAGGTCGCTTTTTTTGGCGGTGAAGTCTATGAGGGGCTGCCTTTTTTCCGACCGGCAAGCGCTCGGCTAAAGAGTGCTCCGCCCCAATAAGTGGCAAGCAACAGTATTACACCGACAAGGAGCGAAGAGATGACCACTGCGGCGTCAAATGCACGCGGGACTGTCTGAGAGGCAGAAAGTTTGTCTACAAGTCTGAAGAGATCATCGCTCCGCCATCTGTCGGCGTTCACGGCGGTCAGACCGGAGGAGGCAGGCCTCGAAACGAGGATGGACCCCATTTCATAATAGTCGCCAAAAACAGACATGAAGGGCGCGTAGGCAAAAGGCCCGGCAATCCCGAAACAGATACTTTTAAACAGGGAAGACGATTTGAGAGAAGGTATCGACTTAATTAACGGGACACCGAAGAAGATGGTAAGAACGTACGGCATAAAATCCGTTACAAAAAAAGTGACATCGCTTCCTCCGGTGTCAAAGCCCGTCAGCCGACCCGAGTAATCCGAGCCGACAGCGATGAAAGGGAAAGCCTTCTTCAAGAGCGAAGCCCCGTAAATTCCGGAGATTTCAAGCCGCTCGACCCGTCCGCCCGCCATGACACATCCCAGGGCATGCAACAGTTCATGAAGAGGGACATAAACCCACCACGACAGAACAGCCGAAAACAGTATCGCAAAGACGCAAAGAGGCCTGCGGTCCACGAGACAGGCTTCGAGCGCGGCAAAAAAGTCACGGACGGGCAGGGCCGGCCATTTGACAACCGATTTGAGCGCCCGGCCGGATTTTATCGAGCCTCCAGCCATCATACTCCCATTATCTTCCGCTCAGGAGAAGAAAACCAGACATTCCTGAAACGTTGTCGGGCTCCGTCAGGGACCGGTCCGGAGAAGCGAAGCACCGTGGAGCGGCCCGATTTACGGACAGCGATCACGGCACTGTTTATGGCGTACGCTTCGGCGATATCGCTGAACGCGGCCAGTATCGAGGCCGGAGCCCTGCCCTTTAACAGGACGGCTTTCCGGTCCTGGATAAGGATGACAGCCGCGGCCGCGGACAATCCTGCCTTCAGTCTGATAAAGAACAGTCGGTAATCCATATTCTATTGTAGTGCGGCATAAATCCTCTACACGTAAGCCGTCCCTTGTTTGGGCAGAGGGTGGAGATAAAGGAGATCACGTATAATGACCTCGGTTTCGGACGTTGTCTCCGAACGGACGGCCCTCAGCCTCAGAGGTTTTACATCGGGAATGCCCCTGGTATACCAGAGAAAGAACTTGCGGAAGATCATGTTAGCGAGCCTTTCTCCATAAAAGTTCCGCAGGAGGCGCAGGTGTAATATCATTGTTTCTGTCAGTTCTTCTGTTCCGGGGCTCCGCGGTGCGGTACCGTGTTCGAGAAATTCCGCAGTCTGCCTGAAGATCCACGGGTTGCCGAGCGCGCCCCTCGCTATGGATACGCCATCGCAGCCCGTTTCGTCGAACATCCTCTTGACCGATTGCGGGGTGAGGGCGTCTCCACTCCCGATGACCGGAATAGATAGCGCCTCTTTTACCTCGCGTATGATGCCGTAATTCACGGCCCCGCCGTATCCCTGAGACCGTGTACGGCCGTGAATCGTCACGGCGGCTATTCCCGCGTCCTGCGCGTGAAGCGCCGCTTCCCTGGCATTAAGAGAGTTTTCGTCCCAGCCGGCGCGCATTTTCAGGGTTACCGGGACCCTTGAAAGGCCTACCATGATGCTGAGGAGTCCCCGGAGTTTGCGGGGTTCTCTGAGCAGGGCCGCTCCTTCTCCCCTCGATGTAACTTTGAGGACGGGACAGGCGGCGTTGAAATCGAGGATGTTGAAATTATGATTTTCAAGAGACTGCATTGCAGCCGCTATGGTCCGGGAATCATTTCCGAGCAGCTGTATTCCAAGGGGCATGTCCCGGTCGGAGGTGGTTATCATTCTCAGCGTCTTCCTGCTGCTGTAGACGAGCGACCGTGCACTGATCATCTCAGCGAAGGCGAACTCGCATCCGAAGGACCGGGTTATCGTGCGAAAGGGCAGATCGCTTATACCCGCCATGGGAGCGAGGATGCATTTAGAGGCCAGTGAGATAGTTCCGATTGTAAGCACGAGAAATATAGAATAACAAAAGAACGGCAAGCTTATAAAGAAGCCGGGTGTCGTTTCTGTTCGACCCTCTGTCTGTTATCGAAGGTTGAATTTTTCAAACCGGCTGGTATACTTAAAATATAATGCTAAAGGAGGTTGGGGTATGAGAATAGTGACCTATGAGTGTGAAGAATGCGGCACCGAGGTGGTGGTGACGGAAACGGGGGGCACATCGCTCCGGCCGATCTATTGTTGCGGACTTGAGGTTACCGAGGTATCTTCGATTCCACAGGCTGCGGGCGGTAAGAAGACGACGGCGGGAAGGTCTAAGAAGGTCACGGCGAAGAAGACTGCAAAGACCGCCCCGACTGCGAAGAAGGCCACGAAAAAGGTTGCCGGGAAGAAAACCACAGGGACTGCCCGACCGGCGAAGAGGAGAACTTCTGCAGCGAAACCGGCTAAAAAATAGAGGCTTATGTGTTCAGGTCATTTCCCGGATAACATAACTGTATGTCCGTCCTGCAAGAGGGACGATGAGGGGTATAAGACGGGGCTGTCTGATTCCCCTTTTGAACGCCTGGGAGACGGCCGATTGCGGTGTGCCTGCGGATATGTCTTCGACCCCGGCAACAACAGCAGTTCCGGCTGACTGGTAGGCTCAACAAAGGGGGCGGACAGCATATAGGGAGAACGCGTCGTCTGTGCCGTGATTAGTGCCGGCCGGCATAAAGCACCCCTCAAAACTGACACTGATAGCCGACACGGTCACACGTCATGTGCCTTGAATCCGGCGGTTTATTACGATTCCATGACTCCTGCCAAAGTCGCGAATTCTTCCGGGATCGAATCCTCCTGACAGATAAAATTCTCTGAATCCGGTATCATCGAGAAGGTGCAGAATGAAACTCAGGTTCCCGGAATAGCCGGTATGGTCCAACTGCTGAACGCTCAGGATCGCCTTCCGTGACAATTCATACGCCCGGCGGTGGATGGTGGCTCCGGTGTCTTCGCATTTTCTCAGCGAATATAGCTGCCTGCAGCTGAAAGGACGTACATCGTAAATTCCGCAGAGACCTTGTTCATCCAGAAAAGGGCATGGTGATTTTCTACCCTTTTTCCTCTCCATCCTGTTCGCTTTAATTTTTGAGGACAGCATGGATTGTTCATGAGGGGAAAACAGGGCCAGTCTTTCGCGGATTATGACTGCCTCCAGCGTGGTTATGTCCACATTTCCCATGAAGGTGCAGCAGAAAGAGCAGCCTTTCCGGCAGACCGCGTCCCGTTTGTATTCGGAGGCATCTTCTTCGAAACGTCCGTATATCTCATATAATCGCTTCTTCTTTTCAATGATCGCAGGGCCTTTCATGGCATCGATTAAATCATCCATGGAATATTATAAAACAATGCAATGGCATCCCTGTAGGGGGCAATCCCCGCGTGGTTGTCCGTAGTGTGTCTGTCTGACACCAGCTTGCGAAGGGAAGATTCTTCGGCCCACTGCGGCTTTCACTTTGCCGTATGGGGCGACTTATACTATTATGGGATAGGTGAGATCTTATGAACGAAGATACTACCGTTGAAAGGTTGCTTTCTCATTACCGCTTTTGGGGAATAGCGGCTGTATATTTTTTGTAGTTTCCGTTTGTCTCCTGGCCGCACTGGCGCTTGTGCCGGAGGCCTCAGTGGAGATCCTTTATATTGCGCTGCTGTGTGGCTTCCTGTGGATAGGTTCGACCTCCTTCAGCAGGCATTCACTGGTCGTCCTGAAGCGACATATCGGGCAGGAAATGGGAATGGTGGAGTTCCTCTCCACCCAGTTGGTTGCACTCCTGTTCCCTTTTGCTTATAAAAAAGTGAAGGATGAAGTGAAGGCGTTTAAGGAGAAGAAGGCAATAGGTAATAGGCAAGAGGCAAGAGGCAAGAGGTAAGAGGTAAGAGGGGGGCTATTCGGATTTCATCATTTCTTCGAGCGTGATTCTTACGGACTCTGCCAGTGAGACGAGATTGTATCCGCCTTCGAGACAGAAGATACAGGGCTTGTCCCCGGCGGCGAGCAGGATCGCTCTGACCATGTTTCTGATCCCCTCGTTGGAGACCATAATACCTGCCAGGGGGTCTTTGGAATGAAGGTCATAACCCGCCGAGACGAGAACGATGTCGGCGGAGAAATCTCTTACCAGTCCGGGCAGGACCTCGCCGTATGCCTTCTGGTAATCCTTGTCCCCCGCACCGGCATGCATCGGAATGTTGCAGGTAAAACCCGTTCCCCTGTTGCGACCTTTTTCAAAACTGCTGCCGGTCCCGGGATAGTGGGGATACTGGTGCGTGCTGAAATAAAAAACGGTGTCGTCCTCCTCGAAGATGTGCTGCGTGCCGTTTCCATGGTGAACGTCAAAATCAACTATGAAGACCCTTTCGTAGCCGTTCTTCTGGGCATACCTGGCGCCGGCCGCAACATTATTAAAAATGCAGAAGCCCATCGCCCTGTTCGGTTCGGCATGATGACCCGGCGGCCTCACGGCACAGAACGCCCCGCGTATACCGCCGTTCGCGCAGCCGTCCACGGCGTCAAGGACCGCACCGACTGCGAAGAGGGCCGCCTCCATGGAATGGTCCGAGACATAAGTATCGGCGTCAAAGTATCCGGTAAACCTGCTCATCTTCTCATAATAAGAGGTCGTATGGACCCTGAGCACGTCTGATTTTTCAGCCTTTCTGGGCTTCAGATGAACCAGTTTCTCCCACAAACCGGCTTTTTTGATAGAGTCGGTTATGGCGATGAGGCGGTCTTTCGATTCGGGATGGCCGGCAGGCAATTCATGGGTAAGAAAGACATCGTCGTAAACAAAGCCTACCTTTTTCATGACTAATTCTAGCACGACATATGCGAAATAAAAAGGGCAGGGTTGCCCCTGCCCTCGAAACACATGTCTCCGGAGTGTCCTAGAACAGACCTTTCACTTTGCCTGTCCCGGTATCGACGTCGACCCTCCTGTAAGCGGGGTTCGAGGCGGTTCCCGGCATGAGTTTGATGGCTCCTGCCACGGGGACCACGAACCCGGCTCCCTTATAAGTAAGGATATCTCTGACGAAGAGCTTCCAGCCTTTGGGAACCCCTTTAAGGCTGGGGTTGTCCGTAAGACTGAGGTGGGTCTTGACCATGCACATTCCCAGCTTGGATATCTCCGGGTCCGCCTCCATCCGCTTCGCCTTTGCAAGGGCCTCCGGGGAAAATTCCACCCCTTCAGCTCCGTAGACGTCCTCGGCGATCATCTCGATACGGTGTCTCAGGGACACGTTAAGGTCATAGAGGAATTTGAAATCGTTGGGCTCGTTGCAGGCGTCGACGACCGCATCGGCAAGTTCCAGCGCGCCTTCGCCTCCGTACTGCCAGTGCCTGGAAAGGGCGACCCTTGCTCCTGCCGACTCCGCGATCCTTCTGACCGCCTTGATCTCGTTGTCCGTATCCGTGTAGAAAGCATTGATACAGACGACCGGGTTGATGCCGGCCTTTTTGATCGTGTTTATATGATGGACAAGGTTTTCGCAGCCCTTTTCGACCCACTCGACATTTTCCCCGCTATACTCCTTCGGAATGGGCTTGCCGGGTATGGGGATGGGTGCGCCCCCGTGGCACTTGAGCGCCCTTATTGTGGCGACGATAACGGCTGCATGCGGCTTCAACCCGGAGAACCTGCATTTGAGGTTCCAGAATTTCTCGAAGCCTATGTCGGCGCCGAACCCGGACTCCGTGATGTGATAATCAGCGAGCTTGAGGCCTACCCGGTCGGCGATTATGGAAGACTGACCGATGGCAATGTTGGCGAACGGTCCCGCGTGGACCAGCACGGGCTGGCCTTCCAGGGACTGCATGAGATTGGGGTTAAGCGCCTCTACCATCCACGCCGTCATGGCCCCCGCTACCTCGAGGTCCTCGGTCGTAACCGGGTTCCCGCTCTTGTCGTAAGCAACGACAATTCTGCCCATCCTCTCCCTCATGTCCTTGAGATCCTTTGCTACGGCGAGTATCGCCATGACCTCGGATGAGACCGCGATGGCAAAACCCGAACTCATCATAAAGCCGTCGCTCTTGCCGCCCAGGCCGATGATGATCTCTCTCAGTGCCTGGGCGCAGAAATCGAGGATCCATTTCATCTCGACGTTGCGGGGGTCGATGTTAAGCCTCTTCAGGTTCCGCTTGCCAAGCTGCTCGTCATTATAGTTGAACTCATGCTGCATGCGGGAGGTGAGGGCCACCATGGCGAGGTTATGGGCGTTCATTATAGCGTTGATATCGCCTGTAAGACCAAGAGAAAAAGGTGTCAGGGGAATACACTGGGAAAGGCCGCCCCCCGCCGCCGAACCCTTGATATTCATGGTGGGGCCGCCCGAGGGCTGCCTTATGGCTGCTATGACCTTCTTTCCCCTCTTTCCCAGGCCCTGGGTAAGGCCCATTGTCGTGGTCGATTTCCCCTCTCCCAGCGGTGTGGGCGTGATGGCTGTCACGTCGATGTATTTGCCGTCGCCTTTGCCGTCGAGACGCTTCAGTATCTTGTTGAAATCGAGTTTCGCCACATAATGTCCGTGTGGCAGGAGTTCCTCTTTTTCAAGCCCGAGTTCATCGCCGAGCTGATATACCGTCTTCATCCGAGATTCTGCTTCCTCCGCAATTTCCCAGTCTGCATGCTTGGTTGGATCAAGTGCCATTCATAGTCCTCCTGTTTATTTGTAATTACGGCGGGGAACTGCTGCCCGGTCCGTACGCAGCTAGTAGCTTATCAGCGCATTCATGAACTTATCGTTCATGCGCCTGAGGTTCTTGCACATGACAAGGGCGATCTTTTTCATGATCTTGAAGGCGATGGAAGAGACCTCCTTTTCCATCTTTTCAAAGTCCTTCTTGCCTATGAAAAGGATCTCCGTATTTTCAACGGCAGTCGCGAACGCCTCGTGCTTTCTTTTCTCCAGTATGGAGAGTTCCCCGAAGAAATGGCCCTTTGTAAAAACGGCCAGAGTCTGTTTCCATCCGTCAGGCGTGACCTTTGCGATTTCCACCTTGCCCGAGTTGATCAGGTAGAGGCCCTTGGTTGCTTCTTTTTCCCTGAAGATCTGTTCACCCTTCTTAAAACGGAGCTTCCGGATGATTTTCGATATTTCGGCGAGTTCCTGGTTATTCAGGTCTTCAAGCAGAAACTGCTGCTTCAGCGTTTTGTCCATTATCGCCCTCCTTGGTTAAGATGAAATCCGGCTTTTCGCCGCTCTCTTCTCTTCAATCCGTTCTATCCGGACTGCACAGACCTTCAGCTCTGGTATCTTGCATAAAGGGTCAAGCTCGGTATTCGTGAGCATATTGGCGGCAGCTTCCCTGTAATGAAAGGGAATAAAGACCACGCCGTCGGAGGGCCGGTCCGATACCGATGCTTTGACTCGAATGCTCCCCCTGCGGGAAGATATTTTTACCATCTCCCCGTCGGTCAGTTTAAGTCTGGCGGCGTCGGCGGGACTGATTTCCACGTATGCCTCGGGGGCGACCACGTTCAATTCCGGGACTTTTCTGGTCATTGATCCGGTATGGTACTGGAAAAGCTGTCTGCCGGTTGTGAGAACGAAGGGGTAATCCTTGTCCGGCAGCTCCTTTGAAGGGGTGTGACGGACCGCCGTAAACGCCGCCTTCCCCCGCGGGAAGCCCCCTTTGAAGAGATAGGGCGTACCGGGATGGTCGAGGGTAGGGCAGGGCCACTGAAGCCCCCACGATTCTATCCTTCCATAAGTGATTCCGGCGACTGCCGGCCACACCTGGCCTATCTCCTGGAACACTTCCTCTATGAAATTATATTTCATTTCATAGCCCATGCGCCGCGAAAGTTCGAGGATTATCGAAGAGTCTTCCCTGGCGCCGCCCGGGGGAGAGACAGCCTTCCGCACTCTTTGAACCCTCCTCTCTGTATTTGTGAAAGTGCCGTCCTTTTCAGCAAAACACGCGGCGGGCAGCACGACGTCGGCCAGTTCCGCCGTCTCGGTCATGAAGATGTCCTGTACGACGAGGAAATCCAGTTTTCCCAATGCCTTTTTCGTATGGTTGACGTCCGGATCGCTGACCACGGGGTTTTCACCCATGATGTACAAGGCCCTGATCTTTTTCTCCATGGCTGCCTCGGTCATCTCCGTTGCCGTGAGCCCCGGTTTGGCAGAAAGTCCGACTCCCCAAGCGTTCTGGAACTTCTCTTTTATCGCCGGGATATCGACCCGCTGGTAACCGGGGTACTGGTTGGGTATGCAGGCCATGTCGGTTGCGCCCTGTACGTTGTTCTGTCCCCGCAGGGGATTCACTCCCGTGCTTTCCTTTCCGAGATTCCCCGTCATCAGTGCCAGATTGGCTACCGAGAAAACATTTTGCGTGCCGTGGGAATGCTGCGTTATGCCCATCGTGTAATAGACGGCAGGTCTTTCGGCCTTGCCGTAAAGGCGTGCGGCCTCAATAATCTGTTTTTTTGGAACACCCGTAATCTTTTCCGCTTTCTCGGGTGTAAAATCCTTAAGGCTCTTCCTGAAGGAATCGAAGCCCTCCGTCCACTTCCCGATGAAATCCTTGTCTGTCATGCGCTCTTTCAGGAGGACATGCATGATCCCGTTGAGAAGGGCTATATCGGTCCCGGGTTTCTGCTGCATCCAGAGTGTCGAAAACCTGACAAGGTCGATCTTCCTCGGGTCGGCGACGATTATCTTCGCCCCCTTCCGGAATGCCTTCTTCATCCGCAGGGCGATTATGGGGTGGGTCTCGGTCGTGTTCGATCCGATTATGAAGATCACGTCGTTGTTTTCGACCTCCGGGATGGAGTTCGTCATCGCCCCTGACCCGAATACGGTGGCCAGACCGGCCACGGTAGCGCTGTGTCAATACCTCGCGCAGTGGTCGACGTTGTTGGTGCCTATTGCGGCCCTCATGAATTTCTGGAAGAGGTAGTTCTCCTCGTTAGTGCAGCGCGCAGAGGATAGCCCGCCTATCGCATCCGCCCCATATTTATCCTTTATCTTCCCGAGCTTCGCCTCTACCAGGTCAAATGCCTCGTCCCACGACGCCTCCCTGAATTT
Source organism: Candidatus Sulfobium sp. (assembly GCA_037380845.1). Lineage (GTDB taxonomy): Bacteria > Nitrospirota > Thermodesulfovibrionia > Thermodesulfovibrionales > UBA6898 > JARRRD01. Next base: position 36,776 of record JARRRI010000029.1, on the reverse strand, counting down.
GCCCTGTTCCCTGATGAGGGGGGTCTTCAGCCTTTCAGGGCTCTTTATGAAGTTGTAACCGAAGCGGCCTTTAGGACAAAGCCACCCTTCGTTGATCGTATCCTCCCGTGAAGACACGCGTATCACCTCGTTGCGCCTGACGTGAAGGGTGAGGTTGCAGCCGCAGCCGCAATAGGGGCATACGGTATCTATCTCCTTTATGTCTTTCTGCCGGCCCTGCTGCGACCAGGATTTGCCCGTCAGTGCTCCCGTCGGACATACGGAGACGCACTGGCCGCAGAATTCGCAGTTCAGGTCTTTTTCGAACGCAGGCGCTATCTTGGCATTGAAGCCCCTGTAAGCGATGTCTATTGCACCTACGCCCTGTACCTCGCTGCAGACGCGGACGCACTTGCCGCAGAGGATGCATTTTTCCATGTTCCTTTCGATGAACGGGTTGTCATCTTTCTGTGTGTACTCGCGCCTTTCGCCGGCCAGGCGGTTTTCACGTATACCGTAAAAATACGCGAGTTCCTGCAGGGTGCAGTCACCGGCCTTCTCGCAGATCATGCAATCGTTGGGGTGGTCGGAAAGTATGAGCTCAAGCACGGTCTTCCGCAACCTTTCTATTATCGGGGAAGTAGTGAGGACCTCCATCCCTTCATCGGCGGGTGTGGTACAGGAGGTAACAGGCCTGTTAATGCCCTTTATCTCCACGATACACAGCCTGCAGCCTCCGTAAGGCGCAAGTTTCGGATGGTGGCAGAGGGTGGGTACGGGGATGCCCGCGGACCTCGCCGCGTCCAGGACCGTAGTCCCTTTCGGGACTGATACGTCTTTTCCGTCTATCTTCAGATTGATCATAATTCTTAACCCTTGCTGATCGCCTTGAATTTACATGTCTCGAAACAGGCCCCGCATTTTACGCACAGATCGGCATCAATTTTATGGGGCGCCTTCCGCTCTCCGCTTATGGCGCCGGCCGGGCAAACCCTTTTGCACATGCCGCAGCCCTTGCAGAGGTTCGACAGGATCATGTACGCCAGGAGATCGCGGCAGACCCCTGCGGGACATTTCTTGTCAATAATATGCGACTCATATTCGTCCCGGAAATACCTGATTGTGCTGAGGACCGGGTTTGGTGCCGTCTGGCCCAGACCGCAGAGGGAGGTCGCCTTGATGTCCATAGCGAGGCTTTCGAGGAGTTCTATATCGCCTTCCTTTCCCCCGCCCGAAGTGATCCTTTCCAGTATCTCCAGCAGCCTTTTGGTACCTATCCGGCACGGGACGCACTTGCCGCACGATTCAGACTGCGTGAACTGAAGGAAAAATTTCGCGATATTTACCATGCAGTCATTTTCATCCAGGACCACCATCCCGCCGGAGCCTACGATTGAACCCATGCGTGCCAGCGACTCGAAATCGACGGAAATATCCAGGTGATCAGCGGGAATGCAGCCCCCCGAGGGTCCGCCCGTCTGAACTGCCTTGAACTCCCTGTCATTCTCGATCCCGCCGCCGATCTCATATATGATTTCCCTCAGCGGGATGCCCATGGGCACCTCGATGAGTCCCGAATTCCTTATCTTCCCCGTCAGGGCAAAGACCTTCGTTCCCTTGCTCCTTTCGGTGCCCATGGAGGAGTACCACTTTGCCCCCTTTCTGATGATATAGGGCACATTGGCCAGGGTCTCGACGTTGTTTATCACCGTGGGCTTATTCCAGAGACCTTTGTAGACGGGGAAGGGCGGCTTGGCCCTCGGCATCCCCCGCTGGCCTTCTATGGATGCAATGAGCGCGGTCTCCTCGCCGCACACAAAGGCCCCTGCGCCGAGCTTTACCTTTATATCGAAGTCGAAGTTTCGTCCCAGGATATTCCTTCCCAGAAACTTCTGTTTCCGCGCCTGGTTGAGGGCCCTTTTCAGGCGTTCCACTGCCAGGGGATACTCGGCGCGTATATAAACATATCCTTTACCTGCACCGATAGCGTAAGCCGCTATGGTCATGCCCTCGATAACCGCATGTGGGTTGCCTTCAATCACGGACCGGTCCATAAACGCCCCGGGGTCGCCTTCGTCGGCATTGCAGATGATGTATTTCTGAGATGCCTGTTCCTTACTGCAGATGTCCCATTTGACGCCGGTCGGAAAACCGGCCCCTCCGCGGCCCCTCAGGCCGGAGTTCTTGATCGTCTTGACTACGTCATGCGGAGACATTCCGGAAATAACTTTTTTCAACGCCTCGTAGCCGCCGACTTCCATATACGAAGTTATATCTTCGGGGTCCACCACTCCGCAGTCCGAAAGAACCACCTTGATCTGTTTTCCGTGGAACTTGTGATAGTCGCCGGAGACGACCCACTCACTGACCGGATTGCCGCCCACGATGTGTTCATCCACGATCCTCTGGACCATGTCTGGCTTTATAAATTGATAGGTCGTCTTGCCGCCGTCACGGATGACATCCACCAGTACGTCCCGGGCACACAGGCCCCTGCACCCGACCCTGTGTATGGAGCAGTGCTTCTTTATATCGGCCTTGATCCCCTTTTTGGCGAGATGCCCTTTAAAGGTTCTCATGACCTCCGCACCGCCGGCAGCCACTCCGCCCGTCCCCATGCAGATCCTTATGGTAAGGTCATTCTTCACTTTCGCTTTCCTTCAGTTTCTTTATCTCTTTCATCAAACTGTCTGCAGACATTTTTCCGTGCACCCTGTCATTTACAATAACTACAGGAGCGATACTGCAGGCTCCGACGCAGTTGACCTTTTCGACCGTGAACTGGCTGTCCGGAGTGGTATTGTCGCCTTCCGGAAGGTTGAGCTCCCTGACCAGACCGTTTAAGAGTCTCTCCGATCCCTTTACGTGGCAGGCCGTACCGCAACAGGTGGTGATTATATTCTTGCCCCTGGGTTTGAGATGGAACTGCGCGTAAAAGGTTGCTACACCGAAAAACCGGCTGGCGGGAATGTCGAGTTTCTTTGAAAACCACATAACAACGTCTTCAGGTATATAGCCGAATTCGGCCTGTATTTCCTGAAGCAGGGATATGATATTACCTTCGTTTTCCCTGTGTGACTTGTATAATTTTTTAAGCTTCTTTTCCATCATAACTATTTATTATAAAACAAACAGGGTTTTTATGAATATATAGGTGCAGCTGGGAAGGGGGCGCAGAGGGGGCTGAAGCACAAATCAAAGGGAGTTCGAAGGGGGTTCGAAATGACCTCGGCCAAAGCCGCCTTCGGGACGTGAAAGGAGATCTCCCTGCCCAACGAGTACGGGGAGATCGTCAATCCTTTCACGCGACTGCCGTCTCAAGAGCTTCCAATAAAGCCGGGAATGGTTGTAATATATATGAATAAAATGAGAAGCCGGAGGAGAGGGATGTCTAGACTGAAATTTCTTTTTGCCGCTGTTTTCACCATTATCCTTGCGGTGCCGGTGCAGGGGGCGGTCATGCTGGACAGGGTCGTGGCGGTGGTAAACCAGGACGTAATTACATGGAGTGAACTTTACAGGGCAATGGAAATAGATGCATCGCCCGATGTAAAGGCGATGAGCCCCGGGGACAAAAGAAAAGTGTTCAAGGAAGAGGAAGGCCACTTTCTGGAGAGCCTTATAGATCTCAGGCTGGAGCTTCAGCAGGCTGGAAGCGAGGGGCTTTCCGTGTCCGACGAGGAGGTGAAGGAGGCGGTAGACAGCATAAAGAAGAAGTACTCCATGACCGACTCCGAACTGGAAGAATCTCTGAATAAAGAGGGCTATTCTGTCAAGGAATACCGCAGGAGGCTTGGAGAGCAGATATTGGCGAGCAGGGTGGTCAACCGCGATGTGAGAAGCAAGATCGTGGTGTCGGACTCGGACGTCCTTAAATATATGAAGGAGCATGAGAAGGAGCTTGAAGACAGCGGGGGTTATCGCATCAGCCAGATTTTCTTCAAGATGCCGGAAAGCGCGGAGGAGAAGGACCGGATCGAGAAGAAAGCGGCGGAGCTGGTAGAAAAGATGGGGAACGGCGAAAGTTTTAGTGATCTTGCGAAAAAATATTCGGAGGACCCGTCTGCCGATTCGGGCGGAGATCTGGGGTTCATTAAGAAGGGCCAGTTGTCAAAGGAGTTCCGCGAGGAGGTCTCGAAGATGAAGCCGGGAGATGTGAGCAAGCCTTTCTGGACCGACAGCGGCCTGCATATCATAAAGCTGGATGAAAGAACGGATCCAAAGAGCGCGAATGAGATTAAGGAAAAGGCGCGGGACGAACTTACCAAAAAGCTCTTCAAGGCGAAGTACGACGAATGGGTGAAAACGCTAAGAAGCAAGGCATTTATCGAGGTCAAACTTTAAGCCGATGAGAACCAGCCTGGGAGTTCTCGCGTCCGGAAGGGGCTCGAATTTTCAGTCCATAATCGATTCAGTAGAATCGGGCTATCTGAGGGCGGAGATCAAGGTGTTGATCACTGATAACCATGGGGCTTTTGCGCTGGAGAGGGCCCGTAAACATGGCGTAGAGTCACTCGTGATGGCCCCGAAGGAATTCGGATCGAGAGACGATTATTTCAAGGCGCTGGCAGGCGAGCTTAAGGCCCGTGGCGCGGACCTTGTAGTCCTCGCCGGATTCATGCGCATTGTCGGCAAACCTCTCCTTGATGCATTTCCCTACAGGGTCATGAATATCCACCCGGCGCTGCTGCCTTCCTTCCCGGGACTGCACGGCCAGAGGCAGGCGGTGGATTACGGGGTGAAGATATCGGGTTGCACCGTTCACTTTGTAGACGAAGGAATGGATACGGGACCTGTAATCATACAGGCTGCAGTTCCCGTAATGCATCACGACACAGAAGAATCATTGTCCGAGAGAATCCTGAAGCTGGAGCACAGGATTTATCCGCAAGCCATCAAGATGTTCGCCGACGGCAGGCTGGAAGTAAACGGCAGAAAGGTCAGGATCAGAGAGCAGGGCCGGCAGGAAACGGCGCTCATAAACCCTCCCCCGGAGTAGGCCTGTCAATGCTGGAAGGTCTGGTCAAACCACGGATTAACGCTGATAAAGACGGATAAACCGGGGAACATCTAACCCACTTTATTCACAAATTTTCTGTATGGCGAAAGGACACAGTGTTTGAGCGGTTTCACTTGCCCGATATTCAGACATTGTGTATCCTGAAATAAAGAGGGCAAGTTCCTCGGAGCAAAGTGAGAATGAGCGAAAATACCGTGTCCTTTCGCGTCTGCTACATTTCATGAATAATCCGGGCTAAATTCTCTTAAAAATCGCGTCCATCCGTGCTGGCCGGCGGCAAGAACGGTAGTTAAGTATCAAATCCTCCGGGACATGTCCTTCTTGAGGAGGTCTCTTGCCTTTGCAAAGACATCGAGGAATATCTCGTCGCGATAGTCGGGATAAGTATAGGGCAGTGCGTTGAAAACACCGTCTTTGTGAAAGAGCTCGGTTTCGCCGAACACGCCCCGGCCCAGATAGATCCTGTGAGAATAGTTTTTCCTGGAAACCAGCACCACCTTGGCAAGGGTCATATATCCCGGGTCGATATTTATCCGCCTCTTGTTGCGGCTCAAAAACCGGACTTCCACACTCATGGCCTTCAGTTTTGCATCGACGACGGATGAAGCGTCGACGGGACTTCGAAAGAACAGGAACTGCCTGAAAACAGGAGGGCCAATTTCTCCGGCATAATAGTCCGTGTAGTTCCAGGGCAGGGGAGGACTCTCAAAGAGCACCTCCCCGAAGGACGCTCTGAGCTCGCGCGACGCGGCTGCCATGATCTTATCGGAAGAATAGAGGGCCCCCACAAAGAGAATGGCGATTTCGGATCCTCTCCGGACATCCATAGGCTAACGCAGGAGGGACGAAATAAACTGTCTTTCCTCGGGGCTGGTCCAGTCGTCGGGACCTATCATCTTCTTCTGCAAAACACCGTTCTTGTCGATTACGTAAGTCTCGGGAACGCCGGTGACACCGAAATTCCCGGCAGAGGTCCCCCTGGGATCGGAATAGACCGGAAAGTCGTATCCCTTGGACTTCATATAGGAGACGGCATTTACCGGGGTATCTCTGTAAAGGATGGTGATCATGACAAAGTCCTTGTTGTTCCGCATTTCATCGTAAAGAGCATCGACGGAAGGCATTTCTTCCTTGCAGGGACTGCACCAGGACGCCCAGAAGTTGACAAAGACGACCTTACCCTTGAAATCTGCAGATCTGATGGTCTTGCCGGTCCGGAAGTCCGTGACATGGAAATCGGGCGCGTACAAACCGACAACTGAAGGCTTTTTCGTCCTTCCCTGTCTCAGACTGAGAACAATCGCTGCAACTCCCGCCACGAGGAGCACCAGCAGTATGATCTGTTTGCCTTTCATGTTTCTCCGGATCGACCAGCCCTTCCATACAGGAAGAGGCCCTGCGGGCCCCTTCCTGATAAAGATTATCTATAACCTGGATACAATAGGTGTCTGTACAGAAAGTCGCTACTCAGGTTATTCGCCCGTCATTCGCTCTTTCGGCGTAAGTTAGTTCTAATTAACTCCGGAAAAAACCGACGCCTCTTCGACGGAGACGAACGTGGGTGTCCCTTCTTCGAGAACGACCTTGATCTTCTGGGCGCCTTTAAACTTCCCTTTCAATATCTCTTCGGAAAGCGGGTCCTCGATGGTCTTCTGTACTGCCCTCCTCATGGGTCTTGCACCGTAAGTAGGCTTATAATGATGCTCCAGTATCCATTCCTTGACTTCCTCGGAGACCTCGATAACAAATTCCTGTTCGATAAGCTGCATGTTGGTTTCTTCAATCAGGAGATCTATGATCGAAATCAGCTGCTGTTTTTCCAAAGGATGGAAAACGACGATCTCATCCACCCTGTTCAGAAATTCGGGATTGAAAGTCTTCCTTAATTCGTTCAGCACGTTGTCCTTGATATTCTTGTAGACTTCACCGGATTCGTTCCTCTGGAAGCCGAGGGGCGTTGCCTTCTCTATTATTCTGGCGCCCAGATTGGAGGTCATGATTATCACGGTGTTTCTGAAGTCGACCTTCCTGCCGAAGCTGTCGGTCAGTACGCCCTCGTCGAGTACCTGCAGGAGGATGTTGAAAACGTCGGGATGCGCCTTCTCGATCTCGTCAAAGAGAATGACGGAATAAGGTTTCTTGCGCACCTTTTCGGTGAGCTGTCCCCCTTCTTCGTAGCCCACATAACCGGGAGGCGCCCCGGTAAGTCTCGATACGTTGAACCTTTCCATATACTCCGACATGTCGATCTTGATCAGGGAATTCTCATCGTTGAAGAGGAAGCTCGCCAGTGCCTTGGCAAGTTCCGTCTTTCCTACCCCTGTGGGCCCGAGAAAGAAGAAGGAACCTATGGGCTTCCTGCTGCTTTTCAGTCCCGCCCTGGACCGTCTGATCGCCCTGGACACCGCTTTGACCGACTCGTCCTGGGCAATGATCCGCCTGTGCAGTTCTTCTTCCATCCTCAGCAGCTTCTCCGATTCTTTTTCCTCGATCTTGAATATCGGTATGCCGGTCATCTTCGCGACGGTATATGCTACATCCTCCTCGTCGATCGTCGGGATCTCCTTCGAGAGGTCGTCTCTCCATTTCTTCTGGATGTGCTCCAGGGTGTTTTTCAGCTTTTCTTCTTCCGACCGGATGGAGGATGCCTTCTCCAGATCGTGAAGCTTTACGTAAAGGTTCTTTTCCTTCGAGAGCCTGTTCATCTTGTATTCAAGCTCTTTAAGCTCGACGGGCGGGGTGAACCTCTTCATCTTGATCCGCGACCCTGTTTCGTCTATGACGTCGATGGCCTTATCGGGCAAAAACCTGTCCTGGATGTACCTGTCCGAGAGTCTGGCCGAGGCTCTTACTGCATCGCTGCTGAATTTGACCCTGTGGTGTGCCTCGTATCTCGGACGCAGCCCCGCCAGTATCTCGATAGTGGTGTCGATGTCGGGGGGCTGGACATAGATGGGCTGGAACCTCCTTTCGAAGGCCCTGTCTTTTTCTATATATTTCCTGTATTCGTCGGGGGTCGTCGCCCCTATGCACTGTATCTCACCCCTTGAAAGGGCCGGTTTGAGCATGCTGGAGGCGTCTATCGACCCTTCTGCCGCACCTGCTCCTATGAGGGTGTGCAATTCGTCTATGAACAGAATGATATTGTCTACCTGGACGATCTCTTTCATCACGATCTTCAACCGCTCTTCAAACTGGCCCCGGTATTTGGTTCCCGCAATCAGAGCACCCAGGTCCAGGGAGATGATCCTCTTGCCTGTGACGCTCTCGGGTATGTCACCCGCCACTATTCTCTGGCAGAGACCTTCCGCTATTGCCGTTTTACCTACCCCGGGTTCTCCTATTATGACCGGATTATTCTTTATCCTTCTGCCGAGGACCTGAAGTACCCTTTCAATTTCGTCTTCTCTGCCGATTACCGGGTCAAGCCGGTTTTCCCGCGCCATCTGCGTCAGGTCTCTTCCGAATTCGTCCAGGGCGGGAGTGGCGCTCCGCTTGTCGCGCATATGGGCATAAGACTTCATCGAAAGATTTATGGTCAGCTGTCTTGCGCCCAGCAGGTTGGCTCCGAGGTTGCGGAGGATTTTTCCCGCGATGCCTTCGTCTTCCCTGATAAGCCCCAGCAGGAGATGCTCGCTCCCGATATAGTTATGGCCGAGCAGTCTGGCTTCTTCCACTGCCAGTTCGAGGACTTTCTTTGCCCTCGGAGTAAAAGGAATGTCTCCGAATGTCAAGAGGTTCATGCCCGCCGGAAGGTTTCTCTCTATCTCCATGCGAAGCTCCTCGACGGTGAGCCCCATCTTCTTCAGGATTGCCATCGGAAGGCCGTCTTCTTCTCTCAATAGAGCAAGTAAAAGGTGCTCTGTCCCCAGGTAGTCGTTCTGCCTTTTTTCCGCCTCTTCCTTGGCGAAAATTATTACTTTTCTTCCTCTTTCCGTAAATTTTTCGAACATCTGTCACTCCTTGTCAGAACCTCTGTAGTCCCTAATCAAATAATACTTTTTTTGGAGAGTCAAAGTCAATAAAGGGGGCTGTTTGAAGGTCAGGGGAAGGGACATCGCGAGAGCGTCCGTGCCCCCGGTTGCAGGAACAGAAACCGCAGCTTTGAGGCTTCGATATGAAAGGGGAGATTTTCGGGCAGGCCGGCCGGACGTCCTCGGCGGGGCTTCCGTCCCGCCGTAAGTCTGTAATAACCCGGGCTAATCGTTTTCCTGGCTTAAATTGATCAGATACTTTGCGGCAACCGTTTCAAGAGCGACAGGACCCTTCTTCCCTTCACGTATCATCCGGAGCCCCTCCAGGTCGCTCCTCCAGACGATGTCACCGGGGGCGAGCAGGCAGACGCTCCCAGGCTGGTGCTTCATATAAAGGCCGTCTCCCTTGAAGTAATAGTGGTCTTCGTTCACCTCCGTGTCATAAAGGCGCATGGAAGGCGGAATATCCACAGGGCGGAACCACAGCTTTATCTCGTGTTCAGCCTCCCCGGCGGTAGCGGAAGCGTGAATAAGATTATCCATCCGGTCGGCGACCAGGGCCCTGGTAAACAAAGGCGATGACTCTCCGCTTCTGTGGCTGATCGGGATAATGAAGACGGCCGGTTATGTAATCGATGAGGGAAGGATAAAATATCTTTCCACGGTGTTCGGCGTAATGTTCTTCGGCAAGCATTCTGCTTACGTGGACTATTTTTGCCCCGGCGAAGCGCAGACCCGTATGGAATTCCGACAGCAGGGAAAGCACATATCCCGTCAACGAATTCTTGAGCGCATCGGGTTTTATCAGTACAAGTGTTTGCTCCATCTCTTTGTTCTCCATGTGGGACCCTTCCCTTAAAATAGAGTGTATTCCCTCCGATTATTCAACCAGGACCTTTCCCAGCAATTCCCTGGTTGCCGTCGCGGACCTGTGAAACTCATTCTTTTCTTCGCCTGTAAGTTCGATCTCTATGATCCTTTCGGCGCCTTTTCTGCCGAGCACGACGGGAACGCCCATAAACAGGTCGTCGATGCCGTATTCGCCCGTGAGGTAAGCCGAGCAGGGCAGGATGCGTTTTTCGTCCAGCAGAATCGCCCTGACCATTTCGAATACCGACGCCGCCGGAGCGTAATATGCGCTGCCGGTTTTCAGAAGCGATACTATTTCTGCGCCGCCCTCCCTCGTCCTTTTAAGCAGCCGCAGGATGTGGTTTTTATCGACAAGCCGCTCAAGGGGGATGCCCTTCGCCGTTGCAAGCCTGGCGAGAGGGAGCATCAGGTCTCCATGGCCGCCAAGGACAATCGCTTCTATGTCCCGCGGCGAGACCCCGATTTCGAGCGATACAAAGGTCCTGAACCGTGCGGAATCCAGAACACCCCCCATGCCGAGGATCCTGCGGTGATTGAGTCCGGAAACCTTCCAGGCAATATAGGTCATCACGTCCATCGGATTGGTAACGACAATGGTTACCGCGTGGGGCGACAGCCTGGCGGTTTCACCGGCGGCCGTCCTTATGACCCGTGCATTTGCCTGCAGCAGATCGTCCCTGCTCATGCCGGGCTTTCTGGGAAATCCCGCGGTTATTACGACGACGTCTGAGTCGGCGGTCCCGGCATAGTCATTCGTGCCTGTGCAGGAAGTGGAGACGTTCCGGAGCGAAGCCGCCTCGGTCAGGTCAAGGGCCTTGCCCTGCGGGATACCTTCCGCAATATCAAAGAGCACAACGTCGGCAAGTCCCGACTCGAGGATGGCCTGGGCGGCGGTAGCTCCCACATTTCCGGCGCCGATTATGGATACTTTCGATTTCATGAACAGGTCATTATAAAAGAGACAGGCGGGAATGGCAAGAAAAATATCCGTAATGTTATTATTCTTGACATAAAAAACAATCTTTGATATATATCAATTCGGCATGTATATCGCGAGGAAGGGGAAGGGACAAAAAGTACGATGAGAGAGATAAGAATTGCAATTGCCGGTGCCGGAAACTGCGCAAGTTCGCTTGTTCAGGGGCTGGAATATTACAGGAAAATGAAACGGAGTGACGCGAACGCTTCTCTGGGACTGATGCATTACAACCTCGGCGGGTACGTCCCGGGCGACATCAGGGTCGTTGCCGCTTTTGACATAGACAGGAGAAAGGTGGGCAAGCCCGTCGGGGAGGCGCTCTTCAGCAAGCCTAACTGCACAAAAGTTTTCTGCAACGGGAAGCTTGATATCCCGGTAAAGGTCCAGATGGGTAATGTCCTCGACGGCGTATCGGACCATCTCAGGGGCTACAGTGAAGAAAGAAGGTTTGTCGTGGCCAGGAAGAAGCCGTCTGACGTGGTGAAGATACTGAAGCGTTCCGGGGCCGATATACTCTTGAATTACCTTCCGGTCGGAGCCGAAAAGGCTACCGCTTTCTATGCGGAGGCCTGTCTTGAGGCGGGCGTCAGCCTCATAAACTGTATTCCCGTCTTTATCGTGTCGAACAGGAAGTGGGCGAAGCGGTTCGAAGACAGTAATATCCCTGTCATCGGGGATGACGTAAAGAGTCAGATAGGAGCGACCATTATTCATCGCTGCCTGACGAAACTTTTTGAAGACCGGGGCGTCAAGATAGACAGTACTTATCAACTGAATGTGGGCGGAAATACCGATTTTCTCAACATGTTGAACAGATCGAGGCTGAAACTGAAAAAAGTGTCAAAGACCGAGGCAGTGCAGTCGCAGCTCCACATTCCCCTGGAAAACGAGAGGATCCATATCGGACCGTCGGATTACATACCGTGGCTGGACGACAACAAGGTATGTTTTCTCAGGATAGAGGGAAGGGGGTTCGGCAATATACCGCTGCACCTCGAAATGAGACTGTCCGTGGAGGATTCCCCCAACAGCGCAGGGGTAGTTATCGATGCCATAAGATGCTGCAAGATAGCCCGCGACAGGAATACAGGCGGTCCGCTCATTTCGCCGTCAGCGTATTTTATGAAGCATCCCCTCAGGCAGTTCTCGGACGACCGGGCCAGGACCATGGTGGAAGATTTCGTCAGGGGTAACTCAGAGAGAAATTGTGGCTCGTATTAGATAAGCCATTCGGAAATTTTGCAAATATAATCTCTTTCAGCCCGAACAGCCTGAGCTTGACCGGCTTTGTGGTCACCCTCTTTGCTTCGTGTGTGCTCTTATATGACCTTCGGGCGGGGGGAGTGCTGGTACTGGCGGGAGGCGCCTTCGACGTCCTTGACGGGGTAGTAGCCCGGACGAACGGCAAGATCTCAAGGTTCGGCGCCTTTCTCGACTCCGTGCTTGACAGGTACTCCGATGCGGCGGTACTGCTTGCCATCGCCTGGAACCTAGGGAATGACGGCAACCATACCGGGGTCTTGCTTTGTCTCGGTACGCTGGTGGGGGCATTTCTGATCAGTTACACCAGGGCCAGGGCGGAAGGTCTGGGGGAGAATTGCAAATATGGACTCATGGAAAGACCTGAAAGAGTAATCATGATCAGCCTCGGAGCGATTGCCGGAATCATGATGCCGGTTCTGTGGGCACTTTTCGTGCTTACGCATTTCACCGTGCTGCAGAGGATACATCATGTCTGGAGGCTCACCCGATAGAACGCCCGGGAGGAGAGGCTCAGAACTCTATTCCCCTCCTTGCCTTCATGTCTTTCTTGTAAGGATGCTTTATATTTTCCATGAAGGTTACGTAATCGGCGACCTCGATAAGTTCCTGCGGCGCCCCTTTTCCGGTCAGGACCAGTTCGGTGCCTTCGGGTTTATTCCTGACGAAATCGGTCGTTTCTTCTGCCGACAGTATTCCTTCGGCGACAAGACAGATGAACTCATCGAGGACTATGAAATCGTAACTGTTTTCAGTGAAAACGCGGCGGATATGAGAGATGGCTTTCCTGGCCTCCTCCCGGAGGGACGACTTGTCGATTTCCGGGTGGAAGAGCGGGGATTTAACCTGATCGAAAACCAGTACGTCGATACCGAGGGTGGAGAGCAGTGACAGCTCGCTTCCGGAATCGCGCTCCTTGAAAAATTGAACAAAAAGGGTGCGGAAGTTCCTGCTCCTGGCCCGGACGGACATGCCGACGGCCGCCGTCGTCTTGCCTTTGCCATTGCCGGTATAAATATGAATCAGCCCTGTTTCCATTCAAAAGTAAGGAATATCAGTAAAAGGCGGCCGGGTCTGAAAATCCGGTCCACCCCTTCGAAGTGGAGCGGGCGACGGGATTCGAACCCGCGACCTTCAGCTTGGGAAGCTAACACTCTACCACTGAGTTACGCCCGCGATAAATGATATTGTTTTATAAATCAGAAGTCCGGGAAATGTCAAGAAATACGGGACTATCAGGGCGGAGAGGATTCGCCGGCATTCTTGACTTGATGTGAAAGTAATCATTATAATGCAGAGATTTAGCCGAGGTGACTGTGGAAGAAGGCAACGAACTCATCAAACAGCGGATAAAAAAGACCGAAGAACTCCGTCAAATGGCTGTTTCGCCATATGGCGGCCCGTTTTACGCGGCCGATCATGCCGCGGACTTGAGTGAGAAATACGGCAATGCTTCGAAAGAAGAGCTGGAGGAGTCGCGTGTCCACTGCTCTCTGGCCGGCAGGATAATCACATTCAGGGATTTCGGAAAGGCTGCTTTCGCCCACGTGCAGGACTCGACGGGCCGGATGCAGATCTACCTGAAAAAGGACGTGCTGGGAGAAAAGCACAAGTTGGTCAGGAAGCTTGATATCGGTGACATTGTGGGGCTCGAGGGCAGACTTTTCAGGACGAGGACGGACGAACTTACAATCGAAGTTGAATCGATTGAATTGCTCACAAAGTCCATCAGACCGCTCCCTGAAAAATGGCACGGCCTTAAAGATGTGGAAACGAGGTACCGGCAGCGTTATGTGGACCTTATCGTAAACCCCGAGGTCCGGGAGAACTTTGCGAAGAGAAGCAGGATCATCAAGGCCGTCAGGGATTTCCTTGAGTCCCGCGGCTTTATAGAAGTCGAAACACCGATGATGCATCAGATACCGGGCGGGGCGACGGCCCGCCCGTTCAGGACCCACCACAACGCGCTGGATATCGATCTTTATCTGAGGATCGCCCCTGAGCTCTATCTGAAGCGGCTGCTGGTCGGCGGATATGAGAGGGTTTACGAGTTAAACAAGAACTTCAGGAATGAGGGCATATCGACGAAGCATAACCCGGAATTCTCGATGCTTGAATTTTACATAGCCTACAAGGACTATAACTTCCTGATGTCTTTTACGGAGGAGCTTATTACGACAGTCGCAATGAAGGCGGCCGGAACGCTGATGATTCCATACGGGGAAGAAGTTGTCGACCTTACGCCGCCCTGGCCGAGGATACCGATACTTGAGGTACTCCAGGAAAGGGGGGTGCCGCCGGACGTCCTCGATGACCCGGAAAAAGCCATGTCCTGGGCCCGGTCGAACCGCGTCGATATTCCTGACGGGTCTTCCGTGGGAAAGATCCTGGACGAGATTTTCAAGGAAAAGGTTGAACCGGGACTTGTGCAGCCGGCCTTCATCACGGATTACCCTGTTGAACTGTCTCCTCTTGCAAAGAGAAAGGCGGACAATCCGGCCCTTGTGGAACGTTTCGAGCTCTTCATGTGTTCGCGGGAGATCGCCAACGCCTTTTCCGAGCTTAACGATCCTTTCGATCAGAAGGAGCGGTTTCTCCAACAGGTCAAGGCCAAACAGGCCGGCGACGAGGAGGCTCACTGGATGGACGAGGATTTCATCAGGGCGCTCGAGTACGGCATGCCGCCGGCAGCAGGTGAAGGCATAGGGATCGATCGTCTGGTCATGCTCCTGACGAATTCGCAGTCGATAAGGGACGTGATTCTTTTTCCGCAGCTCAAGCCGGAACATCAGGAATGAAGGCCCCTCACCCGGTCCCTTGCTTTATGTCATGAACCTCCCGTATCAGGCATTTATAGCACTCAGGTACCTCAGGTCTAAAAAGAAACATAAGGGTGTTTCGGTAAACACCGCGATCTCCATCGGAGGAGTCGCCCTCGGGGTCATGGCGCTTCTCGTTGTACTCTCGGTGATGACAGGATTTCAGCAGGACCTCCAGGGAAAGATTCTCGGTGCAAACGCACACGTAGTTATCCGGAACTATGCGGGACCCATAACCGGCTATGACAAGATCGCCCCGGTCCTGAAGAAGGAGAAGTACGTCTCATCTTTTGCTCCCTTTGTGCTCGGCCAAGTGATGGTTTCGTACGGGAAAAGGGCTCACGGGGTATATCTGAAGGGCATCAACGTTCAGGCCGAGGCCAAAACCACCGACATACTGGCCCACATCAAGGAGGGGAGCGTAAGAGGCCTCGCAGGTGAGGGTGGTGTCCCCGGCATCATACTGGGCAGGGAACTGGCGGGGAATCTCGGAGTTTTTGTGGGCGACAAGGTAAACGTGGTTTCACCTGTCGGTGAAATCGGACCCATGGGGATGCTGCCCAGGGTGAGACAGTTCAAAGTGGTGGGCATTTTCGAGATCGGAATGTTTGAATACGACAGTAATCTTGTGTTGACCGGGATGAAAGCGGCCCGGGAGTTCTTCGGCCTTAAGCAGAATGAAATAAGCGGGGTCCAGCTGAGGCTGAACGATATATATAAGGCATCGGAAGTGAGAATGCACCTGCAGCGGGAACTCGGTTTCCCCTATGAAGTACTGGACTGGATGCAGATGAACAAGAACCTTTTTTCCGCTCTCAAGCTTGAAAAGATAGCGATGTTCGTGATCCTGGTCCTTATAGTGCTTGTCGCCTCGTTCAACATCATCAGCAACCTCATCATGAACGTGATAGAAAAGAGCAGGGAAATCGCTATCTTGAAGGCTATGGGGGCTACGAGCCGCGGGATCATGACCGTCTTTATGCTTCAGGGCCTGTTCATCGGTCTGATAGGGACCATTATCGGCGTTACGGGCGGGTATACACTGGGCTATGTCCTCAATACTTACCAGATCATCAAGCTGCCGGCAGATGTTTACTACCTTAGCCACCTCCCGGTAAGAATGGAGCTGTCCGATTTTATCGCGGTTTCTTCGTCGGCGATCATAATAAGCTTCGTTGCGACGCTGTACCCTGCCTGGCAGGCCGCGAAGCTGAACCCCGTTGAACCTTTGCGATATGAGTGAGCGGCCATGGGTAATCTGATCGAGACAGTCGATATCACCAAATCCTTTAAGACCGAGGCAGGGGAACTCCTGGTCCTCAAGGGCATAGACTGCTCGGTGAGAGAAGGTGAGATGGTAGGGATTGTAGGGGCTTCGGGTGCGGGCAAGAGCACGCTGTTGCATATATTGGGCGCATTGGACCGCCCGACATCGGGAAGAGTGCTGTTTCAGGATAAGGATATAGCCGCCATGGATGGCAGCGCACTCGCTGAATTCAGGAATTGCAGCATCGGTTTTGTTTTTCAGTTCCATCACCTTCTTCCGGAATTCACCTCCCTGGAGAATGTCATGCTGCCGGGTTTGATCAGCGGGATCTCACACGCAGATATGGAAAAAAGGGGGAAAGATCTTCTCGCTGAACTGGGCCTGGCCGAAAGGATGACTCACAGACCGGGGGAACTGTCCGGGGGGGAGCAGCAGAGGGTTGCGGTTGCACGGGCGCTCGTTCAGAATCCGAGAGTGGTCCTTGCAGACGAGCCGACCGGCAACCTTGATACCGCAACCGGAAACGACCTGTTTGCGCTTTTCCTGGATCTGAACAGGCAGAAGAAAATAACTTTTGTGATAGTTACCCACAACAGGGAGCTGTCGGGCCGCTGTCACAGGGTGCTCGAAATGGCCGACGGGAGTTTCCTGCCGGGCAGTGGTTCCGGCTGAGGGATTGACGGCGCAATGCAGAGATACAAGAAGATCGGAACAGTGACGGCTGAAGAGGCCGGGAAGTGGCTTGCCGGCGAGAAAGCGGGGGAGTTTATCCTGCTTGATGAGGCAGGACGTTACGGGACGCCATTGAGGTTTCGATGGAGGTCGAGACGAATGCCCTCGACCTCTACGTCAAGATGCTGAGGAAGATGGAAGAAGAGGACGCCCGAAAGGTTTTTGACTCCCTGATCGGTGAAGAAAAGCATCATCTGGAGATGTTGGGCAGGCTGCTCGAAGATAGGGTTTTGCTGCATCAGGATTCGTAGCGGGTAATAAATGCAGAGATTCGATGAGTCTTCGGCGGTATGTCAGATATTCACTTATAAGGAAGGACTGCTTTCCCCTTTCGCCCACGACCTGCGGATAGGAGTTGCGTCTTTTACCGTCGAAGTGGGGGGCAGCGAGCATTTTATCAAGGCGTCCTTCAATGCCCGTTCGCTGCAAGTTGATTGTGCGATGGTGGACGGAAAGGAAAGGCCGGATCTGCTGAGTCAGGGGGACAGGGAAGAAATAAACAGGAGCATTGAAAGAGAGGTACTCCATTCGGACAGCTATCCGCTGATCACCCTCATTTCTTCATCTGTCAGAAAAGATGACTCGCGGTATCTGGTAAACGGAACGCTGACTCTGCACGAAAAGCCCAGGGAGATAACTTTTACGGTGCGCAAAGAGGACGGGACGCATTACGTTTCCGATGTCAGACTGCACCTCCCAGACTTCGGGATCAAACCCTTTAGTACCCTCTTCGGAACTGTTAAAATCAAGCCGGATATCCTGATACATATCAGGATCCCCACAGGGCGGATTGAAGAGGCATCACTGTCGTAGTTTTCCCGATTAACCCGGACGGCAGACGGCCGCAGAAGAGACAAAATCACAAAGAAAGAACAAGAGATCCGAAGAGGGAGGCCGCTTACTCATTCTCGCTTCGCTCCGACAGTGCTTCTCCGTTAATTTTCGTGTTTTATGTGCTTTTTGCAGTCGAAAGCTTTTTTCAGGATAAAAGGCTCCATCGTGTTCATCTGCGGTTGAAATGCTCTTCCGGGGTTCGTTTTAACTGTCGGGCTTATTCGACTGTTATCGCCCGGAAGGGGCAGCAATGAACGAGGCCCGGATGCTCTTCCGGAATGAACATCTCGTGATGGATTACCCATGG
This sequence comes from Candidatus Sulfobium sp., assembly GCA_037380845.1. Taxonomy (GTDB): domain Bacteria; phylum Nitrospirota; class Thermodesulfovibrionia; order Thermodesulfovibrionales; family UBA6898; genus JARRRD01. The sequence continues at coordinate 18,735 of JARRRI010000029.1, read as the reverse complement.
CCTGCCGTCCTTCATCTCGAAGAATGCGGGATAGATTTCCGCGCAGGCCCCACATCCCGTGCAGACGCTGTAATCTATATAGGGTATGGGCCGGTGTTCCGACATAATTATGATTATTGTTCCCCCGCAATTAACTGTCTGGAAGCGTCATGCCACGACCGCGGCCGGAACATGACATGTTCCATCTTCAGAGCAGCCGGAGTGACAATTAAATTATAACAGAGTGAAAGACTGGTAAGATAAGCCCCGGTGCTGAAAAGTTCTAGTGATGGTAATCCGTAATGCCGTAAATAACTTTATAGAGGACCTCGCTCAGGTCCTCTATACGATAGGGCTTTGTTATGGCGTCCTTAAACCCGAATCCCCGGTAACTCGACATGATCGGATCGTTGAAATAGCCGCTTGAAACTGGATTTCCGTCTTCGGGCGTTCCGGTCATAGTTGACACCTTCATTAATCCCGGCCTTCTCCCTGCACCGCATGAGAAAAGTGCATCCAGGTTATCAGGCCCTTTTCCCCCTGTCAAGAAACGGGGCATAGCCCTTCGACACCAGGTTTAACCTATGGAGCCGAGGGGCAATTTGACGTGTCTTCCGGCGGTCCGGCGGAAAGCTCACGCGGCCATATTTTTGTTGAGAATAATTATGTCTCACGTTAATATAGAACTTACCAAAGTGGCGGAGGTTATGGATGATAGTAGGCAGGCCTTTTCTGGCGGCGGACGTAATAAGCGCGAAGGTAAAAGAACTCGCGGAGAGGATATCCAGAGATTACGAGGGAAAGCAACTGGTTGCGATAGGTATCATGAAGGGCGCCTTTATGTTCTTCAGCGACCTGGTGAGGTCTATAAGGACCCCTCTGACGGTAGATTTTATTATCGCTTCAAGCTATCTGAAAGACGAGACGTGCGGTGAAGTGAAGGTACACTACGAGGTGAGGGAAGATATCGAAGACAGGGATGTTCTGCTGATAGACGACATTGTCGACACAGGCGTGACCCTGAACTATCTGAGGGAGAGGATTCTTATGAAAGGTCCCCGCAGCCTGAGGATATGTTCCTTTCTGGATAAGGCGGAAAGGAGGGAAGTAGAGATACCCATAGACTACGTGGGGTTCAGAATTCCCAACGAGTTCGTGGTCGGGTATGGCCTCGATTATGACAACAGATTTCGTAACCTGCCCTACATATCTTTCTTCAAGAAGACTGCGTAGACAACCGGAGGTATAGCAATGTATGAGTTGACGGTGGAAGTAGGTTTTTCTGCGGCTCACCAGTTGAGGGGATATAAGGGGAATTGTGAGAACATGCATGGTCACAACTGGCGGGTGCAGATAAATATAGCGGCGGAGAGACTGAACGATATAGATATCGCCATGGACTTCCGCGAGGTAAAACACGTCGCAAGAGAGGTGATCTCGCCCCTGGACCACGCATTTCTTAATGAAGTATTTCCTTTTACCGAAAAGAATCCCTCTTCCGAGAATATTGCCAAGTGGATTTACGATTCGCTGAAAAAGAGGATAAACGACGATGACCTCCGGGTTGCGGGGGTCACGGTCTGGGAATCGGACAGCGCTTCGGCGTCATATTATGAAGATTGATCAGGGCTTCGCGGAGGAAGCGGTTTCGACCGCACTGAAGAAGGGTGCGGAGCAGGCGGAGGTTTTCATCAGGTCTTCCAGAAATATTGCGATTGAGGTGAGGGAGCAGTCGGTGGACTCGCTGAAGTCCGCCCGGACCTCCGGATATTCAGTCCGCATCATAAGGAACGGAAGGCTTGGATTTTCTTATTCTACGGACGCGGGAGAGATAGGTTCCGTGGTGGATAGGGCGCTGGAGGCTGCGGAATTTTCAGATGAAGATGCCTCTCTCGGACTGCCGGAAGGGCAACCGGAAACCCCCGATGTCGCGGTGTTCGATCCCGAGATAGAATCTCTCAGTGACGACCACGCGGTCAGGAATGTTATGCTTCTGGAAAAGGCCGCTTGCGACGCTGACGGGAGAGTAAAGAGGATAAGGAAGGCGGCAGGATCTCTTACGGTCAGCAAGACGGTTATAGTGAACTCGAGGTCTGTCGTCGCCGCTTATGCCTCGACGTCGTGGTCCGCCCAGGTGACGGCAATCGCCGAGGAGAATAACGAGAGCCAGATGGGATGGGACTTCGGATCCGGGAGATTTTTTCGGGACATGATGTTCGAAGAGATAGGGAAGGCCGCGGCACGCAGGGCCGCAAGCCTCCTGGGTGCGAGAAAAATAGCCGGCGGAAGGGCAGACGTGATACTGGATAGCTCGGTGACCGTGGATTTCCTGGGAATATTTGCGGCTTCTTTATCGTCCGAGGCGGTGCAGAAAGGCAGGTCCCTTCTCGCCGGCAGGCTGGGCAGCAAGGTCATGAGTGACAAGGTCAACCTGACGGACAACGGTTGTCTTCCAGGCAGATCCGGGTCGAGCCCTGTGGATGACGAAGGAGTTGCATCGAGAGAGACGGTGGTTGTCAGGGGGGGCGTTCTGGAAAACTATCTTTATAACACTTATACGGCCAGAAAGGGCGGTGCCCTGTCGACCGGCAATGCGGTTCGGGGAAGGTTTTCTTCTCTGCCCTCCGTAGGGATCACAAACCTTTTTCTGGAGCCGTCTTCCGGTGGCGATCCCGTGCCCGGGCAGGACATGCTGGGATCAGTCCGGAGAGGCCTGTATGTCATTGACGCAATGGGTGTTCATACAGCAAACCCCGTTTCGGGAGAATTTTCAATTGGGGTGTCGGCTCTTTGGGTCGAAAAGGGTGAGATACAGTATCCGGTTAAGGAGGCCGTCATATCCGGTGACATCGTCGACTTTTTCGGCAAGATCAGGGCGGCGGGGGACGACCTGAGGTTTTACGGCAGTGTGGGCGGCCCGACCCTGCTCATCTCCGATGTGGATGTGAGCGCTTGAGCCCTGATGTCGCTAAACAGCAGAGAAGGGGTGCCCCTTCCGCGCTTTCTGAGGAATAATGTGGAGAGTACAATGCGTGTAGCTAGGTATTACGGAAAAGGTGATATTCGTATAGAGGAGATGCCTGTTCCGGAACCGGGGCCGGGAGAACTCACTATCCGTATTAAGGCGAGCGGAATCTGCGGGAGCGACGTGATGCACTGGTACAGGGCCGGCAGGGGGGCGGCCGTATTGGGGCATGAAATAGCGGGGGAAGTGACGGCGGTGGGAGATGGGGTGGACAGGTACAAGGTCGGGGACAGGGTGACGGCTTCGCACCATGTACCGTGTAACACGTGCCACTACTGCCTGAACGATCACCACACCGTTTGCGATACTCTCAGACGCACCAATTTTTATCCCGGCGGCTTTGCAGAGTATGTCAGGCTGCCCTCGATAAACGTCGACAGGGGTGTTTATCTTCTGCCGGAGGAACTCTCCTTTGAAGAGGCGACCTTCGTAGAGCCGCTTGCCTGTGTTTACCGGGGACAGAGGATTGCCGGCATGAGGACGGGAGTAAGTGTGCTTGTATTGGGCAGCGGGATAGCGGGACTGCTGCACATCCAGCTCGCCGTAGTGCTGGGCGCGTCTCTGGTGGTCGCAGCCGATCTGAACCGCGGCAGGCTTGAAGCGGCCCGGAGGCTGGGGGCGCATGAGGTCGTTTATGCAGCTGATGACGTTGCACCGGTTTTCAGAGACCTGAACAAGGGGAGACCTGCGGATATTGTTATACTGACGACCGGAGCTGAAAAAGCAGTAGTGCAGGCTTTCCGATCGGTTGACAGGGGAGGCACGATCCTGTTCTTTGCACCTTCGGGCAGTGGGGCCGCAGTTCCTCTTCCTTTCGATGAGCTGTTCTGGCGGAATGAGATCACCCTTACTTCTTCCTACGCGGCAAACTACCGGGAACATACGACGGCCCTTGAATTGATCCGGCAGCGCAAGGTGAACGTCCGTGATATGATCACCCACAGGCTGCCGCTCTCTGAAACAGCAAGGGGCTTTGAACTTGTCGAAAGAGCGGGGGAATCCCTGAAGGTCGTCATTGAGCCCTGAAGAAAAAATATTTTAAGGAGGTAGATCATCATGGATTGGGGACTGAAAAACCGTCTTTCGCGGATAATTAAACCCGACGGCAAGACCGTCATGCTTGCAGTGGACCACGGATATTTTCTCGGACCGACTACAGGACTTGAGGACGCCGGAAAAACGATAAGACCTATTCTTTCCTATGCGGATGCGCTGATGCCCACGAGGGGGATTCTCCGCACCTCCGTGGACCCGGTTACGGAGACGCCGATTGTTCTCAGGGTGTCCGGGGGCAACAGTATCCTGAGCGAACTATCGAACGAAGGCTTAACGGTTGCCATGGAAGACGCTATGCGGCTGAATGTCGCTGCCGTCGCGCTTTCTATTTACGTGGGTTCGCCCAATGAACATAAGACTATCCTCAACCTGACCAAGCTTGTTGACGAAGGCCACCGTTACGGGATACCCGTTCTCGCCGTGACCGCCGTGGGCAAGGAGATGGCCCGGGACGCCAGATATCTTGCCCTGTGCTGCCGCATAGCTGCCGAACTCGGAGCCCACTTCGTAAAGACATATTATTGCGACGGGTTCGAAAAGGTAGTTAAGACCTGCCCCGTGCCGCTCGTGATGGCCGGTGGAAAAAAACTGCCCGAATACGATGCCCTTGAGCTTACTTACAACGCTATAAAACGCGGCGCTGCGGGCGTTGACATGGGAAGGAATATCTTCCAGTCGGATTCTCCGGTGGCCATGATCCAGGCGGTCAGGGCGGTCGTCCATGAAAGGGCGACGCCCAGGCAGGCCTTTGATCTTTACAACAGCCTCAGGAAGGAGAAGAGGACGGGGAGGAAATCCGGGATGAAAGGGGTTACGGCAAAAAGCGAGGGAGCGAAATGAGGCAGGGTATCCCGCCGCAGTGCTTTCCAAACAGGGGATGATTCTGTTAGAATTAGCATCCATGCCGGGACGGCGGTCGGGATTGTGCGTTGAAAATCTGGAGGTTTGATGATGGATTATTTTCTGAACGAAGAGCAGGTCATGATAAGAGATCTCGCGAGGCAGATTGCGGAGGAGAAGATTGTTCCCGTCCGCGCCGAACTGGATGAGAAGGGGGAGTTCCCGTGGGACATCATGAAGACGCTGGCCCAGTCGGACATGTTCGGCCTTTTCATACCGGAGGAATACGGCGGGCTCGGGAAGGGTTGTCTTGAACTCTGCGTTGCAGTCGAGGAACTGTCGCGGGCGTGTCTGGGTGTATCGACAAGTTATGCGGCAAATGCACTTGGCACTTACCCCTTGCTGCTCTTCGGGACAGAGGAACAGAAAAGCAAGTATCTTCCGGATATCGCCGCCGGCAGGAGACTGGTTGCATTCGGACTGACCGAGGCGAACGCGGGGAGCGATGCAGGGGGCACTCAGACTACCGCAAAACTTGAGGGAAATAAATATGTGATAAACGGTACCAAGCAATGGATTACTAACGGCGGCGAAGCCGAAATATACACCATCATCGCCATTACAGACCGTTCCAAAGGGCCGCGGGGAGCCTCCGCTTTTGTCGTGGAAAAGGGGACACCCGGCTTTACGTTCGGTAAAAAGGAAAACAAGATGGGCATCCGGGCCTCTTCCACGACCGAACTGATCTTCGACAACTGCAGGGTCCCGAAGGAAAATATCATAGGAAAAGAGGGGATGGGTTTTCTGGTGGCCATGAAGACACTGGACAATTCAAGACCCGGCGTTGGGTCTCAGGGGGTAGGTGTCGCCCAGGGGGCGTTCGAAGAGGCGGTAAAGTTCGCGCGCCAGAGGATACAGTTCGGACATCCGGTCATCACATTTCAGGCGATACAGCATATGCTGGCCGATATGGCGACTTCCATAGAGGCGGCGAGGGCGCTGGTATATTCGGTGGCGAGGCTTATCGACAGCGGCGCTAAAGACGTTTCCAAGGAGTCGGCGATGTCTAAAGTCTTTGCCACGGACGTTGGCATGCGAGTGACGACTGATGCGGTGCAGGTCATGGGAGGGTCCGGATACATGAAGGAATATCCCGTCGAGAAGATGATGAGGGACGCCAAGATATTGCAGATATACGAGGGTACCAACCAGATACAAAGAAATGTCATCGGACAGGCGTTGATCAAGGAAGCAGCGAGGAAGAAATAGCGTCCATCATGTGTCGTTCCCGCAGGCCGGGCGCGCCCGGCAGGCATGCCGGGAATTTCGGAGCTGGTCTTCCCCTGGAGTCTCGCCGGGACTGGCCGTAATGACAACCTGGGTCGTATAATACCGAAACGGAGGACGAGGGATTTGAAAATAGTTGTTTGTGTAAAGCAGGTGCCCGACACCGCCGAGGTGAGGATCAATCCTGAGACCAACACTCTCATACGGGACGGAGTGCCGAGCATAATAAACCCTTACGATCTGCATGCCATAGAGGCCGGTCTGCAGTTAAAAGAAATAACCGGTGGCAGGTTGACAGCTGTTACCATGGGTCCCCCTCAAGCTGAGACCTCGTTGAGAGAAGCGATTTCCATGGGTGTCGACGAAGGGGTGCTGCTTACCGACAGGGCCTTTGCCGGTTCCGACACGTGGGCGACCGCCTATACCCTCGCAAGGGCGGTGGAACATCTGGGCGCTGACATCGTTCTTTGCGGAAAACAGGCCATAGACGGCGATACGGCACAAGTGGGGCCTGAGATGGCGGAATTTCTCGGCGTCCCACATGTGGCCTACGTCAGAAAAATACAGGACGTCGGCGAAAAAGGGATTGTCGTTCAGAGGCTGATGGACGACGGATTCGACGTCGTCGAATCGTCGCTGCCGGTTCTCCTGACGGTGGTGCGGGAGCTGAATACGCCCAGGATGCCGTCACTCAAAGGGAAGATGGTGGCGAAAAAGGCCGTGATAAGGAAACTGACCCTGTCTGACATAGGAGCCGAGGAAGACAGCGTGGGTCTGAAGGGTTCGCCTACCCAGGTCAGAAATATATTTGCTCCGGAGGCAAAGAAAGACCGGAAGATTATAGAAGGCTCGAATGAGGAAAAAGTCGAGGCCCTGGTGCATGCGCTGATGGAGTCGAAATGTTTATAAGAGTAAATGCGGAGAGGTGTTCGGGCTGCGAGACATGCCTGGCTTCATGCCCCTATGACGCAATAGTCATCAGGGAGGGTAAGGCCGAGATCACGGAGATGTGCCAGATGTGCAGGTCTTGCCTGAGCGTATGCCCGGAGGGCGCAATATCTGAGATCAAAGAAGCCTCAGACTCGAAGGAGAAGGAAGAAGGCCGCGGGGTATGGGTGTTTGCAGAGCAGAGGGACGGTATCGTAGCCGGGGTTACCTTCGAGCTCCTCGGAGCGGGAAGGAGACTGGCGGACATGCTCGGAACAGACCTTTCCGCCGTTCTTTTCGGGGCCTCTTCTTCGGATGCGGCAGAACTCCTCAGGTGGGGTGCGAACAGGGTATATCACTGCGAAGACGAAATTGTCAGAGGCTTTACCGACGAGGTCTATGCAGGTCTCCTTTCGAACATGGTGGACCAGTACGGGCCGGAGATTGTCCTGGCCGGGGCCACGCCCATCGGGAGGTCCTTTCTCCCGCGGGTGGCTGCGCGGCTGAGGACGGGGCTGACGGCCGACTGCACTTCGCTTGCCATCGATATCGAATCAAAAAACCTTCTACAGGTCCGGCCCGCCTTCGGCGGCAATATCATGGCCACCATCGTCTGTCCTAACACCAGGCCCCAGATGGCGACCGTCCGGCCCCGGGTCATGAAGCGCGGTGAGTATGATGCGGCGAAGACCGGCGAAATAGTGAAGGTGACCGCCGAGGGTATACGGATAAGGGCAAGAGTAATAGAGACTGTCAAAGAGGTTTCAGAGGTCGCCATTAACCTTCAGGAGGCCAATATTATTATTGCCGGGGGAAGGGGAGTAGGCGGGGAAAAAGGGTTCAATATGCTTTTCGAACTCGCCGGGGCACTGGAGGGGGCATGCGTGGGGGCGTCACGCGCGGCCGTCGACGAAGGGTGGATTCCCTACAGGCATCAGGTGGGCCAGACCGGCAAGACAGTGAGCCCCAAACTTTATATAGCCTGCGGGATATCGGGAGCAGTGCAGCATCTGGTGGGCATGCAGTCTTCGGACATAATCGTCGCGATAAACAGGAACCCTGAGGCCCCTATCTTCAGCGTCGCCACCTACGGCATAGTGGCGGACCTGTTCGAGGTATTGCCTCTGCTGATTAAAAGGATAAGGGAGACGAAGGGGAAATGAAGTTCGCCTTTGTATTCCCGGGGCAGGGCTCGCAGTATGTGGGCATGGGAAAGGATCTCTGGGAAAACGCTGCGGACGTCAGATCTCTCTATGAAGAGGCGGAGAATACTCTCGGTTATGACCTCAAGGGACTGAGCTTCAATGGTCCCCAGGAGGAACTCAATAAGACTTTCCGGACACAACCCTGCCTGCTCGCCGCCGGCATCGCGGCATTCACGGTCATCACGGCAAAGGGCATCAGGCCTGACGTTGTTGCAGGCCATAGCCTGGGTGAATATTCGGCACTCGTATCCGCCGGGGTCGTCTCCTTCAGGGATGCCCTGGTCCTTACGGAAAAGAGAGGTGTTTTCTTGCAGGAAGCCGTGCCTGAAGGCCATGGGCTCATGGCGGCGATCATCGGTCTCGGTCGAAGCAGGATCGACGAGATATGTCTTTCCGTGGAATCGGGGTATGTTTCCCCCGCAAATTACAATTGTCCCGGCCAGGTCGTTATCGCGGGGGAGAGAAGGGCGGTCGAGGAAGCTATGAAGCTCGCAAGGGACGGTGGAGCCAAACGGGCCCTTCCGCTTGCCGTCAGCGCCCCGTCACATTGCTCCCTCATGGTGGAGGCCTCCCACCGGCTCGCGGCCCTCCTGGAGACGGTGGAATTCAGGGACGCGGAAGTGCCGGTTGTGAACAATGCAGATGCGATGTTCCTTACAAGCGCCGAGAGGATCAAGGTGTCGCTCGTCAATCAGCTCAACGCGCCTTTGTTGTGGGAAGATTCGATCAGGAACATGATAGGCGCCGGCGTCGACACATTTATCGAGGTCGGGCCCGGCAAGGTGCTGACAGGACTCATTAAACGAATAGACCCGTCGGTGAAGCTCCTCAACGTGCAGGACACGGCAAGCCTCGATAAGACCGTTGAGGAGATAAACGTCGGCGCATAGCCCGGATTATTCATGAAATGTGGCAGACGCGAAAGGACACAGTATTTTCGCTCATTCTCGGTCGTTACGACCTCCGAGGAACTTGCCCTCTGTATTTCGGGATACACAATGTCTGAATACCGGGCAAGTAAAACCCTCAAACACTTTGTCCTTTCGCCATGCAGGAAAATGTGTGAATAAAGTGGGTTAGGCCATCAGACGCAAGACGTTATCCAAAAGTATTCGATACCTCTCCGGGGGAATCCGTTTGTCGTCATTCCCGGGGCAGTAATCGAAAATACGGAAATACCGCTTCTTCTCAAAGCGGCAGGCGAGTCAGGGAAATCGGATTGGTGCTGACGTCGAGGACCTTCATGCTGAAGTGGAGATGCGGGCCGGTCGCCCTGCCGGTAGAACCGACCAGCCCGACGGTTTGACCCTTCGAAACCATGTCTCCAGGTTGCACATCGAATTTTGACAGGTGCATATATATGCTGTATATGCCCGTCCCGTGATCGAGGATAACGGTATTCCCGCCAAAAAACAGGTTCTCCGCAAGGACGACTTTTCCGCTGTTGCAGGCCTTTACGGGCTCACCCCGGCGACCTCTCATGTCGATGCCCTTATGCACGCTGACTCTTTTTTTGTTAAGGACCCTTCTGCAGCCGAACCGGGTTGAAATTTCGGTCGGCAGCGGCAAAATGAAGTCACCCTTCCAAAGCCTCGGCGTTTCCTTTTGCCAGATGGATTCCAGCAGAGTTTGTTCCCTCTTCGCCCTGTCGAGGTCGCGCTGACTGAGTATGACTTCCTTTTCCGGCAGGGTGAGACTGATAGTGGGGAAGTCAGTGCGCATCACGGCGATGTGAATTTCCGTTACCGCCCCTCCGACCTTCACCGTTATCGGGTAGCTGCCTGGACGCGTATCCAGCCCGAAGGCGCTTATCGCCTCAAAACAGTCGTCGCCGCATCTTGTGAAGTGGAGGGGGGTACCGGCCAGCGCGGCTTCCGGAGAGGCAGACAAAGCCGGACCCTCCACCTTGACGACAAAGGCGTCGCCCGGACTGATCCGGGACGGCAGCACCTCTGCATGCATGGCATAAGCCGGAGGCAGGGTTGCGCCCAGAATGAGCAGCAAGGAGGAAAGTATAATGATAAACCTGTATTTCTGCATTTCATTATTACCGTACGACGGATTATTATAGCAAACAATCGTTTATTCCTCTCTCCTGTTCCCATCCGACCAACGCCTTCCAATATATGCTGCTTCAGTGAGACGGCCTCCGGGGTTCACATAAGAATCTGGTCATGTTAGAATAACGGACACGTTGTTTCAGCCGGTTGGTTGTCCTTTTCGCTTATAAGGCTGTCAAAAGAGCAGGACATGGAAGTCCTGAACTTAGTCAACAAAGGCCCGTTGGGACCGGAATGACCCGGTCTTCTCATTGGATGGGGCGCCGAAGATAATACCTCGATAAAGAATGAAGAAAAAGAGCAGGGGAAAGACGATATTTGTTACGGCCGTAGTCGTTCTTGCGGCGCTCTTTTTTGCCTACCATTATATCGCCGCGCCGGACCCTGTTATCAGCGGATATGAGGTCTTCAAAAAGCTTCCCCGAAAAAAGCATATCGTGTTTACTGTGAGAAACGACCGGCCCGTGGGGAGCGTGAGTGTGATCATCGTACAGGGGCTGAGACGTGCCGCAGTGATAGATGAGAAGAATGTGGGAAAAGAAAAGACCTTTGACTTTATTCTTGAACCGCGCAGTTTTGCCGTGACGGACGGACCGGCCACTGTCGTCATAAAAGCTGAAAGCGGTCTGTTTTCCAAAACTGAGCTCAGCGTCGATTCCACCGTGGACACCGTGCCTCCCGTGATAAAGCGGGTCGTCAGCACGCCTTTTGTAAAACAGGGTTCAACGGGGGCCGTGAAAGCCAGTGTACTCGGGGCGCAGAAGGTCTATGTCAAGGTGGGAGACGATGAATTTCCGATGGCGAAATCCTTTAACGGCAAGAAAAACGTTTACTGTACACTCTTCCCTGTGCCTCTTTCGGCCTCGCCTGGTACTCCCCTTTCGGTGGTTGCCGACGACGGCAATGACAATTACAGAACGGAGAGGCTTGATACCACCATTTTGACGAGGAAGTTCAGGAAGTCGAATGTCGACATTTCCGAGGAATTTATAGACAACCATATAATTTCGTTGCTGGGCAGGGAGGGCAATGGATTGTCGGAAAAGGCGGCTTTCAGGAAGGTTAACGAGGAGTGGAGGCGTGAGGACAACAAGGCCATTGAAGAAGCCGGGCAGCGCTCCGAAGGCAGTCCCTTGTGGAACGGCAGGTTTCTGCAACTGCGGGGAAGCCGGGTTTTTGCGAAGTTCGGAGATAAAAGGGACTACTACTATCAAGGGGAAAAAATAAGTGCAAGCCGCCATCTGGGATACGACCTGGCTTCTGTGAGGCACGCGGCGGTGACGGCGGCCAATGCCGGAATAGTGGTGTATGTAGGCCAGCGTCTGATTTACGGCAACGTCGTTATCATCGACCACGGACTGGGACTGATGAGCCTGTACGGACATATGTCTCAGACGTCCGTAAAGGCGGGACAGCACGTGTCGAAGGGGGAGACTATCGGCAGGACTGGAAACACGGGACTCGCCTTGGGAGATCATCTCCACTTCGGCATATATGTCCACGGGATAGCGGTCAATCCCCTTGACTGGTGGGACGGCAACTGGATAAGGAACAAGATCATGCGCGTGCTCTCATCATAAAGAACGTTTTGAAGCAGCCGGATGTGAAATATGACAAACCGGAAGAGGGGCCCGAATACTGCCCCGGGAATGCTTACATCAAGGGAAT
>JARRRI010000029.1:0-6676 GCA_037380845.1 Candidatus Sulfobium sp. | reverse complement strand
AAGAGGTTGGTTATGGATGTGAAGACAGTTGCAGAGAACGCGCGGGAAGCGGGGCGGAGGATAGCTTCACTGCCGACGGAAAAGAAGAACGAGGTCCTGAAAAAGATGGCCGATCTTCTCGGAAAGAACAAGCGGGCCCTGGTCGCGGCCAACAGGAAGGACGTAACCGCGGCGCGAAACAGCGGTCTGCCGGAGAATTTTCTGCGGAGGCTGGTTTTTGACGGGGCGAGGGTCGAAAGCAGAATAACCTCTCTACAGAAGATAATGGACCTGCCTGATCCCGTGGGGCAGATAGAGGGAATGGAACGGCGTCCCAACGGTATTCTGGTGGGAAGGATGCGGGTTCCCCTCGGCGTAATTCTCATGATTTACGAGGCGCGACCGCACGTGACAGTAAACGCGGGGGCATTTGCTCTCAAGTCGGGCAATGCGATCGTTCTGAAGGGAGGCAGCGAATCGCGCAACTGCAACGCCCTTCTGGGCCAATTATGGAAGAGGGCGCTCAAGTCTGCCGGTCTGCCTGCGGATTCGGTCCAGTGCATATCAGTGGGACGCGAGGACGTTTCGGAGTTGCTCGGCCTTTCGCAATATATAGACCTGGTGATCCCCAGGGGAGGAAAAGGGCTCATACGCGCGGTAGTCGAGCAGGCCAGAATGCCGGTTATCAAGCATTTCCAGGGATTGTGCCACGTATACGTTGACGACGACGCAGACATTAAAAAGGCGGTCCGGATAACCCTCAATTCCAAGCTGCTCATGCCGGAGGTCTGCAACGCAGCCGAAACACTCCTCATATCTGCCGGGAAGGCCGGCGGAGTGTCTAAACTTGTTTCCGCCCTTAAGAAAGAAGGGGTCGAGGTGCGCGGATGCGACAGGACCAGGAAACTGGCCAGAGGAGTAAAGACTGCAACCGAAGAGGACTGGAAGACAGAATATCTCGATAAGATCATGTCCGTCAGGGTCGTGGACGGCATCGACGCGGCGATAGACCACATCAATACATACGGTTCAGGACATACCGATACCATAGTGACTGAAAATTACACGAACGCCAACAGGTTCCTCAGAGAGGTTGACTCCGGCGTGGTCCTGGTGAACGCGTCGACGATGTTCGATGACGGGGAGGAACTGGGTATGGGGGCGGAGATAGGGATATCCACTGACAAACTTCACGCCCGCGGTCCGATGGGCCTCAGAGAACTGACAACCTATAAATTTGTCGTCATGGGAGACGACCATATTAAGGAAAAATGAACAAATCAGTCAGACATTTTCTCGGCAAATTCGAAAAGATTGAATCCGATAGGGACCTCAAAGAACGGGGAAGGAGGATCGGTTCGGAGCTGAAATTCCCGATAGTCGAGGAGGACGGCTCTGCGGCGGGGCTCGATAAAACGGAGGCGCTGTGGGACTTCCTTTCCCGGAAGGGATGGACCACTTTTTGTGACGCTTCCTCCGGGAAGACGGCCGGCGCGGTAAGACCCGGCGAGATGAACGAACACCGGGCTTCCTGCGAGACCGGATACTGCAAGGTCGAATTTTCCCTCGCACACGCCGGAGACCTCCACAGTCTTCGTAGCTCGGTCGAAGAGGTATGCCGGCTGGCCGGCGAATTCCGCCGTGAATCCGGCGGGGTGTTCCTCGGCTTCGGCATCCAGCCCGTCACCCCGCCGGGAAAGCATCTCCTGATGAAGAAGGGCAGGAACCTCTTCTGGGACCGGCTTTTCGGCGGAAATGACCACATCGCCCCGGATGACGGCACCGACGTACATCTTTTTACAGTCAGCGCGTCCAACCAGGTACACATCGACGTTAAAATGGACGAGGCCATCGATGCCGTCAATGTATTCAACGGCCTTGCCGGGGCCCAGATCGCACTGACAGCGAACTCCAATATCTGGAAAGGACGGGTGGATGAGGAATACAAGTGTCTTGGAGAGATGTTCTGGGACTGGTGGCTGAAGGAGAAGTCTATCTCGCGCTACGGGGTTCCGGAGAAGAAATTCCGCGACCTGGAGGACTACTTTCTTTCCGTCCTGGACTTCCCTCCTGTCTATGTAAAGAGAGAAGGCCTGCCGGTCTGTCTCCCGTACTGTCGAAGCCTCTCTGACTTCATGGAATGCGGAAACGGCGGTTCAGGGTGCGAAAGAATGTCAGGAGAGAAGGTCTGCGGACTGACTGCCGACGGCAGGGAGATAAAGATGAGGGAGGAGCCCGGTGACGTAGACCAGCATTTTACTTTCTTCTGGCACAATGCCCGCATATCCCGTTATTATACGCTCGAAAACAGGGTGAACGACCAGCAGCCGCCGGGGGAGATCATGGTTGTCCCTGCGCTTACGCTGGGTCTGATGGACAATCTCGAGAAGGCCGGGGAACTTGTTGACAGCCACCCATGGGAGGCCCTCAGAGAGATGAGGACTCTTGCTGCCAGATCCGGTCTGAAAGCCGAGGCCGGCGGTGTGAAGGCGGCGGAGGTTGCCTCGGACATGGTCTCCATTGCTGAAGAGGGACTAAAGAGAAGAGGCATGGGGGAAGAAGAGTACCTTGCGCCCCTGAGGGTAAGGCTCGAGAAAATGTGTTGTCCTGCCGACCACGCAGCCCGCGTTTTCCGGACGGAGGGCGTAAGGGGCCTGATAGAATCATGCGGGATATCATCGTGAAGAAAGGCAGGGGGCCAAACAGCGCGATACCCGAATGGCTTAGATACGTCAAAGGGAAAAACGAAAAGTCGCCGGTGTGGTTCCTTGACCTCCGGGGAAGCGAATTTTCGCCTGAATCCACCCTCTGGCAGAAGAAGGTAAACAAAAAAATAGAAGGTGTTTTAATAAAGGCTATGCCTGCTCGTTTGCGGGAGCCGGTCCTCTTGAAATGTCACGTGGGTGAGAAGAGATGCCGCACCCGGATGCTTCCGGAATATGCCCTTTCCACGGTAAGATATCTGAGGTCGCGAGGCGTCGTGAGTATCGCGGCAGGGGATACGACTGTGGCCTATTCCGGGGACAGGGGATATCACGACAACCACGGGGACTGTTCCCGCTATAGGGCGCTGGCCGACCGCCATGGATGGACCGGGCGGGGTCCGCTGAATACGCCCTTTGTGGTTCTGGACCGGCCTGATACCGCCTCAGAAGGCCCTTTCTCTTTCCGGGCAGAAGAGGTCGCATTGACTCCGCGGTCATCGAGACGGTTCCGGCAGGTGTTCCTCTCCGGCGGGTTTGCGGCTGCCGGCACGATAATCAACCATGTGCACCTGACCCTCCATGATATGGCGCAAGTGGCCTGCGCCGTTAAAGGCATCACGATGGGCGGAAGCAGCTACAAGGGGAAATTGATGATGCACAAGTGTTATTCGCCCGCCATAAACGGGGCGGAGTGCAAGAAATGCGGCAGCTGCGCCGTGAACTGCCCGGAGAAAGCTCTGAAGTGGGAGAAAGGCTCAACTCCCGAACTCGACGGGAGCAGGTGCATAGGCTGCGGCGAGTGCATAGCCGTCTGTCACGGCGGGAGCATCTCCATGCAGACCCAGGAGATAGAGGATTGGGCGCACGGAAGCGACAGTCTGCCATACAGGATGGCCGACTACGTTATCGGCATGATGGAGGGCAGATGGGACCGCCTGCTGAATATAGTGCACCTTTACAACATTACCAGAAGGTGCGACTGCGTTGATAAGGTCCAGAAACCTATCCTTCCCCACATTGGATTTCTCATCGGGAGGAACCCCTTCGCCGTCGATCTGATGTGCAACTATCTTCTTCAGGAAGAGCTTTTCAGAAAGGTCAGGGCCGGCAGTGTAAAGACAGGCGGCGAACTCCGAAGAG
This sequence comes from Candidatus Sulfobium sp., assembly GCA_037380845.1. Lineage (GTDB taxonomy): Bacteria > Nitrospirota > Thermodesulfovibrionia > Thermodesulfovibrionales > UBA6898 > JARRRD01. Next base: position 2,852 of record JARRRI010000029.1, on the reverse strand, counting down.
AGGAGATGCTCAAGGTATTTTTCAGGGATTATCACGGCGCCGCGCCTTTCAGGCACGTGCAGGAGGAATACGGGATCGTGGTGGAACCGAAAGCGGTGCGGGTAAGATTGTCGTGACGGAGGAGTCGCCCGAAAAGATACGCTTCAGAAATGTGTCGAAAAGCTATAACGGATATGACGTTCTGAAGAATGTCTCCTTTTCGGTAAGGGAGGGGGAGACACTCGTCCTGATCGGAACAAGCGGGTCAGGTAAAACCACTACGCTGAAGATGATTAACCGGCTGATAGAGCCCACAGCTGCCCGATCTCCTGAAATGGGGAAAAGAAAAGGTATCCTCGAGGGTCGATGAACTCCTGAATATGGTAGGCCTGGAGCCGGACATATTCAGGGAGCGGTATCCGGTTGAACTCTCCGGAGGGCAGCAGCAGAGAATAGGCGTAGCGAGGGCCCTCGCCGCAGACCCCCCGATTGTTCTGATGGACGAGCCTTTTGGAGCCCTGGACCCGATTACCAGGGAAGGATTGCAAAAAGAGCTTGCTGCCCTCCTGAGGAAGATTCGAAAGACCGTTGTTTTCGTCACTCACGACATATTCGAGGCGGCGATTGTCGGCGACAGGATAGCGTTGATGGACGGAGGACGCATGGTACAGACGGGCAAACCGAAGGAAGTTGTGGAAAACCCTGCGAATGATTTTGTCGTTGACTTCCTCGGTAAACACCGTTTCCAGCTTTCTCTTCTTCTTACAGGTCTGCGGGAGATTACTGCCCCTGTGGAATCTCTCGAAGGTGGGGACGTGGCCGGTATTGAGGCCGCTCCGTCTCTGGCAGCCGATTCCACAGTCCTTGACGCGTTAAACTATTTCAAGCAGCATGACCGTGAAGTGATACCGTTGAAGAGGGACGACAGAGTATCGGGCGTCGTCACCAGAGAGGTGGTGCAACAGAAAGTGTGCGATTTCATGCGGGCCGATAATGCTGCTGCTGAGTAATTTTTTTACGGAATACAGCGGAGAGATTGCAAGGCTGACCCTGGAACATGTGAGAATGACCGTATTGTCCGTGGGGGCGGCGGTGGTGTTTTCTGTTCCTGTCGGGATTTTTCTCACAAGGTCGCGCAGGCTTGCCCCGCCTTCACTTGGCTTCGCGTCGATGGTTCAGACGATCCCGAGCCTGGCGCTCTTCGGACTGGTGATACCCCTGTTTATGATCCTCGGTCTCCCGATCATCGGGCTGACGCCCGCCCTTTTTGCCCTTTTCCTGTATGCGCTCCTGCCCATTCTCAGAAACACATATACGGGCATCAGACAGGTTGACCCCGTTATAATAGAAACCGCCGCGGGCATAGGCATGACGGACCGGCAGATCCTCTGGAGGATAGAACTCCCTCTTTCTCTGCCCGTTATAATGGCCGGCATACGGACATCTACGGTTATCAGCGTGGGAGTTGCCACTCTGGCGGCCCTGATCGGAGCAGGCGGACTGGGAGAGCTTATATTCAGGGGGCTCAGAACAATCAATTATAAGCTCATGCTTGCGGGGGCGATACCTGCCGCCATACTTGCCCTCTTTCTGGATTTCATCCTGGCCCGGATAGAAGGACTTCTGACGCCGAAGGGCATAAGGGTAAAGAGATAATTTACTGCGCGTTTTGGTTAATGTAAAATGGAGGACGAGATGGTGAGGCCGAAAAGAGCTTCGAGAATCATCGTTCTGTTGTGCATGGTGTTTTGCTTTTTTATTGTCGGGGCGTGCGAGAAGAAAGCCGAAAAGGGCAAAACAGGAACGATCGCCATAGGGGCCAAGCATTTTACGGAACAGGAGATACTGGGCGAGATGATGGCCCAGCTGATTGAAGCGAGGACAGACATCAAGGTCGTGAGGAAGCTTAATCTGGGAGGCACTATGGTCTGCTTCGATGCCCTGAGGACCGGTGATATCGACCTTTATCCGGAATATACCGGAACCGGCCTGGTTAACATTCTCAAGAAGAAAACCGAAAGAGACCCGGACAGGGCGTACCGGACCGTGAAGTCCCTCTTCAAAAAAAGGTATGATCTGGTCTGGCTCAGGCCGTTCGGCTTTAATAATACCTATACTCTTACAATGAGAAAGAAACAGGCCGAATCTCTCCTCATAGAGAAGATCAGCGACCTCGCCCCTTACCGGAACGACCTCCAGCCCGGCTTCGACGCTGAATTCCTCGAACGTCCGGACGGTTACAGGGGTCTGACGAAATATTACGGCTTTTCTTTCAGCAAGACTCCGAGGCAGATGGACCCGGGGCTCATGTACAAAGCGTTGGCTGAGGGAGCAGTAGACGTGATAGACGGTTTTGCCACGGACGGACGGATACAGGCGTATGGCCTGGTTACCCTGCGGGACGATAAGCATTTCTTCCCGCCATACTACGCCGCACCACTTATAAGGGCAGAGACCCTGAAGGAGTACCCTGAGGCAGGCAAAGTTCTGGGCGCTCTGTCGGGAGCCATCAGTGACGAGACCATGCGCACCCTCAATTACAAGGTGGACGGGGAGGGAGAGAGACCGGCGGACGTGGCCCAGGAATTTCTTCGGGCGAGGGGACTGATCGGAACGGGTAAATAGCCTAAGCAAGCCGTGGCGGAGATGCGGACGACCTTCCATTTCATCTGCGCAAAGCCGCGGCCGTGACCTTCAAGGGGTGAGGGTAGACCCCCGGCGGCTTTTTTTGTTATAATCTCGACATGTTTACGATTATCGATGTACATTACTATCAGAGAATCCCTTAGCAGCACCTCCCACCACGTTTCGCAAACCGTAGCGACAAATCAGTCAATTCAGTTCAACAGCTTCTCCGGCTTTGTTCGGGTTTG
>JARRRI010000028.1:0-18082 GCA_037380845.1 Candidatus Sulfobium sp. | reverse complement strand
GTCCTGGCGGCGACTTCTTTTGCGGCGTCTTTTTGGAACCTGAGGTTTGCACTCACAACGATGTCGCTCTGAGAGATGCCGGAACTCCTGTATGAAAAGGCGAGGTCCGCCGCGTTATGCCTGTCCAGCCGGCCTTCGGAATTCATTATGACGACTGAAGCCGTCACATTCCTGACCTCATAGCCGAAGGACCCGGAATTGCCGCAGATGGCGCCCCCGACCGTGCCTGGAATACCGGTAAGCCCCTCAATCCCGGCGTATCCTTTCCCCTTACAGAAATTTACGAGCTTCTGCAACAGGACACCGGCTTCCACAAAGAGCTCCACACTATTGTCTGTCTCCTGGAGTACTTCGATCCTGTTGAAGGCCCTCAGGGATATGACAACACCCTCCATTCCCCCGTCCCGCACGAGCAGGTTTGTCCCCCCTCCCAGGGGGAAAAAGGGGATAGTCTCTTTCTTTAATACCACCATCAGATTCCTGAACGACAAAGGGTCTTCAGGCGACGTCAGAACGTCCGCCGTGCCCCCAATCGCGAGGCTCGTATGGTTTTTCATGGGTTCACCAAACCGGCTGTCGCCCCGGTAATACTCTTTCAGCGAAGCCTCCCAGTTCTCTCTGTTAAGCTCCATTCAGCATCTCCAGCACTTTCTCCCCGACTTTCCAGACATCTCCCGCGCCGAGGGTAACGACCATATCGCCGGTCCCGGTCGCGCTGACAACCCGGGCAACCGCCTGATCACGGTCACCCGCGTAAAAAACATTCTCCTTTCCGGCCTTTCTGATCTTTTCGCAGAGGACAGGAGACGTGATACCCTCCATAGGGCTTTCCCCGGCCGGATAGATATCCAGAACTATGACGGTATCGGCCTTTCCAAAGGAGGTGGAGAATTCGTCAATCAAATCCGCCGTCCGGCTATAGCGGTGAGGCTGAAACACTACGTGCAGCCTCGAATGTCCGCCAAGATATTTCAGGTTCTCGCGTGCGGCCTCGATCGAGGCTCTTATCTCGGTGGGATGGTGTCCGTAGTCGTCATAGACTTTCACTCCCTTTGCCTCTCCCTTGAATTCGAATCTGCGCTGGATACCGTCGAAGGAGCCCAGGGCTTCCTGTATGGCGACGGTTTCCATCTTCAGCTCGCGGGCGACTCCTATGCACGCCAGTGCATTGAGGATGTTGTGCGTACCCGGGACTGGCAGCGTAAACCTGCCGAGGAGGGTCCCTCCGTATATCACGTCAAAGCGGGAGTACATGAACCCCTTTTCGATGCCGGAGGCATAAATATCCGCTGAATCCGAGAGTCCATAGGTGAGATATCGTCTGTGTATGCACGGGATAATCTCCTGAACGTTTTTGTTTTCATTGCATATAAAAGAGACCCCATAAAAAGGGACCTTGTTGATAAATGAAACAAAGGCATCCTTCAGGCTTTTCACGTCACCGAAAAAATCCATATGTTCCCTGTCAATATTGGTGACGACGGCAATTGTAGGGGTGAGCTTGAGAAACGAGCCGTCGCTTTCGTCGGCTTCGGCGACGAGGAATTCCCCCCTTCCGAGCCTTGCATTACTTCCGATCGCCTTGAGTCTGCCACCGATTATGAGGGTAGGATCGAAGCCGCCCCGGGCAAGTACGGTCGAAACCAGTGAAGTTGTGGTGGTCTTGCCGTGGGAACCCGCTACCAGGATACCGTATTTGAGGCGGGCGAGTTCGGCAAGCATTTCAGCGCGGGGAATTACCGGTACGGACAGTTTCTTTGCGGCCGCGACTTCCGGATTGTCCTGTGATACCGCCGACGAAACCACGACCACATGTGCGGAATCCACATTATCCTCCCTGTGGCCGATGTGGACGTCCATACCCATGTTCCTCAGACGTGTCGTAGTCTCTGATTCTTTTAGGTCCGAGCCCGTGACAACGTAACCCAGGTTCCAGAGTACTTCGGCAATACCCGACATTCCTATGCCGCCTATTCCCACAAAGTGTATCACCCTGTATTTTTCAAACATTACGGCCTCTTCTTATGCAGCCCGCGATACCGCTTTTTTCCTTCACCAGACTTGTTGCGATGTCGACAATCCTGCCGCAGGCATCCGGCCTGCCCAGTCCCTTGCCGGCTTTTTTCATTTCTGACCTCAGGAGATCGTTTTCGAGTAATTCCCTGATATCTGCCGCGAGTGTTTCACCTTTAAGTTCATTGTCCCTGAGAACGAAGGCCGCACCCATCTCCTTCAGTTTGATGGCGTTTAGCTCCTGATGGCGGCCGGCGGCAAAAGGGTAAGGGACGAGTATTGCCGGTCTGCCGAGAGCAGTAAGTTCAGCCAGTGTGGTCGCGCCTGCCCTCGAAATCACCACGTCGGCAACGGCGTAAGCCTCGGCCATCTGGTAAATGAAAGGCGCTACGGTCCCGCGGAAGCCGGCTTTTCTATATGCCTCCTTGACACTTTCGTAGTCCTTCTGCCCTGTCTGGTGCAGAAACTGGATCTTTTCCTTAAGGTCGATGAGATGGTTCAGCGCATCCACTACCGCCCTGTTTATCGATCTGGCGCCTGCGCTTCCCCCGAACACAAAGACGGTGAAGGCCGACTTGTCCAGCGCAAAAAGCCTGCAGGCTGCTTCCCTTTCTCCCTTCAGTATCCGCGCCCTTATCGGGTTGCCGGTGAGGGAAGCCTTGCCCATTGGGAAGAAGGGAAGACTTTCATGATACGTAACGCACGTCCTGTTCACAATCCTCCCGAGCATTCTGTTCGTCAGTCCCGGCACCGAATTCTGTTCGTGGATCATAGTCGAGATCGACCTTAATGCTGCCAGAAAGACAATGGCGCCGGAGGCATAGCCGCCGACACCGATTACGATATCGGGCTTTACCGAGTTGAGGATACGGCGTGCATCCAGAAGGGAGAATGCCGTTTTCACCAGAGTCTTTATCTTTTTCACAAGAGAACGCCCTACCAGACCTTCTGCCCTCAGAAATTTTATCGGATATCCCTCGCGGGGGATTATCCGGGCTTCTATGCCGTGTTCTGTTCCCACAAACGTTATTTCGCTGCCGGCGTCCCTCCGCTTGAATTCCTCCGCCAGCGCCAGTCCCGGGAAGAGGTGACCTCCGGTTCCGCCTCCTGCAATGATCACTTTCAATTGCGGTACCCCTTCCTGCTGTAAATATTGCGTCTTGCCAATCTCCTCGCCTTTATGTGTTTCTCCTCCCCCGGGGCCTGTTTGTCGTCACCTCTCGATACCCTGAGCAGGATACCAACGGCCGCCATATTGGCCAGCAGGGCTGAGCCGCCGTAGCTCACAAAGGGCAGGGGGAGTCCCTTTGTCGGGACAAGACCGGTAACAACCGCAAAGTTGACGAGGGCCTGAAGCGACAGCATCAGCGTGAGCCCGTAAGAGAGGTAGTGAATGAACTTGTCCCGGGACCTCGAGGCGATCGTGATGCCCCTCATGAAGAGAAAGAGGAAGAGAGCGATCAGGACGGAGGCACCGATAAGACCCAGCTCTTCTCCTACCAGGCAAAAGATAAAATCCGTATGTGAAGCCGGCAGAAAGGACAGTTTCTGCCTCGATTCACCGAGACCGAGACCCGTGAGGCCGCCGCTTCCCAGGGCTATGAAGGACTGGACCAGCTGAAATCCGCTTCCCATGGGGTCTTTCCAGGGGTCGAGAAAAGAGGTGATCCTCCTGAGGCGGTATGGCTCCATGACAAGCTTGTATAAGACCGGCAGCGCGAGGACGAGGACAGAGGCGATATACCTCAGTCTCATCCCGGAAACGAAGAGCATGGCGAAGGTCAAAAAGGCGAGGCTCATCGTGGAGCCGAAATCCGGCTGCTTCAGAAATACCAGCTGGAAAACGACCATCACGGCAAGAGGTTTCGCGAAGGAGCTGAACTTCTCGGTGTCATAATCCGGGGAAGACATGTACTTCGCGAGAAATACGACCATCGCCAGCTTCACAAGCTCGGAAGGCTGGAATGTCGTCGGCCAGAGCCGGATCCACCTCCTTGCGCCCCCGGCGGATACCCCTATATGGGGGAAAAATACCAGGACCAGAAGGATAAAGGAAAGTACCAGCGCAGGTACAGCCGCCCTTTTATAGAACGACGGCCTGATGGAATAAGCGACGATCATGACCATTCCGCCGACAAACATGGTGAAAAGGTGCCTCTTGAAATAATAGAATTGAGTGATATTTTTCTTTGCAAGGAGGGGAGTGACAACGGACGTCGAGCTGTAGATCATGAGCGCACCGAACGACAGGAGTAGAAGCATGGTGAATAAAAGGAACTTGTCATACGTCCTGATGAAGGGAGCTTTGACGTCGGCCGGGGAGTTATCCACCATTGACCAGCTCCATCACTATTTCTTTGAACTGCCGCCCTCTGTCCTCGAAATCCCTGAACATGTCAAAACTTGCGCAAGCCGGCGACAAGAGCACTACATCGCCCCCGGCGGCCTTCTCACGGGACAGTTCTACCGCCTCCCTCAGGTCTTTTGCGATTACCGTTTCCGTGAGGCCCCCCAGAACTCCTTTCATTTTTCCGGCGGCCTCGCCGATAAGGACCAGGGTCTTCACTCTCTCCGACACAAGCGGACCCAGCACGGAAAAATCGCCTGCTTTGTCCCTGCCTCCGGCTATCAGCACCACGGGGCGCCTGAAGCTTTCCAGCGACTTAAGGACAGCCCCCGTATTGGTCCCCTTGGAATCGTTGATATACGTGACGCCGTCGAGTTCGCGGACAAATTCCAGCCTGTGCTCCAGCCCCCCGAATTCACACATTGTTTCCCTGACGGCGCCGACGGGACAGCCTGCAAGGAGAGCCATGGCCGCAGCGGCCATGGCATTCTCCAGGTTGTGGACTCCTTTTATCTTCACATCAGCGGCATTCATAAGTTGAAATGACAGGGGAATGTCGCCGAGACCGGACATATTGCAGTGGATCATGCCGTCTTCGAAATAAACGCCTTCTACTTTTCTCCGCCGGCTGAACCAGCAGACCCGGGGCAGAGACCGGCCCTCAGGAGGAGCGTCATAAAATTTTCTTTCGTGGAGGGCCCGCACCTCCGGATCGTCGGCATTAAGGACGAGAAAATCATCCCTGTCCTGGTTGAGGAATATCCTTGCTTTCGCTTCCGAGTAATCAGAAAGCGACCGATACCGGTCCATGTGGTCCGGGGTGATATTGAGTATGGCCGCAATGTGGGGCCTGAATACATCTATGGTCTCCAGCTGAAAGCTCGAGACTTCAGCCACAACGAAATCATATGCAGACCCGCCTGCTTCCACTCTGCGGAATTCCTCTGTCAGGGCGTTTCCTATATTACCGCCCAGAACGGTCCTGTAACCGCTTTTCCTGAGGATAAGATCCAGAAGAGATGTGGTGGTGGATTTGCCGTTGCTGCCTGTGATCGCAAGAAAAGTCACGCCGGAGCCGAAAAGCCTCCTGCGCGATCCGTTTTTTGCCAGCCGGTATGCGAGCTCAAGCTCGCCCACTACCGGGACTCCTCTCTCCCGCGCCTTGCCGACGGACGAGAGAGTCGCCGGGACCCCGGGGCTTAAAACCAGCATATCCGACGAGGTAAATACCTCCTCCGGATGCCCCCCCAGCGCAAGTCGTACGGAAGGGGAAAGCCTGGTTACGAAGTCGTCGAGTTCCTCTTCTGTCTTTATGTCGGTAACGGTGACCGAGGCCCCCAGGGATGCCAGGAGGTTGGCGGCCCCCAGTCCGCTCCGCGCAAGGCCTACAACCGTTATCTTCTTACCCTCTGTTTCCATCGTCCTCCTGCCTGGCAACCGCACGTATCTTTTCTTCGCTTATCCTGTTTCTCACAAGCACGGACCTGTCCTTTTTGCTTCTCTTCCTGACTACGACTCTTCGCCCGCGCCCTTTTTTGGCCGACAGGGTTTTCCCTGAAGACCTGTGATGCTTTGTAACGACGACGACCGGCCGGGAGTCACTGCTCATTATCTTCTCGCCTACGTCCATCAGGTATTCGGCTTCTTTCCATAACAGGTTCCTGTGGGGCGCCCCCAGGATAGCGACGATTATAGTATCGTTATCGCGTTCGCCGGCACACACAAAGCAGTGCCTGGCTTTCCGGGTATAGCCAGTCTTCCCGCCCAGCACGTCGTCGTCAGACCAAAGGAGCCTGTTCGTATTCTTGATGAACATCGTCTTTCCGTCCCTGGTCGAGACCTCCTTTACACGGGTGCCCATGATCTCTCTGAGAAGAGGATACCTGATGGCTTGTCTCATTATTATCGCCAGGTCCCGGGCCGTTATGCGCTGGCCGCGGCCCGGGAGGCCGTTGGCGTTGATGAACCTCGTTTCGTCGGCTCCGATCGCTATCGCCTTTCTGTTCATGAGCCTGACAAACGCTCTTTCGGAACCGGCTACGGCCTCCGCAAGGGCGACTGCAGCGTCATTGGCGGATTTCATAAGTGCCGCGTAAAGCAGCGCTCTGATCGTCACCTTGTCGCCTTTTTTAAGATAGGCCTTGGTGGGCGGCTGGGCCGCCGCCCTTCCGCTGACGGTTGTTACGTCGTCCAGTTTAGCCCTTTCCAGTACCACCAGGGCATTAACCAGTTTTGTTGTGCTGGCCGGCATCAGCCTGGCATCCGGATTCTTTGCATATAGCACTCTCCCTGTCTTCGCATCCATGACGACGGCGGCTCTGGCTCTTATCTGGCGGGCCAGAACAGGGGTTGCAGCTGAAAAGTAAAGAATGAAAAGCAGCAAAATAAATATATAAAATAGCTTTACGTCATTGACTTTTGACTGCCGACTTCTTGTCAGGAATTTTTTCATAGTCACCTCAGTTTCAGCGTTGCCAGACTCAGCAGCGCAAGCATTATACCGACAATCCAGAACCTCACTATTACCTTTGATTCATGCCACCCCTTAAGCTCGAAGTGGTGATGGATGGGGGCCATCCTGAAGATCCTCTTGCCGGTCAACTTGAAGGATGCCACCTGGAATACCACCGAAAGGGTCTCTATCACAAAAATACCGCCCACCACCGCCAGAACAATCTCATGTTTGGTTATGATCGCAAGGGTGCCCAGCGCACCTCCCAGTGCAAGGGACCCCACATCGCCCATGAAGACGTCCGCAGGGTAGGAGTTGAACCAAAGAAACCCCAGGGACGCTCCGAGCATGGCGCCGCATACGACAGTCAGTTCGCCCGTACCGGGAAGGTAAAGGACCTGCAGATACTCTGCAAAACGTGCATTGCCGGAGATATAAACGAGTACAATATTCGCAAGAAGCGCGATGCCGACCAGCCCTATGGCGAGGCCGTCAACCCCGTCGGTAAGATTGACCGCATTCGATGCCCCGACTACCACCACAACAGAAAAAGGTATGTAGAACAGTCCCAGGTCGAAAAGCCATTTCTTGAAAAAGGGGATGCTCAATACGTCGGCGTAGGGGTCCTTGGGATTGAAATAAAGGAGGACCCCGATCGCCAGGGCAAGGGCTATCTGTGAACCGAATTTGTGCCAAGCACGCAGGCCTCTGGAATTTTTTCTCACCACCTTCAGGTAGTCGTCGAGGAGGCCTATTGCCCCGTATCCGACCAGGGAAAGGACCATTATCCATACGTACATGTTTTCAAGTTCTCCCCAGAGAAGGACCGTTGCCAGCACGCAGGTTATGATTATTATCCCCCCCATGGTCGGCGTCCCGGTTTTCTTGAGATGGCTTTGGGGGCCGTCGGTCCTGATCTGTTGTGTGACGCTGATCTTCTTGAGCCAGACGATGAGGCGGGGGCCGATAACAAGGGACAGCAACATGGCCGTTATCACGGCCAGAGCGGTCCTGAACGTTATATATCTGAAGACGTTCAGGGGAAAAAACAGGTTGTGAAAATAATACAGGGCCTTATAAAGCACGGGACGCCTCTTTTGCCGGATGCTCCGGGGAAAGGGGCAGAACCCTTTCCATCCGCATGCCGCGCGACCCTTTCACAAGTATTGTATCTCCCTCAGCGAGTAATTCCGCCACTAGCGGCCTGGCCCTGTCCGAGTCTTCCGCCGTGAAGCGCATTCCTCCAAACCCGGCGGAGGCGGCGATCATCTCCGGCCCCACCGCCACCAGGACGTCTATGCGCGCTTCAGACAGCGCGTCGACCAGCTTCCTGTGGGCATCTCCGGAGTAAGGGCCGAGTTCCAGCATGTCCCCGAGCACGGCGATGGTCCTCTTCTTCTTCAGCCGGACAAGCTCTCTCACCGCTTCTTCCATGGATGCCGGATTTGCGTTGTAGACATCGCTGATCACCAGTGCCCCTGAATGTTCCAGCACTTCCAGCCTCATCCGTACACCGCCAAAAGACCCCAGTCCTTCGCTGATCTCTGCCGTCTTCACCTTCAGTACCCAGGCGATCGCGGCTGCCGCCAGGGCATTGTAAATATTGACGGCACCGGGGACGCCGAGTCTTATTTCGGCCTTCTTTCCGTCCGGCAGGTTAAGAGTGAAATGGGCCCCCTTTTCCCCCAGTGCGATGTCCCCGGCCATTACCTCCGCACCGTTCTTCACCCCGTAGGTAATGACTTCCCCGCGGAAGCCTTTTATGCCTTCCATGAGGAAACTGTCGTCGGCGTTTGCGCAAACAGTGCGGACGTATTCGAGGATTTCCAGGTCGGTTTTCCTGACCATGTCGAGGCTGCCGAAGCCCTCAAGATGTGCCTCGCCGACATTGGTAACAACTGCAAAGTTGGGACGGGCGATTTCGCAGAGCAGTTTTATGTCTCCGGCGACATTGGAGCCCATTTCCAGCACCATCACATCTTCCTCCCCCGTCCCGTTTGCCACGCTCAAAGGCAGTCCTATGTGGTTGTTCAGGTTTCCTGATGTCTTCAGTACAGAGTATTTCCTGCCCAGAATTGACGCGATGAGTTCTTTGGTGGTGGTCTTGCCGTTTGTACCGGTTATGCCGACAACCGGAACTTCGGACTTATTGCGAAGGTACCTTGCAATGCCTTGAAGGGCGGCAAGGGAATTCTCTGTGAGGACAATCGTTTTGCCGGCCGGCACCCGGGCAGGAGGAAACTCCACAATGGCGCCTGCGCCGGTTCTCAGGGCGGCGTCGAGAAAATCGTGGCCGTCGAAATGCGGTCCTTTAAGGGCGAGGAATATTTCCCCGCTCCTGATCGTCCTTGAGTCAATGGACAGACCTGTGAACTCGCCGCTGTGTCCGCTGAGTGCTCGTCCCCCTGTAGCCTTTAAGATATCATCGAGTTGTAAATGCCCCATATTTCTTTCTGTCGGTGGCCCCCACTGCCAATAACAGCCGATGACTATGTGTTGTTGATCATCTGCCTTATCGCCCTTTCCAGTACCTCCCTGTCATTGAATTTGAACCTTTTCCCCTCAATTTCCTGATAATCCTCATGACCTTTCCCGGCGACGAGGACCACATCATTTTCCTGAGCGATCAGAACGGCCCTCCTGATTGCTGCCTCTCTGTCCGGTTCGATAAGGTAGTTTTTCCGCGTGGCGCCGGCTTCGATTTCCTGAATTATCCTCTCCGGTCTCTCTGATCGGGGGTTGTCAGAAGTTATAATAACAAAATCACTCAGCCTGGTTGCAATCGAGCCCATCGCCGGCCTTTTCCCCCTGTCCCTGTCTCCTCCGCAGCCGAAAACAGTGATGATTTTGCCTTCGGTCAGTCCCCTGGCGGTGTAAATCAGCCTTTCAAGGGCGTCTTCGGTATGGGCGTAATCGATAACGGCCAGGAACCCCTGCCCGGCGTCGACTTTTTCGAACCTGCCCTTTACCATTCTGGAATTCCCGATGCCTTCGACTATGATCTTCCAGGGTACGCCGATAGAGGCCGAAACACCGGCGGCTGCAAGGATATTGTATACGTTCGGCAGTCCCATCAGCGGGGAGACCACGTTGTATGCCCTTCCGCGAACATTTATTTTGAACCGGAGCCCGCCGAAGGAATTATCGATCTCCGTGGCCCTCAGGTCCGGGCCCGCTTCAAGGCCGTAAGTCAAAACCTGTCTCCCGCGGCCCATGCCGGCCAGAAGCCTTCTTCCATAAGGATCGTCGAAGTTTATCACCGCGGTCCCTTTTTCACTCAGGAGTCCAGTGAACAATCTCTCCTTTGCCAGGAAATAGTTTTCCATGCTCCCGTGGAAATCAAGGTGGTCCCTCGTAAGGTTGGTGAAGACAGCCGCCCTGAATGTTGTCCCCTCAACTCTTTTCTGTGTCAGAGCATGTGAGGATACCTCGACGGCAACGTGGGTGCATCCCTCGGCGAGCATTGTCCGGAGCATTTCCTGGAAATCAGGCGCTTCCGGCGTCGTGTGGGGGGCGTCGTATGTCTTGTCGCCGGCCATATACCGGATCGTTCCCACCAGTCCCGCCTTCATGCCCCAGCACTCGATGATGGACTTCACCAGATATGCCGTAGTTGTTTTTCCGTTCGTACCGGTGATGGCGACCACCGTCAGGGCTTCGGACGGCTTCATGAAGAAATTGCCTGCGGCACAGGCGATCGCCTCCCGGCTGTCCTCCACTCTTATAAGGGAGACTGCCGGCCTTTTTTGGGATAAGGCCTCCACCGGGGTGACGGTTCCGGTCTTTTCATACATTATTGCGGCTGCACCTCTTGCGATCGCGTCTTCCACGAAGTCATGACCGTCGAATTTCCCGCCCCGTATGGCGACAAACAGATGCCCGGCGGCGACTTTTCGCGAATCATAAGAAATGCCGCTGATCTCTGCTTCGGCATCTCCCGATACGCTTATCGTCCGGACTCCTTTCAGGATTTCCTTCAGCTTCATTTTGACACCAGAAGAAGGTTTTTATCGGGTGCATCGTCCCTCGGCACGTTGAGGTACGACAGGGCCTGATCGGCAATATTCCTGAATACGGGCCCTGCCACAATGCCTCCATACGCCATCCCTTTAGGTTCGTAGACGACGACGATCACTGCTATCTTCGGATTATCAGCCGGTACGAAGCCCACAAACGAGCTGACGTATCTGCTCTTCGAATATCTTCCGGTCTTGCGGTCGAACAACTGGGCCGTGCCCGTCTTCCCCGCCACTTCGTTGCCGTCTACGGCGGCGTCCGGCGCAGTACCGCCTTCTTCGACTACCGTCTTCAGGATATTCTTGAAGCGGAGCGCCGTTTCTTCCGAGACCACCCTTTTCAGAGGCGCCGGCCTGAAAGAATAGACCGTTTTACCTGTGTGTGTCCTTATTTCCGCTACCACGTGAGGCCGGACAAGAAAACCTCCGTTGGCAACGGCTGAATAGGCCCTGAGCATCTGCAGGGGCGTTACCGCCACCTCCTGGCCTATCGACACAGCCCCGACAGACGTTGCCGACCAGTTGTCAGGTTTTCTGATCCAGCCGGAGACTTCACCGGGAAGATCAATGCCGGTGGCATCACCGAAGCCGTAGCGTTTTGCATACCTGTAAATCTTCTCCTTGCCGAGCTTCATACCTATCATCGTGGTCCCGACATTGGACGATTTCTGAATTACCTCTCTGAACGTAAGAACGCCGTGTTTGTGGGCGTCGTGTATTGCATGACCTCCCACTACGATATACCCCTTACTGCAGTCGAACGTCGAATTGAGACCGACGGCCTTTTCCTCGAGCGCGGCAGATCCCACGACGATCTTGAAGGTGGAGCCGGGTTCGTATACGTCGGTGATGGCCCTGTCTCTCATCTCGTTTCTGGTAGAGCGGCCCAGGTCGTTGGGATTGTAAGTGGGCCTGTTTGCCAGGGCAAGTATATCACCGGTGAAAGGGTCCATCATGACGGCCGTTGCCGCCTTTGCCCTCCACTTCGTCATTGCCCGGTCCAGTTGCCTCTCAACTATATACTGGAGTCCCTCATCGATAGTAAGCCGGATGTCATCGCCTTTGGTTTCCAGGTTCGCCCCCGAGGAAAGAAGGTTCCCGCTCGCATCACGTGAGAAACGCACCTTTCCCCCGGCCGCATTGAGGTACTTGTTGAATTTGAGCTCTAGTCCCTCAAGCGGCTGGTTGTCAAGGCCGACGGCCCCTATGACGTGGGCTGCCAGGCTGCCGTTGGGGTACAGGCGCTTGGCCTCAGGGATGAAGCCGAATCCACGGGCAGGGGCTTCTTTGCCGCCGGGCTTCATGCCGAGCACCACTTTCACTTTTTTTACGGTGTCGGGATGCAGTTTTCTGTCAAGCCAGGTAAAACTTCTGTTCTTCTCAAGCCTTGACTGAACGATGGCAGGCTTCATGTTCAGTACCGACGACAGCGCCTTTATTCTCTCCTTGTCGATAGCCGCTTCCTTTGAATCGCAGTAAAGGGATTCGAGTTCAACGTTTACAGCGAAAGCCCGTCCTCTCCTGTCATAGATGTTTCCTCTCATGGCCTGTACGTCCTCCGTAGTCATCTGTTGCAACCTGGCCCTTTCAGAGAGGAGTCTGTGCTTAAAAATCATCAGGTCTATAAGGCGGAGAAATATGACCAGGAAACCAAAAACCAGGGCAGTATTCAAGATAATGGTCCTTTTCCTGTTCACGTCATTCCACCGCGGCGCGCCAAATGAGAGACCGGGAGATGCGGCTTCCTCCGTCTCATTGCGCGCGTTTAAACGCTACGTTATAAGGTGCCAACCCTTTGCTTCTTTTTACGTGTACGACTTTGACCCGGTCCGGGAATACGTATCCGCCCCCGGCATATCGTTTATCAGTGGCTGTTCTCTGCAGCGACGTGTCGATTTTTGCAAGGGACATAAGCTTCGCCCTGTCGGCGAGGAGGAGCTTCATATCGGTGAGGGCGTCCATCTTCTTTTCTTCGAGGTTGTGTATTTCGTAGTTTACGGCAACTATTCTGGACCTCAGCCATATGAGTCCGAACAGACCGAGGAGCAGACAGGCAACCACCAGCGGTTTATACAGTAATGATAGCATAGAGGTATTTGTTTTAGGGCTGATCATAGTCTCTCGGCACCTCTCATCTTGGCGCTCCTGGAAGACGGATTCTCACGGATTTCCTTTATACCGGGGGTTACGGGCTTCTTTGTCAGGGGTTTCAGCGCTCCCCCTCTGGCGTTCTCTCTGATGAAATTCTTGACGATCCGGTCTTCCAGGGAATGGTAGGAGATAACACACATCCGCCCTCCGCTCTTCAATAAGTTCAGCGAAGAGTTCAGTCCCCACTGGAGTTCTCTCATTTCATCGTTGACCTCGATCCTGAGGGCCTGAAAAGTCCTGGTTGCGGGATGGATTCTCCCCCTCCTTCCTACAGAACGTGAGATGAGCTCGGCGAGTTCGGAGCAGGTATCGATATCGGCTTCTTTCCTGTACCGGCCGATCGCCCTCGCTATCCTAGGAGCCCGGGGCTCCTCGCCATATTCCTTCAGCACCCGGATAAGTTCCTTTTCCGAATAATGATTTACCACCTCCCAGGCGGTAAGACTCTGGGTCCTGTCCATGCGCATATCCAGTCTCTCATCCGATAGAAAACTGAACCCTCTTTCGAGTTTCCTGAGCTGCATCATCGAAACGCCGAGGTCGAAAAGTATGCCGTCCGCCTTACCGTACGGCACGATGACGTCTCCCATTTCGGAAAACCTGCTTTTCTTCAGGAGCACCCGCGGGTCTTCCAATCTCTCACCCGCTATGCGGAGGGCGGCATCGTCTCTGTCGATACCTATCAATCTTCCGTTACGGCCGATCATTTTCAAAATCTCCTCCGAATGCCCGCCAAGTCCCACCGTTGCATCTACATACAACCCTCCCTCATGTGGCGAGAGAAGGTCCACAACCTCTCTGACGAGTACCGGCAGATGCTCTGCCGGCGTCATTACGCCGGTCTGAAATCAGAATGCAGACTGCAGAATGCAGAAGTTAAAGACGGACCGGCCGCCTTGCCAAACTTCTGTTTTTGCCTTTTTTCTGCCTTTTTTTGCATTCTGAATTTCCTCTCTTCACTTTGTTACATTCTGACTTCGTACTTTTTACTTCTTGCTTTATTTAGAGCCCGTACGCCGCAAGTTTTTCTTCCACCGTTCTCCTGTCGATGCGGGCGGGGTCGACCGCGGCTTCCCATTCTTTCTTGTCCCACAACTCAATTTTTTCTATTAACCCCACCATCACGATATCGGTATTCAATCCCGAGTCGGCCCTGTGAGCGGCGGGTATGAGTATCCTCCCCTGTTTGTCCATCTCGACTTCCTGGGCCGAAGCGATGACCTTTCTCATATAAAATCGCACCTCTTCGAGCATCGTCGGAAGCTGGCGGACCTTTTCTTCATGCCTGTTCCATTCCTCCTGGGGATAGATATGGAGGCATTTATCGAAGGCCGCGTTGACAACGTACAGTTTCGGGTTATAATTGGAGGAAATTATTTCCCTGAAAGGAGCGGGTATGATGA
Organism: Candidatus Sulfobium sp.; assembly: GCA_037380845.1. Lineage (GTDB taxonomy): Bacteria > Nitrospirota > Thermodesulfovibrionia > Thermodesulfovibrionales > UBA6898 > JARRRD01. The sequence continues at coordinate 3,700 of JARRRI010000028.1, read as the reverse complement.
TTCTCCCCTTTGGGTCCAAGCTGTAATAATATTTTCCGGAGAAAGCCGGCATTGTTCCCTCCACTTTCCTCCACTATTTACCACCAACTATAAGGCAGAACATTTTTTGTGTCAAGAAAAAAATTTTATTTTTCTAATTTTTTTCTTATTTATTCCATATATTGTGTGCGACGGATGTAAGGCAACAAAATGTGGGATGGAAAATTATCCGGGATAAGGATTTGAATGTGGAGATGTTGTCGGCTTTCGAGAGACGGACAGGCTGAGAATGTATAATTTTTTATAAATTTTCCAAATAATTGAGGATTCTTGTTTCGGGGGTAGGTCACTCGTCAGGTCGACAGGCAAGAGTATGCAGCCGCATTGCACCAATCCAGGATGCCTGTGAAGCAAGGGACTTGGAAAAAGAGCCGGTCTTTTACCAAGTCCGTCTGGAAAGTTTAGAGTTCAGGAAGAAGCCGAGGGTGGCGGCTTCACCGACAAGTCGACAGGTACGCTGAACTGCAACTATCGTGGATTTATACTAGGAACTAACAGTTGTTAACGTAGTGTTCACCTGCGGGCCACGCAGCGGGCCGTCAGGTACAACGCCGTGTTAGGCGACATGCTGTCACAGGCATTTCAAGACGCCCTCGCACTATTTCGGCAACGAAGCTAGAAACTCTTCCAGCACGCGGTTGAATTCCTGCGGTTTAGCGACGAAGACGGCGTGCGAGGGTTCCTCGATAACCTTTACAGGCACCTTCGGCCAACCCTTGCGAACATCTTCGGCTGCGGCCACAGCCCATTCGAGAGACGAATAGACGAAGAGCACGGGGCGGTCCAGGGCATCTAGCGCTGGACCCAAATCGGTCGGCCCTATGAAGTAGAGATTGGCCATCATGATGGCGGCAGCGTTCGTCGGTGTAAAGAGGGCAGCTTGGGTCAGGGCCTCCAGATAAGCGTCGGAAGGGGGCTTTCGCAGAATGTCTTTGACAAAACTCCGCGTCCAGGCCTCCCGGTTCACCTGCAAAAGTTTAATTCTCTCGCTTGCTATCGCAAGGACCATTTTTGGGTCCATGACGACAGGATGATCCACGAGTACGATGGCTCGAATGCGTCTAGTCCCAAACTCGTGAGCACAAACGAGAACTTCCTGCACGCCGAGAGACCAGCCCACAACGACGGCGGGTTCGCCGCCCAAGTTGTTGAGCAGTTCGTAAATGTCGCGCCCGCGCCGGGTCGCATGATATCCCTTCGTAGGCTTGTCGGAACGACCCTGCCCGCGCGGGTCGAGGGCCACCACCCGACGGGTCGCGCCGAAGTATCTCAGCTGCGATTCCCAGATCCACGCAGGCATAGTCCAGCCGGGCACAAACACGAGGGGCGGGCCGGATCCCGCTTCCAAGTAGTGGAGTTTGACGCCGTCACTCGTCACGAAGTAGCGGCTTTTAAATTTCCTTGAGCCCATGTGACCCCAGGGGACAATATGCATGCGACGGTGAGCAAGATCGCGAGGAAGATAGTGTGCTTTTTCATAACGCTAAGGCCCTTCTTGTTTCATAGCTTTGGGTCAGGGTGTCGCACCCGATATCAAACACCAGTGATGTCGCCTAACGTCAACTGCTTTGCCGCACTTGTTGCACGCATGTTCGATATTGCGGCGTATAAAACCTCCATTACAGTCATAAATATATATTTCTAACAAAAGTGTACATGCCCGCGAAGTATTGTTCAAGTGTCTACTTCAGGAAGGACTCTTGCCTCTCAACTCCACCGACACGTCCTCACTTATTGGAAAGTGCAACTGTTATCGATTAGCATTAGAAAGTCCAACTTGGCAGTTGAGACAGCAGGGGCGAGACACTGATCTAGCCCCTGCTCAATTCACTCTCGCAGCAATAATCTGTTCTAGTAATCCCTTCGAATCGCGGGCATTCATCACAGGGTCCCCGTCCTTATCGACCCAGCGACAATGCGTTTGCTAGTATTCAAATCGAACTCGATCTACTTCCGTAAGAGTTCCTCCACCTTCAAGAACATTAGAAACTCCAGTGCCGGCGCTTAAACCGTAAATGTTCGAGAGATCGCCGGTGCCGTTACTTATTGAGCCAGACCATGCGAGCGTGGTATCTCCAACCGTCGTTGTAGTGCTGCTGGCTAAGACAATTCCCTGACCATTTACCTCATATGTCCCTACGCCCGTGATAGTGGTTGTAAAATGGACTATTAAATTGCCGTATCTTTCACCCAGAATCATTGGCGGATTTGAGAATGTTACCGTGCCAGAACTTGTTCCCACTTGACGTTGTCCAGATAAATATCAGCTGTAGAACTGAATCCTTCAATCCAGTTAGAGTCTCCCATGTGGCCGCTCATATATATGGGAGTGATAGATGTATTATGTCTTTCAAACACTACTTCAAGTTCGTCTGCGGCCATGGCCCCCTGAACAAAGAAAAAAGTGAGCAGGAAAGTGAGACACGTACGGAAGATTATCTTCTTAGTCATTTTAACCCCCTTGGAACAAAGTTTCCCTTACAAGAAATAAGGATTCATACCGTCCAAAACCGACGACCATCAAAGACTATCTGTAGTACTAACAGTCACATCACCCCCTTTTGAAGGACAGTTGGGCCCGTCCGCTGATGGACAGCTTACTACGTTATTAGGAGACCTTACTGTACCAGGATATTCCCGGCCTCCACCTCGCAGGGTTCTGAGAGCGACAGCGCTGGTCTTACAGTTCCGTTGGGACTTGGACGAATCACTTGGAACCAGATCATGTCAGCACCACCGTCAAAATTATCACGATCCCAAACTTCGAGAATGAATGTGTGTCCGGGGACGGGCTTGGGCGTCCATGTAGCGTGAAGCGTATTCCTCACTTCATTCAGTGCCAGCAAAGAGATCTGACTATTTTTTAGGAGGCTTGTAGCCTGACTTTGCCGCCTTCTTCATAGCTGCTACCGCCTCCTCAGTCGTCAGCAACTGCGTAGTCTTAACGGCTTTTACACCGCCTCCTGAGGAGGCCGCCATAGAAAAAGCAGCGGCATTTACACTATCTGGCATCTCAAAAACAAGCGCTATATCATAATCCCCGAAGGCGAACCAAAAGCCTTCGAGACGGCCTCCGAGTTTTTCAATAGTCCGTCGGACCATCTCACTGCGACTCTGTGGGTTCTTGAGCATAGCTGAGAGAGCCTCCGCTGTATACGACGCCTGATGTAAATACTTCATGATCTGTCTCCTTCCTTTTTTGCTTTTTCCCCCCTCATACGACTAAATGGTGCCTCGTTCGCAATGAACTCGGCTTTCCCCAGGCGATATCCTATGCAATTACTGGTTATCACAAAATAAGCTATTCGTCAATCAAGCCATAGTATCGATATTTTCCAGGGATGGACGATGTTGGTAGGTGCTTGCTCTATTTATTTGCCATTGTAACCTTTGGTCTATTTGTACCTTCTACCGGAGTGGTTTACAGGAAGAACGTTAGCCTCTCAACTTCACCGACGAGTCCTCAAAACCGGTCGGCGGTATGATTACTCCTTTCCGGCAGTACTCTTGTATGTGTGGCTGAAACGCTCGGTTTTGATTTCAGGAGGCACTCAAAAATCAAGCGGGCAGTCATTCTGAAGTTCTCGGCAGTGAACAGCATTATTTGCCACATGAAAAGCAATAGCTCTCATTGCGGCCTTGCCGATCAAGCGATATACTG
>JARRRI010000027.1:0-32406 GCA_037380845.1 Candidatus Sulfobium sp. | reverse complement strand
TATACCGACAAAGGTCTTGAAGCGGCAATGACCTATTATTACAGGGTCAGGGCAGTGGGAAAAAAGGGAGCGTTCTCTCCATATTCATCCCCTGCGAAAGTGACCACTTCAGGTGTGGATACCACGTCACCGACGGTCTCCATAGTGACCCCGCCGGCCGGAACAACATACTCAGCAGCGCAAACAGTGCCGATAACAGCATCTGTCTCGGACAATGTAGGAGTGAGTAAGGTAGAGTTTTATGATAATGGTGCTATGGCGGGCGCAGTCGTTTCATCTCCTTACACTTACGCATGGGCACTTACGAACATGGATAACGGCCAACACCAATGGACGGCGAGAGCCTATGATGCCGCCGGCAACGTCTCGACTTCTGTCGCCGTTGGCGTGACGGTTGATATTATTACGCAGGATACACTGCTGCCGGCTACTCCGAGCGATCTCACAGCCGCGGCAGTTTATCCTTCGCAGATAGATCTGACCTGGCGGGACAACTCAGACAATGAAGATCTGTTCGAGATATGGCGTTATCACCCCTCTACCGGCTGGGTTGTTGTAACCGTCGGAGCAGATGCCGTTTCTTACTCAGATTACGGGTTAAGTCCGTCATCAACTTATGAATACTATATACGTGCCAGGAATTCAACAGGTCCTTCCGGCTGGTCAAATCATGTCTTTGCTGCAACGCAGGACTCAATCTGTGGCGACGGCAATCTGGATCCGCAAGAACAGTGTGATGATGGCAACCTGGTTAATGGTGACGGTTGTGAAAATGACTGCACGCTGACATCAACCACAGGATATGAAGAATTGACACCCCTTACATTCAACTCAAAATATATTGTTCAGTCTGATACCCCCGCGACTACCACATCAAGTACTTTCGTAGACGATCCTGAAGCAGCCGGTACCTTTACTCTTAATGGTGCTCAAACAGTTCTGGTATTGTATCAAGCCCACAATAAAGAAAATACCGCCCTCGGATATTGGGGAATAGGCCATGCCATTTCTGTTGACGGAGTTGACCACTCGAAGAGCTATGATACGCCGTCAATTCCTGATCAGTCCGCACGGAATCAGATATTCTGGATCGGTACTTTAGGAGAAGGAGAGCATACGGTCAAGGGTCGTTTTGCAAGTCCCGACAATTTGTCTACCGTAACAATCAGTGACAGAATTTTGTTAATTTATGTTTTTGATGGTGCCGGTTTTAGATTCATAGAATCCTCCGCCGTACGTACTACTTCTTCAGGAGATCTTATTGACGATAACGAATCTATCATTAAGTATTTCCCTGCCGAGGATGGCAAAGCCCTTTATCTTTACAATATCAGCAAAGAAAGTCCCAGCGAGACTGAATGGATCGCGGGTAAAAAAGCTGCTATTTCCGTTTCCTCTGTTGATTATTCCCAGGCGGAAAAATCGACTAACGGGGGTAATACAATGGACAGCGTGTTCACGCTGCATGCAGAGAACGTAATCTCCCACACTCTCACCGCAGTGAAGGGAAGATGGGCATCCAACGTCGATACAAAGCCGGTCCGCATGGATCACAGCCAGATTGGAGTATTATTTTTTAGCGACAGCACCTTAATGGATTTGATAGAGTCCGATAACCAGGTTTCAACGACTTCTAATCCATTAGTCGACGATGCTGAAGCTACAATCCAAAGAACTACTTCGGGAGACCGGGAATTGCTGCTGATCGCAGTGGCTACAACGCGCGAGGGCACAGAGTCTGACAGAAAACTGAACTATGGCGTATCTGTTGACTCTTTAGACAGAGAAGAATCATGCTCGACTTCTGATGGAGTTGGCGCGTTTGCTAATAGTGCTGCCACCTCGTGGGGACAGACTGTATATCCGGGCTTTCACACTTTACAAGGGAGATTTTCATCAGGCGGTGGAACTACTCATGGAGGAACATACGTAGATTCCAGGAGAATAGCGGCATTCTGGTTTACAGCTTTTCAGGGACTGTAGGGAAGCAAAATTCCCTGTCCTGAGGAACATATATCCTTCTTCCAGATAATTGGCCAGGCTGTCAGCCATCCCGAACTCCACGGAAGCAAGACGCAAATCCGGTTGTTGCCGGAGAAGTCGCTGCTCCCTTTCAGTCAAGCAATCCTGCTGTTTGTGAAGGGAAAAGAAAGGCTCTAAATCTGTTCAACCTCTCCCCAGCCCTCTCCCGTCAAAGGGAGAGGGCTGGAAGATGTTTGCACAAATGCGGTAAAAGCTCTACTTCTTCGAAGGCGTCAGCAGTTCGTCTATCGCAGACTTGAAAGCAGAATAAGGCTGCGCCCCAACTATCTTCTTAACCGCCTTCACCTTGTCTCCCGATTCCGGATACCCTACAAGGAAGGAGGGCGTGCCGGTAATTCCGGCTTTTCTGCCTTCGGCCATATCTTTTTTAATTTGGTCCTGGTGCTTTCCGCTATCCAGGCATTCCTTGAACTTCGCCTGATCCAGACCCAGTGAAGCAGCGTCTTTTACCAGGTCTTCCTGGCTGATCGCCCTCTGGTTTTCAAATATCTTGTCATGCATCTCCCAGTACTTTCCCTGGTCTCCGGCGCAGTGGGCGGCCTCTGCCGCCATCATGGCGTGGCTATGCATCGGCAGGGGGAAGTCCATGAAGACAAGTTTTATCTTGCCGGTTTCCACAAAGTTCTTTTCTATCTGCGGGGCCGTCGCACGGACGTGCCGTCCACAGAAGGGTCATTGATAGTCTGAAAACTCGACGAGTACCAGTTTGGCGTCCTTTTTCCCTTTAAAAGGCGCGTGATCGATGTCGATCTCCGTCTCCTTGAACGGTGCAGCCGCCCGCGCCCGCGGCGCCTGTCTGGCCTGTAAGAGCTTTTTCAGGCCCTGGATCTCTTTCTCTATTGTCTTCTGCCCAGCCTTGAGAGACTCCACATCCTTCTTCAGTGACTGGATGTCTTGACCGCTCTGCGCAAATCCGGGGTGTGCTTGAAGAAAAACGAACGCAAATAATGCCAACACCGTTAAAACTAACCTTCTCTGCATCAATCCTTCCTCCTCTGATTTTTTGGATTCAGATAAAAAGCTTCTATCAGCATCGCATGGTTGTTAGTAAAAGTCAAGGAATAACTCACATTGAGTCCTGCGAGCCAGGGACCGGTCGCGGACTTGTCTCTTCCCGAACCGCATGAGCTTCAAAGTCTCTTTGTCATCAATCTCTGGTCAAACTTTTACTCAAAAAAAGGGGGCGATTGCTCGCCCCTCTTTTTGCTGAAAAATTCATCGTCAAAAGTGTTGTCATCAGGAAGGCGGGCACCTTTCGGTGCCCGCTTCGCCTTGCCGGCGACCTATGCCTGTCAGTCAATACATGGGCCGCAGTCTTCCGGGCAGCTTGCGCAATCCTCGCCCGGAGAAGTTGCTTCCGGTACGTAGGGTTCGCATATCCCGTTGCCGCAATCGGGGTTACAGGTGCCGCCAACCGCAGGATGCAACTGGAAGTTGCCCTGGGTAATGAAATGAGCGACCTTGTACGCGATCGGAGAAGCAGGATCGGTTGTACAATGTATCTCGATTTCATAGTAGTCAGGACATCCGGTCTTGTTTGTATCACAAGTTCCGTCGTCCTCTACGCAGCCGCAGTCCTGCGCGGTGCAGAGCGGGTGAACATCCGTGAACTTCTGGTCAACAGGTGCAGGAGAGAACGGACAATAGCCGTCTACCAGCTCGCATTCGGAAATGCTTACACCACCCAAGCCTGTTCCGCCTACGCACGCCTGCAGGTCCGGATTGTTGGACCAGGTGCAAGCCGACGGATCCTTCTGCCTTACGCCCGCAGGTTCTCCAAAATCACCAACGTGGGCTCTGTAGTAGTGAAGGGTCCCATCTACCTTGTTGCTCCACGCTACCGGCTGCCCTTCCTCGCCGCACGCTTCGAAGTAAGGCAGAGGCTCATCCTGACCCTTCTTGGCTGTCATGTTGTGGAATACTCCTATGCCTTCCCAGTAAATCTGTTTGACAGGAGCAGGCCTTGCCTGAACACACCAGCCCGGGTCTGCGCAGATGATGTTCTCGATGAACGAGCTCTTCGGATCCGAAGCCGTTCCCGAATGGAAGGCGAACGATCCGCCCGCAATTCCGGTAGTTCCACCAGAGGCGATGTAACTGTCGTCCGGACCTGCGTGATGGTTGTGCTCCCACTCGCCCCACGGACAGTCTGAATTGTGCCCGCGATTAGTGGGCCCTTCAGGGCAGCATCCAACATTGGTCGGTGCTCCGATCTGACCGCCGGTCGTATAAGACTGGCCGTTACCTTCGTAGTCGGCGTCGACAGTCGTGATGTCATTATTGTGCCCGCCGGTCATCCGGCAGCCGACTTCCTGCAAGCAGGCAACGTTTGCCGTGTCGCTGCAGACTGACCCGGTCTGGTCGCACGCATTATCCCCGCTATCTTCACATATTGCAGAGGAGACCACAGCGGTATTGGTCCCTTCCACATCCTGGCATACGCATACACCACCCGGGCATGCAGTTGCCGAGGTGATTTCACTCGCGACCAGTTTGCAAACGGTGGCGCCCGGTGCTATTTCGCCGAAGTTCTCAGTCACGATCCCCAGGTGATCATCGCTGACCGTCACACCGGTCGTGTCGAGAGTCTGGCAATCGGTGTCAGTACAGCTATTGGTCACGCAGATGTTATAAACAACACAATCGGTGGGCTGTACCGTGACGCTTTCAACAAAAGGACCATCGGCTATGCCGTCACAGGCTGTATTGCCGGTGCCCGAGCCGTCGTCAGGTGCCACTGTCTTGGTGATCTGTACCTGGCAAGGACAGCCGGGGATGTTACATGTCGCACTGTTAGTCGGGTCAGGTGTGGCGTCTACGGTAACGGCCGTAACAGCCGCCGTGCCCGATGCAGTTGCGGTGTTAGTAACGTCGGCTGACACGCCCGGTGTCGGGCTTGGAATGGAGCAGGTGAACACCTTCGAAGATCCCTCAGTGAGATTGAAAGGCGTCGAGGGATCAGGTGTCAGTGTGCAATCGCCATCCGTCACCGTGATGTTGTTGACGTCCTGGCACGGATTGCCCGTAGTGCTTACGCAGTCGTTCGTGACTGTGACCGTGAAGTCTGCGCTATCAACGCAGGTGGCAGCGTCAGTACATGTCTTGCTGATAGCCAGAGACACAGGACAACCCGGGATGTTACACGTCGCACTGTTAGTCGGGTCAGGGGTGGCGTTTACGGTATCCCCCGTGAGAGCCGCTGTGCCCGATGCGTTCGCGGTGTTAGTAACGTCGGCTGACGTGCCTGGTGTCGGGCTTGGAATGGAGCAGGTGAACACCTTATTTGCCCCCACAGCGAGGTCGAAAGGCGTCGAGGGATCAGGGGTCAGTGTGCAATCGCCATCCGTCACCGTGATGTTATTTACGGCCTGGCAGGTCGCGCCGACGCAGTCGTTCGTGACTGTGACCGTGAAGTCTGCGCTATCAACGCAGGTAGCAGCGTCAGTACAGGTCTTGCTGATAGCCAGAGACGCAGGACAGTCAGGCGTGGAGCAGGTGGCCTCAAGAATGGAAGTGCCATCCGCGTCGACAGTTGCGCCGTCAACGGCGCCCACGGCGCTTGCCGTTATGGTGTCGGTGGAGTCTCCCCCGACAACACCACTGTAGGAGCCGGTGCAGGTTGTTGAGGCGTCGGGTGCCAGCGTGGTCGCAGCGCATGTCAGGGTGCCCGCCATATTGTCCACTACCGACAATGTGTTGAGGGCCTCGGTGCCGCAGTTTGTGGCGGTAACCGATACCTGAATATCATCGACACAGGTCGCAGCGTCGGTACAGCTCTTCTCGACGTGGAGGCAGGGCGTTTGTACCGCTACCGTCGAAGAACCGGCAGCAAACCCGTTTTCTGCCGTTTGAGTGTCTTCCATGCTTACCCGTGCCAGCTGAGAGGTTTGCAGGCCGGCGCTGCCTGAGGAATCGTTGACGGGTTCGGTGTTGACGTCAACCGTGAAGTTCACTACGCATGTCGCCGCAGCTCCGCCGGTGGCGCTGTCTCCGAGGATGACCGTTGTATCCGGGGTAAATGAATATTCGTTCGGAACAGCCGTGGGAGCAACGGTGAAGGTGACGCCGGCACAGGCGGTTCCCGCCCCGCCTGTTGCGATCAGCGGGTTTATCGTGATTGTATTGGGTGCTTCCTGCGCCCCTCCGGGGCAGGGTAACGCCGGGGTGAGAGCACTGCCGCAGGTGGTCGTGAAATAGATGCCGGTATTTGCAGTGATGGCATCGGTGATCTGCATAGTGTTCACGTCGTTCGGCGTTGACGACTGGTTTGTTATCTCGAAAGACCAGTTCAAGCCCGTTTGCCCTACGACAACGGGGCTTGTGACCGTCGGCACATCAGATCCTCCGACACCCGCAAAGGCCATCCCGGCACATCGTGTTATCATCTTTGTTCGCATCTTATTCCCCCTTGTTCAAAATAAATTCAAAAGAAATTTTTCTTTTGTCCCACCCCTCTTCTTCAGGATGAAACATCCCTTTCCCCATCAAAGATTTTTGATTTCAATTACACATCACCTCCTTCAGAATTTCCGGATCTTTAAAAATTTTGTGAGCTAAAAGATGATCTCTAGCCCCCTCTTTCCGGCCGGCTATGCCGGCCGAGCAGCTCAATTCCCCCTTTGAAATATTCTTCGCCGCCGGTGAAACCGCCACAAGGGGCGACCTCTCCGACTGTTACTTCAACTTTAAAGCACCGCCGAAGGATTGTCTATGATGGAGATTGCGTTATTTAAGGCGATTATTGCTGGCAGTTGATTATTTCCGGAGCGGAAAATTGCTTTTATTTTGCGGCTGCCACATGCTGACAAGACGGCTCATCGCATCGGTGCAGAAGGCGCTGAGAAGGATATGTCAAAAACGGTACAAAGCTGGATCAGCGGCTTTATAGGCTAAGGCGGGAGTTTACTTTAAACCTTGAAAAAAATGATGACGCAAACGAACACGGGAATTTTAACAAAATCAACTCTGAGACGTACTACTTTCCACCCCCCCGCCATGAAGCGCCGGGAATGTGATCAAACGCGCTTCTTGTGCATTGGAGCCATAGCCCTCTTATACGCCGAGGGAGTCAGGCCCGTGATCTTCCTGAACTGACGGACAAAAGGTCCGAGGTCGTTGAAGCCGACCTGCAAGGCTACGGACGAGATGGTCAGATCACCTCTTTTCAGGAGCTCCTTCGCCTTTTCGATCCGGAAAAAGGCCGCAAACTGAACAGGCGTCATGCCCATGTGATGGGAAAAGATGCGGCAGAAATGGTACTTGCTCATATTCGCTTCCCGCGCGAGGGTCTCAAGAGAGATCTTCCCGGACAGGTTGCTTTCTATATACTGGATGGCGCGCACGACCGGGGCCGGCTTGTCGGTCGTCAGGGCGTTGGCAGGGCTTTCAATCTCCGTTTCAGCCGGAGATATAAACGCATCGCGCTTCTCAGTGGAAGTTTTCTTTACGCTGAGCAGGGTCGCGATCGAAGTGCGCAGTTCACGCAGGTCGAGCGGCTTTTCAAAGAATATTCTTGCGCCCGACTGATACGCCTCCCTGGCCGCATTGATAGGTCTTTCGGCAAGGAAGATTACCGGTGTGGAGGCGTGTGATATCTTGATGTCCCTGAGCAGTCTGAGGCCCCCCGGTATGTCAAAGCCGCAGTCAATAAGAATGAGGTCCGGCTCGTCTTCTTTCAGCAGTTCGAGAGCTTCCCTGGGTGTGATGAGGTGCAACGGAGCATCTCCGAACGTCAGGGACCTGTAAAACTCGTGGAACGCCTTTTCGGCAACTATCACGACCTTGCCCCTGTCCGCTCTCAGCGGGACATCAATTCGGCCCTGTTTAAGGCCCATGACTTATGTAGACCTCAACTTTTGGCACGGAACATACATTTCGCGAATCCCCCTTAGCTGTTATGCCTGTCCGGCATTCCGCTCGATGCCGTCATCGAATCGCCGGCAAAGCAACTACTTTAAAAATTACCATAAAATCACACTTCTGTCCAACGACACCAACCCGTCAGGCAGCTCTTCCCTCCATATAATCCGGACGGAAATGCAGTTTCATGGCGATGGGAATGGCGTGATGGAACGATCCTTATTGCGGTCAACCGGTGAAGCTGACTGCGCAGCCGGAGCCTTTATCGTGGACTGTTCCGGCACTCTGTTCAGAGAAGCAGCCTGTATTCCGGAGACATAAGACCGGCCGTGTATGGCACAGCCTTTTGGTCTTGTTTTGTTACCCACTGCACCTCATATTTCCGGCGACAGAAAGAGACAACGCACCTCGTTATAAAGACCTCCTGCCCTACCCGGAGCGGTTCTGCGACTGTCAGACATAAACCGGCGCTGCTCATATTGACCATATAGCCTTCCCTTTCCTCCGCAAGAGATCCTTCCTTCAGAGTATATGTGATCCTGGAGTGAATGTTGAAACGAGGCTGTTTGCGTCTGTTTTCGATTTCACTCTCGCTCATGGTTATTGCCCCCCGGAGCGCACTGGTCTCGCCAAAAGACTTCTTTTAGAAATCATTATCTCTTTTTCCGTGGAAGTAGTCAATGGCAAATTTAAACTTGTGTTACAAACGCCTGGAAACTGTGCAAAAATTGCTGCACCCAATATTTAAACTACCTATAGTTTGATGACATCTTGTTGATGGTGCCACGCCGGTAAGCTGTTAAATCTTCGAAGAGATTCGCGGCTTCAGCTGCGCTGATACCCGCAACGCCGCGACAAAACGCTCTAATGATCGGGAAGGAGAGGAGACGCAGGGTTCGAGAGGCTTTATCGATTTCGGCAACCGGAAGGGCAGAAAATACTACCACCATGACCAGAACTCGACCCGGATGTAGCGCACCAGCCTCCGCGTCAGCAGGCTGAAAATTCGTCGCCGGCCGCAAAAGATCTTGGCGTTTCCGGTCATCTCCGACTTTAAAAGCATGGAGTCATTGCGGAGTTCCGTAGTGACCAATACCGTCCGCTGCTCCCATTTTTCTTTCATTTTAGTAGCGACCGGCGCAATCGAGGTCACTTTTCCCTTGAAGCTGAGGTCCGGGTAGGCGCGGACCTTAAGGACCACGTCCTGACCTACCCGAACATCGGCAATTTCCTTCTCCGGAATGACGATCTCTGCTTTAACCGTCTGCAGTTCATGTACCTCGGCGATGAGATCCCCCTTTTTTACGTGCTGGCCGACTTTTTCTTTGAGATTGTGAGTTGTCACCACACCCGAGACGGGACTAACAACTCTGACGAGCCTGATCTGTTGCCGCAGATAACGCTGCTGGACCTCCAGGCGTGCGATCTCTGCCTGTGCCTCGTCGATTTCCTCCCTTCTGCTCCCCGCCAGCGAAAGCATCAGCCTGGCCCTGGTCTCCTCCAGCTCTTTCTGCCGAACAGCCGCTTGTTCCTCAGCTTCTTCGAGTTGCATGCGGGAAATCAGCTCTCTTCTGAATAATTCCTTATAACGTTCCAGGTACTTTCCTGCAAATTTCACACGTTGTTCGCCTTTCTCCACGTCCTTTCTCAACACCTCAATTTCTTCCTTCCTGGAACCTGCTTTCAGTTTTGCGAGATTTGCCTCTTTCTCATGAAGCTCCGCCACAACCTCCTTGAGTTTAGTGGAGTAGTCCCGGTCGTTCAGAGTGACGATGGGCTGACCCTGATTAACCCGGTCTCCCTGGTCTACGTAAATTTCCTGGATGATCCCTTCCACCTCAGCTCTGATATCTGCATTCCAGACAGGAAATATCGTGAATGGTCCGGAAACCTTCAGCTCCATGCGGCCTATGGAAAGAGCAACTAAGACGGCCGTGAGGAGAATTATCCAGGGACGCTTCTTCATAAAGACTCTAATGAAGTGACCAACCCCGGAAATTGTCTTTCTGATATAATTTCGAAAGGCGAACAAGAAGATGGCGGCGAAGGCAACAAATCCTGCCCCCTGATACCTGTGCGCCGGCGAGTCTTTTGATTTGCGAGCCCAGATAGTTGAAGGCACGCTGCCGCAGATTCGGGATTTCCAGATAGTCGCTTAGCATGTAGTAGCCGTCGAGTTTGATGAGAGGATTAAGATTAAAGAGAGTGGCAATTCCCGAAGCGGCCGTCACCACCAGGGCCTGATAGTGGACGATGGTCCCCGGTTCGGTGAGACGCCAGGTCAAGGTTGCCAAAGCCCAGAGGAAGACCTCGAAGTAGCCCCCCGCAAAACTGACCCAGAGTCGCTTGGATTTTTCCGGAAAGAGCCAGGCGTCGCTTACATTGCAGTAAAAGGCCGGCTGGAGATAGAGGAGCATAAAACCAATATCATGGACCTGGCCGCCAAAATTTTTACAAGCCAAACCATGGGCAAACTCATGGGCAGTTACGATGGCAAGCATCGTCAACCATGCAAGAAAGAGGGCCTGGAAGTGTAGAAGGCCCTGGAAGTCCTGCCAGATTTCACCCCAGTTGAGGATAGTAACACCCACTGCAAAAAGGATGAGGCCGGCAGAAAAAATAACAAAATGAGGCGTGAAGAAGAAACGGATTTTCTTGATAAGGCGGTTAAAGAGGCTATCGGGGTCGAAGGCCATAAACCTTAAGTAAAGGACGTTCCCGCGGATCCGTCTTTGACCGACGGATGACCGGTTCGCCGGTGAACCTTCACCTTCGAGCAGTCCCAGTTGGGCGAGATGCTTTAAAAACCGCTCCAGCGTTTCCGAAGGGCAGGAGATGCCGAATCTAGTCTCGAACCGCTGACACACAGTATCCTGAGAAGTGACCCCATCGAGCTGCTGGACAATAAACTGTTCTTCCTCTTTGAACCGAAAGAAGCGCCCTGTCACAGGGTCCTTTATGATGTAGGCGGTCTGTCCGGATGCCTCCTGCCTGCTGACCACCAGATCTCTTCTTGCTTTCGAATACTGAGATGACATTCCATTCTCACCGCTTCTACTTTATCTGCACACAGAGGCCACCGGGAAAGTCTCTGATGGCCTCTGCATGGTGCTCGCATCTCTCTCATGCCTTACGGGTGGTGTTTGGGGCCGCCCTGATTCCCCGGCTGACCTTCATAGCCCTTAAGGCCCGGAGGTATGCTGGGAGCGATACGCTCCTCCAGAACTTCAATTTTCAGCTTCAACTCCTTCATCTCCAGCTCCTTCGTCTCCATCTCCTTCATCTTGTTCACCCCCTTCCTGCCGACTCTCTATCCTTGAGAGTGAAAAAGCACTCTTTGCGGTTCGGGTTCAAAAAAACTAATCCGGACCGTAAGGTGTCGGCGCCACTGATTATCCCTGTTCAACCCTGCCTCCAGAGAAACTTTTGTCATCGTTTAACAAGTGCCGGCCAGGCCCCCCGGAGTCCAGCGCTTAGGATCTTAGGCTCGTCACTTCTCCGTCAACGGCACCCACCATCTTTGCGATGCTCCCGGACACCTTCGTATCAGGGGCGATCGGCTCTTAAAAAATAAAAAGCCGAATTCTGCCTTAACCTTCGGCAGCTCGGCTTTCTTCTTTTGGAAGACCCGTTGCTTTCCGCACTCCCCTCGCAAGGAGTTTGGCTTTTCGGGAAAGCCCTGATCTCCAGGGTGCATCAGGTAATACTCTTTGATTTCATGTTAGCACGCCCGACTCTTAAGTCAATCAAGAATTAGTTGCTGATTCCCGGCTCAAACGCAGGTTTCAGGGCCTTGATACTTTGGATTTCAGGAGATCGTCTGAAACACTAAGCTGCTTTACACGGGCGGCATTCGGACAATAGAGCGGTTGCCCTTTCACAGAGTGCCCCATGAAATATCCCGCAAACTTCACTATACTTACATGTGTTGTTTGTGAGGAGCTGTTATGGTTAAAAGAAGATTTGTCTCTGCCTTTCTTTTGATATCGATGCTGTTCGGCTGCACAGTGCGTCACGTGTCAACCGCCGGACGAAGCCCCCATACGCTGGCCATGGCAGCTGTTGGAGATACCAACGGGTATAACGCGGTGCAGGCATACGGTCAATTAAAAAGCACGGGAGAATTACCCTCGGGAAGAGATGTCTTCATCTTCAATGCCGAAGGCGTGTTTTCAAAAAGCCTCGGTTTCAGGGACTGTCGCGGATTCAGGCGTCAGTCCCTTTTTCTCGGTTCTCCGGAAGTGCTGGATTCTCTGCCGGGGGGGAAAATTACAATAGCTTCACTGGCCAATAACCACGCTCTCGACTGCGGACGGGAAGGTCTCCGCGAAACCATCTGGCAACTCGGGATGCACGGCATAATGACCGTCGGAGCAGGGGACAATCTTCAGGAAGCCTGTGAACCTCTTATACTGGACGTAAAAGGCTTAAGGCTTGCAGTGCTGGCCTATATGGAGATGGCCCCGGTAGTGGCGGCCTATATTGGCATGCCACCGGACTGGCTTGCTGCGGATGACAACAGGAGGGGGGTTGCGTCATGGGAGCTGTGCGACGGCCGAAAACAGATCGCTGAAATAAAAAGAGAGGCGGACATAATCGTGGTATTGGTCCATATGCACCACACTGCATCCAGCTGGACGGAAACACCCAGTGCCGCAAGTGTTCTTTTTGTCAGGAAGATACTTGATGCCGGAGCGGACATAGTAATCGGCTCGGGGCCCCATGTTCCGCAGGGCATAATAAAAAGTGAGAGAGGCGTGGCTCTTCTGAGCCTCGGGAATTTCCTTTTCCATCCGGACTATCAAATTCCTGAGAAGGGACGCCGTTCCATTTTGGCAGATTTTACAGTATCGGACGACAGTTTAAAACTCGCCATTGTTCCGCTCAGGCTGGATGTGACGGGAATACCACGAACAGCGTCGGAGGAGGATGCGGCTGCCATCCTCAAAAGAATCAGTATCCTTTCAGCCCAACTGGGGACCACATTGCAAATACGCGGCGAACGCGGTTACGTGGAAATGCGGAGATAGAGGTCAACTCTGTCCAATATTCCCAGGAACGTAGTGAATTCAAATTTCGTCTTTGCCTGCGAATCGCAATGTCTTTGACATGGCCTGTGATGCGAGAGGAAGAGAGGCGAACCGGGGACCATCCGCCTGCTCGATTCTTCCTCTTATAAGATTACTCGATCGCGATATTTTCGATTGTCACACTGCCTGCCCCGCTGTCCTGGCCGCCGATGGTCATGCTGCCGCCGATGGGCGTAAAACTTCCCGCATTGTTGCTGTAAGCGCAGTCCGTGAAGCCTCCTTTGATCGTAACCTGCTTGTCGCCGTCAAAGAGTAAGTCCCCCGTCTGATAGGACGCCTTGCTTCTGAGTACGTCACCGTTATAAGCGGCATCATATGCGTCCTGCATTGACGCAAAATAGCCCGTATCCTCAATCCAGACATAATAGGTATTTATGGCGACATTTACTGTCCTGTCTGCGGTCATCATCACTGAACAAAGGTAAGTATTGCCCACGCAGCTTCCCGAATAGCTCACTACGCCGCATGTTTCGGAAGGCGTGGTCGTGATGTCTACAGAAGTACCCTGGTCATAGGTCGCGATGCCTGCCGAGCCATACCATGCAAGCGGGCCGGGGCTCGCAGTCACAGTGCCGCTGCCGGTCCTGTTCACCGTAAGGGTGTAAGCATTCGTTGAGCCACAGCTCAGGATGAGACCCCAGCTGTTCAGTGAGCCGACGTCTCCCTCCGAAACATCAGATACCGTGAGGCTCCAGGTCCCAGATGCGTCCCCGCCGTTGAAGATCGAAAGGGAGGTGTTGGGCGAGAAAGTGCCGAGAAAATCCTGCGTGCAGCTGCTGTTTTCCACCGAGTTCGAGGCTGAGTCGTCGAGCACTGCGTCGATGATGCCGTTACCCTCGCACCCATAGGTACTGGTTGGATATCCGGGTCGGTCGATAATCACCGCAGATGTCCCGTTATGCGTAAGGGTGACGATAAGATCGCCCACCCACGTGTGGGATATGTTCACCGCTACGTTCAGATCTGTAATATCTGAACAGGCCCCCGGGTCAATGTCAAGGGTCGATGAGACACCGGTTTCGTCATTGTCCGGGATGTCCCTGGGCACATCGCTGGAACCGATAAGACCCGGTCTGGGAGTGACAATATTGGACGGGTCAGACGCCGGCCCTGTTCCGATTGCGTTCGTGGCTTCGACTGTGAAAGTGTATTCCGTTCCGTTAGTGAGACCGCTAAACAGGATGGGGCTGGAAGAGCCCGTTGCCGTGATGGCGCCGGGACTTGAGGTCACCGTGTAACCGGTAATGGGGCTTCCGCCGTCATATCCGGGGACGAAACTGACTATCGCCTGTCCGCCGCCCGGGACGGCCTTGACGCCGGATGGCGAATTCGGCGCGGTCGTCATGCACGAAAAGTTCGGTGAAAAACTGCCGCTTGTTGTGTGCGGCGCGTCTCCAAAGTTGTCCCCGTAGATGTTCCAATCCAGGCTTACGGGGCCTGCCGGGCAGGATGGGACGGTCACATTGGCGGTGAAAGTGTAAGGGTCTCCTTCGCCACTCCACGCGCCGCAATATGACGGCAGTGTCGGCACATCTGTTTGCCAGTAAATTTTATGGCCGTCTACTCCCTGTGTCGTCGTGATTCCCACGCAAACGCCCTCAGTATCGGGATTCTTGTGGTAAACCGAGTTTATGGTCCAGTCGGCGGGCACGGTAACATCGAAGCGGTCCATATAGTCACCAGTATTATCCACAGGGAAATGCACCGTAAAAGTGATGTCGAAGGTCCCCAGGGGGAGAGATACCGGCGTCACCCCTGTCAGCTCGGAACCCGATACGTCGGCGTAGACCGGCATTCCCCCGACAGCTGCAAAGCATAATATCCCCAGCACGAGCGACAAAAAAATGCCCGTCCCGTCATATTCCTCCTTTTTATCACAACACCTCTCTTCGCATCGGTTTGTTTGCCTTGAAATGGATGTAATCCTCCAGATCTACCTTCCTCCCCGAGATTCCTTGCAAAATGCTTTTTCATAAATTCATCTCCCTGCGCTGCGTATCAGCTGATACCTTTAACAGGGAACCGCCGTCACGGTGGGTTCCCCCGATTCATGCGGGATTTCCGGCACCCCACGGATTAATCCCGTCTCTTTTTTTCACTATAGCAGAACTTTGGCATGATGTTAAGAACTCCCTTCAGTTGCAGTCTCTTTCTACCCGCCACCCTCTCATCTCGCTGCATAACAGTTTTTTTGCCCCCGGATTTTCCGCCGAGACGGTGTTTCCGACGGCCGGCAAAAGTGCCGCAAACATACGAACGCCGGAAATAAGTGGATATTGCGGCGGCAGCAAGTTCTGCCAAAAAAACAGCAATTGCAGCTACTGGACAATCTCCCCAAATTGGCGGATAAAGGAGTTATAGGGGTGGAAAGCGGGGTCGGGAATAAGGTGCCTTCGGAAGCGGTTTTTTCGTTGGTGATATGAGGAACGTTTAAAAAAGGGAGGGGAAGACAATGATATCAGGGAGAATGTTGACAGGTTTATTGGTTACTGCTCTGTTCATTTCGATAGTTGTATTGGGAGTGGGAACGGCAAATGCCCTCACCCCCGAAGAGCAGTTGGGCAAGTCTATCTTTTTTGACGAAAACCTTTCCATTAACCAGAATCAGGCCTGTGCGGCCTGTCACGGCCCGGAGGCGGGATTTACGGGCCCTCTGTCGGATACGAATGCTCACGGAGCGGTCTATGAAGGCTCAATAGCGGGACGGTTTGGAAACCGTAAGCCGCCCAGCGCCGCATACGCGACACTCAGCCCGATCCTGTATATGGATAAGAGGGGGTTGTGGACAGGCGGCAACTTCTGGGACGGAAGGGCTACGGGAGAGAAGCTGGGCAATCCAGCCGCCGACCAGGCCCAGGCCCCCTTCCTTAACCCCGCTGAACAGGCCCTTCCGGATTCAGCTTGCGTCGTATACAGAGTCTGCAATCCGGTAGTGCCGGCCGATTATCCGGTTTCCTTTGAGGAAATCTGGGGCGCCGGGGCCTGTGACATCTCATGGCCGGCTGACGTAGATGAGGCCTGTGCCACTGAGGGCTCGACGGTCGCTCTGTCCTCTGAAGACAGGGCCAAATCGGATATGGCGTATGACGACATTGCGTTGTCCATAGCAATATATGAAGACTCGCCGGAAATAAATTCCTTTTCCTCGAAATTTGACATAGGCAGACTGACAAAGGAAGAGAGGAAGGGCTTCAGTCTGTTCCAGGGCAAAGGGAAGTGCAAGCTGTGCCATCTCAGCAACGGCAGGGACCCGCTTTTTACCGACTTCACTTACGACAACCTTGGTGTTCCGAAGAACCCCGAAAACCCTGTCTACAATGTCGATCCCGATTTTGTGGATTACGGCCTGGGGGGCTTCCTCAGAGACGCCGGTTATCCGGAAGAAGTGTATGAGGGTGAGATGGGTAAGGTGAAGGTGCCCACTCTGAGAAATGTAGACCTGAGGCCCTCCGTTGATTTTGTGAAGGCCTATGGGCACAATGGCTATTTCAAGAGCCTCAAGGGGATAGTTCATTTTTATAATACGCGTGACGTCTTGCCTGAATGCCCCGGAGAATATACTGAAGCAGAGGCGCTGGCTGCCGATTGCTGGCCGCCGCCTGAAGTATCGGAGAATGTCAACAGAGACGAGTTGGGGAATCTTGGGCTGACCGATGAGGAGGAGAATTCAATAGTAACTTTTCTGAAGGCGCTGTCAGACGGATACATTCCCTGAATGTACCGGCTTACCGTTGCCACGTTAGGAAGTGCGGAGTCAGTAACGGCTCCGCTCTTCACATCTTTGAACTCTTACCGGATTAAAGGGGTACTGGCATGAAAAAATCAGGACACAGGAAAAATAACCGTAAGGTCCTTCCGCTGTCAAGAAGGCAGTTCATTAAAGTATGCGCCGTTACCGGAGCGGCACTCTACCTGCCGGTAAAGTGGACTTTTCCAAAGAAGGCATACGCCCAAATCCCGGGGGGTACTCTCGCTCCCGGCGATGTTGCCAAGTTTCAGTTGCCGCTGGTCAAGCCGCCGGCCATGCCTCCCAGCAAGACCCTGCACAACAATGATCTGTACAAGATCGCCGTAAGGCAGTTCACCCAGAGGATCCTGTCGCCGCCGCATCCCGAGACGCCGGTGTGGAGCTACGGGTCGGTTGATTATCCCGGCACAGTTACCGAAGGCGGCACGTTTAACTATCCGGCCTTCACGATTGAGGCCAACTGGAACAGGAAGGTGAGCGTCGAATGGCGGAATGAACTGGTAGATGCCTACGGCAACTACCTGCCGCATCTTCTGCCCGTCGACCCGACCCTGCACTGGGCCAACCCGCCGGGGGGCAGGAAGGACCGCGATACGCGCCCGACCTTCACCACAACGCCCGGACCCTACACGGGCCCGGTACCCATAGTCACGCACGTGCATGGAGCGCATACAAACGAAGATAGCGATGGATATGCAGAGGCCTGGTACCTGCCGAACGCTTTTGACATTCCGAAGAGATATGCCAAAACCGGCACCTTCTACGATTATTTCATGAAGAAGTACAAACGCAGGTGGGATCCCGGCACGGCTTCTTTCAACTACCCGAACGACCAGCGGGCCACGACCCTCTGGTATCACGACCATACGCTGGGGATGACACGGCTGAACGTCTACGCCGGTCCTGCGGGCTTCTACCTCATCCGGGGCGGCCCGGATGACGTAGTGCTGGATAGCCGGGACGGTAGCACTGCGATTCTGCCGGGGCCGGCTCCGGTAGTCGGTGACGATCCCCTCGGAGAATACGGCGAGATTCCCATCGTGGTCCAGGATCGCTCGTTCAACACCGATGGATCGCTGTTCTTCCCCGATACGCGGGCTTTTTTCGATGAATTCGGCGGACCCTATATCCCTGATACTCCTGTATCGCCTATCTGGAACCCGGAGTTCTTCGGAAATATGATGGTGGTCAACGGCTTCACCTGGCCCTATCTGGAGGTGGAACCCCGTCGCTACCGTTTCCGCCTGCTGAACGGCTGCAACTCACGATTTCTGATCCTTCAGTTCGAACATCCCGGGGTTGAAGTGTGGCAGATCGGGGCAGAAGGCGGCTTCCTGCCCGCACCCATCCGACTGAACGATTATCCGTACCCCGGCAGCACAGGAGGGGGCGCTACTGTATTGGTGGCTCTGGCTGAAAGGGCAGATATCATCGTGGACTTCAGCGCCGCGGCAGGTACTTCGTTCCGGCTGCTCAACCTGGGGCCCGACGAGCCTTTTGGCGGCGGCGAGATCGGAAGTGACTTCGGACCCTCTGATCCGGACTCGACCGGTCAGGTTATGGAATTCCGGGTTTCGGCCGGTCCCGTGGCTGATCCGACCACTCCGCCCCAGTATTTGCAATTGCCTGCAATTACGCCGGTCGGTCCTGCCGATAATGAGCGGTACCTCAGCCTTAATGAAGAGGAGTACGAACCCGAGGGCGAAGAGGGTATTCCCGTTACAGCTCTATTGGGAACATACGACCCTGATGAAGACGAGGCTGAGCCGCTTCTCTGGATGGATCCCATCACCGAGAACCCCGCGGTGGGCCGCGTCGAGGAATGGAAGATCTACAACAAGACCGCAGACGCCCACCCGATCCATATTCATCTCGTCCAGTTCGAGGTGCTGGGGCGTGAGGCAATCGGGGGCGGGCCCAGTGTTGCCGGCAGCAATAATCCGCTCCCCTGGGAAACAGGATTCAAGGACACTGTCATTGCGTATCCGGGAGAAATCACCCGTGTGAAGATGAGATTCGATCTGCCGGGATTCTATGTCTGGCACTGCCACATCGTCGATCACGAAGACAACGAGATGATGCGGCCATACCACGTGGGACCGATTCCCCACAATGCGCCTGCAAAGTGACGGCGGGTGATCACGCAATTCAAAAGGGACAACTGCCACGGATTTGAAAGCGTGGCAGTTGTCCCCACCTGCTTTTCATTATTGTCCGAAGAAGACAGGCCGGACAGAACCGTATACAACATAATAGTACATAGCTTCCTTATGGCGGGTGCCGTTCCGAAGAGTCGTTTCACGTAGCCCTCGTCCTGATTTCACCAACTTAATTTTCAGACGGACAAGGAGCAATTATCAGCAATATTGCTTTTATTGCGCCATTCCGCAATGCCGCAATAAAAAGTCGTCTTTTCAGCAATATCTGCCGCAACAAAAGCAATAAGCATCATAGCAATCGGATGGGAAAGACAGTATTCTGCAAGAAAGGTTTATAACTTCGATCGATAAGAGATTTAGACAAAGGGATTAATTCAAGAAGTAAAACTAAAGTTTTAACATTCTTTTCCTAAAGAGGGGAAGGGGGGAAGAAACAACCAGCGAAGAAATTCGCCACATTTATTTTTGCTGTTTATGTCCTCGTAGTTGCCGAGACTGTCCTGCTGTTCGGTCATAGATTGTTTATGCCGGATTTCCATGAAGAGAGGTCTATTCAGCGTCAGGGGGGTGATGCTTATATTTTTTTCAGCTTGCGGACGGAGATCACAAACAGCCCAATTTTATCTTGAAAATGTGAAGAAGAAATCTTAAGAGAAGCATGATCGAGAAACCAAAGGAGGAGGAGAGAATGAAAAGGTCAATAATATTCGGTCTCGTTTTGGCATTGGTCCTCGTGGCAGGGTATGGTACTTCATTTGGGTTGATGTCAGCTGACGGCACCAAACTCAGCGGGCCACACGAACAGTTCAATATCATAGGCCATCCCGACCATCCCAGGAAAGAGGACTGCATCAGCGGCGATAACAGTAATGGCCGGGCCGTTATGATTCCGCTCAAGAACGTGTCAGGACCGTCCGAGCTGGTTTGCAACGCTGAGGCTACCCCTGATGAACAGACGGTATTCGTCGACGACGAGTATCCCACCTGGGTAACGCAGGAGCCTGCCGGGGCGAAGATCTACTTCGAATGCGGCGATTCCTTTGATATTATCGACAGGGATGGCTGCGACAACAACGGCGCAACGATCCAGGTAAAGTGCGATACCGAGGAAGATCCGCTCGATTCCAGTAAAACTCAGGACGTCATTGCATATGATGTCTATATGCGCGTCCTTGGCAAGCCCGACACCTGCATGAACATAGAGGGGTTTGCCTATGACAGCGGTCAGGGCCTCTGGTTCTGGTCCGGGACCGTATACTTGAACAGAACCGGCAAAAAGAGCACATTCGTAAAGGTCACAGATCTTTTCGACGTCTGGTGGTGCAATGTGGTGGAAGTATCCGGTAATGGAAACGGTACTTGTGAAACAGGAGAAGTGTGCGAGTGTGATACTGGTACGGAGGTAGAGCTGTCCGTGTTCAATGATGTCTTCGAGAACTATTTCTGGAACATCCTGAATGACGGCACCCGCCTCGTCCAGGTTAGACTTTATCCTAAATAAGTTCTGGAAGGCCGACAGCCTGCGGCAGAGAGCCCCGTTGGGCTCTTTGCCGCAGGTACGTTAAGATGGCCCTTCATCGGCATATCGGGATGCGGGATACAGGTCTTACTGGCTGAATGTGATGTTGTGCGGTCGGCAATCCTCCGACTGCGAGCTTCCGTGGAGAAGGATTGTCCCGGATATGCCGACTTTTCTTATGGAGGGCAGATCTTCACGAAAGTCTTTCCGACGGTGAATCCGATTACCGTTCCGATTATCGCGCCGGCAAGGAAGTCCGAAAACCAGTGGATCGTCATTGAAACGCCTACGCCTACAAACAGGGCGTAGAGCAGGGCTGCACAGCGAGTCGCTTTGCTGTCGGGGTACTGCGTCCAAACGGCTGCTGCCATCGCGAAGGCGACCGTGGTGTGCGAAGAGGGCCATCCGAAGAAGACCCCGCCTCTCAGGAACCCGAAACGGAACTCCCTGCTGGTATCGACCATTTGGCGGGCGGCGTGAAGACCGGGCCTCCCGGTCAGCGCCTTGTAGAAAGATGCGATGAGGAGGCCGATCACGGCCGCCTGGGCCGCCGAATACCCGCTGCAGACAATCCGCTGGTTCTTGCGGAAAAAACCTGTAATGCAGGAGGCGACAGGAAAAACCACCGGCATGAGCCATCCCACCGTGACCGCCGGGAAGAGATAGCGGGCAAACGGCCGGGTGGTTTTAAAATAGGACCAGTCAAACCCGGATGTGACGCTGAGAAAGGTGACGGCCGCTGCAAGAAGATGCCACAGTAGCTTGCGTCCCCAAAAGGACCGGAGAATGTTGCGGGGCAAGGTCAAGAAGAAGGTACGCGTCAGATAGGTCTTGGCTTTCATTTTCATATTTCCTGCACTTCTATTATTATGATGCCCGGGCGGCCGGATTGGAATCCCGGGATAAGGGGACACCCTCTCCCGGGTGTGGCCGTTTGATTTTCTCGCTCTCTTTTGATACCTTAGTTTTATGTCGGAGGAGCCTGATCTTGTCTGAAGATACGCGGCGGACACCGCTGTTCGTCGGGATTCTGGCAAGCATCTGCTGGATTTTCCTGGTCATGCTTGTCCCGGCCTTTTTTTCGTCACGGGGCGGGATAATGCCGTTTGACCCTTGGATTATCGTTGCCGGCGGACTGATCGGAGCAGTGGTTTGTTTCTTTGCGGCGGCGGCGGTCGCCGGGGTTCTGGAGAGATTCAGGAACAGGAAAAAGTAAAAAAGGCGGCTGCAACTGAAATTCCTCCGGATTTAAGGGAGTCTGCCATTGTCATGCCTTCCCCCCTGCAAACCCCGCCCCCATCTGAAATGCTCTCTCACAATCCTTCGGGAATATCTCTTCGTGCCTCTTTGCCTTTTTGACAGGGTCAAAACGGGTCGAAAGCACCTTTGAATAATCATCGAACTGCAATGTATCAAAGCTGCACATGTACCCGGAAGCCCCGTATATCCTCTTCAGGACCATTTCATGTCGTTCGAAGTGTTCAGTATAGCCAAGGTCATGCATCATCTTCTCCGTAACACCCATGGTATAGATAAAGCCTGATTCGATCTTCCGGGGGAAAAGTGACTGCGGGGGGTCGGTATACGTCGAATAAGGAAACAGTAAACGCTCCATGAATGACTTCATCTCCCCGGTAACGGTCCCGAAATAGACGGGAGAACCCAGGATAACGGCGTCGGCCTTTTCAACCTCCCTGAAGACCGGGGTCAGGTCGTCCTTGACCGCACATCTGCCATAACTTTTACCCCCTATGGTCTTGCAGGCAAAACAGCTTATGCATCCTTTAAAGTCAAGGTCATAGAGATGAATGAGTTCCGTTTCGGCCCCCTTTGAGGCGGCGCCTTCAAGGGCTTTCTGCAGCAGGGTTGCCGTGTTCCATTTCTTCCTCGGACTTCCGTTGAATGCCATTACCTTCATAATTTTGCCTCCATCTGATTGGTCCCGCGGGTCATTTCCGGCGTCTTCACCAATGACTTTTCCGGATGTGTATCAGCTTCTTCAGTATACTTTTGAGGTTCCCCTTCTTCCCTCGTTGCACGAAGCCTTGGGTAAACGATAAGTTTTCTGTCTTTTGAAACAAAAAGCTCTCTTTCGAGGGACTTCCGGGACATCAATTCTTTGAAGAAGCGCTATCCTGCTTATGTTGGCGGATTGTGAATATCTTACTCACCTGCCATAGTATACAGGATTTTCGATGAAAAAAAGGATTGACTTTTCCGGCATGGCCAAAAGGAGAGGATTTCGTTATTTTTCAGGTAGTTTGGCTGCCCGTTTTTTAGGCAGACCGCACGGTTCCGCTGTCCACAGGGACAGGCGGGTTTTTTGCACACACTTATCAACAGGTGCGGTAAAATTACTCTTAAGAAGAGAAAACCTCATGACCCGGCCTCTCATACAATATCGAAGGGCAATCCACGCCGATTTCGGGGGCATTCTCCGCCTCCAGCATCGAAACCTGCTCACCACCCTTGAGGGGGAGGATCCGTCTCAGGGATTTCTTTCCATAGAGTTTACCGAAGAGGAACTGCAAAAGATAAACAGCGACCCGGGCATTTTTGTTGCCCTTCGGGACGGGGAAGTCATCGGATATCTCATGGCGGAAACCGCGGAGTTCGCGGTCCGGTCTCCGCTCATAGCGCACATGCTGAACAGTCTCGGCGATGTCGTCTTTGAGGATGTTCCGTTATCTTCTTACCGTCTGTTTGTCTACGGGCCTGTCTGTATTGACAGGCGACACAGGGGCCAGGGGGTCCTGGAGGGACTGTTCGATTCCATGCTGCGGGTGTTGAAGGAGCGGTACGAAGTCGGCGTCGCCTTCGTTTCTGTCCTCAATAGCCGCTCTCTCAATGCCCATCAGGATAAACTCGGGATGCGGGTAGTGGATGAATTTGAATTTAACGGACAAAAATATAAAACCCTTGCCTTTGGCCTGGGAACGAGTTCCGGTAAATGAAGCCTGCCTGAAAAGAAGAGGTGATCTGCCTGATTCGGGATGCTCCCGGACCTTTAGAACACTATGCCGGCATATCCTACCGCCATCTGAAACTCGCCTTCGGGAATTACGTCATAGCTCGTGGTATATTCGATAAGATGTCCTCTTCCGGCCCCCATGGCCCTTGCCGCCGACACCGTTGCCGCCAGTGCCCCGGGACCGCAGGCATTGCGGTTCCGTTCCGCCTCCCTCATGATATCTCCCGATTTCATGGACCGGGCGAGTTCGATCATCCTGAGGTCGTTTTCTCTCATGAGCCTTTTCGCTTCGCTGCCGTATCCGTACGGCGTAAAGCCATAGGCATCCCCGTAATGAGTCAGGTCGGTTGTGCCTACGACAGCGATCCTTTTCCCGATCGTTGATACCGTCTCACCGATCTTTTTCCCTGTGATATGGGCGCCTTCGTGCGGCGGCATCGCGATCGGCACTATCTTCGCGTCAGGACACATGTGTTTTATGAAAGGGAGCTGGACCTCGATGGAATGCTCCCCTTCGTGCGCCGCAGGGTCCTCGGCTATGTTCCCGGCCAGTGAGTCAAGGAGCTTCGCCGCCACCTCCTCGTCCACTGTTACATCGCCCAACGGCGTCTCCCACGAACCGCGCGCATACAATGAATTCCCGTGCGGCCTCCAGGTATGGACTGCGCCCAACAGAACGAAAGTCTCGGGATCGCTCACCGTACTTATGCATTTAAAAACCTTTGCAGCAACGGCGCCGGAAAATATCCAGCCTGCATGAGGTACGACGCCGGCGACGGCTTTGACAGGGTCCCGGGGAACTTTATATCCTTCAAGGAATTTTTCTATTTGAGAACGGCAATCGCCCGGATAAAATTGTCGTGCGCAAGGCTTTCTTACCGACATCGGAACACCTCCTGCCGTGACATGATCTGAATACCGGGAAGCTACCCCTTTCTTTGATCTTATCTCTTAAGGAGCACGTTTGCCATTTATTCCCCGGGGGGGAGGACTGCCGGCGGGAGATTCGGGTCTATATCATCCCCGTGAGTCGTAAGCCCCGGGAAAAGGTGATAAAATTTTGTCAAGCATTTCAGAGTGACAGGGAGGGGGCTTATGTTTGCAGACAGAAGGGACGGGGGACTTCAGTTAGCAGAAAGGCTGGGACATTACAAGGGCCGGAAGGAATTACTTGTTCTGGCATTGCCGCGCGGAGGAGTCGTAACCGGCTTAGCGCTTGCTCAGAACATCGGAGCGCGGCTTGATGTTCTTATTGTAAGAAAGATAGGGTTTCCCGGACAGGAAGAACTTGCTGTAGGTGCAGTCTCGGAGACGGGGGCCGTGGCGCTGAATCGAGAGATCATATCCTCCGGCGGAGTGAAACAGGAGTATATCGAGGAAGCGATATCCGCACAGAAAGAGGAAATAGCCCGGAGGGCCGGGCTTTACAGGGGCGGAAAGCGGCTTGAGAAGCTTGAGGGCAAAACGATAATTCTGGTGGACGACGGCATTGCAACGGGGGCAACTATGAAGGCGGCAATTGCCACCCTGAAAAAAGAGAAGATAGCGCGGCTGGTTGTAGCCGTGCCGGTTTCCCCGGGCGATACCGCTGATGAGCTCAGGACGATGGCCGATGAGTTCATCTGTCTTCATATGCCTTCGGATTTTGCGGCGGTGGGCAACTACTACAGGGATTTTGCCCAGGTCACCGACGAAGAAGTGATAAAGATTCTGAAGGAATCACGGGCTGCAGGATAGGTTCGTGGCGGAGTATTCCAGGTACATGAGTGATGCTGCAGGAGTATAATTAACAGCCGTGGGAAAGATGGGATTTACAGAGTTATTTGGGTGACCTGTAATAAATAGGTCTGTATAAATTACTCGGCCCCGGCGCTTCATAAGCCGGCAGCATTATAGTCACCGCGATACCCAGGACGAAAAGAAATATCGACATGGCAGTGAGGAAGAGAAGGCATTACTTATTCGGCGGTGACGAAGGTCTGCGGCGGCTGGAAGCGCAAAAAAAGCACTCTTTGCGCTATGGATTATTATTTGCTCTTGACAGGGTAGCCTTTAATGGGTGACCCCTCATTCTATTGAATTTTGGGGTCCCCCTCTATGGGAAGATGGTGTTTCACTGTCTGTTGAGTCTCCAATCGTATTTCTGGTATGTGACGGCAAGCTCTTCGGCCCGTTCTTCAAGAAAAAGCTGGTCATTCTCATCGTAGAGATATGATGCTACAAAACGCAGTCTTTCCTCCTGGGTCTTTCCGAAGTCGGCTTCATACCACTTGAATATCCTTGAAAGAGAGACCCTAAGATTCTTTCGGTCGATCGAAACGCTGCCTGCGTTGAGGAAGGTGCGGCCCGAGATGTCCAGTTCCTCGTCCAGGTTATCGGCCGTGTAGACATCGATCGGAGGACAGGATGAGGAGGCACAGACCAGCGCGAAGTGGACCCGGGGATCCGGCGGGTCGACAACGAAGGCGAGTCTCGGATCACCCCGGCCGAAGACTGAGGATAAGACATAGGGCGGTCTGCGGTTGCCCCTTAGAATGCCGTGTTCAATGTCATGGGGAGTAAAAGACACTCCGCCGATTAGATAGCAGACCTTCCTGAAGAAATCGCGGACCTCTTTTACGGAATCTCTTACGCCCAGTTCTACTACACCGTGGATCACTATGACATTATAAAGGTTGATCCAGAAAGCCATCCCCTCCCTGCGTCCCCTGAGGAGGTGCGGATCCAGGTCACGGAGGCTGTAACTCAAATCCAGATAGGTCCGGTATGCCTCGGAGCCTTTCATCTTCTCATACGCCACCCGGCCTTTCCGGACATCGAAAAATGCGCCCCTGAGAATATTCATGGTGTTCTTGAGACGGGCCGCAATTTCACCGGGAGGGATGCGTTCAGCCGCCACGCCCCCGTTGAGAATGGTCTCTGAGGATATAAGTCGTTTCAGCAGTGAGGGCCGTCTCCCATCAGTTGTTTCTTTGACGAGTTCGCCTCTGGCATCGAGCAAGTTGATGACACTATTTATGTAACCAATGTGCGTTAAGGCCTGCGGGAAGTTTCCGAGGGCTTCTTGTTCTTTTTCGTCGTATTCCTCTGAAAAAAGGCCGAGGTGGTTGGCCGTGCCTTCCAGTCTTCGCAGAAGGGTCTCGGCCTCTCCGACTCTACCCATACCTATCAGGCAGTCTACCAGCCAAAAGGAACAGAGCGTAAAGGCCGCCTCTTTCCCGGGCAAACCGTCCTCGCCCGTATACCGGTAAAGGAACCCGTCTTTGCCCAACTCCCTTTCGATAGCATCCACGGTCGAGGCGACCCTAGGGTCGTCAAAAGAGAGAAAGCCGAAGATCGGCAGAAGAAGGGAGCTGGCATCCAGGGCATCGGTTTCGTAGTGCTGGACAAAAGACTTTTTTTCCCGACTCCAGCCCTTCGCTAAAACCTCGTCTTTAACACGGGATCGGGTCTCCTCCCAGAGAAGTCTATCGGCCTGAAACCCGTAGCGTTTCGCTATCTCCAGGCCCCTATCCAGCGCGACCCAGCACATCACTTTCGAATAAACAAACGAGTATGGCCCGCCTCGGACCTCCCATATGCCGCTGTCGCGATCCTGCCAGTGGTGCACGACATGGTTGCAGACATCGCGAAGCGCAGGCCACATCGCGTGATCGATCTTGCCCGCGTAGTTCGAAAGCTTCAGAGCGGCATCCATGATCTCCCCATACACATCGAGCTGTCTCTGAGAGGCCGCTTCGTTTCCGACACGCACCGGCCGCGATCCCCTGTAACCGTCAAGATGTCCGAGTTCCTGCTCTTGAAGCTCCTCTTCCCCCCGAAGACCGTATACGATCTTCATATTTTCAGCTCCGCGGGCCACAAGAAGGCGCTCCATCCATCTTAGATATCCGTCAAGCTCCGAAAGATGTCCCAAAGAGAAGAGCGCATCGAGCGTAAACGATGTGTCGCGGACCCAGGTGTAGCGGTAATCCCAGTTGCGCACTCCCCCTACCTCCTCCGGCAGCGATGTCGTGGCTGCAGCTGCTATAGTCCCCGTCTCCTCGAACTGCAGGAGTTTCAGCACGAGAGCGGACCTGTCGACCATATGCTGATAGCGGCCGAGATGCAGGCTCCGTCCCGTCTCCCTGCGGCCGAGCCAGGTCCGCCAGTACTCTTCAGTCTCTGCAAAGGCCGTTTCCGCCGAAGAGGAGTCACAGACAAAGCCTTCATCTGAGTCATACCTGAGCCTAAACCAAAGGCTTTCTCCTTCTTTGAGCTCCCATTGAGCGGAGTGGCCGTTTTCCCCGGAGATATCGGCCGAGACGGAGAGGGTCATAACCTCTTCGCCTCCCCGTGCAACTAACATGCGGCCGTTTCGGATGACAGTCGTCTGGCTGCGGGCGTAGTTGAAATGCGGCCTGAAGACCATGTTTACGCCTACTGCCCCCGAGATTACCGAAACACGGCGGTAGAGCTCGTGGTCCCCGCTTTCACGGTCACCTTTGCAAGTTGCCGCAAGCGGCATGAAATCCGTAAGTTCCATGACGCCTCCCTCCGTGGTAAAGCGGGTCTTAAGAATATTTGTCCCTGGGAGGTACTCAGAGACCGAAGCCCACGGCCCGGCCGGCCTCAAGGCAAAAGAGCCTCCCTCTTTATCATCGAGGAGCGCACCGAAGACGCTCGGAGAATCGATAAAGGGAAAGCAGAGCCAATCGATACCGCCGTCCAGTCCGACGAGCGCAATGGTTCGCAGGTTACCGATGATCCCGTAGTCGCTGATTCGCTTGAACATTATGCCGCTGAACTATCCCTCTTGGTACGGTACTCTCTCGATATGAAGTCCCTCTCGTTCTGGCATATCTTAATCCTACAGTATGTTGTTTATCTTGGCAATGCCCTCTAAAATATTCGCACTCAGTTCACTTCTCACGAACGAAAAACCAAGGGTTTTATGGACAGTGCTTTTGCGATTGACACCGACTTAATCGCAGTTATTGCGAATCGAAACCAGCGAGGATTTACGCAGGAAACTCTCAGGGTAACGCAACGCTCAGCCGAGCCACTCTAATTGCGTCAGCTGGAGCGCGGTGGTGGGAGAATTTCAATGTTTAAGTTCCTCATTGTCGCCTTCATCTCTTCCCATATCCCTCTAAGTTGATTATCAATTGCGGTCCTGCTTAAAACCGTTATCGCAACTGTATCCTGATATTGATTCTGATCCGGCCCGGTCACGCTCACAGTGAAATAGTAGACACCGCTCTACGCGTTTTCGTTGCATGACCCAGTCAATTTTGGTTCAGAGAAATGTAAAATTGAGAATGTCTATAAGGACGCCGAGACGAATGAGGTCCGCCTCCATTTCTAATCAAAAAAGCAGTACAATCACATCTCAGCTGGCTTTCCTGGCGGCCTTTTCCTGCAACACTCTCATGTAGCCAGACCTTTATCAGGGCGCCTCTGTCGACGCCGATCTTTTGCCTTATCTCATCCAGCTCATTCACCAGAGATTCCGCTACATCAATCGTCAGGCGCACTTTTTTCCCATGTCGTATCACCTTTGCCTTTTCCACATTGATCAATTCATGTACATCCTCGCCCGCGTCAAAACGCTGGTCGAACTCCCTTGTGTTTTTAGCCAGTCCTTTCTTTTTCATATAATGCTGCCTCCCTCTCCCGCGAACGCCTCACGGAAATAATCCTTATAGTGGACTCACGTCGAACGGTATACACCGCAGTCCACAGTTTTCCGTGAAGACGCGCGATCAGAATTCTTCTTTCCTCAATACGGTGAGGCGCCTCTATCTCGATCCTGCTTTCATCAAGCCACAGAGACTTTGCATTTTCGAACGTAATTCCATGTTTATCTCTGTCAGCAGCGCTTTTTCGCTCATCCCATTCGAAGTTCACCTTAATATTATACAAAATATAAGGTAAATCTGGACATAATAGTGACCTTTATAGGAGCAGATAGCAGTATTTGACTGCATTGTAGAATTCCCGCCCCCCAATTATAACTAACTGCAGTGCCGCTTAATGAGAAGGTCCATTTTATGACGTCTTTCGCGTCAACGAGTTTCTTCTCATCAAATGTCATTTGTAAAAACAGGTCCCGGGATTTTCTGCCACTGTCAGTATCATAAGCCATAACCGTCGCGACTCCATTGGCATCTTTGAGCATTTTAGGCCGAAGTCTTTTTCATTTTCGCCGCGGCGAAAATGTGGGCTTTCAGCCACCAGGCGCCAAGATCCGAGTTTATAAATACTTAAGGACAACTGGTGTTCAGGACGCTTCACGATTGGAAGCGTCGACTACTCCATATTTCTAATCTTCTCCTCTACAAGAACGGTCCGTCCTTCTGCATCGTTCCCTTGAGACTCCGATGATTTTGTCGCAGTTCTTTGCGGTGTTGAATAAATCTGATCTTTCACCGGCCGGTTTAAATGCCGCCAGGGAGGGTATTTGCTGAAAAAGCGGCGCCGTCTATCATGGTGGAGACGTTAGTCGCAAAACGGCCTTTTTCTATATTCGCATCTATTCCCACTAGTTGAGAACTTTCACGTTTTTATCACGTGACGACGTAGAGTGCTTTGGTGTTAAGGTTAGCTGTAAAGATTAGAAATATTCTTAGAATAACCCTTTAAGATAAGCCGTCGATAATATTGTGATTTTTTCAAAATTTCGCTACCGCCCGAAAGAGGCTGTAACACAAAAGAAAAGGGCTGCATTGCTGCAACCCCCTGATTTCATTGGCGTCCCCAGCAGGATTCGAACCCGCGTTACCGCCTTGAAAGGGCAAAAGCTAGGTTTAACGTAAACCATTGATGGTGGCTGGTCTCCCTTAATTTAGTGATTTTAAAACGTTTCTGCCTTATCTGAGATTTCTAACTATTCTAATTATTCCATGATTTCCCACTGTGAGGGGGCACAAAAATGGCCACAGTTGCCGTGTGATATACTCACAGGAACAAAGGGGAGTTTCGATTGGCGATAACTGTTAAGTTCGCCGCGTTGCTTGGAAAGGCCTGGTGCTTTCGGTGCGTGATCATGCCCCATGAGAATCTTTGGGAACTCACTTTCTTCGGTGCGAAATGCTGAGAGAAAGTTTCACCCGCAGACCACTCAAGATGACCGATCACGATTTTCAGCGACTCGTGTTGTTAACACCGACAACTCCGTAGTTATCAAAAAATGATTCTATTGCACTTCCCCTCGAATTTCGCACTTTTCAAAAGCTTTAAGAAGTTGTAAGTTATTATTGAAACTCAAATTGGATACCTTACGATGAGTGCTTATATGAGAAAGATAACCCCCCGATTTACCTTTGACGATAATCCTCTCGATAAAGGAGTTCTCGACAAGTTACAGCGCGTATGCAGTGCGATCAAGGCAACGAGTGCTCAGCTAAAGAAAGGTTCTATTGTCGTGTTCTCCGGCCCCATTAGCACAGGCAAGACTATCGCTGCCGAGGTGTTGGCCCAAGGCCTTTCTCTTGACCTCTTCAGGATCGACCTTTCTCGCGTGTTGAGTAAGTATATCACCGAAACTGAAAAGAATCTTGATCGCGTTTTTACCGAGGCGGAAAGCTCACACATCATTCTTTTCTTTGGCGAGGCCGACGCGCTCTTCGGCAAAAGAAGCGAGGTAAACGAGGGTCATGATCGCTATGCCGACTTCGAAATGGCGTACCTTATGCGGCGCATAGAAACATATAAGGGCATCGTAATAATTTCAACAAATAAGGATGAGCAGTTCGAAGGCGCTTTTGTGGAGCAAGTGCTTTATCCTGTGAAATTTCCCCACTCACCGATCAGGAAGGAATCACCCACATATACCTGTCCAGGCGTGTACGTAGAGGAGACGGGCTCCGGGTCAGGCCACTCCATTACCGGAGTTTCTACGAGCATTGCAGCTTTTATCGGCAAGGCATCGAAGGGAAAGGTGGATACGCCTACGCGAGTCACTTCATTTAGTGAGTTTGCCGACATATTCGGGGGTTTCACTGCGGAACGACCACATCTAGCTGCCGGAGTATTCGGATTTTTTGATAATGGTGGCAAAGAGTGCTGGATTGTAAGAATCAGGGATGACGGATCGGATGAAGATTACATCGGCAAGGACAACGAAATTGGTATGAAAACTGGGTTGCAGACACTCAAGAATTTCAGAGATGTGAGTATTGTCTGCATTCCGGGGATTACTTCTGAGGGCGTTCAGCATGCAATGATAGAGCATTGTGAAACGATGCGAGACCGTTTTTGTATCCTCGATTCAGAGGAGGGAGCGGTCGTGACGCATGTTCTTGTGCAAAGGAGTAAGATTGCATCGGTAAAAGGGTATGGTGCCCTTTATTACCCATGGATAAATGCAGAAATGGAAATCGATGCATCAGCCCGGGCAGCACGTATAGAGGCTCTTGTCCCTCCGAGCGGTCACATTGCAGGTATATATGCACGTACCGACGTCGAACAGGGCGTTCACAAAGCACCTGCAGGTAAGACTATTCAGGGCGCGATCGGTCTTGGAAAGACTCTAAATGCTTCTGAGCAGGATCGAATGAATCTGGAAGGCGTTAATTGCATCAGGATATTCCCGGGACGAGGGATCCTCGTCTGGGGAGCGCGCACTGTTTCGACTGATCCCGAGTGGAAGTATGTTAATGTTAGGCGTTTAATGATCTTCCTTGAACAATCCATTCAGGAAGGCTCTCAATGGGTGGTCTTTGAGCCGAGTGGTGAACCCACATGGATGAAAGTGAAAAGTGCTATCGAGGCTTTTTTAATCGGGGAATGGAGGAATGGCGCTTTGCAAGGCCGGACGCATGAAGAAGCCTTCTTCGTCAGATGTGACAGAACGACGATGACGCAAAATGATATCGACGAAGGTCGGATTGTTTGTCTCATAGGTGTTGCCATCCTGAGATCTGCGGAGTTCCATATTTTCAGAATCCTGTGTCAGGCTCAAGCGGTGTGAGACACTAATTATCCATCAACGAACTAAATAGGAACAGGGTTCCTAATGAAATCAACACATTTGA
>JARRRI010000026.1:0-30753 GCA_037380845.1 Candidatus Sulfobium sp. | reverse complement strand
CGGTAGGGTCTTCTTCTCGTCACTTACCCGAACGTAGCCGTCGACCAAGTAAAGTCGACGGTATTTCTCAACATCAAGGGAAGGATGCTCGACCTCGGCGGGATCGCAAAAGGATACGGGGCGGACCTGGCCGTCGAGGCGCTCAAACGGGACGGTATAAAGGCCGGCATAGTGGCGGTGGCCGGCGATATAAAGACCTTCGGATCGAAGCCCGACGGTTCTCTCTGGAACGTAGGAATCGAAAATCCGCGTCAAAAAGATGCCTCCGATGAAATCATAGCTGCCATAAGGTTAAGAGATAAGGCAATATCGACTTCGGGCGATTACCAGAGATACTTCATTTTGGGAGGACGAAGGTACCACC
Source organism: Candidatus Sulfobium sp. (assembly GCA_037380845.1). GTDB lineage: Bacteria > Nitrospirota > Thermodesulfovibrionia > Thermodesulfovibrionales > UBA6898 > JARRRD01. Next base: position 30,389 of record JARRRI010000026.1, on the reverse strand, counting down.
ATCTCCTGGACCCAAAGACGGGCTATCCTGCCATGCACTGCCGAAGCGTGAGTGTTATCACCGACAAGGGCGTGTTTACAGACTCATTTGCAACCGCCGTCTTCGTCCTTGGGCCGGAAGCCCCAGGCCAGAGGTATCGTCATCGACGTTAATGGAAAGCCCGCCTACAATTTTCCGATAGACGTCAACAGGACTGTAACTTTTTACGGTCCCTACGGAAAAATGGTCGTTGAGATAAAGGACCGGAAGGTCCGTATGAAAGAGGCTCATTGCCCTAACCTCCTCTGTGTGAGGCAGGGATGGATTTCAAAGGGGGTGATAGTCTGCCTCCCCAACAGGGTCGTTGTGACAGTCAGCGGGGGGACAGCCGGCCCAAAAGGGGTCGATGCAGTTACAGGATAAATACCGCATCGCCCTGCTTTCGGCTTACGCCCTGGCCCTTTACGGCTTCGAAGCCCTTCTTCCGACCCCGATCCCATGGCTAAGGCTGGGACTCGCCAACATCATCACCGTCGTGGCGCTGGTCCTGTACGGTTTCCGCACGGCCATGATGGTCACTCTTATCCGGATCATACTCGCCTCAATCTTTACGGGCACGTTTCTCGGGCCTTCGTTCATGCTGAGTTTCAGCGGCGGCGTCCTCAGTACCGCCGCCATGGGCTCCGTCTTTCTCCTCACCGGCAGCCTTTTCGGACCTGTCGGTCTGAGCATTATAGGGGCGCTTTTCCATAATCTTGCGCAGCTGACTCTGGCGTATTTCCTCTTTATCCAGAGGATCGAGGCGGTGCTTATAATCAGCCCCGTCATAATTCTTATCGGCACGCTTACCGGCCTGGCCAACGGAGTCATTTCCGACATGCTGATAAGAAACATATTGAAAAAAGAAGACGGAAGTCTTCAAAATGTACGTTGATAATCGTCCTGAGGCTCCCGGCATAATATCGAAGGGCGTTGTTATCAGGCCGGCGGTTCATAACCCCCTTATATCAGGGGAGATGTGTCCCCCCCGGGTTAAGGGCGAAGAGGGGAAGCCACTTCGGCAGATTGCAATCTTAAACGTTGCCGCACCCCATGTGAGCATTGTTAAGGGGCGGCTATAAAAGGTATCCGAAAGAGTGAAGATAACCTGTCCCGTCTGCAAACAGAAAACCACGTGGGAGGAAAATCCCTGGAGGCCCTTCTGTTCCGAAAGGTGCAAGCTCATCGACCTCGGGGCATGGGCCGCAGAAGAATACCGGATCGAAGGGAAGAAGGAAGAAGAGGAAGACGAGAAAAAGGAGGAGTAGTTTTATGGTAAATATCGGCATAGCAGGAGCGGCGGGCAGGATGGGAAGCAGGATAGCGGCACTCTCCGGGGATTATGAGGGGCTGAGACTGGCAGGCGCCTTCGAGAGAAAAGGACACGTCGATAATGAGGTCCACCTTATCTATGATCTCATTATCGACTTCACCTCGGTGGAATCTACAAAAGAAAACCTCAGGGCAGCCGCCGGGAAAGGGAAGGCCATGGTCATAGGGACGACGGGTTTCTCCACGGAGGACATAAAGGAAATAGAGGCCGTTTCGAAGAGCATCCCGTGCGTTATGGCGTCCAACATGAGCCTCGGAGTGAACCTCCTTCTGAAGGTACTTCATGACGTCGCAGGGGCACTCGGAGACGACTACGACGTCGAGATCGTTGAAGCCCATCACAGGATGAAGAAAGACGCGCCGAGTGGTACTGCCATGAAGATGGCACAGGTCATCGCGAACGCCCTTGACAGAAACCTCGATGAGGTAGCGGTCTTCGCCCGGAAGGGTATCATCGGGGCACGCACAAAGAGGGAGATCGGGATTCAGACCATACGGGCCGGAGACATCGTCGGGGAGCATACCGTCATCTTCGGCGGCCTCGGAGAGCGCGTCGAGATCACTCACAAGGCGTCGAGCAGGGACACCTTTGCCAGGGGAGCGCTGAAAGCGGCCCTGTGGCTTGCCGGAAAGCCGGCCGGGCTCTACGACATGCAGGACGTCCTCAGCCTGAAGTAGGCCAAGCAGCCGTTATTCTTTCTCGAACTGGTCCTTCGAGGCCCCGCAGATGGGGCAGACCCAGTCCTCGGGCAGATCCTCAAAAGATGTGCCGGGTGAGATGCCCCCGTCCGGGTCGCCGACTTCGGGGTCATAGACGTAGCCGCATACAGTACATTTCCATTTTTCCATAAGGTAACCTCTGGTTATATTGAGTGATAGTGTACAGTATGTAATTTTATAGGAATCTTCTAACGGTTACAAGACTTGAAGGCAAAAAGTGAGAGGAATCGGAAAGATGGGCGGTCGCCATGCGGCCTGATCGCGGAATCAAGCCGGGCCTGTGGAAAACGAAGCCCGGGCAGTCTCACCGGGCGCAATCCCTTTACTCGGCCGACCTCTCTATCGCCTTGCCGCCCTGCTCTATATCTTTTCCCAGTGCGTGGATAGTATGACATCAATTGTTCTATTAAATCTTAATGTTTCGAACCGGGAAAAGCAACGGACCGGATGTGCCCCGGCGATGCTCTCACTGCACGGGGGAAACCCCTTGCCGGGAACAGATAGACCGGCCTACAGATCGCATTGAATAAACGCATTTCTTCTGCTATAGTATGAGGGATTCCAGATGGACATTCAGGAGAAAAAATCGGCAATCGAAGCGTTGCTTTTCGTCGCGGGCGAGCCCCTCACGCCTTCAGTCCTTAAGGGCGCGACCGAAATTCCCGAAGCCGAGATCAAACACATCCTTGACGCCCTCGCCTCGGAATACAGGGAGAGAAACGGGGGTGTCCGTATCATCGAAGTCGCAAACGGCTATCAGATGGTGACAAGCCCCGACTGTGCCCGGTGGATCAGAAAATTCAGGAGTACAAACACCTCTAACAAACTGTCTATGCCGGCGCTCGAGACTCTGGCGATCGTCGCGTACAATCAGCCGATTATCAAGGCGGAGATAGAACAGATACGCGGTGTTAATTCCGACGGTGTGGTAAAAACCCTTCTCGACAGGAGACTTATCAAGATCATGGGCCGTAAGGAGATGCCCGGAAGGCCGCTCCTCTATGGGACCACGCGCGAATTTCTCCAGTATTTCGGGCTCAAGGACCTGACGGAACTGCCCACGATCAAGGAGCTCACCAGAGAGGAAGCTGCTTGAAAATCACGTCATTCCCGACGTGGAAAATCCCCCTCTCCCTCCTGTTATCCATAGTCTTCCTGTGTGCCGGGGCCGATGCTTACGCTGTCAGAAGGCATGTTATACGGGACGGCGATACCCTCTCAGCAATAGCACGGAGGTACAGGGTAAGCGTCGGTTCGATAATGCGGCTCAACAAGGTCAATGCAAGACGACTGAGGCCCGGCTCGAAAATCGTGATTCCGTCAGGGGACGGGACAGCTGCCGTGGAAATCCGCAGAAACGCGGAGACGGAGGAAATCACATCAGATAAAATACCCGCGCCCGGTTTGTACGGCAACGGGGACTTGAAGTCGGTCAGACAAACCGCCTCCGACCTTTATCATTTGGTAAAGAAAGGAGACACCCTTTCCTCCGTCGCCCGCGAGTATTCAGTAACCATCGCCGACCTCAAACATTTGAACGGTCTCAGGACGTCAAAACTCAGGACAGGGCAGAAGCTCTTTATACGGCCGCCTGGGTCAACCGTTTGTACCGTCGAAAACGGCGACGGTCTCCGGGAGATGGCCGGAAATTTCAACACGGGTGCCGATGATCGCGTGGATCCAGACGGGATGAAGGCCGGCGAGAGCAAAGACGGCCTGAAACTGCACGTCCTGGAGACGGATGACGGTTTTTCCGTCGGTGCATGCGCCGGGGCATCCGGAAAAAATATTGGCGCAGGTGACGGCGGTTTCTTGCATCCCCGGGAAGCGGCGGGCGAGTCTCCCTCGGGCAGGCTCGTTGCCTTCGCGAGAAAACTGCTGAACGTTCCGTACAAATTCGGCGGCAACAGTTTGCTGGGGATAGACTGTTCGGCTTACGTAAAGAAGGTATACGGTCTGCTTGGGATCGACCTGCCGAGAACCACCAGGGAGCAGTTCAACGCGGGAGAGCCGATCGACAGGGACGGGCTGTCCGTCGGAGACCTGGTATTCTTCAGAACCTACTCGTCATTTCCCTCCCACGTCGGCATCTATATAGGGAATAACCTTTTCGTCCATGCATCGTCCAAAGGCAGAAAAGTGATGGTCAGCAACCTCGATACGCCTTACTTCATCAAGAGGTTCATAGGGGCCAAGAGATTACTGACCAAAGGGCTCATGGATGGACTGTCCGATTCCGTCGCCCCTGCCGAAGGGGTCCGGTAAGTTCCGCTCCGGTGAAACCATAATAAAATCAACCGGAAGATCACAACCCCTCCAATCCTTCCCTTACCTCAAGGGGAAGGAAACGACCGTCCTGCGGAAGGGACATTATTCCTTAATTCTTACTTCATAAGTCTGACGGACCGTAAAAGTCTTTCTTGCACTCCTCAGAACTTGACCTTCGGCACAGCCGCTTCGCCCTCGGGAAGTTGATAATACTGCGCCGCCGAGACACCGGCCAGGGCAGAGAAGAATCTGCCGTAGACAGTCCGTCTGTAAGTATTTAGCGTCCGGACGGCTTCGTTATACCTCATCCTCTCTACCGCGATCCTGTTTTCCGTCCCCTCAAGGCTATCCTGAAGTTTCAGGAAGGACTCATTCGCCTTGAGCTGCGGATAAGATTCCCTCAGCAGCAGAAGCCTGGAGAGCATGCCCTCAAGCCTGTTCGATGCTTCTATCTTTCCCTGCACGCTGGAAGCCTGGAAATATTTCGTCCTCGCCTGCGCGATATTCTCAAAAAGCTCCCTCTCGTGTTTCGCGTAGCCCTTGACTGTCTCCACAAGATTTGGTATGAGATCGTACCGCCGCTTCAACTGGTTCTCCACCTGCGCCCAACTCGCCTTGACTCCCTCGTCCATCGTGATCACCTTATTGTATTCGCTGATGCCCCATCCGACCGTTACGACCGCGGCGAGCACTATGATAGCCACGGCCACAAGTGCTGTCTTTGCTCCTTTTCCCATCGCAATCCTCCCTTTATGGAAACAAGTTACTATACTGTAACACAGGCCACATCGTTAAAATAAAATATCCGCAACCTGGCAGGAGCAGAGAAAAATGTCTTGCAGCGACACCTTACGGCCTTATAAAGAGGCAGGCAGGCTCATGTTACCATCCGCCGGACGCCCCTCCACCACCGAAACCTCCCCCTCCGCCGCCACCGAAGCTGCCGCCGCCGCCGAATCCACCACCGCCGAATCCTCCGCCGCCCCAGCCTCCTCTCCTGCCGCCCATTGAAGATGCAAAGAGGAGGAGCAGAAAAAGCCGCGGATTTTTTATGAACAGTATTACGGCACCAATCAGAAAGAGGATTGAGAGAATAGTGCCTGCAATTCCCCCTTTTCCCGGCCTTCTGCCATAGCTGCCGCGTAGTTGAGGCATCCCGGTGATCTCCACTCCCTGACTTGACGCAATTTTGTTGGAGACGGCTACTACCGCAGCAAATATCCCGGTCGAGTAATCCCCTTTTTTGAAATAAGGGACGAGATATCGGCGTCCTACAGTCCCCACAAAACTGTCGGGGAGGACACCCTCCAGCCCGTATCCTATCTCAAACCGGTATTTCCTGTCTTTAGTTGCAACAACAAGCAGCACCCCGTTGTCCCTGCCCTTCCGGCCCAGCTTCCACCTGTTGTGGGCCACGTCTATCGAGAACTGCTCAATCGGCTCGCCTCTCAGCTCTTTGACCGTCAAAACCACAAACTGGGCGGTTGTCTTTTGTTCCAGTTCCTTGAGGTACTCGTCCAGGCGGATCCTGGCGTTCTGATTCACTATACCGGCAAGATCGACAACATAATCCCGGGGCGTTGCCGGTACCTGTGGCGCAACTGCAAAGGCCGGGGAGACGGCAATGACAAAAGCAAAAATTATGACGACCGACAGGCGCTTAAACAATGAGACCATCGATTATTTCTCCGATTTTTTCAGTCGCCGCGTAGTATTCCTCAAAGACCTTATCGACCTCCTCTTTCCCGGGTGTCAGGCGGCCCCTCTTTATGTCCAGGACCTTCCTGAAGATAGCGGTCTCCACGCCGGTTGCCGAGGCAAGCTCCGATATCACTTCATGCTTTTTCACAGGGCGCTCTTTTCCCATTAGACAGATGATGCCCCTGAAAAGAGGCATATATCCGGAAATAGAACCCGCAAGCCGCTCTGTCAGGACCTGTTTGTCGCCCATTGAAGAGATGTATCCCTGTCTCAGGCCGATCAGTCTGCTCTTGACTTCACGCTCGCACTGATGTCTCAGGTCAGCATCGGTCACCATAAGGTCTTTCAGGATATCCTCCCCGAATACCGTTTCATGGATATGTTTGAAGTCCAGAAACTCCATCGGAAACACATCCAGCGAGGTCCGGATATAATCCGGCGTCATGATCAGAGGCGCCGATATCCCCTTCTTCCTGTATTTCTTTCCCATGGGAGCCAGGAATTCGACAAATTTCAGGTCCATCTTCTTCAGTACGACTATGCTGTTTATGTCGGAGGTCTTTTCATCGTAATCCTCAGTGACCGCACTTCCGGTGAGGTGGATGGAATCGATGTCGTCGCGATATCCCCTGAGAATTTCTGCCAGAAAAGGCCTCACCTTCTCCTCCACCAGGGGGGAAAGTTTCTCTAATCTCAATGAGATCATTTTCAGAACCTCCTTCGTAAGTATAAAGTGGCAGTGGCAGTGTCGGCTCCCGCCCTGCTTATTGCCTGCTGAGAGCAATCATTGACACTGACATTCAGTCGTTGTCAATCAAAGACCCGCCACACCGTATCACCCTCCTGTCCGTCACAATCACGGTGACCCTTATATCGTGAGGCTCGGCCGGTATGGAACCGGCTATCTGTTCTTCATAGGCAGGGGCGACGACCGGAATATCCCTTTTCAGTCCGGCAAGCAGCCTGTCGTAATAGCCGCCCCCGTATCCTATCCTGTTTCCAGCCGGATCGAAGCCCGCCCCCGGGATTATCACCAGATCTATATCATTCACGTCCGCCGGAATCTCCTGGGAATTCAGGGGCGGCTCGGGTATTCCCATATATCCGGGTACAAGTTCATCGACATTCCGTATTTCACACAGAAAAAGAATGTGCCTCTCCCTGTCCACCCTCGGGACCAGCACCTTCTTGCCGGCCGCCAGCGACGACCGCATAATCCCGAAAGTATCGACCTCGGACCTGAAGGAAGCAAAGAGAAAAAGCGTGTGAGCCCGGACGACCTCAGCAAGTGAAAGCACTCTTTCACATATCAGGCGGTCCTTGATCTTTCTTACTTCGGTGGGAATGGCATCGCGCTTGTCGAGAAGTTCTTTCCTGATCGATTTCTTATCTCTCACGAAGCGTCTTCTCTATCGCGGCCTTGATGGTCCTCACTTCTTCCACGGTCTGCAGAGAATGACTGTACGGAGACGCCCCTTTCATGTCCGCTTCCATGATGTCGTTATGAAAGGATATGTGGCCGATGAGTTCCATTCCGCCTGTCCCGGTTCGAATAAAATTGACGTCCTCCTGCCCCCGGACCTTGTTGGCCACGACGAATACCTTTTTCACACCCAGTTCTTTGGCCATTTCCCTGACCACGCCCGCGGTCTGCATGCTTCTCTGTCCAGGTTCGACGACAACAACAAAGGCATCGACAGAGCCCGCCGTACCCCTGGTCAGGTGCTCGATCCCGGCTTCCATATCCACGATGACCACTTCGTCCCTTTCCAGAACCAGATGCCTGAGAAGTCGTCTGAGAAGAACATTTTCGGGGCAATAACAGCCCGATGCGGCCGCCTTTGATTTACCCATCACCAGCAGTGTAATCCCGTCAACCTTGTATCCAAGGCCTTCGGGCAGGTCGTCCACCTTCGGATTGAGTTTGAAAATCCCCCCCATGCTGCCGGGCTTCGATCCTGTCCGTTCCTCTATGAGCTCGCCGAGGTCTGCGACAGGCCTGATTTTTTCCGCCTCTTCCCTCGGTATCCCGAGTGCGGATGCGAGGTTTGCATCCGGGTCGGCGTCGACGGCAATGACCTTTTTCCCCTCCGAGGCAAAGAGATAACTCAGCACCGACGCAAGCGTCGTCTTGCCGACACCGCCTTTTCCCGTTATGGCGATCTTCATTGAAAATTCTAACATTATGCAGGTTTTACTGTCCATTCCGTGCAAAACGAAGGCGTCCGGTTGAAGGGCAAAATGGGGAAAAGGTGTATGTGATACAATGTGAACGATCAGTATGAACAGCAAGGCCGAAGAGATAAGGATCAGATATCTTTACCGGGACCTGGTTCTCAGGAATAAGATAAGACTTCCTATTGAGGGAGCGGTAAAGATCGTCGGACCTGACTGCGCATACCATCTCTATTCGGTCTCTGAATTCAGGAAAGATCCTCCGGACAGTGACCCCGATGGTCAGCCGGCGAGCCGTTCTTAGTCCGCCGCATCGAAGGTCTATCTGTTTGATTTTTCGATAAATTGTACGTTATTATTGCTGCATGGATATCAAGAAAGTCCTCGAAGAATCCAGCCATTATCTCATGAACACATACAACAGGTTCCCGGTCGTGCTCCGGAAAGGCCGCGGGATGAAGGTCTGGAGTTCTGACGGCACGGAATATCTGGATTTCATGGGAGGTGTGGCCGTCAACTGCCTTGGACACTGCCATCCGAAGGTAGTGATAGCCCTGCAAAAGCAGGCCCAGCGCCTTATTCATGTCTCTAATTATTTTCATATCGAGCCTCAGATCCGGCTTGCCAGGATACTGGTGGAAAACTCGTTTGCCGACAAGGCATTCTTCTGCAACTCCGGGGCCGAGGCCAATGAGGCCGCTATCAAGCTCGCGCGGAGATATTATATGGAGCACGTCGGGCAAAACCGCTTCGAGATCATAACCGCGATGAACTCCTTTCACGGCCGCACCCTCGCCGCTCTTGCGGCAACAGGACAGGAGAAGCTGAAACAGGGGTTCGGTCCGGCGGTGCCGGGCTTCAGACATGTGGAATTCAACAGTATACCGTCCCTGGAGAAGACGATAACCCCGCAGACCTGCGCGGTCATGCTTGAGCCCGTCCAGGGCGAAGGCGGTATAGTGATGCCCGACCCCGGCTATCTGCGGGAAGTCAGGTCTCTCTGCGACCGTCACGGGATTCTCCTCATGCTGGACGAAGTCCAGACAGGGATGGGAAGGACCGGTTCCCTGTTCGCCTATGAACAATTCGGCGTGACGCCCGATATCATGACCCTCGCAAAGGGCCTGGGCGGCGGGGTCCCCATAGGCGCAATGCTGGCAACCGGGAAGGTAGCCGCTGCCTTTCAGCCCGCGACGCACGGCTCGACGTTCGGAGGAAATCCCCTGGTTTGCGCAGCGGCAGTCGCAGCAGTCGAAGTCATTCTTGAAGACGGTTTCGTTCTGGACCAGTGCAGGAGGATGGGGGCCTACCTGGTAAAGAGACTCAGGGATCTCCAGGAGGAGTTCCCCAGCAGGGTCGCGGAAATCCGGGGCATGGGACTGCTCGTCGGCATGGAACTTATTCGCGACGGCGCACCCGTTGTTAAAGCGTGCATGGAAAACGGAATACTGATCAACTGCACGGCCGGCAACGTTCTGAGGTTCATGCCGCCTCTCATTGTGACCGAAAAAGAGATAGATCACCTGACCGATGTTCTCGGACAGGTTTTCGACCGTCTTTCCTAGGAGATGATATGAAAAGGGATTTTATTACACTATGGGACCTGTCTTCGGAGGAAATCTCACACCTTCTGCGCAGGTCCGTTGATCTCAAGGCGGGCAGGGAGGCCGGTCAAAGCCCTCTTATCGGGAAGAGCATCGGCCTTCTGTTCGAAAAACCCTCGACCCGCACCAGGGTATCGTTTGACGCAGGGATTTACGAACTCGGCGGAAATGCCATCTACATGAACACCTCGGATCTTCAGCTTGGGAGGGGGGAGAGCGTGCCGGACACTGCCAGGACCCTTTCCCGATACCTGGACGGCATCGTAATACGGACCTTCAGCCACTCCATGCTCGAGAAGTTTGCCGACAGCGCGACGATCCCGTTGATCAACGGACTGAGCGACCTGCACCATCCGTGTCAGACCCTCGCCGACCTCATGACGATAATCGAAAAAAAGGGACGGATCAGGGGGCTCAGAGTGGCTTATGTCGGCGACGGGAACAATGTGTGCAATTCTCTGATCGAAGCCGCCTCGCTCATGGAATTCGACTTGATGGTCGCCTGTCCGGAGGGGTTCGAGCCTGACCCCGGAATCCTCGACAGGGCAAGGGAAGCTGCAAGAAGCGAGATCATTGTTCTGGGCAACCCGAAAGAAGCCGCGGGAATGGCGGATGTAATATATACCGATGTCTGGGTCAGCATGGGAGAAGAAAAGCAGGCCGCTGAAAAAAGGAAGAAGCTTGCCGACTACCAGGTAAACAGCGCTCTTCTATCCTGCTCCCGGAAAGATGTAATCGTACTGCACTGCCTCCCGGCCCACCGGGGAGAAGAGATCACGGATGAAGTCATGGACGGTCCACACAGCGTGGTCTTTGATCAGGCGGAAAACAGGCTGCACGCTCAAAAGGCGCTGCTCGAAAAACTCATTGCCGGTGTTTGACGTGAATATCGTTTTTCAGTTTTTATTCTGTATTCTTTGCAGATAGCGACAACGACCGCCGGCTGACGCGGCAATACAGAGACCACTTGAGCCGGTTATTCTCCCGGGAAGGAGGAGGGGCTTTAGTAAAACATGGCGTATTTCAAACGCCCCGGATAAAGAGCCCGATAGTTGAAGCGGCTCCGTATACCTATGTCCTCTGAGATGAATAATATGGAAACGGTCAATTCCTCCGTACTGGTTGTGGACGACATGCCGTTCAACCTGGAGGTAATGGAGGGAATACTTTACAGGGAAGGGTATAGGGTAATTACAGCTTCCAGTGCAGGCGAGGCACTCGAAGTCATAGAAACCAGACCTGTGGACCTCGCGGTCCTCGACGTGATGATGCCCGGCATGAACGGCTTCGACCTCTGCAGGAAGTTAAAGGCCATTGCCGGAAGAAGGTTCTTCCCGGTGGTACTCGTTACCGCGTTGAACGAGCTTGACGACAAGATTACCGGCCTGGAAGCCGGGGCCGACGATTTCCTCACAAAACCTTTCCACACCGTCGAACTCGTAACGAAAATCAGATCCCTTCTGCGGCTGAGGAAGCTGCAGGGCGAACTCGACCATTCGGAAGATATAATCCTCACGCTGGCTGTAGCCATCGAGGCGAAAGACCCGTATACAAAAGGCCACTCCGAACGGGTCGGGAACCTCTCCATGAATTTCGCCGCTTATATAGGGCTAACCCCCGGAGACCAGCACCTGCTTTACAAGGCGGGCGTGCTCCACGATATCGGCAAAATCGGTGTGGACGATCATATCCTGCATAAAAGCGAAGACCTCACCGATGCGGAGCTGAAGTCGATACGGCAGCACGTAATTGTCGGAGAGCAGATCTGTAAGCCGCTTTATTCCGCCCGTCAGATACTGCCGGCGATTCGTCACCACCACGAGCGCTGGGACGGGACCGGCTTCCCGGACGGTCTGCGGGGAGAAGAGATCCCTTTTTTTGCAAGGATAGTCGCCATCACGGACACCTTCGACGCCATGGTCTCGAAACGGCCTTACAGGCCGGCCTTTGCGGCGAGAGAAGCGTTGTGCAGAATGGACGCGGAAAAATTGCAGGATCAGTGGGACCCCTCTCTTATCGAGCGGTTCATATCCATGATAAGAGAACAGCGGGATATAAAGCCGTGATTAAAGTCTGCATAGTCGGGGCCGGCAGTTCGCTGCTGGACATATTCCTGAGCAACGGAGCGGTGAAGACGGTAGGCATCACCGACAGGGACGTGAATGCCCCCGGCATTGAAATCGCGAGAAGGGAGGGGATCTTTGTCGCAGACAAGATCGGGGAGCTGTATGGACAGGACCCCGATATCATCATAAACGTTACCGGAGACCGGGCCCTCGGCAGGTCGATTTCCGAGCAGGCGCCCGCAGGCATCGAGGTTATCGAGGGAAAGGGGGCAAAGTTTCTCTGGGGACTGATCGAGCGTCAGAAAAAGGCCCGGAAAGACATGGAAGCACTTTTCGAAAACGGACTGGCACTGACATCGGCGGGAAGCCTTGGTGGCGTCCTTTCCGCAACTCTGGAGAGGGCCCTGAGACTCACAGACATGCCGGCGGGAAGCATCGCCCTCTGCGACCGCGGCGGGATGGTCCTTGCAGTCTCCAAGGGCCTGAGCTCATCTGTCCTCAACGTGCCCCGCTGGAAGCCGAGACCGAACGGTTTGACATCTTTCATCCTGAGCCGGAGGGAGCCGGTAGAAATCGAAGACGTCTCGGAATACCCTTTTCTGGACAATTACGGAGTGATCAGGGACGGCATCAAATCCGTCCTCGCCTATCCCCTTATGATAGACGACAATGTGGTCGGCGTCCTTTACCTGGACGACTTTAAACCGAGACGGTTCTCCGAAAGACAGAAAAACCTCATCCGGCTCTTCGGACTGCAGGCGGCCCAGGCCATAGACAAGTCCAAAATCCTCGACGAGCTCTACCGTGTCGTCGCAGACCTCGATGAAAAGACAGCCTATCTGAAAGGCGTCCTGAACGATTCACAGGACATGATCGCAACGACCGATATGGAAGGGAAGATCGTGGAGTTCTCCCGCGGAGGTGAGCGTATACTCGGCTATTCAAAGGATGAGTTGACAGGAATGAGCGCGTCCGGCCTTTACGTAGACGCGAACGAACGGGACCATATACTGCACACTCTCAGAAGAAAGGGCATTGTTTGCAACCATGAGACCAGACTTCACAGAAAAGACGGTTCCGTCGTCGATATCAGCCTTACGATATCCAGACTCAGGGACAAGACCGGGAAGGTGATCGGAACAGTGGGGGTAAGCAAGGACATCACCGAAGAGAAGAGACTCAGGAATGAGCTGAAGGCCCTCAACGCAAGCCTTGAGGAAAAGGTGGTCGAAAGGACTCGTGAGCTTGAAAGGATAAACCTTGATCTCGCGCGGGCAAACCAGATTAAGGCAAGGTTTATCTCGAACATGAGCCATGAATTGCGGACCCCCCTTAATTCCATACTCGGTTTTTCCGAAATTCTGCTCGAAAAGACATACGGGGACCTTAACGAAAAACAGTTCCGTCATCTTTCGAATATCTCCTCGTCCGGAAAGCACCTTCTGCAGCTTGTGAACAACATCCTCGATCTCGCCAAGATAGAGGCGGGCAAACTGGAACTCTTCTATGAAAGTTTTGACCTGAGGGAGGCAGTGGACGAAGTGGTGATGATCATGGGCTTTCTTGCCTCCAGGAAATCAGTCGTCGTGAATGTGGAGATAGATCCGGACGTAGGGACCTTTTATGCGGATAAGGTCAAGCTAAAGCAGATCCTTTACAACCTCGTTTCCAACGCCATAAAATTTACACCCGAGGGAGGACATATAGGGATCAGGGCCGAGTTTCTCGTAAACGCCGACCGCCGGTTATCCCGGGCCCTGAACGACCAGCATTTCATGAAGGTCACTGTCTGGGACAAGGGTATCGGAATACGGGAAAACGACATAGACAGGATATTCGACGAATTCGAGCAGGCCGACCCATCTATGTCGAAAACTTTCCAGGGGACGGGTCTCGGTCTCTCCCTTACAAAGAGGCTGGTCGATCTGCACGGAGGCAGGATAAGCGTACACAGCAAATACGGTGAGGGCAGCGACTTCATTTTTTACCTGCCGGTTGTGACGGAACGCAAAAAGGAAGAGGAGGGTGCCTTTACCCCCGCCGTCCAGACGTATCCCTGGCTTAGGAAGGAGGCGCCGCTCGTCCTTGTAGTCGAGGACGACCTGCCCACCTCGGAGATCCTGACCATACATCTGAGCAGGGCGGGCTACAGGGTCGCCCACGCCTACGACGGCATCGAAGCCATTTCAAAGGCGAAGGAATTCAGGCCGTTCGCCGTCACCCTGGATGTAATGCTGCCGAAGAAAGACGGGTGGGAGGTCCTTCAGGAACTCAAGACGGACCCGGAGACCGGCACCATCCCGGTGCTTATCCACTCGATTGTCGACAACCAGGACCTGGCTTACACGCTGGGGGCGTCCGACTATCTGTTGAAACCTGTTGACAAGAATGTCCTCCTCGGCAAGTTAAGCGACCTTAACTCCTGCAAAAGCAGCAACGGGGGCGCGCCGATGTCGCTCCTCCTCATGTCCAGCGATCCCGGAACCCGGGATTATGTCTGCAGTTTTGCGCTGGATAACGGGTTCGTCTTTCACTCGGCTTCCGGACAGGAAGAAGGCGTCGAACTGGCCCTCACGACTAAACCTCATGCAATACTGGTAGATCTGGACAGCCCCGGGCTGGAAGTAATCAAGAAGCTGAAGGGCAACATTGCTACAGCCGGCATACCGGTGTTTGCGCTTACGGACAAGGACCTCCCGATTGATGAGAGGATGAATATGGCCGGCCAGATAGAGCGGATAGTGAAGCGGGATGCGCTCGCGGCAACAGACCTTGTGATGCATCTTAAGGACCTGGAAATAATGCACCCGAAAAGGGCGGGCCTTGTAGATGAGCTGACGGAACTGTTCAACCACAGGTATTTCCAGTTGAGGCTCGCCCAGGAAGTGAGCCGTTCCGTCAGATACAGGCTGTCTCTAACGCTGATCCTGCTCGACATAGACGACTTCGGTATCTACATCAAGCTCAACGGAAGCTACCGCGGTAATCTCGTCCTGAAGAATATCGCCCGGCTTCTCAGAAAAAATGCGAGGGGGGCGGATATCGTGGTCAGGTACGGAGGAGATGCTTTTTGCATGATCCTTCCCAACACGCAGCTTTTTTCGGGCCTTGTCCTGGGCAGGAGGTTCGCAGCACTGATCCGCAACCATCCGTTCCATTGCGAAGAGACCCAGCCGCTGGGCCGGATTACGGTGAGCATCGGAGTGGCGTCATTCGGGGAGCAGTCGCCGGAGGACTTCGTAAGAAACGCCGAAACCGCACTCTCTGCCGCCGTCCAAAAGGGCGGGGATCACGTGGAGGTGTTCCCCGGTGAATAATACCCTCTCCGTAATTCCCCTGGGAGGCGTCGAGGAAATAGGCCTCAACATGACCGTCCTTGAATACGGGGACGACATGGTAGTGATAGACGCCGGACTCATGTTCCCGCAGGAAGACATGCCGGGTGTCGATTTCGTAATTCCGGATTTCACTTATGTGCTCGAAAACAGGGAGAAGGTGCGGGGGGTAGTCATCACCCACGGTCACGAAGACCATACCGGGGCCCTGCCCTTCTTCCTCAAGGAACTCAACGTCCCCGTCTTCGGAACTCCTCTGACTCTGGGCCTTGTCAGGGAAAAGCTTCGCGAGCATAACCTCGAACACATAGAGCTCAACTCGATGATGCCCCGGGAAATAGTTACCCTCGGGGTGTTCGAAATAGAGTTCATAAGGGTCACACACAGCATAGTCGACGGTGTCGGTTTCGGCATAAAGACCCCCGTCGGACTTGTGGTGCATACGGGGGATTTCAAGCTCGATCCTACGCCCGTCGACGGACAGTTGATGGACTTCCACCGTTTTTCCGAATACGGGGAAAGGGGCACCGTACTTCTCCTTTCAGACAGCACGAACGCCGAAAAAGGGGGGTTCACCTTTTCGGAAAAAGAGGTGCGCCGGTCCTTCGAGGATATCTTCGCGGAGGCAAAGGGAAGGATAATTGTCGCCACCTTCGCCTCCAATATCCACAGAATACAGCAGGTGATCGACGTTGCCGCCATGTTCGGGAGAAAGGTGATCCTTTCCGGCAAGAGCATAGTTTCAAACGCCAGGATAGCCCTGGACCTGGGATATCTCAGAATACCTCAGAACATATGGCTCCACCTCGAAAACCTCAAAGACCTCAGGGATGAAGAGGTAGTTATCATCACCACGGGAAGTCAGGGGGAACCGATGAGCGTCCTCTCACGTATTGCGACGGCGGAGCACAAGACGATAAGCATCAAGGAGGGGGACGTAGTTATCCTGTCGGCCAAGATCATACCCGGAAACGAGCGGTCTATAGGGAGGATCATCAACCATCTGTTCAGGAGGGGGGCCAACGTAATATACGAAAAGGTTTCTGAGATCCACGTGTCGGGACACGCCTCAAAGGAAGAACTCAAACTCATGCTGAACCTCGTACGACCCAAGTATTTTGTCCCCGTTCATGGAGAATTCCGGCACAAGGTTTATCACGCCAGGCTGGCCGAGAAGACCGGCATTCCGCAGTCCAATATCTTTCTTCTGGACGACGGAGACGTGCTTGAAATTACGGAGGCGGGGGCCGCGAAGAGCGGGAAAATTACATCGGGCAGGATATATGTCGACGGGAAAGGGGTGGGCGACGTCCGGGACATGGTGCTCCGGGACCGACGGCGACTGGCCCACGACGGAATCGTTCTGATCGTAATCGGGATAGAAAAACTGACCGGCACCATAGTTTCCGGGCCGGACATAGTATCCAGGGGTTTCGTTTTCGAGGACGCCTCCCAGGAGATCATCAACGACGTCAAGGAACTCGTATACAACAGCATGAAGGAACTCGACAGCGAGATCATTGCAGACAAGTCTCTCATACAGGCCAAAATCCGAAGCGTCCTGAAAAAATATCTCAGGAACACGATGGACAGAAAACCCATGATCATGCCGATCATCTTCGAGGTTTAGCCCACTTTATTCACAAATTTTCCTGCATGGCGAAAGGGCAAAGTGTTTGAGCGTTTTTACTTGCCCGGTATTCAGACATTGTGTATCCTGAAATAACGAGGGCAAGTTCCTCGGAGGTCGTAACGACCGAGAATGAGCGAAAATACTGTGTCCTTTCGCGTCTGCCACATTTCATGAATAATCTGGTTAGCAGGGCTGAAAAAGTATTTTCGGGGGCCTTTACCCGTTATTCCCGCTTGCGCGGAAATCCAGGTTTTTCATTCCGACTCATATCTCGCGTGGATTCTCCGGTCAAGTTTACCCGCCTCTGGCGGCGCCGGAGGCAACACAGGCCGGGGGATAACAAACTTAAGACTTTTTTTAAGCGGCCTGACAGGGACGTCACGTCGAGTCATCCCGATCTGTTATAATTTTTAATGCTGGATGCCGTTATATTGGGTATTGTCCAGGGGCTGACGGAATTTCTGCCTGTCAGCAGCACTGCACATCTGGTCCTCTTCCCCTGGGTTTTCCATTGGGGCGGTGCCCTGGATTCCCTGACGTTCGACATAGCCCTTCACGCGGGAACGCTCTGCGCTCTTCTGTTCTGTCTCTGGAGAGACTGGCTGGAGATCATTACAAAAAAGACTCGCTTTTTTGTCCTGATCATTATTGCGACGGTCCCGGCAGGCATCGCCGGAGTACTGCTCAACGATTTTGTGGAACATACTCTCAGGAGCCCTTATGTTATAACGGCTTCTCTCGTGGCCATAGGTCTCGTGATGCTTCTTTCTGAAAAGATGTATAAACATAAAGACATCTCAGGAATAAAGCTTCCTGACGCCGTCGCTATCGGCATTGCACAGGCGATCGCGCTGATACCGGGGGTGTCGAGGTCGGGAATAACGATCTCGGCAGGCCTCTTCCGGGGTCTCGAACGGGAGTCTTCGGCGAGGTTCTCTTTTCTCCTTTCCACGCCCGTCATCGCAGGCGCCGTGCTCCTGCACTCCCGAAAAATGATCGCCGCCAACGTCTCCTACGATTTCAGCCTCTTTGCGGCCGGCTTTGTTGCCTCCGCCGTAACCGGGTATTTCGCCGTCAGGTTCATGCTGGACTTTTTCAAGCGCCATCCAATCAACGTTTTCGTATATTACCGCTTTCTTCTTGCAGTTGTTATAATTATAGGGATATGGCTGAGAGGGTAAAGAGGGTAAGGGAAGAAATCCTCGGCGTAGTCGCAATACTGGGCAGCGTTTACCTGGCACTGAGCCTCTACAGCTATTCGAAGTTCGATCCGGCGGTCTTTACTTTTTCCCAGGGAACGGTCAGGAATTACGGCGGTGTCGCGGGAGCCGACCTGTCAGATCTGCTGATAACCCTCGCCGGTATTTCATCATTCGCAATCCCGGTGTTCATTATCGCCTTCGGGGTCAGAAGGATTCTGGGCATACCAGGCCAAAAGATATATTTCTGGGGCTCCCTGCTCTTTGTATTTTCCTCTTCCCTCATGCTTTCCCTTCTGCATATGACTTTCAATCCTGACACCACAATGAATACAGGCGGACTCATGGGGTCGCTGACTGCAGGCTTTCTGGAAAAATACCTCTCTACCCTCGGGGCCTATCTTTGTTCCATCTCGGCTTTTCTCTCGTCTTTGATTCTCCTGAGCCCCGTGTCACTGAGTTCTTTTGCCCGAGACCTGAAGACCGGGCGGCGCAGGGGGCCTCAGAGGAGGGCGGAAAAATCGGTAATCGAAGATGACATTCTGGTGCGGAGCCCCGGGAAAGTGCCCGGCCCCATACTGAACGAGCCCCTGAAGACAGACCCCTCGACGATGCGTTCCGTTCTGGAAAAACCGGAAAAGCCCCCCAGGCCGGCCGCCGGGACAGACGGTTATACGCTCCCGTCCGTGGACCTGCTCACCGTCTACGACCCTTCCGCCCGGCCGGCAAAAGAAGAGCTGCTGTCAAACTCCACCCTCCTGGAAAACAAGCTCGCTGATTTCGGCGTCGACGGCAGGATCACGCAGGTACACCCCGGACCGGTCGTTACGATGTATGAATTCGAGCCAGCCCCCGGCGTCAAGATAAACAGGGTCGTGTCTCTTGCGGACGACCTGGCCCTCGCCCAGAAGGCCCAGAGCATGAGGGTCTCTCCCATACCCGGCAAAGCGGCTATAGGGATCGAGGTGCCCAATAAACGGAGAGAGATAGTATCTCTCCGGGAGGTGCTGTCCTCCGACAAGTTCGGAAAGAGCTATTCAAAAATAACGCTGGCCCTCGGCAAGGACATATTCGGCGGTCCGGTAGTCGCCGATCTGGCCAGGATGCCCCATCTGCTGGTTGCGGGTGCGACCGGGGCCGGAAAGAGCGTGTCGATAAATTCCATGGTCATGAGCATCCTTTACAAGGCTTCGCCTTCCGAAGTGAAGATGCTGATGATAGACCCGAAACTTCTCGAACTTTCGATGTATGAAGACATCCCTCATCTCATTTCCCCCGTGATCACCAACCCCAGGAAGGCCGCCGAGGCCCTGAGAAAGATGGTCATAGAAATGGAGAGAAGATACAGGCTCCTGGCCGAAAAAGGGGCGAGGAATATCGACAGTTTCAACAGGTTTGCACCCGACGCTGAGAGGCTGCCCTATATCGTGGTATTTATAGACGAACTTGCCGACCTTATGTTCGCCTCATCAAACGAAGTGGAGGACGCGATCACGAGGCTCGCCCAGATGGCCAGGGCCGCCGGCATCCACCTTATCATAGCCACCCAGAGGCCTTCGGTGGATGTAATAACCGGCCTGATCAAGGCCAACTTCCCGGCGCGGATATCCTTCCAGGTCTTTTCAAAGATAGATTCCAGGACGATCCTCGATATGCAGGGCGCCGAGCAGCTCCTGGGTAAGGGCGATATGCTCCTAATGCTGCCCGGATCGAGGACAATGCGGGTCCACGGAGCACTGGTGACGGAGGCCGAGATCGGCGACGTAACGTCTTTTATCAAGTCGCAGGGGAGCCCGGACTTCTCCATATTCGAAGATATCCCGACGGAGCCCCCGCCGTCAGAAGAGGATGACGGCGCCGAGAAGGACGATATGTTTGACAAGGCGGTCGAATTTGCCGACTCTGCCGGCGAAGTTTCCATATCATCGATCCAGAGGAGGTTCAAGATAGGATACAACCGGGCGGCGAGGATCATGGAAATCATGGAAGAGGAGGGAATGGTGGGACCGCCCAAGGCCGCCGGAAAGCCCCCGGTCTCCTCCGCCTCCGGAACGGAAGAGAGCATCGCGCGTATCCAGAAGGCGTATGAACACATCAACGACCTCAGTGGTAATTTCATACAGACCAGCGTGCTGAAGGACCTCGACAGGACGGACACCTACAAGGGAGAATTCTTCATCAAGCCGCCGCTGAAAATGAAATGGGTGTATAGGGGGAAGACGGCTCAGGACGTCACCATCAACGGCGATACCATTCTGATTTATAAAACAAAGGACAACCAGGCCTACAAGGGCAAGTTTGACAGGTCTACTTACGGCCAGACCCCTGTAGCCCTTTTGAGCGGCTTCGGCAGCATGCGGCAGGAATTCGACGTCACGGGGGAAGATAATTCCCTCCTGCTGAAGCCAAAAAAACCGATGGGGGCGATCACATCGATAAAAATAACCCTGGCCGCCACAGGCTTTCCGATCCGCTCGTTCACCATCCATGACGCTTATTCGAACGTAATCGAGATAGAGTTGAAGGCGGTAAAGACCAACACCGGCCTGAAGAATTCCCTCTTTGACATCAAGGTCCCCAAAGGCGCCAACGTTTACGAGCAGTAAGGGGCAGATAAGTATTAAGGATCTCAGAATCGAATGCACATTCTTGACACGGAGACACAGAGACATGGAGCTGAAAAAATCAAGGAAGAGAGCGAAACTCACAGCATCACGGGAGAAAGTAAGTCTTGCTTTTCGTTCAATTTTCTCCGTGTCTCAGTGTCTCCGTGGTAAATTGCTCGCTCAATCCACTAAGATTTCTTTGTCGGCCGGAGATGTTGAATAGCCTCTGAGCAGGAAGATTAGCGGTATGGACAATACGAACAGTGCTGTCACGAGCAGAAAAACATGGTTGTAGGCAAGCATGCCGGCCTCTCTCATGAGCTGTCCGTCAAGCAGCTTCAGCGCCAGTTGGTGTGCCGTAACAGGGCCCGCTCCGCTGCCGGCCATCACTCGCGACATGGCATTCAGACATCCCGTCATATCAGGGTTAAAGACGCTAAGGTTTTTCACAATCCCGGCCCTGTAAGTCTGCTCACCCCTGGTAAGAATGGTGGCCGCGATGGCTATGCCCACGCTTCCAAAGACCTGTCTTACTACGTTATAGAGCCCCGTGGCGGCGGTCATCCGGGGTTTTTCGATAGATGAGAGGACGGCGGTGCTCAGGGCAACGAAGATGAGGCCGAATCCCCCTCCCTGCAGCATATTAGGTATGAAGAGCTCCCAGAACCCTACATCCAAAGACATTGTAGACAGCTGCCAGAAGGAGACAGCAGTGACCATGAGACCCGCCCCTATCAGGACCCGCGGACCCAGCCTGTTGTACATCTTTCCGGCGATGGGCATGATGAGGGCCATGCAAAGCCCCCTGGGCAAGAGCACCAGCCCCGAGTCCAGAGCGGGGTAGCCCAGCAATTGCTGAAGGAACATCGGAAGTATAAACAACGCGGCATACTGGCCCAGTCCCAGGACCCCGACCAGGAGCGTCCCCGATGCAAAAGGCACATTCTTGAGAACACGAAGGTCCACGGCGGGCCTGTCCGCCGTAATCTCCCGCCAGATAAAAAGGACCATCCCAACCAACGAAATAACGGCCAGATAAACTATGAAATCCGACTGGAACCAGTCCTTTGTCTCGCCCTTTTCAAGCATGAGCTGCAGGGCCCCCAGGCCCAGAATGAGAAACCCCAGGCCCTGAAGGTCGATCTTCCCCTTCTCCCGCTTCAAATAGGGCGGATCGTGGAGGAAGCGGGTGATGAGCAGCAGGTTGAGTATCCCGATAGGAATGTTGATGAAGAATATCCACCGCCAGGAAAAATTATCGGTAAGCCATCCCCCCAGCGTCGGCCCGAAGGCCGGGCCAAGCACGACGCCGAAGCCGTAAATGCCCATGGCTATCCCCTGCTCCTCGGTCGGGAAGCTCTCTCTGAGTATGGCCTGACCCACCGGGATAATCGCCCCGCCGCCCACTCCCTGTACAATTCTGAATACCACGAGCGAGGTAAGGTCCCATGATACGGCGCAGAGCAGGGAACTCGCCGTAAAAAGAAAAATGCTCGCCATGTAGAAATGTTTCCGTCCGTATCGCGCGCTCATCATGGCGACCAGGGGCATGATGATGACGTTGGAGAGTATGTAGCCGGTGGCGACCCAGGTTATTTCCTCCACCGAGGCCCCCAGGTTGCCGCGCATGTAAGGCAGTGCAACGTTTACGATGCTTATGTCCAGGGCGGCCATGATGGTCACCATGATGACCATACCGGCTATGAGCCATTTGTTGGTCTCCTGGTAGTCGCTCACGGGCTGGGTCACTCTTCACCCCGTCCCTGCCGGTCCGCAAGCAGCCCCCTGAGAAAAAGATCGCAGGGCTTTCTGGTCGCAGGCCTGCCCCCGGCGTCATCTCCAAGGTCCCCGGAAAGCTGGGCCAGTATCATCCCTCTGAGACAGTAGAAAATAACCGAGGCGGTTGCATCGCAGTCCATCTTCCTGAATACCTTTTTTCTCACTCCCTTTTTGAGTATGTCGGATATAAGTCTCTTCTGAGAGTCGAAGAACGCCTTCTTGAGGGGCTTTTTTATCTCCAGGTCGTGCTCCCTTATCTGCATGGAAACGAGCTTCGCCTTCTTTACGGCATAATCGAGGTAGCTGTCTATGAGGCCCTCCATGGCGGCGAGGGGCTCTTCGTCCCTGAGGGGTTCGGTCATGGCCGAGAAGTTTTCCAGCCGGCGGCGGAAGAGCTCCGAATAAAGCTCCTCCTTGTTGCTGTAATAGAGGTAGATCGTGCCCACGCTCAAACCGGCCCGGGCGGCAACCTTCCTTATGGTGGTGTCGGCGTAGCCCGCCTCGGCAAAGAGCTGCCCGGCAGCCTCAAGTATGCATCTTTTCGACTCCGCAGAACCGCGCCTTTTCATCTGTTAGCCGAAACTCCGGGTTTTCCAAAGGTTTTTCAGGATTTTCCTTCATACATGCGGGCCGAAGTCCATCGAAGAAAGAAAAACTGAACGCTTGTTCAGTATATTTTCAGAACAGGCGTCCTGTCAAGCCGGCACCAGGTTGCTAAAAAAATCTCATGTTCATGCCTCAGTGCCGTCATACCCGCGAAAGCGGGTATCCATGTTCTCATAAAAAAGAATGGATTCCCGATTTCTGCCTCGGGAATGACGGAGTATTATGAGCTTTTTCGGGGTAATGACAAAAAAGGCAAAAGGACCTTTTTCGGTACGCCACGAAACGCAGTTATAATCAGATAGCTGAAGAGCTCGTTCGATTTCATCCTGAGGGTGGTTCTAAATGGTAAAGGCGGGCATACCCTTGCGTTATAATATCTGATGCTCATCATCGGTATAGATACCTCCTGCGACGATACCTCGGCCGCCGTCGTCGAGGACGGCAGAAGGATAATATCAAACGTCATATCCAGCCAGTCCGACATCCATAGTAAATACGGAGGCATAGTACCGGAACTTGCATCGAGGAGACATATCGAGATGATCATTCCGGTAGTCGACGAGGCGCTGAAGAAGGCGGGAATTACACTAAATGAAGTGTCCGCAGTTGCGGTCTGCCACGGCCCCGGTCTGATCGGCTCCCTTCTTGTGGGATGCTCGTTTGCCAAGGCCGCCTGTTTTGCCCGGGGCAAGCCTCTCGTCGCGGTCAACCATCTGGAGGGACATATTCTCTCCCCTTGTCTGGAAAAAGAAGCGCCCGAGTTCCCGTTTCTGTCCCTCATCGTCTCTGGGGGACACACAAGCCTCTATATCGCCAAAGGTTACGGAGAATATATCGAACTTGGCAGAACCCGTGACGACGCTGCGGGCGAGGCATACGACAAGGTATCGAAGCTTCTCGGTCTGGGATATCCCGGCGGTCCGATAATCGATGGGCTCGCGCGGGAAGGGGATCCGAAGGCCATAGATTTTCCGAGGGCCTATCTGCCGGAGACCTTCGATTTCAGCTTCAGCGGATTAAAGACGGCCGTTTTGAATTTTCTGAGAAGTGCGCAGAAAAACTCGGGGGGCTCTGCCTTGCCCTCCCGGCTCGTCAACGACCTCGCCGCCTCATTTCAGGCGGCGGTCGTGGACGTGCTTGTCAGGAAGACGGAATGGGCGATAAAAAAGAAGTGGATAAGGCGCATAGCGATTTCGGGCGGGGTAGCTGCCAACAGCGGGCTCAGGAAGAGGATGAAGGAAATGGCAGAGGAAAGGGAGAGCGAGGTCTTCATGCCATCTCTTGCCCTGTGCACGGACAACGCCGCCATGATCGCGGCTGCAGGATATCATAAATTCATAAAGGGGGAGTTCGCCGGCCTCGACCTGAATCCGCAGGCATATTTGAGGCTCTAGGTTTCCTACCACAAGAATGGAATCAGCCTGTAACGAACTTTCTTAATATAGGCTTCATAACCCTCCAGTTGTCTTCTCAGGAACCGCTCCTCGATAAGGACCCTCAGAACCAGGATGCCTGTTGGAACGACTGAAAACATTAGACCGGCGTATGACCCCAGCCACAAGGGGACGCCGGCAACCATCAGGACGCCACCCGCGTACATGGGATGTCTCACAACTCCGTAAACTCCTGTATCGATGACCTTCTAGGCCATCAGGTGAAGCCGGAAGACATCCGCCGGAATGAACGCGAGCAGGCCGTAGAATGATATGATCAGAAACGCCAGCACGATCCTGTCGACAAGGGGCTGCCCCTTTTGTAAGGGCAGCCTGAGACGCTCGGCGAGCAGGCCCCTGTGCGATGGAAACAGCGATGCTGCTGATGCAAGAAAACCCAGCAATATTATGCCGAGCAGGACCCATGCGCGCCACCAGCCAAGCGTGCCTGCCGGGAGGAAAAGCAGAGCGCCCCATATCGCCATTTGTATGATTATGGCCGCCGCCAACCTGAAAATGAGCATCTCATATATATAATATCGCGACGGGAACTTCACGAAATAGCTTTCTATGGAAAAAAATAGTTTGACTGATACTCGATAGATAGGCTGATCCTCAACTGAAAAAGACTTCACTTCAAGACATTTCTGGCAACGTAAGCGATCGAACATGACGTTCCTTCCAGCCCCAGCGTCCGGCGACCCAGAGGGCGGTGACGGTTACTTTCGGAAATTAACAGGAAAAGGAAGATCTCAAGGGAAGAAAGGTTTGTCCCGAAGTGTGCACGGCCACTTATGTTAACTTGAGGCTGTCTGTAATCTCGTCTTCACCGACACAGCGACAATAACAACTGATGACAGAAATCACTCTCTCCAGCAGAAACGGATCTACGAATGTATTCCGTACCGCTTGATCTTCTTATCGAGTCCCTGACGGGTTATTCCGAGCATTTTGGAAGCCTGCAGTTTGTTCCCTTTGGTTCTAAGGAGGGCATCTTTTATACAAGCGATTTCGAGATTTTTTATCTTGTTGGGCAGGAGAAGACCTGACTGCTCTCCAGCTTCATCAGCCGAACGTCTGATTTTCCAGTCAACCAGCGTCTGTGAGCATCGTTCCAGTGTGATCGGTTCTCCTTCAGGAGTCAGTGCAACCATCCTCTCAATTTCGTGAAGCAGTTGTCTTACATTCCCGGACCATGGATATTCCTCAAGAGAGTTCAGAAGCTCAGGAGAAAAACCGGGAACCTTCTTCATAAAACGTTTGCTTACCCTGTCCACGAACGAGAGGGCAAGCGGAATTATATCTTCACGTCTTTCTCTGAGCGGAGGAATACGCAGTTCTACCGAGAATATACGATAAAACAGATCTTCCCTGAAGAGGCCATCGGCTACCTGTTTATGCAAATCCTTGTTCGTGGCGCTTATAATGCGGAAATCATAACGAAATATTTTATTACTTCCAAGCCTGCTCCCCTCACCTTCCTGGATCGCGCGGAGGAATTTCGGTTGCATGCGAAGCGGCATATCGCCTATTTCATCGAGAAAAAGAGTTCCTCCGTCCGCTTCTTCAAAGCGCCCCTTCCTGCTTGCGACTGCACCGGTAAACGCACCCTTTTCATAACCGAAGAATTCACTCTCCATAAGATTCTCTGGGATGGAGGCGCAATTGACCGCCACAAAAGGTTTATCGCGTAAGGCACTTTCTTTATGGATCATGCGCGCTATAAGTTCTTTGCCAGTGCCACTTTCGCCGCAGATTAATACGTTCACAGGAGTTGCGCTTACCACGTGCACTTTATTTATGATGTCCCGCATTTCCGGACTGTTACCGATGAACCTGGCATCCCGCCCCCGCATCATCTCTAGTTCGCAGCTTAAACTATTTGAGATTTGCAGAATCTCCTGGTTAAGGAGGACATTTTCCAGAGCCATAGACAGATAAGAGGCTATTTCCGGCAAGAGTTTTTCATCTTCTTTAGAAAACTGTTTTCTTGCGGCCTTATTCAACACTTCGATAGCGCCTGTGATGCCCTGACCTGACAAACTTTTTATAGGAGCACATATAAGGTTACGGGTGACAAATCTTGTTTTAGTAGCAACGTGGGCGTGATAACCGGATTGAGAGTCAATGTCATTTTTAATAACACACTGGCCTGATGAAATCGCTTTGCCCACATTACTGCCTTCTTTTGGCGGCATTATTTCTCTTTCTCTAAGGCCCGTGCCATACTTTAGCCATATTAGGTTAGTGCCCGGCTCATGAATGAAAATACTACAGCGCTCGGCATCCATAACTTTTGGAATAATCCCTGTATAAAATTTCAGCAGGGACTCATAGGTATTGACAGACCACGCCCTATTGACCTGTTCCAATCTCATCTTGAGGCTGTCGAGCCTACATTTGGTATCGGTAGCGGCATTCATCGGTAAATTGCACTCTCATGTTCGATCTTAATCCCTGAAAGTTCATCATATAGATAGTAAACATTATTTACATTATAGTAAAAAATATTAACGAGAGTAAATGCCGTTTACATAAAATGCCGGACTGCGCTCATTCCAGTGACTTCCAACTCTTTGAAAAATAACAATATAAGAACTTTCGATCAAACTGGCATGAATACTGAAAATAGAAGAAATCAGGAGACAAAGAGGACGAAAAAGGAGGAAGTCATGGAAGAATCAATTGACAAGTCAAGAACAGAGAACAGCCGGACAAATTTAAGGAGGGTGGTCATGAATCGGAAAATAATTATCGCGATCTGCTTCATATTCGCAGCTTACGGAATTGCCCATGGTGATTATCTACTGGTTGACCAGGGGTATGTGACGAATGTAGATAGCTGGCACAATCTTTCATATTATAGATTTGCCCAGCAATTCACTCCTTCTCTTTCTTCGATTGATATGGTGAGACTGGCTCTTCACACGAATGAAGAAGGAGCGGTGATGAGAATCAATATTCGTGAGGGCTCAATTTACGGTCCTGTTATCGGAACAAGCACAAAAGTTATCCCTCCGGGTTTTACCGGCATGACACGGTTCGTGTTCGTGTCGTCGATACCACTGAATCCGGGCAGTACTTATACTATTGACGTTGAGAAGCCGCTGTCAGGGTCTGCTTTTGCAGCATCGAGTTTCGAGGGAGGTGGCTACACTCTGGGGGCGATGTACATTGACGGCTACAGTGCGCCGACAGATAATAGCGATCTGATATTCCAGACCGGCTATGTGCGGGCTAATGTGGTGAAAATTATATCAGGTGTGGATGCATTGTGCCAGGGTATTAGATCAAATGATAAATTGCGCATAGCAATCCTTTCTAACGATGTGCTCGATGCCACTCTGGTAGATCCCGAGTCGGTGAGGTTTGCGAAAGCGGGTGTGAAGAGAGCCGGAAAAAACGGAAGACTTCAGTGCCGTTATGGGGACGGCAATGATGACGGACTGCCGGATCTGGTCTGCAGCATCGATGTGGCGCAGGTGGTAATTGAAGAGGGTGCACTGTCTGTTGACGTGACCGCCGAGACATATGATCGAATCAGCATAATGGGAAATGAAATTCTCTGTGGTGGACAGAATTATGGCGAAGTAATTTCTAACGAGGGGCGTTGAGTGCAACGCCCCTCCTTTTCTAACCACTTTTGTTACCGGAAACCGACCGGTTCCGCCTTCATGGCCGGTATCAAGCACCTGCTGGATCCATTCTTACTTGTCACTCTTCCTGCTCTTTGTTTCCAGCATCTCCGGATTTTTCTGTTTCAGCCTCCGATACAGACCGGGATTGACCTTCTTCATGCAATCCGGACAG
Source organism: Candidatus Sulfobium sp. (assembly GCA_037380845.1). Taxonomy (GTDB): domain Bacteria; phylum Nitrospirota; class Thermodesulfovibrionia; order Thermodesulfovibrionales; family UBA6898; genus JARRRD01. The sequence continues at coordinate 2,104 of JARRRI010000026.1, read as the reverse complement.
ATGCCGTGAGTAAAAGTAGTCGCGGTGTGTTCCCGGATATAGGCTTCAAGTGCCTTCCAGTAGCCTTTGTCGTCCCTTATCTTCCTGCACCAGGCGGCACATGGGCAGCAGGCCGCGGAGGGTCTTTATCTCCTTGAGGCTCCTTTCGAGGCGGGTTATGAGTTTCTGGCGTTCAATGGAATACTGGATCGAACGGACCAGAAGATTTGTGTCGATCTTGCCCTTGACAAGGTAGTCCTGGGCCCCGCCCTGCACCGCCTTCAGTGCCGTCTCCTGGTCGTCAAGGCCGGTCAGTACGATCATCGGTGTTTCCGGATAGAGTTGATGGAGTTTAACGAAAGTCTCTACCCCCAGACTGTCGGGCAACCCCAGGTCCGATATAACGATGTCAAAATCCTTCTTCCCGAGAAAGTCAATCCCCGAAGACATGCGGTCGGCGTGTTCAGTGTCGAAACAGATGTCCCCGGCCCTCGAAAGAAAACGGCGGAGCAACTCCGCATCCGTAGGGTCGTCCTCGATTATCAGGGCTTTTATATGCCGCTTGTTATCAATGCTGACCTGTTGCTCCACTCCTTTCCCTTCAATAAACGGCCCACGGGGTGACACAATCTGCGATACTCATAATCACTTCTCGTGGGTAATGTTGCCAAGGACATATGACATAATCCAATGTTATCGCAAATGTGCCCGCCATACAATCTCACATTCCGTGAGGCGGGTTCTTTTAAGAGTCAAGGCCGGTCTTGACGGAAAGAATGAGCGTCTTCAGGGTTTCCTTTCTGAGCGTGTCTTCGATGGCCTCATCGACTTTCGTCATAACCTTGTCGATCTCCGGAACGGAAAAAAACCCGGTTTCTGCACAGACAGGGACTTTCTCCCCTGGTGATCTCACGACATCGAGTATGTCTCTCACTGATATGGTGTCCAGGGACCTTCCCGGCAGGTAGGCAAATTCTCCCGAGGCCCGGACCAGGAGACCTTTCTTTTCGAGGACGGCTATGGTCTCCCTTACAATCCCGACCGGATACCCGAGCCGGTTGACGAGACTGTCGAACTGCCAGTGGGCACGGTTGTGGTAAAAATTGTATCCGATCAGAAACATTATATAGACAACGAGCCTCTCCCTCAGCCTGTCTCCCATTAGACAGGCCTTTCCGCTGGCCGCCAGAAACTGCGGATATTGTTCGTAAAAGGAAATCCTGGCGCCGATCAGGAGTATCTCCCAGCTCAGATACAGCCAGATCATGAACAGGATGACTATGGCGAATCCGGAATATATGAAGGAATACTTCGTAGATGTCGCAATGAAGGATGCGAATACCCACCCAGCCGTTTCCCACAGTATGGCGGCAGCCAGACCGCCCGCCGACGCCGACTTAATTTTCACGTCGGTGTTCGGCAGGAAAACATAAACGAAGGTAAAGGCCGCCCAGACGAAAAAATAGGGGATGACTTTTCCCAGCAGGTATGCCACGGTACCGAACGGCTCCATGGCGATCAGTTTCTGCACGATTCCGTAGTTCATGAGAGAGGCCGTCAGCCCCAGCGCCGAGAAAACAAGCACCGGCCCCACAAGGATTACGCTCAGGTAACTGCTGAACCTCTGGGCTATTCCCCTCGGATTCATGACCCCCCATATGAAATTGAGCGCACTCTCTATCTTGTTGATGTTCGATATGACCGTGTAAATAAGAAAGGCAAGGCCGACCGCACCCAAAACTCCTACTTTTATGTTTTCGACAAAACCGATGATCTTCATCGAAAGGTCGACCCCCCTTGGGCCAAGCGGGGCAAGAAAATCATACAGAAGCAGTTCGAGGTGCGTCTGGGCCCCCAATGCCTTAAGGACCGAGAAGCTTACCGCCAGGAATGGTACGAGTGAGAGAAGGGTCGTGTAGACCAGACCCATGGCCCGGAGGTTGATCTGCTCGTCCAAAAGTCCCCAGTAGAGTATGGAAAGCAGTCGGAGGGCCTTTATAAGGAGGACCTCCGGTTTCTTCCTGGAAGCCGTATCAGCCTCCCACGCCCTCCTGATAAAGAAATCGTCTATCTTTGCCTGAACGTCGATCACAGGGCCTGGTTACCCGCCGCAAGTGCCGTCATA
>JARRRI010000025.1:0-33795 GCA_037380845.1 Candidatus Sulfobium sp. | reverse complement strand
TGTTTGCAGCTGAGATGGAGATATACCGCAAGGTCTCAGGTTTCGGTCTGAGACGGACTTTCATAATCGTTCTTGTGCTTCTTTTCTGTGTTGCCGCTTTTTCCTGTTCGAGAGAGAAGAGGACCGCAGAAAACAGGTCCGCGTCTTCGGCCCTGGCGGGCAGTGCCGCACCCGATTTCAGACTACGGGACCTGCAGGGAAGGAACGTAGCGCTGTCGCATTACCGGGGCAAAGTGGTACTTCTGGAATTCTGGGCGACGTGGTGTCCTCCCTGCCGGGCGACTGTCCCTGAGCTGGTCAACCTTCAGAAAGAATTTAAAGGCAGGGATTTTGCCGTCCTGGGGGTTTCGCTCGATGACCATGAACAGAACCTTCAAAAAGAGTTGACCGATTTTTCAAGGAAATTTCATATCAATTACCCTGTTCTCCTGGGGGACGAGGCTGTCGAGCATGATTACGGGGTCTGGAGCATACCCAGAAGTTTCCTTATCGATAAGGAGGGAAAAATCAGACAGTCGTACTCGGGATACATTGATCAATACCAGAGCAAGGTTTCAGCAGAAATCGAGAGGCTGCTATAAATGTTCGAAAATATAAATGAAAAATTAGAGGCCGTTTTCAAGAAACTCAAAGGCAGGGGGCTGTTGAAAGAAGAGGACGTCGAGGTTGCCCTGAAGGAGATCAGGTTGGCCCTGCTTGAGGCTGACGTCAATTTCAGAGTCGCGAAAGACTTTGTCGAAAAGATCAGGGGCAAGGCGATCGGCAAAGAAGTCCTGGAAAGTCTCACGCCCGGTCAGCAGGTGGTAAAGATCGTCAATGACGAACTCTGCGAGCTGCTTGGAAAGGCAAACAGCAGGGTCACGCTTTCTCCAAACCCTCCCACCGTTGTAATGATGGTAGGCCTCCAGGGCTCAGGTAAAACCACGACGTCGGCTAAGCTTGCGAGGTTTTTTAAAAAGGAGGGGCGTCGTCCGATGCTCGTTGCATGTGACCTGCAGAGGCCCGCGGCCATTGATCAGCTCGTTACTCTCGGCGGACAGATCGGCGTACCCGTCTTTTCGTCACGGGAGGTCAAGGATCCCGTGGCCCTTGCCCGCGGCGCCGTAAAGAAGGCAAAAGCCGACGCGCATGACATTCTTATTATAGATACCGCCGGAAGGCTGCATGTGGACGAAGCGCTCATGAACGAACTGAAGGAGATCAGGGAGAGTGTCACTCCCCGGGAGATCCTGCTTATTGCCGACGCAATGACCGGGCAGGATGCAGTAAACATCGCAAAGCAGTTTAATGAGCAGATCGGCATCGATGGAATAATCCTCACAAAAATGGATGGAGATGCCAGGGGGGGCGCTGCGCTCTCTATCAGGGCCATTACGGGTAAGCCTATCAAGTTCATCGGCGTCGGCGAAAAGATAGACATGATCGAACCCTTCCACCCGGACCGTATAGCTTCGAGAATACTGGGTATGGGGGATATGCTGAGCCTCATCGAACAGGCACAGAAGTCATTTGACGAGAAAGAGGCTGAAAACCTGCAGAAGCGGATACTCGAAGATTCCTTCACGTTCGACGATCTCAGGGAACAGCTGAAGAAGATAAGGAGCATGGGGCCGCTGGAGAACATCCTCGGAATGATCCCCGGAATGAACAAGGTGAAGAACGTGGCCGTCGATGAGAGGGAATTCGTCAAGATCGAGGCGATAATCAATTCCATGACGAAGAAGGAAAAGACGAACCACAACCTGATCAACGGGAGCAGGAGGAAGAGGATCGCTCAGGGCAGCGGCACGACTGTCGCAGACGTCAACAGAGTCCTGAAACAATATCTCGAACTGAAGAAAATGCTCAGAATGTTTAAAGGGAAAAAACAGATTAAGATGCCGAAAATGTTCCCTTTTTAGCTGCTTTACTTTGCAGAGCCTGATATATTACAATTTGACATATTTTAGAGGAGGTGTTTTTTGGTCAAGATTCGATTAACAAGGATGGGAGCACATAAGAGACCCTTTTACAGGTTCGTAGTAACAGATTCGCGCGTAAGGAGAGACGGCCCCTTCATAGAAATTCTGGGAACGTACGACCCACTGAAAGAACCTTCAGAAGTCAAGGTTGACCTGGAAAAAGCAAGGACGTGGATACAAAAAGGAGCGCAACCCACTGAGACCGCAAGGAAGCTGATGCAAAGGGCCGGTTTATAAGCGGCCCAAATTTCACATGGAGGTAGAACGATGAAAGAGTTAGTCGACAGGATGGCTAAAGCTCTCGTGGACAAACCTGAGGAAGTGGTTGTGAATGAGATTGATGGCGAAAAGACTACCGTCTATGAACTGAGGGTTGCGGCCAGCGACCTTGGTAAGGTGATCGGGAAACAGGGGAAGACGGCGCGGGCCATGAGGACGATCCTCAGCGCAGCGGGCACTAAAATAGGCAAGCGCTGCGTGCTAGAAATCCTGGAGTAGAGGGACAACCTTTCAACGACTCTGATTTTGCCGCATTAGCAAAAATCCTGAAGGAACGGGGGATAAAGGGAGAAATGAAGGCCCTCCCCCTCTCTCGCAAGATCTTTCTTCTCAGGCCGGGAGGAGTTGCCTATTTGTCGTCGCCGGCGGGCTTATGCCCGCTGACAGTAAGATCAATCAAACCCATCGGCAGACATCTTATTATTTCCTTCGTCGGTATTGATGACAGAGAGTCGGCCGTCCCTTACCGGAACTCTCTTGTAAAAGTGAAGAGAGAGTCCATTCCGCTCGAAAACGGCGAGTTTTTTTGCGACGATTTAATAGGTTTGACAGTAATTACGACGGACGGTTCAGTTGTCGGGGAAGTCATGGACATAATGGAGACCGGAAGCAATGATGTGTATGTGGTGAAGGGCGGCGACCGCGAATATCTTATTCCCGCGATAAAGGATGTCATAAGGGAGATCGACCCCAAGGGCGGCAGGATCCTCATAAAAGCGATGGAGGGGATGTTGGATTAGAAGCCTCTCTTCGATACCCCGAATGCCTCAGAACTATACTCCTCATTTGAGCCCGATGCGTCGTCTTACTTTTTGTCGCCGCGTGTTATAGTATATCCCTATGAAATTTCATGTGGTCACAATTTTCCCCGATATGGTCCGGTCATATCTGGGTGCGAGCATACTGAAGAGGGCCATAGGCGGCGGGTCCGTGGACGTCACGGTGCACAACCTGCGTGATTACACAAAGGACAAACACCACACAACCGACGATTACCCTTACGGCGGAGGGGCCGGCATGGTGATGAAACCCGAGCCTTTTTTCAGGATTGCGGAAGATTTATGGCCGGAACGGGAAAGAAGAAGAATTATTCTCCTCTCTCCCCAGGGCAGGAGGTTCGACCAGGAGACGGCCAGGGAGTTGTCGGCGGAGCGAAGGGAAATCGTGTTCTTTTGCGGCAGATACGAAGCCATAGACGAAAGGGTGCGGGAAGCCCTGGCGGACGATGAGATTTCAATAGGAGATTACGTTTTGACTGGCGGAGAATTGCCCGCTTTGGTTATAATAGATGCCGTCGTCAGACTGGTGCCCGGAGTGCTGGGGGACAGCCGATCTTCCGCGGAAGATTCTTTTTCCTGCGGACTCCTGGACTACCCGCACTACACGCGGCCCGAGGTCTTTCGGGACGTGAAGGTTCCGGAAGTCCTGTTGTCCGGCAACCATTCTGAAATCTGCCGGTGGAGGAGAGCGCAGTCACTGAAGAGGACGGCTCAGAAGAGACCGGACCTTGTAGAGAAATACAAGTTGTCGTCCGAGGACAAAAGAATACTGGAAGAGATAAAGGAGGAGTTGAAATGAATCTGGTAGATGCTGTGGAAGAAAGTTACAAGAGAGACCTTGGGAATATAAATGTCGGTGACACGATAAAGGTATTTGTGAAGGTCGTTGAGGGAGACAAGGAAAGGATCCAGCCTTTTCAGGGCGCGGTTATCGCCAGGAAAGGGAGCGGTACCAGAGAGACGTTCATGGTAAGGAAAGTCTCTTTCGGCGTAGGGGTTGAAAGGATATTCCCCGTCTGCTCTCCAGCCATAAGCAGGGTTGAAGTCGTAAAAAAGGGCGACGTCAGAAGGGCCAAGCTCTATTATATACGGAGCAAGAAAGGCAAGGCGGCCAAGATCAAGGAGAAGGAGTTCTCGAACTGACGGGGTCCGGTCAGATCATCAAAGTCTCACATTATGACTGTCGGCCCTTTTGCGGTGCCTTGCCCCGGGGTTTAATCGGCATCCTTCGGGCTAATCGGATTCCTGCTCGAGCGGGTCGCTCGGAGCCGCTCCGGCTTCCGCCGGAACGATGGATAAGAAGAGTAACGATCACCGGACACTTGTGATGTGGATATATACGATCATGACTCTTCCCTGAGAGGGGACGGATTTGGAGTTCTGGCGGGCGTTGATGAGGCAGGACGCGGTCCCGTCGCCGGGCCGGTCGTGGCAGCCGCGGTTATTATGCCCGACAGCCTCAGAATCGAAGGTCTTCGCGATTCGAAGAAAGTGCCTGAAAAGGAGAGAGAAGTCCTTTTTCGGGAGATAGTCTGCCAGGCTGAGGACATAGGCGTCGGGATAGTCGGCCACGAAGAGATTGACAGGCTGAACATATTGGGAGCGACCCGGAAGGCAATGCAATCGGCGGTATGGGATCTCCGTCTGACGCCGGATCTCGTCGTCATAGATGCTGTCACCCTCCCCTCCCTGAAGGCGAGACAGCTATCCTTTTTCAAGGCCGAATCAAAAAGTGCCTCCGTGGCAGCCGCTTCAATCGTTGCAAAATATGTGAGGGATGCCGTGATGCTGCACTACCACGATGTTTACCCTGCATACAACTTCAGAAAGAACAAGGGATACTGTACCGCTGAACACATGGCCATGATCCGTATTCACGGCCCCTGCCCGATCCACAGGAGAAGCTTTAAACAGGTGATGTCGGTGCCGTTGCCGTTCTGAAGGTAAACGCAACATTCCAAAAAATCCGAATGTCAAAACTGCATTTTCTTATGCGGAAGGCAGTAGTTCAGGAACCAGCGTTTTCAAACACATCGGTTACATGTCAGCCGGCAGGCATGATGGAAAAGGGGCTGTGGCCGCAGCAGTGATCTCCTTTGTCTTCTTAGTCAAACCCTCTCTTCTGCCACGATTTATGCCCCTGCCCCCTTTTTTCCAGGGAGGCATTACCGATGTCCGTTCTTCTTACTGTCTTTCTCGTCTCCTTTTCTGTTTTGAATTGAGTTAAGGCTATTCTTTAGAATATAATTATCACCATGGCGATCATTACCGACAAAGAAAGGATTGAGGAGGCATTGGAACTGCTGTGGGTCCTCGGGGAGGACGGGCATACGGAACTGGAGCGTTTCAACTTGAGTTCGGATGATTCGGACATTGAGTCTCTCGTGGAGACGCTGACTGTGAACGGCCTGGCTGCGGTCGGCGATGATCGGATCAATATGACCGACAGGGGCAGAGGAATTGCGAGGGGACTGATACGTAGGCAGCGTCTTGCCGAACGCCTGTTTACCGATGTTTTTGAAATGCCCGACGACACGGTGCTTGACGATGCCTGCAAGATGGAACATATTCTGAGTGAGGAACTGACTGACAGTGTCTGTACGTTTCTGGGCCATCCGCCGACGTGTCCTCACGGCAAACCGATACCGCGGGGAGAATGCTGCAAGAAATTCAGAGTTGAAGTAAGGCCTGTTGTTACCAGACTCACTGATTTCGAAGTGGGAGCCTCAGGAAAGATCACCTTTATCGTACCGTCTGATCCCTCCAGGATCAGCAAGCTCAATTCTCTCGGCATAACGGCCGGAAGTGTCATAAAGTTTGTTCAGAAGACGCCGTCCTGCGTTTTGCAGATCGATGAAACGACTGTGGCAATAGATCCCGAAATAGCCAAAGAAATTTACATAAAGAAGATCGTGGAATGATCGGCGGCTTGTCGGCCTGTGCCGCCGGAGGGTTTCGGATGTTGGCGGGCTTAGGTATGACAGAATGAAGGTGGACGAAATATTTAAACAGGGGCTGTCTTTTTTGAGAGAGGACAACACCCTGGCGGCACTGGCGTGTTTCGAAAAGGCCTATGATATACGGAAGACACCGGAAGTGCAGTCCTACCTTGCTTTTTGCATATCCATCGAACGGGGCCAGATCAGAGAGGCGGTCAGATTATGTGAGGAGGCTCTCTCCCAGGAGCCTGAAAACCCTTCGCATTATCTCAATCTGGGCAGGGTCTATCTTCACGCAAAGCAGAAGGAAGATGCGCTGGCAACGCTGCGCTCCGGAGCGGGCAAGGACACTTCCCGCTATGAAACCATGGAGATAAAGCGGCTTCTGGAGAAGCTGGGAGCCAGAAGAAAACCGGTGTTCCCTTTTTTGCCGAGAAGCAACTTCCTGAACAAATACCTTGGCATTTTGATGCACCGTCTCGGCTTTCGACAGTAAAGTCGCTTCACACGAACTCTTTCAAGCGTACTTTTTCAGGTTAACTGCACTTCGACTACTTACAGGAAAGCATCTATGAACAGTACCGGTCAACATAATCGCCTTAGCCGGGTTTACTCGCCCGGGGACGTCGTTTCACTCGATGGAGGGTTGTCCCCTCCCCCGGTCTCTATGTTCCTGCTGATCTCGAATACCGATACGAACAGGGCCGTTATAAGGGGTCCCATGATCAGACCTATCATCCCGAAGAGCTTGATACCCCCGAGCACGCTGAAAAGGATGATGAGAGTGTGCATCTTCGTGCGGCTCCCGATTATCAGGGGCTTCAATATGTTGTCCACCATGCTTATAACAAGTACCCCGAACAGGAACAGGCCAACCCCTTCCATAAAGCTTCCTTTCACTACCAGATATACCGATGTCGGCCCCCAGACGGCGAAAGTACCCAGCAGAGGAACGAAGGACATTATTGACATGGCAACCCCCCAGAGGACCGGGGATTCGATACCTATTACATAGAAGGCAAAACCTCCGAGTACACCCTGAATAATCGCTATGACGACGCCTCCATACACCGTTGAGATTATCGTATCATTTATCTGGGAGGCCAGGACGTTTTTCTGGGTCTCACTGAAGGGCATGTAGTCCCGCGCTTTAGACAGGAAGCCCGGTCCGTCCCTCAGGAGGAAGAAGACCGCAAATACCATGAAGATAAAATCAACTGCGGATGAGATTATGTTGGTTATCCGGAGCGAAAAAAATTGAAGAAGGCTGTTGCCCAGCTTTCTCACACTCTCGGTAAGAGCCTGCTCGGACATGATATCCTGGATGCCCGTATAGGAACGGATGGCATCAAACAGGGAAAACGACTTCACCTGATTGATGAGGTCCCGGAGGGATTCAAGACCGTTCTGGTTTATCTTCTGGGCAATTACCTGAATTTCGTTGACCAGCATAAAAGTCAGATATGAAATGGGTCCTATGATTATTATTACTATGAGGAAGACCGTTATGACGGAAGCCACGGACTTTAACCTCACGTACCTGGAAATGGCCGCGTAGACCGGATAAAACACTATTGAGAGGACAACGGACCACCCTATCGCATTCAAAAAAGGCCGCATTATCTCAAACGTGAGGTATCCCAGGACGGCAAGGAGAAAGAGGAGCATGAGGAAATAGAACCTATTGGTGGTCACGGCATGCCTCAATGAATTTGCCGAACAGAGCTGAGCTCAGGGCAGACCCGTTCCTCTCAGGATGCCACTGCACGCCTACAAGAAAACGGTATTCTTCGAGGTAAAAAGCCTCTGTTATTCCGTCCCGGGCATAAGCGAAGACCACGACCCCCCTACCCGTCTCTTTGACAGCCTGATGATGACGGCTGTTCACAGGAAATTCTCCGCTTTTCATAAAAGGGTTTCCGCTGATTATTACGGGGTGCATCTTCCTTTCATGTTCCAGGCTTCCCGGTATCTGCCCGCGGATGTCCTGGTATAGGCTGCCTCCGAAAAATATATTAATAAGCTGCATTCCGTAACATATACCGAGTACCGGTTTCCGTAATCTTATTATCTCATGCAGAAGCATCAATTCAAAACCCGTTCGCTGCGGGTCTTCAGTCTCCAAGGAGAATAGACTTCCTTCGTTATATGAAGCGGGGGCCGGGTCCCGTCCGCCGGGGATGATAAAGCCATCGCACGACAGGGAGATATCTTTCACGTCCGTCCCGGGCGGTATAAATATCGAAGAGCCCCCCGCCCTCTCTACGGCCCTCCTGTAAAGGTCAGGATGGGCCGGGAGGTTCCCGAGACCCCTGCATGTCATTCCGATAAGAGGTACGCTCTTTCTCATGCAGTCAAAAGGTTCCGCCATCCCCTTTATGTTAAGGGACAGGACACAGTATGAATAAAAGGGAGTTGCTTGTCAATAGGAGGACGCGACACCGCCCGCGGTTACTAAAGAAAAAGGCGGTCTAGAGCCCAGCCGAGGCAGTATTCCCGGTCATCAGTACGATTTCGTCGGCAGTTCTCTCGGCCGACTCGCAGAGATGGCCCATATGCTGCAGGAGCTCACTTTTTTCGATTCCCGGTTTATCCTGCGCTACAACTGCAGTCAATTTCAACAATCCCGCGTGGACCTTTTCCCTCCCCCTCCTAAAGGAAAGAGTCGTCTTTGTTCTGAGGTCTTCTGCGGAGTAGAAGCTTTTTATCTTCTTTTCGAACAGCCTTCCGGCCTCTTCTATGTGCCTCACCATCCTGTCAGTCTCGCACATGACTACAAAGTCATGCGTACTGAGAGTGCCGACGAAGCACCCGGAACACTTGTCGCAGGTCGTCTTCAGGATGGCTGCAGCCCATTGTATTATCTCGGCATGTCTGTCCGGTCCGTATTTGATCAGGTAAGGGTGTATATTCGATATCCTGACATACGCGATGGAATACTTGCCGAGCCTGGGAAAGAGATCTTCAAGCCTTCTGATGATGGCCTTCCTGTCCGGAAGGCCCGTCAGAAAATCCGGCCACAGGTACGGATCGCCCTGCTTCCTGTGAAGATCCTGAATATATTTTTTTGCCTCTGTTAGCCCCATTTTTCCTCCCCGATCACAAACACTGTCCATCACTGCATGCGCCCAAAATGTATATATTTTTACAGCATTTACGCGGGTAATGTCAACTTTAAGTTATAATTATAAGATGATGTTAAGTAAAAAATAGAAGGGCCGCCGAAAGCGGCCCTTCTATTCAGTATGGGTTGGACAGCTACTTTCTCCGCGGTTTTCCCTTAATCGCGGCCTGAGCCGCAGCGAACCGGGCTATGGGGACCCTGAAAGGTGAGCAACTGACATAATCGAGGCCGAGATTGTGGCAGAATTCCACTGATTTAGGCTCGCCGCCGTGCTCCCCGCATATCCCGGTCTTGAGGTCCCTCTTGACCTTTCTGCCCTTTTCGAGAGCAAGGCGCATCAGCGAGCCGACGCCGTCCGTGTCTATGGAAATAAAAGGGTCTTCCTTGAGAATGCCGGTCTCTACATAAAATGGAAGGAACCTGCCTGCGTCATCCCTCGAAAGCCCGTACACCGTCTGGGTCAGGTCGTTCGTACCGAAGGAATAGAAGTCGGCCACGGAAGCTATCTCGTCGGAGGTGACACAGGCCCGCGGCAGCTCTATCATGGTCCCTACTTTATAAGGGATCTTGGCCTTATACTTTTTCATCGTCTCTTCAGCTACCGAAACGGTGAGATTTCGGAGCTTCCGCAGCTCGTTGACATGACCCACAAGAGGTATCATTATCTCAGGTATCACCTTCACTCTTTGTTTGGTAAGTTCGCACGCCGCCTCCATGATGGCCTGTACCTGCATCTCATAGATTTCGGGGTAGGTGACTCCCAGACGGCAGCCCCTGTGTCCGAGCATGGGGTTAAACTCGTGCAGAGACTTGTTTTTTGCGTTCAACTGTTCAAAAGAGACCTTCATGTCCCTGGATAGTTCCTCAAGCTCCGCATCGCTGTGCGGCAGGAATTCATGAAGAGGCGGGTCCAGAAGTCTGATTGTCACAGGAAGACCTTTCATGGCCCTGAAGATGCCGGCAAAGTCACCCTTCTGCATCGGAAGGAGCCTGGCCAACGCCTTCTTTCTTCCTTCCACCGTGTCCGACAGTATCATCTCCCGCACAGACCTTATCCTGTCCGCCTCGAAAAACATGTGCTCCGTCCTGCAGAGCCCTATGCCTTGGGCCCCGTAAGAACGGGCTACGGCGGCGTCGTTCGGAGTATCGGCGTTTGTCCGGACACCCAGGGTCCTCATCTGGTCCGCCCATTTCATGAGTTCCTTGTACCAGCGGTTGTGCTCGGGGTCTGCGGGCATAAGGTCGAGCCTGCCTTCGTAAACTCTCCCCTTCGTTCCGTTAAGGGTAATCCAGTCGCCTTCGCCCAGGGTATGGCCGTTGACACGGATCACTTTGTTCCGGAGTTCTATGTCCAGCGCTGAACAGCCGACTATGCAGCACTTGCCCCAACCTCTGGCAACCAGGGCGGCATGACTCGTCATCCCACCCTTTGCCGTCAGAATAGCTTCCGCTGCATGCATCCCGTGTACATCTTCCGGGGAAGTCTCATTCCTTACAAGGATGACCTTTTCGCCCCTCTTTGCCCAGGCCTCGGCATCGTCCGCAGTAAATACGACTTTTCCAAAGGCTCCGCCCGGTCCGGCGGGAAGTCCCTTGGCAAGCTCCACCGCCTTCTTTTCGGCGTCGGCAGAGACACTGGGATGCAGAAGCTCGTCTATCTGATCAGGCTTTACCCTCAAAAGAGCCGTCTCTTTTGTAATAAGCCTCGATTTTGCCATCTCTACGGCCATGCGTATCGCTGCCTGGCCGTTACGTTTGCCCACCCTGGTCTGGAGCATCCAGAGCCTTCCGCCTTCGATGGTGAATTCGATGTCCTGCATGTCCTGGTAATGCTTCTCGAGCTTCCTCTGGATGTTGAACAATTCCCTGTATACCTTCGGCATCGCCTCTTCAAGGGACGAAAGGTGTCTGGTATCTTCGGTCTTTCCTGCCTTGTTCACCGGGTTGGGGGTCCTGATGCCGGCCACTACGTCCTCGCCCTGCGCATTGGGCAGCCATTCCCCGTAAAACATGTTCTCGCCGGTGGCCGGGTTCCGTGTAAAAGCAACACCGGTGGCAGAGTCGTCTCCGGTATTCCCGAAAACCATGGTCTGGACATTGACAGCGGTCCCCCACTCTTCGGGGATCTTTTCTATCCTCCGGTAAGATACGGCCCGCTTACCCATCCAGGACTGGAAGACGGCGCTTATTCCACCCCACAGCTGGTCTTCCGCGGTGTCCGGGAAATCCTCTTTTAACGTCCTGCGGATAATCACCTTGAATTCGTCGCAAAGCGCCTTCAGGTCATCCACTGACAATTCGGTGTCGTTGGAGTAGCCCTTTGCCTTTTTCACCTTGTCCATTGCCTCTTCAAGCTTATGGCGGATGCCGTGGCCGTCTTCCGGCTCGATGCCCGCCGCCTTTTCCATCACCACATCGGAATACATCATGAGCAGGCGGCGGTAAGCGTCATAGACAAAACGCTCATTGTTCGTCCTTTTGACGAGACCGGGTATGGTCCTGGTCGTAAGTCCTACGTTGAGCACTGTTTCCATCATGCCCGGCATCGAACTCCTGGCCCCGGAACGGACCGAAACCAGAAGGGGGTTCTTCGGATCTCCGAATTTTCTTCCCATAATCTTCTCGACCCTGCTCAGTGCCGAATCAACCTGTTTTTTCAGTTCCGGAGGATACTTGCGGTCGTTTTTATAATAAAGAGTGCAGACCTCCGTCGTTATTGTAAAGCCGGGAGGAACAGGTATCCCGAGGTTTGTCATTTCAGCCAGGTTGGCACCCTTGCCTCCCAAAAGATTCTTCATGTCGGCCCTTCCGTCCGCCTTGCCGCTTCCGAAGGAGTAAACATATTTCTTAGACTTCGCGGATGCTTTTGCCATCAAACAGTCCTCCCCACCGAATAAGATTTTCAGGAATTATAGACTACCCCACAATGTCAGAAAAATTCAATACTTACGGCATAAATTTATAGGTCCATTAATAATTACTATGAAGAGCCGGCATCTTTTCCCCAGCTTGAAATGAAGCGGCTGTAAGTGACGCCCAGCCCGTCTTCAAATGCAGCATCAGCTTCTTTACCGGCCCCGAACGCTTCAAGGACGGCCCTCACCCTGTAAAGCCCGTATCTGTCTATCAAGTAAGAGACGGCCGAGTAGCTCTCCCTGTATGCGACGGCAACACTTCTACTCCCCAGCCCCGCGAACGATTTCTCAATATTCCGGAGCGGTATCACCTGTCCGGTCTTATGGGGATAAGTGGTAGAGAAATACTCGGCGAGTCCTTCATTAAGCCACAGGGGGCAAGAAGAAGCCAGATCATGGACCAGGACGTGAGTATATTCGTGAAACAGGACTTTTCTCACAAGAGTCATCTGCACGCCGATTCCTTTAACAGGAACCCGGATCTTTCCGTCGTAAATCCCCCTCGACCAGCGCGGGGCCTGCGTTGTATCATAAAAATCGCGATCCGCATACAATATGACGGTCACTTGATCAGGGGGGAAATAATCGAGTTCCTGCCCGATCGACCTGTATGCGTCTTCAAGGATATCGAGAATTTCTCTTTCGACGCCTCCATGCTCATAGCCGTCAAAAAGGATCCTGAAATGCCACGAGTCTTCCTCCGTATATCCGCGTCGGGCCTTTCTCTCCCGGCCCAGCCTTTCATAGAGGTCTCGCAGTGCGGGTTCATCGCGTAAAGACAGCCCTTTCCGGGCATTGGCGAAACTCGCATCGATGTCATCAAGCCTGTAATATGCGAAGGCAATGACCTTCCGCGCAACAAAATTCTTTCCGTCGCGATCGAGGACCTTCCTGAGAAAGGACACGGATTTCCGATAGTCGCCGAGTTTATAATAACAGAGCCCTGTACCCAGAAGGACCTCTTTGTCGGGGTCTTCAACATGTAGTAAGAGATCGATGGCGCCTTCGTAATTCTTTTTGTTGAAAAGAGCTATCGCTTTTTCTCGGACCCCTTTCTGCCCGTTAGTAATCCGGGGCACAGAGGGGACGGGTGTTGAAGCCGTGTCCTGGATATCATCAGAGAGTGCTTCCCGTGGGTAGTCTGTCAGCACCCGCGGGTCAATGGAAACATGTGTCGGCTCTTGTCGCAGCACCGCAGCAGCTGTCGGTGCCTGTGATTGACTGACCTCTCTCTCGGCTGCCTTTCTGTTGTGATACTGGTACGCCGTCAGGAGGACCAGGCATAGGAGTGCCGTGTAGACAAAAAACCGTGTAATAACTTATTCCCCCTTCAGCCGTCTCCCGCATTTGCGGAGCATAGGTCTTTCCGTGTCGTGGCTGGAGACATTTCTTTCCATCCTGTAGTCGTCCATGACAAAGCCGCCACCTATATCCCGGACTGCCGGGCCTGTGTTGGTGAAACCCAAATTCTCGTATGCCTTGATAGAGCCCGTGTTATTCTTATTGACTGTGAGGGATATCCTGGTCAGTCCTTTTCCCCTCGCCACGCATTCGATGAACTGAACGGCCTTTTTGCCGAAGCCTCTCCTGCGGTTCGACGAACTGACATATATCTTGCTCACAAACAATTCATGGCCCTCCGGCCGGACGGCTATATATCCGATAAATTTACCTCCGGTCTCAATAAGGAAATAGTTTTCGCCGTCTTTGATTTGCTCCCAAATCGCCTTCTTTGTCTGAAATTTTCCCAGCATGTAATCGACCTGTCCCCTGCCGATGATCGATGTGTAATGTTCGGTCCAGATCTCTTTGGCCAGGGCTTCGACCACTTCCGCCTGACCTTCGCGCGAGACCTGAATGAAATTCGCAGGAGTATCTTCCCGTTCGCAACTCACCCTTGTCCGGCCCTCTCTCTCACCGTTCCCACGATTCTATTATAAACCTTGCAGTTGTGAAAAGTTTTCGAATAAACGCTATCAAAGGCTTGATGAAGGGCTTTACCAAGGCTCTAAATGCCGTCATTCACTCAACGTTGACTCCGGTGAAGCTTTTTTTCCGTCGTGCCCGAGGTCGCACAGCTGAGACCTTCGAGGACAGGAGCCGGGAATGCCGGTGCGACTCTGCGCGACTCGCTTCGAGACGAAGTTGAAACGAAAGCTTTTTAGTGTGCGATCAGGGTAATACTTTGGGGATCAAAACATCAAAGGGAAACCGAGGCGGCCGGTTACTTCCTCTTGACCCGGGATGTCATTCGGTTATAAGATTAATGCTAGGGCTTCCATTCAGGAAGCGTCTTGCTCATTGTGAAAGTCGGAAATCGTACCCCTTCCGAAAACGGACGAATGATTGAGAAGAGACAACCGAGAAGGTATTCAGTTGAAGGCTTGGGCGTCTATGCCAGGACGATGTTCAATACTACGGTCGAGATCCTTGAACTGAGCCTGAACGGCGCCTTGATCAGGGGCGCCCGGGGGATGCTGATAGGATGCAAGTATACTTTTAAAATAGAGCACGGCGACAGGATCATACCAGTCGACGGCGTGGTCGTATGGGAAAAAAATGCTGTCGAAAGAACCGCTGAGGGAGAGAAGATGACCGTCTACACGGCGGGCATAGAGTTTCTGGATATCCAGACGAATAAGGCGCAGCTGCTTAAGGAGTTCATAACCGACAAAGTTCTCCCCCAACTTAAGGACCGCAGACTGAGCGGAGTCAGGGTAAAGGTTTCTCCACCGGAGAGATCTATCCTCAGTTATATCGAGGACTGCGAGATCAAGGATATCAGCGTGGGCGGCATGAGGATCGAGATCGGACAGAAGCCGTCCGTAGACACGATATTTTTACTGGAACTCTTTCTGGGCAAGTCTCACGCATCCGTCCATTGTAAGGGCAGAATCGCTTTTTATAACGAAATAGACGGAAGAATGTCGAAAAAATATGAGACGGGAGTGGAATTCAGGGACCTATCGGACGACGACAAGGCGACACTTGAGAGTTTTGTTGAGACATTATCCTGACCCCGATCCATAGCAGTTTTCAGAAGAAAGGCTCACGGGCAAACTACAATGGTGGTCCGACGATTAGGTTCCAAAATTGACCTGTCTGTAAGGCGTTTCACGTTGACAAAATGGGTGTGATTCATACATAGTAATGCATCACTGACGCAAGAACCTCAGGGATGTCAGCCCTGGGGTTTTATTTTGTCAAAACGACAATGAGGAGATTCTTTTGGAAGCGAATGCATCAGTAAGTTTCGAAGAGTTCGGTTTGAGCAAGGCATTGATGAAGGCGGTACGCGAGATGGGTTTCGAGGCTCCTACACCCATACAGAAAATGACGATACCCCATGCCATGCAAGGCCGTGATATTATCGGCCAGGCCCAGACCGGCACGGGCAAAACGGCGTCGTTCGGCATACCGGTTGTCGAGAAGGGAGCTTCGGCCAAGAGTCCTTACGCCCTGGTCATCGAGCCGACACGGGAACTGGCCATGCAGGTTTCAGAAGAGCTGGGCTCTCTTGCAGCCCACAAGAAATGCTCCGTCCTCACCATATATGGGGGAGCGTCCATGGAACGCCAGATACGGGCCCTACGCAAGGGCGCCGACATAATAGTGGGAACACCCGGCCGCATGATAGACCACCTGAACAGGGGGACCATGTCGGCGAAGAATATCTCGACGGTGGTGCTCGACGAGGCCGATGAGATGCTGGATATGGGCTTTATAGCCGACGTTGAAAGGATACTCGAAATGACACCTGAATCGAGACAGACCATGCTCTATTCGGCCACCATGCCCCGGGAAATCCTGAGGGTGGCAAAGCGCCATATGAAGGAACCCCTGAAGATTACGATAAACGTAAAAGACATTATTACGCCGCAAATCAAACAGGTATTTTACGAGGTCAGAGAGAGGGACAAGGCCGAGGTCCTGACCAGATTTCTTGATGTGGAGGCTCCCGAATTGACCCTTGTCTTCTGCCATACCAAAAGAGAGGTGGATGAGATTGCTGCGAAGCTCCAGCATCTCGGATATAACGCCGGCGCACTGCACGGAGATTTTAGCCAGTCGCACCGCGAGGAGATTATGTCCAGGTTCAGGGGCGGCGAAATAGAGATACTGGTGGCCACCGATGTGGCGGGTCGGGGCATAGACGTAGAAAATATAAGTCATGTCATCAATTACAGCATACCGCAGAACCCCGAGGGCTATATCCACAGAATAGGCCGCACCGGCAGGGCCGGGCGCGCCGGCATAGCTGTCACCTTTGTCACTCCCAGGGAATACCGTCAGCTCCAGACAATCGAGCGGGTCGCCAGGACAAAGCTCAGCAGGAAAGAAATCCCGTCCGCTGCCGACGTTAAGAAGGCCCGTCAGAGGATCATAAAGGAGAGCCTGACGAAGATGATCGCCGACAACAGACATAAAATGTACCTCGGTGCTGTCCGGGAGCTTGCCGACGTATTGGCCGCAGACGAAATAGCCGCTGCCGCCCTTTCCATTGCCTTCGGAAACAGGGAAGCGGGCGAACTCCAGCAGATCAGGCCTCACCAGAAAGAAAAGGGAATGACGAGATTGTTTATGACTCTGGGGAAAAAGGACAGGGTACAGACCGCCGAGATACTAAAGTCCGTCTCGACTGAGACAGGAATTTCGGGACGTCAAATAGGCAAGATCGATATTATGGACAATTTTACTTTCTTCGAGGTCCCCTCCGACATAGTCGAAAGAGTCCTGACCGCGATGAACAAGGCCGTCATCAGAGGCAGGAAAGTCGCCGTTGAAAAAGCGAAGCCATTTGCAGTTTCTTCAGTGTCACGCTCCCGAAAGCCGCACCATAAGAAGCAACGAAAAAAGGAGCGGTTGTTCAGGGCGAGCGTCTCGTATTAGTCCGGATCATTCACAGGCGCACCAGCGGGACAAACACCTCCTTCATTTCTGCAGAGCCTGGACCGGCCCGGCGTCCCATGCCTTCCGTGAACAAGTTACGGCACATATGCTACGTTGACACTGCTCAGTACCGGTGCGATAATTTGGCAAGGTTTGCGCAATCTGGCAGGGAGCCGAAAACGTCGTGCCGGTTCAGACTTTACCGCCTGACAAGCACCTGCCGGATGCGGCTTTTCCCTACGAATGAGTTGAAGTTACCACGGAGGTATTCGATATGAACATCAACCTTGAAGGAAAGAGGGCACTGGTGACCGGCGGCAACTCGGGAATAGGCGAAGCAGTTGTCCGGGAACTGGCCGACGCCGGCGCAACAGTGGGCATCAATTACGTCACCCGCCCCGAAGCCGCGGAGAAGGTAGTGGCGGAAATCAGGGAGAAACACGGCAAGGCGACTGCGCTTCACGCAGACATCTCCGATCCCGGGGCGGTCTCTGCAATGTTTAAGGAAATCGACGCGGAGTGGAACGGCATCGACATTCTCGTAAATAATGCCGGTATCGACGGGTCGCGGGCCTTTGGCTGGGATGCCGATATCGGCGAGTGGCGGCGGGTGATTGAAATAAACCTGTTCGGCGCTTTCTACTGTTCACGGCAGGCCCTGAAGCGGATGGTCCCGAACAAGAGCGGTGTCATCATTAATATCAGCTCCGTTCATGAGATCGTTGCCTGGTCCGGGTATAGCGCATACACCGCCAGCAAGGCAGGCGTAGGCATGATGGCCCGGACACTGGCCCAGGAAGCCGCGCCCCACGGAGTGCGTGTCGTGTCGGTAGGACCCGGCGCCATCAAGACCCCGATCAACCGGTCGGTATGGGACAATCCCGACAGCCTGAGGGACCTCCTCGAAAAGATCCCAATTAAACGTATGGGTGAAGCCTCGGATATAGGCCGCATGGTTGTCGTGCTTGCATCAGACGTCGCCTCCTACGTCACGGGCCGCACCATCTATGTTGACGGAGGCATGACCGACTATCCGGATTTTGCTCACGGCGGCTGACATGCAAGCCATCAATAAACGGAGAGAACCGGTGACAGAAGCTATTGCCCGCTATACAAAGAGCCGGTTTTCCCGGTAAGCCTCGTCAGCGACTCCCGACGTCGGCATAGCCGCCGGTGATGAAACTTTCGAGGTCGCGGATCGTGATCTGCTGTTCGGTTATGATCCTGTTGACCACGTCGCCGATGCTTACCACGCCCAAGACTCTCCGGTTTTCCATGACCGGCAGGTGGCGCACCCTCCTGTCGGTCATGAGGGCCATGCAATCGCCTATTGTCATGTCCGGCGTCACAAAATATACGGGGGCGGTCATCAACTCCCCCACAGTGGTATTCTTCGAAGACTTCCCCCTGAGGATGACCTTCCTTGCATAATCGCGTTCCGAGAATACTCCCACCAATTCATCGTCCCTTATCACCAGCAGGGCGCCCACATTCTTGTCGGACATTATCTCGAGGGCCTCATATGCAGTGGCCCCCGGGCGGATTGTCCATGTATCCCGGGGCTTTGATTCAAGTAATCTTCTTACGGTGGTCATGTTTTACCTCCCTTTCATCGATGCCGTTCATACCTCTGTAAAGGGCGTGTTGCTTTCGGGACCTTCCCTTTCAGAAATTTGGGGCAGGGTCCGCAAAGTCCCGTTAATCCCGCCCTTCACTCCCCGCGTCGTTTCGCCTCCTTTCTCCAAACGAAAAGGCCGAACCACCATGGTTGCTTGCTTCGGCGGTCCGGCCGGTTTCAAAAAAGAAAGTCAATTTCATTCCCCCCCTCAAGAAGGGGTTAATACTATCGGATGATGCTTCCTGATCATTTTTTATCACAGCGAAGAGTCTGCTGTCAACGTGAACTTACATCTATAATATCGGCCCATAATCAGAGGTTCATTGTGCCGGGACATCGCAAAAAGTAACATTGCGCAGTCGCCGAGATCTAAATGAGGGCTTCGAATGTCTCATGCCGGCCGACATTTTGAACCCCCCAGTTTTCCGTCGTGCAAAAAAGCGTTCTCACCCAAAAAAGATTTAAAATCGCCCTTTTTAAGATAACTATTCCGCGTTCCTCCAGAAGACAGCAGGAAAAGCAAAAAGAACCGGTCGCAGAAAAGATCGGCCGGGATGAACACGGATGCAAAAAGGAAGAGAGGATACCATGGCGAACAGAGACAATCTCCTGAAATTGGCTAAACTCATCCGATACTATATTCTTGTGTCGACTTCACAAGCGGGGTCGGGACACCCGACATCGGCGTTATCGGCAACCGACCTTCTGACGGCACTTATGTTCGGAGGCACTTTCAGGTTCGATGCCGACAATCCCGGTCATCCCAACAATGACAGGCTCCTTTTTTCGAAGGGGCACGCCTCTCCCCTGCTCTATTCCTCCTGGCTTGCCGCCGGCAAGGTGACCGAGGAAGAGATAATGACCTACAGAAAATTCGGCAGCCGCCTCGAGGGACATCCGACGACTGTCTTTCCCTATGTCGAGGCTGCTACAGGCTCCCTCGGGCAGGGGCTCGCCATCGGAGTGGGCATGGCTGTCAACGCAAAGTATATCGACAACCTTCCTTACAGGAGTTACATCCTCCTGGGAGACAGTGAAATGGCCGAAGGCTCCCAATGGGAGTCCATCCAGCTGGCAGCCTATTACAAGCTGGACAACCTGATCGGAATCCTTGATGTAAACCGGCTGGGACAGCGGGGAGAAACGATGTACGGCCATGATATTGCGGCCTATGAAAAACGTATTTCAGCGTTTGGATGGGAAACGATCATCATAACTGACGGCCACGACATGGACGAAATCCTTGCCGCTTATGAAAAAATCCCGCAGGTCAAAGACAGACCGGTAATGGTCATCGCCAAGACCGTTAAGGGGAAAGGGGTCTCCGAAGTGGAGGACAAGAACGGCTGGCACGGCAAGGCCCTGGACAAGGACCTTCTTCAGAAGGCACTGGGGGAACTGGGGGAAGTGGATAAATCGGTCCGGGGCAGCATTGCCAGACCCGATGACCTGCAGCCCGCCGACCGGGGTCCCGGCCCGGCGATCGCCGAAATGTCATATGAAAAAGGTAAGTCGGTTGCTACCAGAAACGCTTACGGCAACGGTCTCAAGAGGATATTCCCGCAGTTTCCCGATATGGTTGTGCTGGACGCCGAAGTGAGCAATTCCACGAGGGCCGAGTACTTTAAGGATGCACATCCTGAGCGGTTTTTCGAAATGTTTATCGCCGAGCAGAACATGGCCGGGACCGCGCTCGGACTTTTCGCCAGAGGGAAACTGCCGTTTGTATCCAGCTTTGCCGCGTTTCTCACACGGGCCTTCGACCAGATCCGGATGAGCCAATACTCATATGCAAACATCAAGTTCTGCGGCTCCCACGCGGGTGTTTCCATAGGCCAGGACGGCCCGTCGCAGATGGGACTTGAGGACATTGCCATGTTCCGGTCGATAACAGGCTCCGTGGTTTTGTATCCTTCCGACGCGGTGTCTACGGAAAAACTGGTGGAAGCGGCCGCAAAACACAAGGGAATGGTATATATCCGGACAACGCGCTCAGGTACGCCCGTTATTTACGGCACGGACGAGCAGTTCGCCATAGGGGGGAGCAAGGTGGTCAGGGAGAGCGACGGAGACTCTGTAACTGTCGCGGCAGCCGGCATAACCCTCCATGAGGCGGTCGCAGCCCACGAGGAGCTGAAAAAAGAGGGTCTCATGATAAGGGTAATCGACCTTTACAGCATAAAGCCGGTGGATGCGGAGACACTCAGGAAGGCAGGGAGCGTCACCCAGCACCTCGTTGTGGTAGAAGACCATCATCCCGAGGGCGGCATCGCAGAGGCGGTCAGGAGCGCCCTTGGCGATTATGATATACCAATCCATTCACTTGCGGTCACCAAAATACCCAAGAGCGGGAAGCCGGAGGAGCTTCTCGATTTCGAAGAGATTTCACGAAAAGCTATCATCAAGAAAATTAAGGAGCTGCTATGAGACCCAAAGACCTGAAAACCAGGATTTTCCTTGACGGGGGCG
Organism: Candidatus Sulfobium sp.; assembly: GCA_037380845.1. Taxonomy (GTDB): domain Bacteria; phylum Nitrospirota; class Thermodesulfovibrionia; order Thermodesulfovibrionales; family UBA6898; genus JARRRD01. The sequence goes on along the minus strand of JARRRI010000025.1, from coordinate 12,821 downwards.
ACCCCGCAGAAACAAAACAAGTCTTGGAAATTTGTGGATTTCTGGACGGACAGACGACAAACCCTACCCTCATTTCCAGGAATCCCGAGGCGAAGGAACGCCTCCAAAAAGGTGAAAAATTCTCCGAGAAGGAGATCCTCGATTTCTACCAGTCCGTGGTAAAGGAAATCTCGGGCATGATTCCGGAAGGTTCGATCTCTATCGAGGTGTATGCCGATACCTCTACGAAGTCCGAACAGATGCTCGAACAGGGAAGAGAGATGTTCAAATGGATCCCCAACGGGCAGATCAAATTTCCCTCCTCCCACGAGGGGCTGAAGGCCGCCGAACAGGCGGTGAAGGAGGGGCTTAGGGTGAATATGACGCTCTGCTTCAGGCAGGAACAGGCGGCGGCCGTATATGCCGCTACCCTGGGGACAAAGAAAGGGGACGTTTATGTATCTCCCTTCATCGGCAGGCTCGATGACCGGGGTGAGAACGGCATGGATCTCATCGCCAATATCCTCAGGATGTATGAGAAAGGGGACGGCCACGTCGAGGTCCTCACTGCAAGCGTACGGAACAGCGACCATTTCCTCTATGCCCTGAAACTCGGATCGGATATCGTCACTTCTCCGTTCAAAATAATCAAGGAATGGGGGGAGAGAGGAATGTCAATGCCGGGCGACGATTACAAATATGATTCCAGAGACTACAAACCCATACCTTACAAGGAGATAGAACTGACGCGCAAGTGGCAGGAGTACGAAATTGATCATGATCTGACAGTAAAAGGTATGGAGAAATTTTCGGACGACTGGAATTCATTGATCAGCAAGTAATCGTGAAAAATAGTGCAGTCTACAATTATGTGTCCGGACGGGCGCCTCGTCCGACCGGGAAATTCCTGCCCCGGCCGCCGACAGCAGTGAAAATTAACGAGGAACTCCCGTTTAGCAAAGGACGACCAGCGAACACTTCGACATCCAATAGGGTTCCGGAATGCTATCCGGACTTTTCCTTGCTGGAAATCTCGACGACCTTCTCTTCTTTCTGCATGAAAGACTTCCCCTCGAAGAGCGCACCTTCCGCTATGGTGAGCTTGTTAGAATAAATTTCGCCGGAGACGTTACCCTTGTTCTTCAGCTCCACGATCTCCTTGGCCCTCAGGTTACCCTCGACCTTGCCCCCCACGATTATTCCTCTGGCTGCCACGTCCCCCCGTATCAAAGCCTTTTCGCCTATTACTACCCAGTCTGCCCTTACGTTTCCCTCCACTCCGCCGTCTATCCTGAGTGTTCCCTTTGTTTCTATCTCACCCTTGAAATGGGAGTCGGCCCCTATTATCGACTCCAGCTTCCCGGTATTCTTGCCAAACATCACGACCTCCCTTTGATATATTTCTTCGGGTTAACACGCTTTCCCTCATGCCAGATCTCATAATGCACATGGGGGCCGGTGGAACGGCCGGTGGAGCCGACGTAGCTGATGACCTGGCCCCTCTTCACCTTCTGCCCGACCTTTACGACCACTTTCCTGTTATGGGCGTAATATGTCCGGAACCCCAGGCCGTGCTCTATGGCGACCAGGTTTCCGTTATTACCGCTCCAGCCGGCAAAGATGACAATGCCGTCGGCGGTGGCCCTTACCGGCTCTCCCGGTTCCGCCGCTATATCGAGACCGCTATGGAATTCTTTTCCGTCAGTCACGGGATTAATCCTGTAGCCGTATGGAGAAGTAATATGTCCGTGGGTAGGCCATCCCTTGGGAGTGGCGAGATAAATATCTCTTTGTTTGCTAATTCGCTTTCGGTCTCTCTCAGCGTGTACATTGTCGACCTCAGCTCAAGAAACTGAGACGAATAATAATTAAGTTTGATCTTCATCTTGTTGTATTCGGCCGTGTTTACCGCTGTGTGAAAAACATATGCCATCCCGGTCACCCAGAGGACGATTGAAAGGAGTATGCCTATCGAGGGGATTTTAAATCTCAAGGGTCTGCCGTCGCTATGGGGAATCAGCATGATGGTTATCGGTGTGAAGGCCTTCTGCAGCAATCTCTTAACCTTTCGCAAACCGCACTCCCTCAATCCCTTTTTCAACATAGCCCAGCAGATAAGAGTCAAAACCGTTCCGGCGGAGAATTCTGATGGAGCTTTCCCTCTTGCTGTCGTCGACAATAAAGATGAACCCTATGCCCATGTTAAAGGTTTTCTTCATGTCCTCATCCGGAACCCCGCCCTGTTCCTGAATAATTTCAAAGATTGGAGGGAGCGGCCAGGAACTCTGATTTACGATGGCCCCCTTCCCTTTCGGTAAGACCCTGGGGAGATTGCCTGGAATGCCGCCGCCCGTAATGTGGGCCATTCCCTTTACGTCTGTCTTGCGGCTGAGCGCATTGAAGGCTCCAACATATATCTTCGTCGGTCTCAGCAGCTCCTCGCCAAGCGTACGCCCGGTCTCCCGCAGTAGCTTCCGCAGCGATGTCCTTTTAGCCTCCGGGAAAACTCTCCTCACCAGCGAGTATCCGTTACTGTGAAGCCCGTTCGAAGCAACACCAATAATTGCGTCGCCTGCCTTGATACGTCTTCCGTCTATAATCTTCCGCTGCTCGACAACACCGACGGCGAATCCCGAAAGGTCGTACTCCCCCTTCTCGTAGAAACCGGGCATCTCGGCTGTCTCACCGCCTATGAGGGCACAGCCTGCCTGCCTGCACCCCTCGGCGATGCCTTTGACTACCTCTGCCGCCTTCTCAGGCTTCAGCTTCCCCGTGGCAAAATAGTCAAGAAAAAAGAGAGGTTCCGCCCCGCTCGTGAGAATATCATTGACGCACATGGCTACGAGGTCTATACCGACGGTATCGTGACGGTCCATCATGAATGCCACCTTGAGCTTGGTGCCTACGCCGTCGGTCCCGCTGACGAGCACCGGCTCCCGGTACTTCCTCCTGTCAAGCCTGAAGAGTGCTCCGAAGGAACCGATATCGGTCATTACGCCTGGCCTGAAGGTCTTGCTCACGAGTGGGGCGATCATTTTTACGAACCTGTCCCCCTCGTTAATATCGACCCCGGCCTTTTTGTATGTGAGCGCCTTTCTTTTCATAATATTCTCTAAGCGGCAGGTCTTAATCGGTTCTATTTTGCATAAAAAGATCCCGAGAGGCAAGGTTTTTATCCTGAAAAGAAGGGTTTTCCGTGAATAAATGCAGGCCACTCGCCGGAGGAGAGATTCTCATGGAAGAAAATTCCAGGTTTTTATCGCCGGCGATCTCTCATAATAAGGGGTTTACGCCGCTTCTTTGGTTATTTTGCGTGAAAGCTATCTTTTTCTGTGGTAATTCGCCGGACCTTGTTTCGGGATGCGGCGGCGGGGAGTTTCTGATAGAATATGCAGTGATGCCGGTTATTCTCGTGACAAATGACGACGGCGTACACTCCCCCGGAATTTCCGCTCTCCATAAAGCAGTGGAGAAGCTGGGCGATGCCTTCGTGGTCGCTCCCGACCGTGAAAGGAGCGCTGCAGGACATTCCCTCACACTTCACAGACCCTTGAGGGCAGAGGAGATCAGGGAACGGGTCTTCAGCGTAAACGGCACCCCGACCGACTGCGTTACGCTTGGGGTAAACAAGCTCCTCCCGGAAAGGCCTTCACTTATCGTCTCGGGCATCAACAGGGGGGCGAACCTGGGTGACGATATCACTTATTCCGGTACTGTTTCCGCAGCCGTCGAGGGTACCATGTTCGGGATACCCTCCATAGCATTTTCGCTTATTTTCGGCAAACATTACCACTACGATACCGCATCACATTTCGCTCTCCGCCTCGCCGCTTTTGTACTGCAACACTCCCTCCCCTACGACACTCTTCTGAACGTCAACATCCCCAATATGGCAGCTGAAAAAATCCGGGGGGTGAGGTTTACCAAACAGGGCAAAAGGGTCTATGACAACTCCATACAGGAGACCTACAACCCCTGGGGTGAGAAGCATTACTGGATAGGTGGAGGCACTCCATACTGGGAGCGCGGTGAAGACATGGATATGGAAGCCGTCCAGAGAAACTGCATATCCATCACGCCTATACATCTGGATCTTACAAATTACGAGGCCCTTTCCTTTTTCAGGGAGAAATGGGCCCTTCGGGACATATGGGATGAAGCGGACAAAGAAATATGATGTGATAATCATAGGGGCTGGTCCGGCCGGCATATTTACCGCCCTGGAACTGCTGAAATCGCGCAAGAGACCGAAGGTCCTTATGATTGAAAAGGGCAAGGACATCGACCGGAGGGCCTGTCCCCTCATCATCAGGGATATTTCGTGCACCAGGTGCCGGGAGTGCGACCTTTTGAGCGGATGGGGCGGGGCGGGGGCCTTCAGCGACGGTAAACTCAGCCTGTCCCCCGAGGTCGGCGGGTTCCTCTCGCGTTATATGGACAAGGACAATGTAAAAACGCTGATACGCTATGTCGATGACATCTATGTCCATTACGGAGCACCGAAAAATTTGTTCGGCAGCAGGCCGGAGGAGGTCCATGAACTGGAAAGGCTGGCGGCAAAGAACAATCTCGTTCTCGTCCCTTCCAGGATAAGGCATATCGGTACTGACAGGTGTGGCGCGCTCCTTAAAAGGATAAAGGAAGACATCAACAGGAAGGTAGACGTCCTCTTTCAGACCGAGGCCGAGGCGGTCATAGTAGAAAACGGCAGGTGCAAGGGGGTCAGGCTGAAAGACGGGACGGAGTTCCTGTCGGGGCACCTGGTCCTCGCGCCCGGAAGGGAGGGATCGAGGTGGCTGGAGGAGGAATCCAGGCGGCTGGACCTCACCCTTCTTAAAAACCCGGTCGATATCGGCGTGAGGATAGAACTGCCCGCGCCGGTCTTCGAGCCCCTCACGAAGGCGACCTACGAACCGAAGCTTCTCTTCTATTCAAAGAGGTTCGACGACAAGGTCAGGACTTTTTGCGTAAACCCTTACGGTGAAGTTGTGAAGGAATACCTGAAGGGTATATGGACGGTAAACGGCCACAGCTACGCGAAGCGGAAAACGAACAATACCAACTTTGCCCTCCTCGTCAGCACCCATTTCACGGAGCCGTTCGACGAACCCATTTCCTATGGCAGATATATAGCTCAGCTTGCCAACTTCCTGGGGGACGGTGTAATAGTCCAAAGACTGGGCGATCTCGCAGCGGGAAGGCGGTCTACGCCGGAACGGATTTCGAAGGGCGTAGTACGGCCCACTCTGAGGGACGCGACGCCGGGGGATCTCAGTTTCGTGCTTCCGTACAGATATCTCTGTGATATAATGGAAATGCTGGAGGCCCTTGACAGCATCGCCCCGGGGGTGAGCTCACGCCATACGCTGCTATACGGCGTCGAGGTCAAATTTTATTCAAGGCAGCTCAAACTTTCCGACCACCTGGAGACCGAGGTGAAGGACATGTTTGCAGTAGGTGACGGTGCCGGGGTAAGCCGCGGCCTCATACAGGCTTCCGCCTCGGGCGTGGTGGCCGCAAGAGAGATACTGGACCGTTTGTCATGAAAAGGCATGGGATTCGCCAAACAGAAGTTCGCTGCGGTATTTATTAATGGACGATAAGGCGCTGAGAGAGGAGATGGTAAAGACCCAGCTGATTCCGAGAGGGATCAAGGACCGCAGGGTCCTGGATGCGATGGCACGGGTACCGAGACATCTTTTTGTGGAGGCTCTCGTTCAACGCAATGCTTACGACGACATGGCGTTGCCCATCGGCGACGGCCAGACTATCTCTCAGCCTTACATGGTCGCCATAATGACCGAGCTGCTCGAACTCGGCGGCACCGAGAAAGTCCTGGAGATCGGGACCGGCTCCGGCTACCAGGCCGCGGTCCTTTCTGAACTAAGCCGCGAGGTTTATACCATCGAGAGGTTCCCCTCCCTTGCCGAGAAGGCGGCCTCCGTACTGCGCTCTCTTTCCTGCGAAAACGTGCATGTGAAATCTGGAGACGGTACCCTCGGATGGCCGGAGCAGGCCCCTTTCGACCGTATAATTATAACCGCAGCCGCCCCTGAAATCCCCGGCCCTCTTCTGCAACAGCTTAAAGAAGGTGGCATCCTCGTGATACCCGTGGGAAGCAGGCATTCACAGCAGCTTCTCAGGATAAGGAAGACCAAAGAGGGCCTGGCCGAGGAATATCATACGCCCTGCGTCTTCGTCCCTCTGATCGGCTCCCACGGCTGGTCCGAGTAGGCCCGGTTAGCCGGTCTCAGGCCGCCTGAGATCCCATCCAAAAATATCGGCTGACTGCAAATTCCGCTGTATCCCCTATAAAAAGAGGCAAAGGGGTTGACAGGGAATGTCCGGACAAATCTACGTGGATCTTTCATATTCCTTAAGGGTCAGATCCAGCGAATTAACAATAGCGCGCTGTATCTCTTTCCATCTCCCTGGCCTGCGGAGCGCGTACTTCTGATTCACCTCGATTTCGATGCCCAGATAAAATTTCTCCATAAAGAGGGAGCGGAGATGGGTGGTGAAACCGTCTGATTTTCCGGCATACGGGTAATTAAGACGCACGTTCAGGGATGGTTGCAGGTCCTGCAGCCGTCGTTTCCACCGCCTGCAGAAGAGGCCCTCCCCCTTTCTTGCAGGATCATACAGCAGACCGGCATCCGCGGAACGGACTTTTTCGTCCAGTACCGGCGTAAAGGTATGGACCGAGAGGTGAAGCACCTTCTTCCCTGTCCGGCAGAGACGACCTATCTCCGATTCTACCTCTTGCCGCCAGGGCCAATAGTGGTTGTTCATGACGGACTTCTTTTCAGAAGCCGTGAGTACGCGGGATACCTCTGAAAAACGCGCCGGGTTGTCAGGAGAACGGTTCACGTCCACGAGAAGTCGGGTGACTGTCGACGAAAATGGAACGGCACCGAAGCGTTTCGCGACGGTGCCGGCCAGTTCCATTGCACCGACGTCGTAACCCCGGTGACTCCGAAGCATGCCGCCATACCCCCTGAAAAGGGGGCGAAACGGCCCCGGCACTTCGTTTCCGGCGTGCTCGCAGGAGACAATTACTCTGACACCCCTACCCAGGAAACATCTCTCCTTTCATCAGACAGTCACAGAGCCTTTCATATACAGTCCTGATTTTCGCCGGCCCGGGCTTTCTGCCCGCAGCCGTAAGTATCCGTCTGGAAAGAGGTCCTTTTCCCAGGATGACGTCCATTGCGCCGGCCGCCTCATCCCCGAAGGAAGGGTCGTGGATGAGCACCTCCTTTCGCAGGTGCTTCCATAGAGTCAGTGCGGTGGCCCGTTCCGCCTTTAAACCGAAAGCCCGCAGATATGAAGGGTTTCCGATAACGGCTTTTTCCCCGTAACGCATCGTCTCCTCAAGGACGGTCCGGAGAGGGTCGATACCCCACGCCTTCTGCTCTCCGTAACCACACCAGAGTTCGTCAATCAGCGCCTTGGTTACGGCCGAGATACTGACCGCAAGTGCCAGATCGGCAAGAGGACTTTCCTGGACGTCCAGCGTCCTGATCTCTATGGTACTCCTGTCGAACCTGGGGATGGCCCCACGCGAGTTCACCCACTCGTAACCTAGGACACCTTCGGTGTCGTATTTAGCTATCCCCCTGTAAATTTTCCTCAGGATTTTGCTTTCGTATTCCTCCCTCGTGAAGACCGCCTCCGGTATTACCTTTCCGGTAATAGAAGGGACCTTAAACTGGTTCTCTCCGTAATAGTACAGGCGTGAGTCCATCAGCCCCGATATTCTTCCCCCTACTATTGGAGAACTTGCAGCGACAGCCGGCATCAGCGGGATGAGAAGACGGACCGCGGCGTGAAGCCTCCCGAATTGTTCGTCCCCCCTGAAAGGGAGGTTGAGGTGTACGCTCTGGATGTTCGACCAGCCATGGTTGCGGCAGTCGAAGATGCGGTCGTAAGTCTCGTAGATATTCCTGTTCCTGCGGGGCCAGAGTCTTGTCTCCGTCGAAGGGTCCATCCATGGATGCATGCCCGAGGGCATGAGCTTCCCGCCGAACCCTTCGAGTATCCCGTTAATGCGCAGAATACCCTTTTGAAATTTTTCTGCCAGCCCGTCGAGGGACCCTGCAGGTCCATTGTTCTTGATCTCCATGACGTGTAGCACCAGCTCGTTGGACCATACAACAGGGCCCTCTTCGAACTCTGTGGTATATCTTCCCGCTGCAGCACGAAGTACCTCGTCTGAGACGGGAAGCACATCAAGTGTAGATCTGTCGACGATCATGTATTCGAGCTCCACACCATAGCCTTCAAAAAGCCCGGGCTTTCTCCTCACGGAAGGTACCCCTCCTTTATTTGCTCGATCCTGCGGAGAATCACCCTCATAATCCTCAGGTAGAGCTCGTCTTTGAGCACCCGGTCTTCGACGCCGCTCTCGATGCTCGGGTTGTCGTTTACCTCGATAACATAAAACCTGTCTCCCACCTGCTTGATGTCCACTCCGTAAAAGCCGTCTCCTATAAGGTTCGCGGCTCTCAGTGCAGTCTTGATAAGGCGCGTAGGAGCATACTCGACAGACAGAGTATCCCAGTCCCCTTCCCCGGTCTTTTTTCCCGCGGCATCTCTTTTTATAATCTGCCAGTGATGTCTGGCCATGAAGTACTTGCAGACAAATAACGGCTGGCGGTTGAAGATCCCGACACGCCAGTCATATTCCGTCTCGATAAGTTCCTGCGCAATGATGAGGTCCGACCGTTCAAGCATCTTATGGACGTTTTCCATCAGTTCCTTGTCGCTCCCGACCTTCACGACGCCCTGGGAAAAAGAACTGTCCGGCTTTTTCAGGACACAGGGCAACCCGAGGGTACGGCATACGGCACCGCTGTTTTCGCGATGAACGATCAGAGTCTTCGGGGTCAAAATCCTGTGCCTCCCCAGGACCTCGGCGAGAAACACTTTGTTGGTGCATTTGAGGATCGACTCGGGATCGTCCACAACGACCAGTCCTTCGGCCAGCGCCCGGCGGGCAAAGCGGTAGGTGTGATGAGTCACGCTCGTGGTCTCCCGAATAAAGAGGGCGTCGAACTCGGGAAGCCGACCGATATCGTCCTTCTCGATCATCTCCGCCGCCATCCCCAGGGACTCCGCTGCCTTCACGAATTTTTTCAATGCCCGCGGGTCCGAAGGAGGCTCCTTCTCCAGAGGATTATGGAGGACGGCAAGGTCATATCTGTATGCGGCCTTTCGGGAAACACGCGGCCTTCTGGCAAAAAATTCCTGGGCCGTCCTGACAGCGAAATCTCTGTGGTCTTCCGGGATCTCGTTTGCCGCCATGGGCGTCACGCTGTGGAGATACCACCTGCGGCTCTTCCCGTTGAACATGAAAAGAGCCCGCAGAAACGGCGCCTGGAAGAGCTTAAAAAGACGGAGGCTAAGACGGTCGTAACGCTTTGCGAGGTTCCTGCCGAAATAAATGCTCAGAATAAATTCACTCGACTGCAGCGGGGAAAGGCTCCTTCCTATGAGTTCATCAAGGTCTTCCGAGGCGAGGCGGACAAGCTTCTGCGACTTCAGGTCCTGTATGGTCGTTATGTTAGGGACGGGTTTGTGCCCCCTGGCGGCCGCGAGAAGTGAAACATAGTATCCGGTGCTCTGGTAACGGTATGACGTGCAGAGGTTGAAGACCTTGGCTCCGCGCATCAATGCATAACCGGAACCGGTCAGATAGGTCTTTGCCGAAACGACTTCCACTCCCTCGAAGTGAAGCGGAAGGTCTTTCGGGTCATTTACGACGATCAGGATCGGCATGGGCGTCGGAGGGCCTGTTAGGCCTGACAATCAGGAAGTTTGCGTCGTATGTGAGGACCCCGAGGAGAATGGAACACAAGACGCGGTCGATATTTACCAGATAAGTGTGGCTCTCCGAAAACGGGTTCGGGGAAAAGGGGTCGGCAACCAGGACGGTGCGTTCTTCCCGGTTATAACCACAGAGCACGACAAAGTGGCCCGCGGGCTCGCCCCTTATGTCATCTTCTTCCCCCTTTTCCCCCACCTCCCTGGCGCTGCGGTAAAGGTAAGTGGAACTGAGGCCCGTTATGATAGGGACCGACCTCTTGAGGTATTTTCTGATAATGGCAGTGGTAAGGTCCTCAAAACGGATTTGACCGCCAAGATCGAGGAATTCAAGGTATCCTCTTGTGGCTACGTGCAGCTTCGGTTCGTCCTTCGCCCTCATCTGTGCAAGCAGCCGTTCTTTCAGGTCTGCCCCGCCCTGTTTAAACCAGGTGGGATCGAAGACAGCCAGGTTGTAGGTATATATCACGGCGGAAAAGCCCCTTCTGAGGGCATGTATGGCGAGGAATACGTCCAGTGTGCCGCCTCCCTCCAGGTTTCTCACTTCCCGTATCACCTGGTCCAGAGATATATCATACCCGTAATATCTGTAGACGGCGTGCAGGCACGATGGTCCGCACGTGGTCTCGTCAGGCTGGGGGAGGATAGCGAAATCCAGAAACCGTTCCATCCGTTTATAGCCGCTCCCGTTTCACAAGAAACCCTTTGTCCGCCATAATTAATTCACTTCCTACTATTAGCTCACAAAAAGTTGCCAAAATCAAGTGATCTCCGCCTCCGGAAAAAAGGTCCCTTCATTGTGATAACATGACAGGACAAACTTCAACCGAAAGGAGTGAACTGATGTCATTTGTCTGCCCCTCATGGCTTTCATTTATCCTGTATAACCCGGTGAGGAAACTCCTTACGGACCGCGGGAGGATCCTCGACGAATCAGGCGTCACAACCGACTCCGTCGTGCTCGAAGCAGGTGCCGGTAACGGGTTCCTGACAGAGGTCCTCGTCCGGCGCGCCCGAAAGATAATCGCAGTCGAACTCCAGGAAGGAATGGTAAGAAAGCTTAAAAAAAGGGTGCCGCCGCAACCCGGTAAGGTAGAGATTGTAAAAGGCGACATATCTTTATCGCCGGTGGAAGAAAGCATCGCCGACGTCTGCATCCTGTATTACAGCTTCCATGAAGTCAGAAACAGGGAGGCGTCCGCCTCCAATATATGCAGGATATTAAAAAAAGGCGGTTTTATCTCTATCTATGAACCCACCCTGGAGGTCGGAGAAAAAGCCATGAAAGAAACGGTCTCGATGTTTGAGGACCTGGGCTGCGCTCTCGAACTCTCACGTGACGGTCTCCTTACAAGGTTTGCAAGGCTCAGGAAGGCATCCTGACGGCACCGTGCCGGTGTATCAGGCGGTAATCAGGTTCTTCAGCGCTTTCATCCTGTGAGGGTGCTTGAGCTTTCTCAATGCTTTTGCCTCGATCTGCCTCACCCTTTCTCTTGTGATCGCCAGATGCCTCCCCACTTCTTCAAGAGTGTGATCCCTGTCAACACCTATCCCGAACCTCATCCTTATAACCTGCTCTTCCTTGGGGGTAAGCGTCTTCAAGATCATGATCATCTGCTCGGACATTTCCGTCTGCTCGGCATCCTCGTAAGGGGAAGGCTTGCTCTCGTCCCCGATGAAATCTTCAAGCTCGGTGTCTTCATCGCCCACCGGTGTCTGTAATGCAATCGGGTCCTGGATGGCCCTGAAGACCTCTTCCACCTTCCTCTTGGGAACGCCAAGCTTTTCTGCTATTTCGTCGTCCACGGGTTCTCTCCCCAGCTCCTGGGTAAGTTCCCGGGTCGCCTTGGTAACCCTGTTGTAAAATTCCATCATGTGTACGGGGACCCTTATTGTCTTTGTCTGGTCTATCAGGGCCCGCGTCATCGCCTGCCTGATCCACCAGGTTGCATATGTGCTGAACTTGAAGCCCTTCTCGTATTTGAACTTGTCGACTGCCTTCATAAGTCCTATGTTACCCTCCTGTATAAGGTCCAGAAGGGAAAGCCCCCTGCCTATATAGTTCTTGGCGATATTCACTACCAGCCTGAGATTCCGTGTTGTCAGCTCGTTCTTGGACTCTTCATACAATGCCCGGGCCCTCAGAATCCTCTCCCACCCGGCCTTCAGCTCGTCTATCTTGATCCCCGTTTCGGCTTCAGCCTGTTTATAGACGGCACCAACCTCCTTGGCCAGCGCCTGGAGCTTTGCCGGGTTGATGTTCTTCTTCTTCTTTTCGGAAACGGTCCGTTTCAGGTTCTTCAGAGAGCCATGCCTCCCGATCTTCCTGTCCGCCTCCTCCACTTTCCGCATTGTGTTGTCGAGGATTGTCAGAGACGTATGGAGGGCTTCGTCCGCTTTTTCCTTCTCCTCCTCTTCAGTCCATTCCACGTCGCCGGTATTCGTCAGGCTGCTCTCGATCCTGTTGTATAAAGGCAGAGATGTGACGATTTCCTTTACGATACTTCTGCCTTCTTCGAGTCTCTTTGCAAGCTCGGTCTCGGCGTCCCTGGTGAGAATGGTGATATTCCCCATCGAATGAAAATATGCCTGGACCAAGTCTTCTGACCTCTCCTCCTCTTCGGGCTCCTCCTCTTCAAGGGCCTCGGATTCAAAGATGTCCTGTTCCTCGCTGTCTACGACCTTGATCCCCAGGTCCTTCAGCAGTTCCAGACGGTCCTCAAGCTCGTCGGGCGAGAAAAACTCGGACGGCAGGGCGTCATTTATTTCATCATACGTGAGCGTTCCCCGCTTCTTACCCAACTCTATTATTTCATCGAAAACATCATGTTCTTTCATCTCAGTCCTCTGGTCTCCCTTTACAGACGCTTTAAAACGCCTTTGTTTTCCATAGGATACGAAAATTTCGTGAAGAAATTGTGAATCCCATCAGAGCCATTATATTACCACTTTTGTTATATTTTATATCAGAAGAAGTCGAGATTCATATCTTCAACTCTTTTGCCTATGGTCATCAG
>JARRRI010000024.1:35606-64943 GCA_037380845.1 Candidatus Sulfobium sp. | reverse complement strand
GATCTGGCGGCTCTATGATGAGGAAAGTTTTCTCGTTGAGAATCTCGCCGGATATACGGAATATCGGAGGAAGGTCCGTCATCGTCTTATACCATTCCTCTGGTAGAAGATCATTCGACTCCAGTTGTACGTCCTTTTCTCAAGCCTGTTGTCGGCCAGAGCTTACGACCGGAAATCAACGTTTTTTCTTGACAGCGGTCCCTAGCCGGAGTATAAGGGAGGTAAGGGGGCGTAATGTCAGACGGAAAACCCGATAACATTACAAAAGTAATATTCGTCTACCGTGATAATACGATAAATCAAGTAGTCACCCGACACAACATCTTGATGAATTGAAGAGAATGAAAAATGCCGGCGTTATGGGGTTAACTATCCAATAACTGGTTAACTTCAATATTAAAAATAGGAACATCGGAAGGAGGGACAAGAAATGCCGATACATCTTGATGACACAGATATAGTTTCTGAAGTTGACGGGTTAAGTTCTGCATTGATTGTTGCCTGCAATATGTGTGCTGGGGCAAGTTTTGCAATGAAAGAAAACAAACCTTTCCTTCAGCCCTTTGGAAGTTTGTTAAAATCACCACCGCTTAAAAGACACATCAAGAGATTGCAATCTCAGCTAGGAGAAAAAGGCCTAAAAACAAGATGGTTTAGGGCCGGTATTATCCAGCAATTTTTTCTTTGCCTGTGGACCTCGCGGCAACGCGGCAAATTTCAAGAATCTGCAAGACAATATGAAGCTGTGATAGTTTTAGGATGCGATTCTGCATTCAAAACAATACGTGATTCACTGCAAGGAGTCGATTGCACAATGATTGAAGGCACGAAAGTCGCGGGCATTATGAATACAAAACCAAAGCTCCATTTTCCTTTTAATATATCCTTCGAAGGGAGCAAAATAGTCCATGCTTGTGATCGAAACTGTGAGCACTTCACTCATGAATCTCAATACGAACATCTAGAGAATAAGGAATAAAGCCACTAATTTATAAACTAAATAAACAAAACAATCTAACGGCATCGCCGGTTTCTGTGTTAGATGGCTAACTATTTTTAAGGAACGGGTGAAGATGCAAACTCGAGCACATGAAGTGACTGAGGAGATCGCCTCCAAGGACCGCAACAATCTCTACATCACGAGTTCCTTCTTCAGGGATCCCATCAAGTATATGGCGTTCTGCGCCTATTATGCCATCATGCGAGTAGTAGATGACCGCATAGATAATCTCCCTTCGACAGGTAGTCGTTGTGCCGAGCTGAGGAAACGTGAACTGGGTGTTGTGGCTTCATGGGAGCGAGTGGTCAGATCCAGTTGCCATGGCATCTATCCAACGACCTCCCTGCTTGCATCTTGCAATTTTCCCGAAGCCAAGGCTGTTTGCGAATCCTTCATCACTTCGTATCGCATTTTCCCCGTTCCGATTAAGCTCTGGACAAATTTCTTTGCAGCCATGCGCTCGGATATCGTGGCCAGCGAGCTTGTTCGCTGGTCTGATTTCCTGGCTTATGCTGAAGGAGCGACCGTGGCACCCACCACGATTTACCTGTTGTTGATTGTGGCGCGCCGCTATGAAACGAAGAACTCATGCGAATTTCCGCGAGGATTCGATTTGTATGCCTGTGGTCGCCATCTCGGACTATTCGCGTATCTGGGGCACATAATCCGGGACCTTGCTACGGATATCACGAATACAGAGACAAGACTCTGCTTAACCCGTGAAGACATGCTCGCGTACGGTGTAAGTCCTGAGATGCTGAAAAGCGAGGTGTTGAACCGTCAGGCGAGCCCCGGAACCTGCTACCTGGTAAAAGACTTGCTGCGGCGAGCGCGATGGCACCTTGCCCAGGGCCGAGCCTTGGCAGTGCCAATATATCGGTTTCTTGACAGCGACAGTAGATTTATCCTGGAGCTTATCATTACGATGTACGAGCATGTTATCGTAAAGATCGAATCGAACGGGTGCGATCCGATGAAAAACCGACATCACCTCACCCGACGGGAAAAAGCTGAGATTATTCAGCGGGTTGCCTCCCGCACTGGTTTTTCGCTCTCAAAAAGGAGGACTTATGAACAGATCAATTGCCCTCGGGACCGTCGTGCTCGCTAGTGTAGCCACCTGGCTGGTGCTTTCGCCAGACCGGAGACATCGCATCGGTGCTGGTGTCAGCCGTCGAATGGCTCACCGGATGGAACATATGTTAGCCGGTCTTCCCGAGGAGTCACCGCCGAAACTAATCATGACCATCCTGCCACAATTGCACAAACAGAACGAGGAAATCATCGACATGTTGCGGGAGCAGAACGCATTGCTTCGGGATCAGCAAGGGAAAAAGCATTGATTCCGCTCTTATGCCAGTTCGTCCGTTATTCCTAGCCGAAGAGGAAAAGCTCTTGGCTAACAGCGGTCGATAGGAAAGCAAACAAGTCCGATGCAGAGAGGTGAGTGATGCTTGCATAACAACGTTCCGGGTCGACTCGATATGTTCGTGCCACTTATGCAACGTCTGCATTGCCAAGAAATGTCTGCGCCTTTCGTGGCTAAAAATGCGACCTAATCCGGCATTGGAGCGGCCGTTATAACTGCCAGTTTCTTCCGTAAATCCTCAACAGTTTCGGCGTTGTGAAACTACGGGCGCGTCGGTGTTAACAACACGAGTCGATGAAAATCGTGATCAGTCATCTTGAGTGGTCTGCGGGTGAAACTTTCTCCCGGCATTTCGCACCGAAGAAAGTGAGCTTTAAAAGATTCTCATGGGGCATGATCATGCACCGAAAGCAACAGGTCTTTCCAAGCAACGCCGCGAACTTAACAGTTATCGGCAATGGAAACTCCCGTTCGTTTCTGTGAGAAAGCAAGCTCCCCATGATACAGATAAAGGTATGAGGAAAAACGCAACATACTGCGAAACTGCATGCTAAAGTACCAGGAATCCATCCGGGGCGAGGCTGATCGCAAGCATCACCATATTGATCTCCCGGTGCTCCGTCATTAATCATATCTTATCCGATAACGCTCTTTCCCTGAACTTTTGGCAATCCACAGCACACTGTCGGGTATAATATCTTCAGCTATCTGGCGTTTCAGCCTGGAGCCTCGAATGGACGGCCGGTGATTGAGGGAAGGAGGCGGAAGGGCAACCCATCTCTTCTTCGCCGGGAGCTGACAGCTATGTGAAAGTGTTTATCACCGCGTCGGAGGAGCCGGTGTCTGCAATTGAGGAGGCACCTCATATGAAAGAAGAAGAAAAAAGGCGTCCAAGGGACCGCGCAAGCTGGGATAAACGTTACACCGAAGGCAACCTGCCCTGGGATAGTGGTAAACCTGACGTACATCTGCCCGGGGTGATCGAGGCGTATAGCGTCAAATCTGGTAAAGCGTTGGAGATCGGCTGCGGCACCGGCACCAATTCGATCTGGCTGGCGCAGCATGGCTTTGAGGTGACAGGGATGGACATCTCGCCAACTGCGATAGCCAAGGCCAAGGCGAAGGTCGTCTCCGCCGGGGTCAGCTGCCAGTTCCTCGTCGGCGATTTCCTGGTCGATCAGGTCCCCGGCGCTCCTTTCGATTTCGTCTATGATCGTGGTTGTCTTCATGTCTTCGAAGGCGGAGAAGAACTCTCGCGTTTTGCCTGGCGGGTCGCGGACCTGCTCACCCGCGAAGGGATCTGGTACAGCCTTATCGGCTCCACCGATGGTCCGCCGCGTGACACCGGACCGCCGAGGCACAGCGCCACCGAGATCGTCACGGCCGTAGAGCCGCATTTCGAGATCCTCGAGCTGAGATCGACCACTTTTGATCGAGAAGGTCACAGACAAGCCAGGGCTTGGGTGCTCGTGGCCCGACGGCGGGTCTTCTATCCTGCCTGAATCGACCAAAGGGTGAACTCGTATACTCCGCAGTATTCTTAGCTCTATTCGAGGTGAGAGATACTATGAGGACGTCGCTGGCGTGATTAATGCCTGATACGCCATTTTTGCAGTTGCTTAACTACGATTATGCTGGTAGAAATATGTAAAGAGAGGAGGGTCGCCTGATCGAGACCACGGGCAAGGATCGCTTTGAAAAGTTAGTTCGTACGAGTGCAATTAATTAATAATGAATACGCAAAAGAAAATTGTCGAAATTATAGAATTTACCGACCCGGTTTGTACCTGGTGCTGGGGCAGTGAACCTGTTCTGCGAAAGTTGGAAACGCGGTTCGGTGAGCAGGTCAAAATCAGCTATATCATGGGCGGGTTGGTCAAAGACATCACCTCATTTTGCGACAGCTATAACGATATAGGTGGCGACCCTGACCGCTCGAATAAAAATATCTGCAGGCATTGGGTAGAAGCATCCGAACGTCATGGAATGCCGGTAAAAAGCGAGGGATTTAAACTGTTTTCCAGGGAACATCCTTCCACATACCCACAAAACATCGCCTATAAAGCCGCACAGATGCAGGACCCGACGCTCGCAAATAAATTCCTTCGGCGTATCCGGGAAGCGTCGGCAGCCGAGGCGAGGCAAACGAACACAACCGAAGTGCTCCTGGAATTGGCATCAGAAGTAGGGCTCGATATTGCCCGCTTCCTTGATGACTTTACTCATGGTTCGGCACAAAGAGCCTTTGAGCAGGACCTTGCTACCACGGCAGAATATGGGGCACGTGGTTTTCCTTCATTTTTGGTGAAATATGGCGAGAAGGAAACGGTGATTCGCGGGTACAAACGGTATGAAGATTTCAAGGCGTTGATTGGGCATTTGACCGGCGGAGAAATAGAGGAACATCCAGTCTCGGCCAATGAAAAGTCCATTATGGCGTTTATAACGAAGTATGGTTCCGTGGCGCCGATTGAAATCCAAATGACATTCGACCTTACGAATGACGAACTGAAGTCAGTAATTAACTCACTGTTGGATAAGCAGCTGATTCAGAAGCGTGAAGCGGGCAATGGCTACCTTATTTCACACAAAGTTACTGCTATGGCTTGCGATTCGGCAACCGGCCTTTGTACCATGTAGATTTGGACCGCGAAGTCCTGGACCCCGCTCCGACCATACGCGCAGGGCGCAACGCTTGCAGTGGTTTCCGCTTGAACTCCGCGGAATGAGCGGGATACCCAGACTGGACTACATATTGAAGATAAGAAGAACCGTCCCCTTTTTTCTTTTTACATGGTTCTTCAGATGGCAGCTTTAAATTGAGTCACTTCAAAAAGGAGGTGCTTGTCATATGAATAGTCAACTTCTTAAAGCTTTGAAATTAAAAATGCAACCGGTGGCGATAATATTGACTGACGATAAACCAGAGGATGGACTTCACTTTAAAGAAGGAAGTATGGGTGGGTGTGTGGCTGTCTTTCTGGTGACGGCGAGCAAGAAAAGTCGTATGGCCTATTTTGACCGTAAATCTTTCGGTTGCCCCGGAGGTGGAACCGGTCTCGGATTTGGCGATAGATACGGGAAATTTCCCATTGATTGCCTTCTTTCCACGGGAAATAAGGAGATGGCCGCCCAAATGGGCCGCGGAATGTCTTCAATGGCGGAGGGTGAACGATTTTATAAGAATCCTGAACTGGCAAGAAAATGGGTTGATTCGCTATCTATGACCGACGTCCCCACCGAGTATGTGGTGTTTAAACCCTGGGAACAGGTCACGGAACAGGACGAACCCGATTTGATTGTCTTTTTTGCAAATGCGGATCAGTTGTCGGCCCTGGTGGTGATGGCGGATTACAATCGTGGGACCAATCAGAGTGTTACAGCGCCTTTCGGCGCGGCATGTCAATCAATACTCTTTGGCTATGCAGAAGCAAAGAAGGAAAATCCCCGGGGCGTGATAGGCTTTTTTGATATTTCAAAGCGTTCGGTTGTTGACAGGGAGATCTTGACGTTCACCGTTCCATTCAGGATGTTTCAGGAAATGGAGGCCAGCGTGGAAGGCAGTTTTCTGCAGATGCATGCCTGGCGAAAATTACAGGAACGCCAGTGATTTAATCGCTTTTTATGGATAAGGCGAGCGACCACAGGACGACCGTTCATCACAGATAGGACCAGCCAGCGGGTCCCGGACTCATAGGCCCTGATAATGGTAGCTGACCAGCTTGTGGTGGACCATGCCGCGTAGGTCGCAACCAGCATCACCACGGCTACCACGGACCAAATCCACGCCGGCGTGCCATAACTCTTCGATTTTCGGGTCCGGCGCGCTTTCGATTGCGAGTTTGTGTGCTCCCTGGTAGACGGCGGCTTTCATGGCTGATCTCTTTTTGTGTGAGTTTTCCATCCCGTCGACATGTTCCTACTTCCTGTCGGCCAGGACGGCAGAGAGAACTTCTCCGGCCTTCTCGGCTTTCTCCCTGCTGACCCTGCTTTCGAGTACGGATATAAAGTCCTTCAACTGACCCTCGGTCAATCCAACATTCATCGACGCACCAAGATGGAACCGGAGCTGTCCCTCTGTGCCGGTCATGCCGGCAAGGGCTGCGATGGTGGCCAGTTCTCTGCTCCGGTGGTCCAGGACATCGCGGGCAAAAATGTCGGCAAAAAGATGCTCTTTCAGAAACGTGTCGATTCCGGGTGCGAAAAGTTGATACCCGCTTGGAGGCGGTATCTTTTTTTGACCGGCAAGTTCTGCCCGCACTTTTGCGCCGTATGCATCTTTGTCCGTGTCGGGAGGCAAAGGACTCGGTTCGCGTCCCACTTCGTCCTTGATGCCCTTGGCCTTTCTCTCCTCCATGACGGTCATAAACGTCTGGATGCCGTTCAGACTGCGTGGGAATCCGGCATACGCGTACATCTGGATGAGAATTTCCTTTACTTCGTTTAGCGTCAATCCGGCATCCAGCCCTTCGTTCAGGGCCGCTTTCAGGTTTTGCAGATCGCCGTTGGAGGTGAAGGCCGCAATGGGGATGATGCTTCGCTGTCTCCTGTCCAATGCTTGATGTTGTTCCATATTATTTGCCTCCGAAACAAGTGCCAGAGCCGGCACCAGAAAAGAGAACATGACCAGAAGTGAAAGCATATTCGCTTTCACTGTCCTCTTATTATTTTCCCAAATATTGATCATCAGTGACCTTTTCCTTCCAGACCACGTTCTTGCCATCGAGTTCTCCTGTGACGACCAGGTGTGTCATTGGTGAGTCGGGTGTTGCTCCATGCCAGTGATCTATGTCGGGTGGACACCAGACTGTGTCACCGGTATTCATTGTGACGATCTTCCCATCCCGCGTCCCGGTCAGTCCTACACCGGAGGTCACGATCATATGTTGCCCTGCAGGATGCAGATGCCATGCGGTCCTGGCGCCGGGCTGAAATGTAACGTACGCGCCCGAGTAGTGAGCGACTTCATTGGAGGGAAATAGCATATCGATCTGGACGTCACCGGTAAACTTGTCTTCCGGCCCCTTGATGGACTTCTGAGTGCCTTTAGGCATTATCTCCATTTTCATAGTTTCCTCCTTATTTTGTATGTGGTTTTTGTCTTCTGCTTTCAGGGTACCGCAAAAACACAAAAAGGCAATGATGAGAATAGTTATGCGCTTCATTTGAAATTCCCTCCCCTATACGTTCTTCCCCATCTCGTAAGCCCGGGACATGCATTACTTCCCGTGATGTCTCCTTTTGCCAAGCGCCTGCCTGCTTCTTTTGCCCCTTGCAGGAACTGGTCGCACAATAGATCGGAATTCCCGCCTTTTCTCGGGCTTGCAGACAGTACCAATACCTTTTTTGCCATGTCATCCTCTCACACTATCTATCCTTCAGCAAACGCATTCTATCTCTCGACCTACGGTCGCAACAGAGTCTTGATCGCGCGGCGCTCATCCATAGCGCAGTAGCCCTCAGCCGGTCGAGGGGCAGGGTCAGGTCGAAGACCTTGCCGGGGTCAATCTTCCCATTCAACACCAGGTCGATCAGTTCGGGCAGGTAGCGGCGCACCGGGGCAGGGCCGCCATGGAGGTGGACGTGCGAGTAGAACAGCTCCTGGCCGTTGAGATCAACCCCGTGAGGGAGGCCTACATAGCCCATGTATCCTCCGGGACGGGTGGAACGGATTGCCTGCATCATGGCCTCTTGTGTGCCGACGCACTCAAGCACCGAGTCAGCGCCGATTCCATTGGTCAACTCCTTGATGCGGGCTACGCCCTCGTCACCGCGCTCGATTACGATGTCGGTCGCTCCGAACTCGCGGGCGAGCTTCTGCCTTGGCTCGTGACGGCTCATCGCTATTATCCGTTCGGCTCCTATCAGCCTGGCGGAGAGCACACCGAGGAGGCCCACCCCGCCGTCACCGACAACCACGACCGTCTTGCCCGGCTTGACGTCGGCTGCCTCGGCAGCGAACCAGCCGGTTCCCATGACGTCGGAGAGCGTCAGCAGGCTCGGGATCAGGTTGTCCGAAGGAACGTCCGGGATGGCCACCAGGGTGCCGTCCGCAAGCGGGATACGCAGCAGAGGCGCCTGCGCCCCCTTTACTAATTCGCGCTGCTCACAAGAGGACTGGTAGCCGGCCCGGCAGTTGGGACAGGTGTTGTCGGAAACGAAAAAGGACCCGATGACGAACTGACCACGCTTAATCGAAGTGACCTCGTTGCCGACCTCCTCGACGATGCCGCAGTACTCATGCCCCATCGGGGTCGGCTCGGTGATAGGGCTTATGCCGCGGTATAGCCACAGGTCAGAGCCGCAGATGGAGGCGGCCGCGATTCTGATAATTGCATCCGTCGCGTTGATGATTTTCGGATCGGCGCGCTCCTCAAATCGCACGTCGCGAGGTCCATAGAGAACAGCTCCTTTCATGGTTTCTCTCCTTTCACATCTTATATCCAGGTTTCTTGTATAGCTTCCCCCGCGCGTTAAGTATGTCTGGCTTATAAACCTTCTCCTTCCAATCCTCTGATTTGATTTCTTCGATGGAAACAGAAACCGATTCTTCGCCGTAATTGAGAACGGCCGTAACGTCATTGGTAATTCGTTCGGCGAGTCGGATCTTCTGCTCTTCTGATTTTCCGGGCCAGAGTTTTACGATGACATGAGGCATTGTTTCCTCCTTCAATTCTTCAAATAGCTATTTCTTTCCGGTCTTGTACTGTTCATCGCTGATATGTCCAGCCATTCGCTGATTTTCTTCTGTTTAGCGTTCAAGATCCCTCGCTTTTCGCGTTCTTCGCCTCCGAAGGACCGCTTTATCCTAATTTACGTTTTTCATTGTTACTCCTTCCAGATGCCCCCAAGCTGCCTGTCATACGTGCTGTTTAATGCGGTCGCCATTGCCTCATTTCAGATGCGCGGTGAAAAAAGGCGTGATCTTGTCCCACGGAATAAGGTCTACCCGATCGTAGAGATCGACGTGTCCGGCACCCGGAACGATATAGATCTCCTTCGGTTGGGCCGCCAGTTTGTAAGCGTCTTCGCTGAACTCAATGGAATGCGCATTTTCACCCGCGATGAACAGCATAGGACGGGGAGAAATCGTTTCTATATCTACAAAGGGGTAAAAATTCATGAATCTAACGTTACTGCTAAGTGTCGGGTGTGTTGTAAGTTTTGGCGACATTCCTTTAGGCGTGTATTCACCTCGCGACGTGCGGTAGAAGTCGAAAAACTCTCGCTGGATGGGGTCAGTGTCTTCCTTCAGCTCATACACAGTCCCGCCGGTGTATTTGGTTTCACCTCCGGCGAACTCCACATAGCGTTGCTCTGCCGCCTCCTTGATGATCTGTTTTCTCTGATCCAAAGTCAAAGAATGTCTGAGCCCGTGACGGGTAACAGCGCCCATATTGTACATGTTGACGGTCGCAATGGCTTTCATGCGCAGGTCGATCTTGGCTGCGCTGATGGCAAAGCCCCCACTGGCACAAACCCCGAGAACACCAATCCGATCCCTGTCAACAAACGGACGAGTGCCCAGGAAATCCACCGCAGCACTGAAATCCTCGGTATTGATATCCGGCGCAACAACGTTGCGAGGCTGCCCCTCACTCTCACCCCAGAAAGACATATCGAACGATAAGGTAACGAATCCCTTTTCAGCCATTTTTGTGGCGTACAGATTCGCAGCTTGTTCTTTTACTGCGCCAAAAGGATGCCCGACAATGATCGCGGGATATTTTGTGTTTTCATTTAAATCTGTGGGAATGAAAAGATTCCCCACAACTTTCATGTTGTATTGATTTTTAAACCTAACCTTTTGCGCGGTTACATCCTTGCTTTTGTAAAAATTGTAAGCTCCACTGGACATAATTACCTCCTTGCTAAACGATAACCACCATGCTTGTTAACCGTCTCAAAATAGACTTTACCTCAATGGCTCGTCATTCCGGCAGTGAGTTGAGCCGGAATCCGGTGACGTTGCCTTTAAAGTCGCTGGGTGCCGGATTAAGGTACTCCGCCATGCCATATGCACTATCCTCTTCACATTTTACCAGTCTTTTAACGACACCAAACTGAGACGCCAAATTTGTCCTGTTCGTTTCTAATGCAACTCCACAGCAAGCTTAGGGAAGGGGGTGGCATCAGAGATGGCAGGTATGGCTGAACCGAGCCATGCAATTGTTCGTCCGAGATGCCTCATATTCCGCATGGCCTTCTTGAGCAGGATCTCCGTATTGCCGCCTGCTCTGGGACTTCCGTTTATTGCTAAAGCTTTCATTATTGTTTCCTTCCCTATCAAACCTTCAGCGACGCTGTATCACTATCCGGTTATAGACCGGTCCTTTTCTCCAGTGCTTCGGGATACCGCTCCCCCTGAATCGTGATCTTTGAGGCAGCACTTTCAATCTCGCGGAGGTCGTCCGGAGTAATATCTATGTTGACTGCCCCAATGTTCTCTTCCAGCCGCTCCAGCTTCTTGGTGCCCGGGATCGGAACGATCCACGGCTTCCGGGCAAGAAGCCATGCAAGAGCTATTTGGGCAGGCGTAGCCTTCTTCCTCTCCGCGATAGCGCGCAGCAGATCGACCAACGCCAGATTCGCTTTCCTGGCCTCCGGCGTAAAGCGGGGAACGATGTTGCGGAAGTCGGTCTTGTCGAAGGTTGTCTTCTCGTCGATCTTTCCCGCGAGAAACCCTTTCCCGAGAGGACTGAAGGGAACGAGACCAATCCCTAATTCTTCGAGCGCGGGCAAGAGTTCCTCCTCAGGCCGCCTCCACCAAAGCGAGTATTCGCTCTGGATCGCGGTGACCGGCTGGACGGCGTGAGCCCGGCGGATTGTCTTCACTCCTGGCTCGGAAAGGCCAAAGTGCCTGACCTTGCCCTCCTGTATCAGATCCTTTACCGTGCCTGCCACATCCTCGATCGGCACGTTCGTGTCAACTCGGTGTTGATAGTAAAGATCGATCGCATCGACTCCGAGCCGTTTGAGCGAACCTTCCAGGCTCTGTCTGATGCCTTCGGGACGGCTGTCCTGGGCCTGCTGCCCGTCGGGACCTACCTTGATCCCGAATTTCGTGGCTATCGCAACTTTTCCGCGAAACGGCGCCAAGGCTTCGCCCACGAGTTCTTCATTGGTGTAGGGACCGTAAATCTCCGCGGTGTCGAAGAATGTGACGCCCCGCTCCACGGCCTTCCTTATAAGAGCGATCATCTCCAGCTTGTCTCCGGGCTGGCCATAGGCTATGCTCATGCCCATACAGCCAAACCCGAGCGCTGAAACCTCCAGTCCGCTGTTTCCCAATTTACGCTTTTCCATACTCGTCTCCCGTCTTTTAGTTACAGTGCCGCATGCAGCACCGTCTCGATGTCCGTCGCGCTCATGGGCGGTCTGCCCGGCAGCATCCCATTTTCGTCGTGGATTATGCGTACGGTGTCCTCTGCATATCGAGGAATCTGTTTATCATCAATGCCAAGGTCAGACAGCTTCGTCGGGCATGCGATTGAGTGAAGGAAATCCTCAAAGCGATCTATGCCAGTCATTGCGGTATCCATTTCGCCGGCGCCATTTGCCTTGAGTCCGAAGATGCGTTCGGCAAACTGCACGAACTTGTCCGGACGGCGCCTCGCTGCAAAGCGCATCCATGCCGGGTTGACCACCGCAAGTCCTGCGCCATGCGTAACGTCGTGATGGGCCGAGATTGTATGCTCAATAAAGTGAACCGGGGCTGACCCGGCTACGCCTGAATTAACCCATCCGTTGAGGGCAAGGATAGAGGCCAACTGTATTTGCGTGCGCGCCTCGATATCTTCTCCGTCGGCCAGGGCCTTCTTTCCGTATTCCATGGTCGTGAGGATCACGCCCTCGGCAGACCGATCCTGAAGCGGTGTGCCGTCAATGCCGTTGAAATAGTACTCAGTAAGGTGCGTGATGATGTCACAGATACCGTATGCGGTCTGGTCGACCGGGACGGTAACCGTCAACTCCGGGTCGACCAGCGCAGTGTGGGGGTACAGGCAGGGCGCCGTGACGAAGGACTTCTCCGAGGTCTCCTCGTTGCTGATAACTGCCCCGCAGTTCATCTCAGAGCCGGTGGCTGCCAGTGTGGGAACTGTGATTATGGGGAGCGCCTGTGCAGGAACGTACTGATCGGGCTGGCCGTGCAGGATCATGTCCCACGGGTCACCATCGTAGAACACCGCAGCAGCCATTACTTTAGAAGCGTCCATTGTGCTGCCGCCGCCAAGTGCGATGATCACATCAGATTTTTCCTTGCGGGCGATGTCGGCACCGCGCCTGACGCTCGATATTCTGGGATTGGGCTCCACCCCGGGGCATTCAGCTACCGAGACTCCGGCCGACTTCAGGCTATCGATTGCCCGGTCAAGTACTCCGGTCTTTTTAACGCTGCCGCCTCCCGTTACAAGCAGGGCATGCTTGCCATGTGCGCTGACAACCTCACCCAGTCGATTGAGCACGCCTCCGCCAAATATCAGATGTGTAGGGTTCTGAAACTCGAAATTCATTTTTGCCTCCTCGTCTCGATCTTCATCCAAGTCTTCCTGATTCAATTTTCGGATGTTTTTTTCTGCCCGATAATTTAATGATACTCCCGCTGACAGGACAACCGGTAGACCGATCCTGCCATATTCTTGCCTAAAAGTCCGATGGAAGCGATTTTTTGTTGCTACGGCGTATCGAAGCCTGTTAGTATGAGACAGGAGGCTGAAATATGGAAGGTATGCTTGCGAAAGAGACCAATGAGGGAGGAAATATGTCCGCCGTGCTTTCCGGGCTTCGTGTGAACATTGCCCGTCTGGCGGACAAGGACGGCAGCAACGAGACTGCCGTGCCCGGCCTTACACTCTATATGAAAACCGGGACAACCCGGCCACATAGCGGCATGTACCCTCCCTGTATCTGCGTGGCGGTTCAGGGAGCGAAGCGTGCGGTACTCGGGAGCAATGAATATGTATATGATGCCCGGCACTATCTGGTTACTCCCATTAACCTGCCAACGGTCGTTCAGATACTTGAGGCGAGCCCGGAAAAACCGTACCTCGGGCTTGTACTGGACCTGGATCTGCGTACACTGGCGGAGTTGATGGTTGACAGCGCCCTTCCTTCGCCCCAGACACAACAGCAGGGACACGCTATGGCCACAGGCAGGCTCACGCCTGAGCTGCTCGATGCCTTTAAGCGGCTTGTTGACCTCCTTGACAATCCGGGGGACATCCCCATACTCGCACCCATAATAAAAAGGGAGATTTTCTATCGCATGCTTGTGGGAGAACAGGGCGCCCGCCTTCGCCAGATGGCCACTGCAGGCAGCCAGGGCAACAGGATTGCCCAGGCGATCGACTGGCTGAAGGGCCATTACGCCCAGCCGCTGCGCATCGATGACCTGGCGGCGCAGGTAAATATGAGCGCATCGACTTTCCACCACCATTTCAGGGCGCTGACAGCCATGAGCCCGCTGCAATATCAAAAGTGGTTGCGTTTAAATGAAGCTCGGCGCTTGATGCTCTCAGAGAATGAGGATGCAGCGGCGGCAGCATTCCAGGTCGGCTATGAAAGTCCCTCCCAATTCAGCCGAGAGTACAGCCGTATGTTCGGCAATTCGCCCTCGCGCGATATAACAAACCTGCGGCAGACGGCTGTTACCGAAGTCAGTTGATTGCCATAAGAAATTATCACCGGCCGTCATCTCGTCAGACGTCGGCGGCTGTCGGAAGCCCAGAATTCTCGCTTGCGTTCCGACGAACATGAACGAACATATGGCGGGACAAACTCTCCGGGAGTTGCAGTTCCAAATAACTGAGAGCTCTAAGTCATAATCTTGTGGCAACATGTGCTTTAGAGCAGGCCAGCCTTTATTCTGTCGGTCGACGCCAAGAGGCATGACCGCAAATATTTTCTTCATTACTAAAAAGGGAGTCCATGCCTTCGTGGTATACTGAACAAGGATCGCAGAGGTAAAGATGAGATCCCAGTCGTCCGGACAAGACAGGAGGCCTGAATGAAAAGTTACCGGAAAGAGCTCTGGTTCGACATCCCGACGCGCCGGGCCTTCATTAACATAACACCTAATGTTGAAGAATGCCTAAGGGAGAGCGGCATCAGGGAAGGGCTGATCCTCGTCAATGCCATGCATATCACCTCGTCGGTGTTCGTAAACGACGACGAATCCGGGCTTCACCAGGACTTCGAAGTCTGGCTCGAAAAACTCGCCCCTCACGAGCCGGTTTCCGGCTACCGCCACAACGTAGGAGAAGACAACGCCGACGCCCACCTTAAGCGGCAGGTCATGGGCAGGGAGGCGGTAGTTGCGGTGACAAAAGGGAAACTCGATTTCGGTCCCTGGGAGCAGGTCTTCTACGGCGAGTTCGACGGCAGACGGAAAAAAAGGGTGCTGGTCAAGATAATCGGGGAATGAAGAGACTTGCCGTTACCATGGGGGACCCCGGTGGGGTCGGCCCTGAGATTATACTTAAGGCCCTTGCCTCTTCCGAGGTACTGAACTGTTGCCGGCCCGTCATCGTCGGGAGCCGCCGCGTCATGGAAGAATGTCTGTCGCTCCTCTCCCTGCCTTTTGAAATCAGGGTAATCACGCGTCCGGAAGAAGAGAAATCCCCGTCAGGTTCGATCTCTCTTATCGATGCGGGGAATCTCGACGGGTTCCTTAAGGGAAAGGCGACGGCAGAGGGGGGAAAAGCCGCGGCGGACTGTATCAGAAAGGCCGTCTCGCTGGCCCTTGACGGAAAGGTCGAAGGGATAGTGACCGCTCCGATATCGAAGGAGGCATTGAGGATGGCCGGCCTTTCGTGGCCCGGGCATACCGAAATGCTGGCCGAGCTGACCGGAACAAAGGAATATGCCATGATGCTTGCGGGAGGACCGCTCAGGGTGATACTCGTCACGATTCACACCTCGCTGAGGAGCGTTCCCGGCCTTATAACAAGCCAAAGCGTACTGAAGACAATCCGGCTGGCGAAGAAGGCCTGCGATATGCTGGAAATCAAACATCCCAGGATCGCAGTCGCCGGGCTGAATCCCCATGCGGGAGAGGGTGGTCTGTTCGGTAGCGAGGAAAAGCAGGAAATCCTCCCTGCCATCGAACTGGCGAGGAAGGAGGGGATTCCGGTGGACGGCCCCTTCCCGCCTGATACCGTCTTTCACAGAGCATACAGGGGACAAACCGATATCGTTGTCTGCATGTACCACGACCAGGGCCTGATACCGCTGAAGATGGTCGCCTTCGATAAAGGCGTCAATGTCACCGTGGGGCTTCCATTTGTCAGGACCTCTCCCGACCACGGGACCGCCTACGATATCGCATGGGCAGGAAAGGCGGACCCGTCGAGCATGGTAGAGGCCCTTAAGCTCGCGGCCAGACTCCAGGTTTCATGAAGAGAAGCCGCCTCGGCCAGAATTTCCTTTACGACCGCTCCATACTCGAAAAGATAGTCAGAACCGCCGGTGTTACCGGTGACGATACCGTGGTCGAGATAGGCCCGGGACCGGGGACCCTCACCACGGTCCTCTCGAAAAGAGCAAAGAGAGTAATAGCCATCGAACTGGACGAAAGGCTTTATTACAGGCTGAAGGCCGAACTCTCCGGACTCGTCAACGTGGAACTCGTCCATGGCGACGTCCTGAAGTTCCCCTTCGAAGGGATCGGCAATTTCAGGGTAGTGGCAAATATTCCTTATTACATCACGACGCCGATCATCTTCAGACTCCTGGACAGCCGGAAGCACCTTTCCACCATGACCCTCACGGTCCAGAAGGAAGTTGCTGAAAGGATCGTCGCTCATCCCGGCGGAAAAGATTACGGCGTACTCTCGATCATGGTCCAGTACCTCGCCCATGCAGAACTGAAGTTCGTGATCCCCAGGGAGGCGTTCAGGCCGGTGCCGAAAGTGGATTCGGCCCTCCTGCACATGAAAATACTCCCGGAACCTTCCCTGGTAGTCAGGGACGAAAGGACCTTCTATCGTGTCGTCAAAACTGCTTTTTCGCAGCGCAGGAAGACCCTCTCCAACTCCCTCAAAGGTCTCGGGGAGGGCATCCGGGACAAGCTTGTTGCCTGCGGAATAGACCCCGGCCGGAGGCCGGAAACGCTGAGCATGGAGGAATTCGGGAAACTCGCCGATCTGCTGGCCAAAGAAGAATAAGAATTGCGGAATGAAAATGAGCCGCAACCAGGCAATGAGGAGTATTTACAATTGCGTGGATATGGGCTATACTAATTGTTGAACTTTTGGAGTTAAGGAAGCCCCGGGACTTTTGAAGCTCTGGGGCTTTTTATTTTTCTCCATCAGAAAGGAGAAGCGATATCTTGGATATAAGAGTCTATGGAAATGATCTGGAGAAGGCGCTGAAATCTCTCAAAAGGCAGCTCCAGAAAGAGGGCCTGTTCAGGGAGATAAAACAGAGAAGCTATTATGAAAAGCCCTCCGCCCGAAGGAGGGTTAGAGTGAGAAAAGGAGAAACAAAAGCTGCTTTGATACCCGGGTCTTCAGATGATCAGGATCAGCTGTACAGTCAGGGCATCCGTATCTTTCCCTTTTACGCCGCTGAAAAGGTTCGCGTTTGAGTCATTGTTGACGTTCATGTATTCTACCTGCACTTTGGCATTGTTTCCCTTAATGTAGTAGTTGAATCCGACCGACCATGACGTGGTGCCTGTCTCGTCTCCGTCAGGCTTATACGAATCGTAACGGAAAGCGGGCTCAAGCTGGCCGGGGCCGATTCTGCCCGGAAGCACATATCCCGCCTGGGCATACCACGACTTTATCCTCGGGTTGTCCGGGGTGTCTCTGTCATAGTCGTAATACGCAGCCTCGGCGGCGATTGAACCACCTCCGAGGGGATACTCGAAGTAACCGTCAGCGGTCCACGCACTATAAGTCACGTTATCCGTGACAGCAGCGTCCGGGTTAATGTCATATCTTTTGGACAGATAGCCCGCGCCAACGGTGAGGAGTTTACCCCTCTTGCCGAGCCATTCGTTTCCGTGCAGGTAACCCTTGTCATGCCCCAGGATCGAGTATTCAGCCCTGGCGACATACTCCAGGGAGTCGGACGAATTGTTCTCACCGTTCAGAGCCTTCGGAACGCCGCTGGCCACGCCGACGTTATAGCGGAACCTTTTCCCGATAAATCCCCAGGCAGTTACGCCGAGCTGCCTGTAATCACCCGTTTTGGTCAGCAGTTTACCGCTGGCGGAAAAGGGATGGTGAGGGAAAAGAAAGGCTGTGTATGAGGGGGTGAGGGAGTATCTTGAAAAAGCGATACGGTATTTTCCCGTCATGAAATGCAACTGCGGCATGAAGTTAAATCCCACCCATGCGTCCGTCAGTTTTGTAGAGGTCGACGAAGTGTCTTTGCCGTCGACCGAACCGAGGTTGTTCCAGTCGAAGTTCGACCCGAAGGTTATCATTTTCGTAAACTGACCCTTGAGATAAATACGGCCCTGCCTCAAAGAAAAATCATTGGACCGCGAGTCGCCGTCCGGGGCCGCGTCCTTGATGGACTGAAACCATATCTTGGTCTTGAACCCCAGCGAGACCTTCGTGTCATTCTGATTGTATACCTCGATAGCATACGCCTGTGCCGTCAATCCCACTACAATAATCAAAAAAACAAGCAAAGAAAAAATACGTCTCATGTTTTACCTCCCCAGATTTTCATTTTGAATTCCCTCACTATTTCGTCAGTTTAAATGGCTTTCACCTCCTTCTCATGCTTTTGCGGGCGCCTCGCCCTCCCATTTTCATTCGTCTCTCTCTTCTATTTTTTTCTTATAAGAAAGAAAACGGAACCCTGCTCGTCCCTCGTTTCGACGATCTCCGAACCCATGTTCCGTACAAGGGCCGGTATATCCGACTTTGAACCGGGGTCGGTTGCTGTTACCTCCAGCAACTGCCCGGCAGCTATCTGACTCAGCGCTTTCTTTGTCTTCACCACCGGCATGGGACAGTTCAGGCCGGTGCAATCAATCTTCACGTCAACCGCCAATTCCGCCATTAATCATGGCCTCCTTTCAAAATAAGATATGGTCAAAAGCCTTACGATAAACTTCTTTTTATTCCTTGTTCATCTCTACGACATCGCCGACAATGCCGTCCAGCAGTTTTTCAACCTCGTCGCGGGCGGCCTTTCCGCTTCCGTCATTCCAGACAAGGCGCCGATAGGAAAGATAGACCTTCCCTTCGTGACCTGCAATTGCATAGACAGCAATCTGGTACGGACAGAAGGCGATAAAATGTGGGTTCTCTTCCATCATGTCCCTTGAAACGACAGCGCTGCAGAATTCGAGCACCTTCGCCCTGGCGAATATTTTTTTGGTCCTGCCCAGGGCCTTGCCTGTCCGGTCGAGCATCTTCTGCACGTGGGAAACGCCGGAGACGACCAGGCCGCGACCGGCGAGCACGATTTTCAGGTCCTCCCATACCGTGTCGAAGTTTCCCTTCACTGAACGAATAACTACAGGGTCCTGCCTTTCGTCCCCGGAAGACGTCTGCGCCTGGAGGGCCGCTGAAAATGCCGCCACGGCCAGCAGCAGACAAAGCGCAAACAGTTTTTTTCTGCTCATATTCATACTCAGGCCTCCCTCATTATTCGCCAGGTCATGAACTTGGCCCCGGCAATGGCGCCGAACAGGATAAAAGACATGGTGAGGAAGCTCCCCAGTGAAAGTGTTGAAATGCCGCTCAACCCCTGGCCGATGTTGCAGCCCATGGCAAGGACCGCGCCAAAGCCCATGAGCAGTCCGCCGGCCAGGTTGTACTTGAACTGCTGAAGAGGGGGGGCGACCCACTGGAAGGTTCCGCTGATAACGGCAGAAATGAAGGAGCCCGCCACCACTCCGAGTACAGTTGCCACCGCGAAGTTTATTGTCTCCCCGGTCCAGAGGATTATGTACCTGAACGCCTGGGCATCGGCCAGTGCGAAGGTCATGCTTTTGGGTCTCCAGACCTGCAGCAGGGTCGCGTCGTCAGGCCCGGCGAAGGAGAACGCGTCCACATTGGGAATGGCCTTGAATGCCAGGCCGTTGACCCACCAGGCCAATACCACAACCAGCCCTATGGCGGCGCCCGCCAGTGGCCATCTCCAGCTCCGCCACTCGGACTCCTTTGGCGCCTTCAGCATGAAACCGAGCAGCACAGCCTCTATGACCAGTATTATTGCCCAGGCCGGCACGTGGCCGATCACGTCAGGCAGATACTGGTTACTCATGTTCAGGGTCAATTTGTTGAAGTAGTCCACCCGGAGCCTGGCCGTGATTCCCCACAGGGTCGCCCCCGATGCAAAAATGAATGCCAGCACGCTCACCAGTCCTCCCAGATTGCCTTCACCTGCGCGTACGAGTATCCTGCTTGCGCAGCCTCCGGCATACACTATTCCGACGCCGAAGATAAACCCCCCGGCAACGTAACTCAGCCAGGTAAAGGGCGAATTAATGTATATGCTCCGTCCGATGTCCACAATCCCGTGACTATAAAGCACCTGGGTTGCGGGAATGGCGACAAAGAGCGCCATGGCATATGCCCTCGTCTGGGTCATGTCTCTGGTGGTCACTATGTTGTGGCAGGCTGCGGCTATGCAGAACTTGGACCTTTGCACTACTGCCCCCATGATCCCGCCTATCAGCAGGCCGGAGATTATTACTGCGGAGCGGATGGAAGTCTTGATGGCCGCTATCTGGTCGTCCGACAGGGACGAGGCGTCTATGGTCGTATAGCCCTTTATCTTGAGTATGTAATAGACGATCCAGAGGACTGCACCTATCATCAAAGCTATACCGAAAACTTTTCTACCTTTCGACATTCATTCCTCCTGAGCAGTGTGTTGTAACGACTTTCTCTGGTGAGCAACCCGTTCTTGTATTCCTAAGCAAAGCATTTTCCATGCCTGGGATACGCTCCAAAAATGAGCGGTTTGGAGAGAGAAACTGTTCAGAAATGCACAAACCTGCGGACGGCCGCTGTCCTTTTCTGAACAAAGAGAAACAGGACAGCCGGGCAGCCAGAAATATTCACTGCAGAAATGCAGAGGACGCAGAGAGTTTTATATCATGCATTTCTGCCGAGAAAGCAGAAATACATGAGCTGCAAAAGGTGGGCCTTTCTTGTTCTTCCGGCCTCTCACCGGAAAACAAAATTAATTTTATCCGCCGGAGGCGGATGAATCTCTGTGCTCTCCGCGTCTCTGCGGTGCATTGTTATTTTTTCAATTTTTTGAAAGCGATTATTTCCTGCGAGACTAGAGGAGATCGTATTTCGCCATCTTCGTGCGGAGCTGCCTTCTCGTTATGCCCAGGCGCCTGGAAGCCTTCGTCTGGTTCCAGCTCTCACCCTCCAGAGCGTTCAGAATGGCGGCCCGCTCCAGTTCAGGCAGTTTCAGGCCGTCAAAACCCCCGATCTTTTCGCCGCCTTCGGCACCGATATTCAATATCCTGGAGGGCAGGTCCGCCCTTACTATGGTGTCGTACCTGGTAAGAACGATGGCCCTTTCGATAACATTTTCAAGCTGCCGGATATTGCCCGGCCAGTCGTAGGCCACCAGGGCTTCCATTGCCCTCTGATCGATGCCCTTCACGAACTTCTGGTTCTGTTCGGCATATTTGCCCAGAAAATGTTCCACCAGGAGTGGTATGTCCTCCTTTCGTTCACTCAGCCTCGGCATCTGGACAGGGATAACGTTCAGGCGGTAAAAGAGGTCTTCCCTGAACCTGCCTTCTTCGATCTCCTCTTCCAGGTTCCTGTTCGTAGAGGCGATGATGCGGCAGTCGGCCTTCACCGGTACCGTCCCCCCGATGCGGTAGAACTCCCTCTCCTGTATGAAGCGGAGAAGTTTTATCTGCATGGGCAGGGGCATCTCTCCTATCTCGTCGAGGAACAGGGTCCCCTTATTGGCCAGTTCTACCTTGCCGGTTTCCCTTGACGCTGCGCCCGTATAGGAACCCGCTTCGTGGCCGAAAAGCTCATTCTCCATAAGTTCCCCGGGTATCGCCCCGCAGTTTATGGCGACAAAAGGAAACGGCCTCCTCTGGGAGGCGTCGTGCATCGCCCGGGCAACCAATTCCTTACCCGTGCCGGATTCGCCCGTGATAAGAACGTTGGAGCGGCTGTCGCAAACGATCCTGACTGTGGTCAGTATTTCCTGGATGGGTTTGCTGCGGCCTATTATCCCGTACTGCTCCTCTATCCGGCCGACTGCGATGTCTTCCCCTTTTCTGCCCTTCTTATGCAGAAGGCTGTGTCTTATGACCGCGAACAGGTCATTGGACTCGACAGGCTTGGTGAGGTAGTTGACGGCCCCTGCCTTCATCGCTTCCACAGCGTTTTCTATGCTCCCGTATGCCGTTATTATCACAACAGGCAGATCCGGGTCCTTTTCCTTCACCCATTTCAGCAGGTCCAGACCGGACCTGCCGGGCAGCCTCATGTCGGACAGGATGAGATCAAAGGGTTGGTCAACAATTTTTGAGACCGCCTCTTCGAAGTTTTTAGCCGTATCCGCCTGGAAGCCCTCCTGCTTCAGGAGCCTGCTCAGAAACCTGAGGATATTCCTCTCGTCATCTACAATCAGGATCTTTTCCACTTTACGCCCTGCCTTGCCCCAATTTGACAGCCTGGTAGATGCGTCCGTATTCGCTCCCGGCCAGAGGCAGCATTATCTGGAAATGCGCTCCCCCGTCGGACCCGAGCAGCTTGATCTCACCGTGATGGGTGAAGATTATCTTATAGACCGTCGCAAGACCCAGCCCGCTCCCTTCGGTCTTGGTGGTAAAGAACGGCTGGAACATCCTGGAGGCCACCTCCTCCGGAATACCCGGCCCGGTGTCCATTACGTGCACCTCCACCCGCTCGCCGGAGACCTTATAATCCACCGTGATCTTACCGCCTTCTTCCATGGCCTGTATAGCATTTATGAAAAGGTTCATAAATGCCTGCTTTAACAGAGCCGGATCGCCGATTATCTGCGGCACTTCGTGAGGTTCCAGCCTTACGACCCTGACGCCGGCCTCATCCAGGTCAGTGTCGAGCAGTTCCACCACCCTGTCCACTATATCCGTTATCCGGCAAGGCCTGGGCGAAGGAGAAGGCATCCTCGAAAACCGGAGGAACTCGTCGGCCATTATGGTCATCTCGAGCGACTCGTCCTTTATTATATCCGCATACTCCTCTATCTCAGACTGGTGGTTTATCCGTTTTATTTCGGAGGCCGCTCCCCTGATCGCATAGAGGCTGTTCCGCATCTCGTGCGCTATCTGCGCTGACATCTGTCCCACCATGGCCATACAGGAAATCTTCTCCCTCTCCTCGGACATCCTCCTGAATTCCTGAAGATATTCTTTCAGGTGCTCTATCATGTGCCGGAAGGCCTGTTTAAGCTGGACCGACTCGTCCCTGACCACCGGGTCGTACAGATTGCCGCCGCCGAGGGTTATCTCCTTTTCAAACGACTCTATTTCCCTCACCAGTTTCGTTACCGGCTTGGTAAGGATCGAAGACACCATGAAAGAGCCCCATATGCCCGCCGCAAAGATCAGCAGCGAAAGATAAGCGAGCTGGATCTCCGTTTTCCTGAATTCCCTGCTGGGTCCGGTCTTCCCGGAGTCATTGAATTTCACCTGCAGCGCACCCAGCACGTCCCCTTCCACATCGACCGGCATAAAGACCTCCGTATCTGACACGTCCCGGGCATCATTTCCGGCTATCGTCACGTCGCGCAGGCGCTGCAGCATCTGCGGCTCGCGCTTTCCTATCTCGCTCAGGTCATCGGACAGGACCACGATCCCGCGCATGTCCACCGCCTTGACGCCCTGTACCTGCGACGACTGCCTGAGTTGTCTTACCTGCTCCATCAGGGAGCCGTAATCCTTTGCTATTATTGAGTCGGAAGCGGAAACGGCCAGCTTCTGGGCAATACTTGTATGGAACTGTCTGAGATGGAGGTCCAGGTTTTTATGGGCCGTAGAGAGTACTATGAGGCTTACCGAAAAATAGATGACCATCAGCATCAGCATCATGTAAAGGATGCCCTTGACCTTGATGCTGGTGCGCTCGTTGAGTTCTCTAAAAATCCTCATGCTACGGGCAGGGGCGTCATCAATTCTGCCAAAAGCCCTTTCACGGATGGCTCATGCTTTCATCCGCCGGTTGACTTCAACTCTCTCATCCTGATATCGCCGGGGACGTCCGGGCCTTTTACTGAGTACCGGATGAGGGCCTTTTCTATTCTCTTAGCGAATTCCGCATCCAGGCCTTTCCTTGCGGCGATGACCCAGTCGGGCAGCGGCGGCGACGTCGCCAGGACCCTGAAACGGCCCAGGTCTATGTCCTTTCCCATGGACTGAAGTGCGGAGTAACTCACAAAACCGGCACTGACCACGCCATGGTAAACTTGCATGATCACACGCTCGCAGGACCTGAGCACCACGAAATGGACGGAACCAGCAGGCACCTTCTCTTTCCTTAGCAGTTCCTTCTGGGCGAGAAAACCGCTATCTGAATATAATGATACAACGCCGGTTTTTTTGCCGTCAAGTTCACGCAGGGCTTTTATCGGACTCTTTGCGCTTACGATAATCACTCCCCTGTTTTCAGACCGTCCGGTCCGGGCGAGGGATGCCAGCCCGGAGAGATAGCCCTTCGTCACGGCCCCGGAATAAAGATCGCGATTCTGGAGGAAGAAATCCCCCTCCCCGACCTTCATCATACGAATGAAGTCCTTGATACTTTCGGGGATCACAAGCTGAAACCGCCTGCCTGAAGCCCTGGAGAGGTAAAGCACCAGCGAATGCAGCTCCTTGAACATCTCGGGTTCGAACGAGACCGGTTCCACCACAAACCTGACGGCTCCTTTGACCGGCTTCATCATGTCCTTATCGCCGAGAACGCTTTTCATCAGGATCCTGACAATATCGTAGTCGCCGTCCCCCGCCTCGACCAGTCCGTCGGCCCCGGGCTCTATGCTGCCCAGCACTTTTTTGGGGTCGTGGGAGTTTACGGAGACCATCGCCTCCCGGATTTTTTTCAGGAGGGGCTTGCCGAGGCCGGCCCTGGCGGCAAAAAGATACTGGGGGATAGGATATGAATAGCTCAGGATCCTCATACCCTTGTCCAGGTAAGGCTTTGCCGCCATCTCGGAAACCCCGGTCGCGTCGAACAGCCTGGCCATGACCGCAAGGATCGCGCTTTCGTCCGAGCCGAGCTTTACCGTTTCCATGAAATCGTCGTCATCGATCCCGACCTTCTGCAGGAGCGACTCCGGCAGCAGCCCGGAACCGGGGCAGTAATACCTTCCGTACACGAAGGTCCTGTCTGCAAGGTCCGCCGTTTTTTTGATATCGGAATCCTTCCGCACCAGCAGTACGCTCCGGTATTCGGCACTCCCGTTCACGCGCAGCTTCGCCAGGGGCTCTAGCGGTATGAGCCTGGAGGCGCTGCAGTATAGCGTGGGGCACATGAAGGCCATATCGGCTTCGCCCCTCTGAAGGCTCCCTATGACGTCGCTTCTCTTGTTTGCCACCTTCAAATCCACCGGCTCGCCCAGTTGCTCCTCCAGATATCGTTTGAAGGGCAGGAAGTTGCCGTACATGACTGAAGGCGACTGGAGCGGTATAAGCATCAGGGTGAGTTTGTGTTTTTTGGCCGCGACGGGAGGACAGAAGGACAATAAAAGAAGGAAGGGAAGGAAAAAAGCTGCGAAAAAAATAATACTGAAACGTTTTTTCATTCTTGAATTATAACGGGAAGGCGCTCCGGCGGGGAAGAAACTGTCCGGAGCGCCCCTGAATCCCGCGCTCTCAGGTTACCATCCTGGGTCTGTCATTAAACACATTGATGTTCTTTTTCTTTCTGATATAATCGATGACTATGTCAAAGACAGGCGGCCCGGGCTGCTCCGCCATGGAGGCCCATCCGGACATGGTATAATCCTTGTTCGGCTCCATGGCCTTGCCCCGGACCTTGAGGTCCCTTATCCTGTTGCCCATAGTTCCGTTGACTTTGATGGTGAAATCGAGGCCCCTAGTCCTTACCATATCCCCTCCCTGCTGCCTGTAGGGGTCGGGGTTA
This sequence comes from Candidatus Sulfobium sp., assembly GCA_037380845.1. Classification (GTDB taxonomy): domain Bacteria; phylum Nitrospirota; class Thermodesulfovibrionia; order Thermodesulfovibrionales; family UBA6898; genus JARRRD01. Next base: position 39,493 of record JARRRI010000024.1, on the reverse strand, counting down.
AACAGGTTGTCCGCTATGTCTTCGAGGACCTCCTTTATCCTGCTGCCCTTCATGGCGGCCTTATAGGTATTGGGATATGTGAGTGCTGTCTGCGAGTAAACGTCTTCTGCCGTGATGGGGCCCTGCAGCACCGTCCTTCCCCACCTGAAGCCCGGAGAGAGAGCGAAGTCAGCATCGTAGTGGTCGACGAGGGCGTCGCATATCAGGTCGTCGAAGGTGCCGTCCAGATTACCCCTCCTGTAAAGGATGGTCTCTGTGTGGCCGATGACCTCGTTGAGCTTGTCCTTGTAAGGGGCGCGGATTTCCTCGACCAGCCCGGCCATCTCGGCGTCCGGCTTTATCATGCTGGACATGACCGGAATGAGCCTGTAAGAATAGTCCTCTATCTTTCTTCCCTTCACCTTCAGGTCGAGCCTGGAGAGAAATTTTCCGTAGCAGCCGGAGTTGATTACAAGTGTCTTGTTCACCACAAAGGGCTGAGGAACCCCGTCATGGGTGTGGCCGCCCATGATTACATCTATCCCCTTAACCCTCCTGGCCATCTTCTTGTCCACGTCCATCCCATTGTGGGAGATGACGACGACAAGGTCGACCTTCTTCGCCCTCACTTCGTTGACGACCTTCTGCATGTGCTCGTCCTTGATTCCGAAGGACCAGTCGGGTATGAACCTCCTCGGGTTCGCTATGGGAGTGTACGGGAACGCCTGGCCGATAACCGCCACGGCAAGGCCGTTGACCTGCTTGATGACATAGGGCTTGAAGATGGGGTCGCCCCATGTTGCATCGTTGACGTTCTGGGCAACGAACGCGAAATCCATCTTCTTTATCAGCTCCATAAGCCGATCCTGTCCGTACGTGAACTCCCAGTGGCCTGTCATGACATCGCAGCCCATCTTGTTCATGGCCTTCACCATGTCTTCGCCCCTGGTCCAGAGACTGGTGGCAGAACCCTGGATGGTATCGCCCCCGTCTATATGCAGCGTCTTGCCGGGCCTCTCCGCCTTAATCTGGTTCATAAGCGTAGCGATATATGCGAACCCGCCCATCTTGCCGTATTCCTCGGCCAGCCTTGCATAGTCGACGCTCGAGTAGGCATACGCCTCCACGGTTCCGGGCTTGTAGCCGTAGTATTCCAGAAAGTGTCTGCCCGTCAGATGAGGCGGCTCGCCCTTGTCTTCTCCCACCCCGATGTTGGTATCGGGTTCGCGGTAATATATGGGGACAAGCTGGGCGTGGGTGTCGGTGGTATGGAGCAGCGTGATGTTGCCCATCGCCTGAAATTTGACGAGCTTCTCCGGCTTCAGACTCTTGGCCAGTGCAGACGGAGAGACTGCGGCGGTGCCGGCCGCGAGACCCATCATCTGTACGAATTTACGCCTCGTAATACTCATCTTACCTCCTCAAATCAAGTTTATCCCGCCTACATCTTGAAGCCCGGGACGTTTATCGGCAGCCCGTTGGCCTGATAAGTCAGGTACAGCTCCAGGTTGCGGTACGTCTCGCTCTGATAAGGCTCCGGCTTCTGTCTGACGTTCTTGTTGCAGCCCCGGAATCTCCTCTGGATAGAGCCTGTAGCACCCCACTTCAGCCTGTATGAGGGCCAATGGTCGGCGTGGTGTCTGTTGTTGGAAAGAAGGTTGGCCCTCATCATGTGGCCGGCGTACTTGACATGACAAAGTGCGCAGCTGAAGTTGAACTGTCCGAACCTTTTATAGTAGTAAGCCTCGCCCGCTTCATAGAACGGGCGGGCGGGCCCGTCTATTCTGACGTTGATTGGGTCGCCGTTTGAGAGAGACTTGACGTACAGTGTCAGTGACAGCTGGTCGTCGGACTCGTATTTCAACGGCTCGGCGCCCATGTTGTCCTCGCGGCACCTGTTAATCTGCAGGGCCACTGTGTTTATACCCTTTATTGCGGGGTCGTACTTCGGATAAGTGGCCGCTACACCCTTCAACTTCTCGCCGTTTTTGCCGTGGCAGTCGGCGCAGGATTTGCCGGCGCTGCCCTCGACCTTGTTGTAAAGGTCCCGGCCGTCCTCCAGCAGAAAGTCGGCGGGATTCCCCTCCTCGGCCATCTGCTCGGTGGATTTGCCGTAAACGGCATTGTATCTTTTCTCGTACTCCTCTGCAGAGACGCTCTGCTTGTACTCTTTTATCACAGGCGTGGATCCGTCGGCGGCAAAGGAGTACTGTATTCCGATTATACTGAGCATCCCGAATGAAACTGAAAGCAATATCAGGATTCGTGTAATTAGTTTATGCATTTGCCCGTTACCTCCTGGTCTTTATAGGTTCCTTTTACTGCGGGCTAATCTGTACCGTCTTTTCGTAAACCCCTCCCTTGATGTCCTTATAGACGATCTTAAGCGGGGCCGCCTTCTCCGCCTTCACATAGAAAGTCATGAACGGGTTGGCGCTGACGGCGATAGTCCAGTCGCAGTGTGTTATCAGGCTGTCGCCGTAATAAACATCGACGCCATTGATGTAATATGCCGGGATGAGTTCCTTGGTTTTCTTGTCCTTCCGCTGCCCGGTCTCCATGGGATGGGTGACCAGCACCTGTACCGGGATAACCTCTCCCTTTGTTATGGAATGCGGTACCCTTATCTTGATCCTTCCTATCTTTGCCATATCATTTTCCTCCTGGAATTGTCAGTCAAGGTATTTCAAAGGAAAGACCGATCAGCCGCCACAGCCGCCGATCGTCACCTTTACGGACCTGGAAGCCTCGTAGAGCTTGCCTTTGCTAGTCTCAAGCACCGCCCTGACGTTGGCGGTCTTTCTCATTTTTATCCTCAGGGAAAAATCCGCCTTGCCGTTGGCCGGGGTGAGATTGATGCCGGCGACGTACGGCTGAAGGTTGCCCTCGGCATATATATATATCTTTTTCACGTAATCGTCATCCCTCATCGGCAGGTCGGAGACGACCCTTATGGGGACGACGGCGCCGTTTTCTGCGATGATAGGGGCCTTGATGTCCACATGGGACATGCTCATGGGCTTGTCCCCGAACTGTTTTTTCAGCACATCCTTGATGCTCTCTTTCTTCGGCGCGCCGAAGGCCGGCTTCACCAGCGACGGCAAACTGCCCGCCAACAGGAAAACAGCGCAGGTTGCGCCGCCAGTCTTCAGGAAAGCCCTCCTGGAGAGAACCAGATCCTTATCCTTCCGCTCCATGGTTTTTACCTCCTTGGTTTATTTCTTCTTTAAGCTGTAAAGATAGTCGACGACGTCATCGACCTGCTCCTTCGTGAGTATCTTGTTGGGTCCGAAAGGCGGCATAATGGTATCCGGGTCGAATTTCCTTGCGTCCCACACCCATTGCCAGACCACGTCCCGGTCCTTCTCGGAGTAATGCTGCATCGCCTTGACAAGGTCCGGCCCGACATCTCCCGGGAACTCCATGCCCGGCACCACATGACATGCCGCGCAGTTGCCCAGGCTCCTGGTGTTGACGCACTTCTTTCCGCTTTCGAAGCTGCCGCCTGCCAATGCGGCAGCCGGCAAGGCAAGAAGCACGAGGGTCAAACCCAACGCCGCAAAATTCTTGATGGTCTTCACTGTTTCCTCCTTTCTTTTCTTCATTTATCTGAATAAACACAGGCGAAGCCTGCACCGCATCTGCGGCTACCTGGCGCACAGTCTGCGGTTTATGCCTTTAACCTGATTGCAGAGCACGTCCCTGAAGTCCTCCCTCGTCAGCAGTCCGGGAATCCTCAGCAGTTCCTTCCTCTTCGGGCCCAGAAAGATAAGGGTGGGAATACCCCGGACCCTGTATTTCCTGGCAAGCTCGCTCCCTGTCAGCCCCTGATCAGCCAGCTTTTCCTCCCCGGACGAATCGATCATTATTGTATTGACGTTTTCCCGAAGTATATCCCTGATCGATGG
>JARRRI010000024.1:0-35599 GCA_037380845.1 Candidatus Sulfobium sp. | reverse complement strand
TTTGCCGACCCGTGAGCTGGTGCGCTCAAGGCAAAGAGAAAAAGGCAAGACACCAGGGCCACTCTCATCACGAACCCTGAATTTGTAAAATATCTCGTCACACTACGATTGAGAGCAAGAGACATGCCCGGAAAATAAAGATAAAAATGGCCGGAACTGTACCTTTCCGCACAATTTCCGTTTCCCGGATGTGCAGTTCTGAACTATTCACGGAAGGTGTGGAAAGTGACCCGGCGGCACCGTGATCCGGCAGGTCGGGAAGGAATAATAAACATCACGAAGTCTAACCCGTCTATTTATGTCGCCGCCGAAGTAACTGGCGGAGGGGGTGAGATTCGAACTCACGGTAGAGTCGCCCCTACAACGATTTTCAAGACCGTCGCCTTCAACCGCTCGGCCACCCCTCCGGGTGGATTATTATAACAAAAGCCCATTATTTTATTACTCTCCGTTTGTACTATAATATATGAGCGGTTCAGGATCAGATTTGACTTTTCAAACCTGATTTTTTAAATTCAAGAAACGAATGATGAGGTAACACATGAAAGAATCCGTTTTAACTCTGGTATTGCAGGCCGGGATAGTTGTAAAGGGCGTTCTGCTCCTTCTTCTTTTCTTCTCCGTAGTTTCCTGGGCCATAATATTCTTCAAGCAGAGATATTTTTCCAAGGCGAACAAGGAGTCCGAACAGTTTCTCCGCCTTTTCAGGACCAACAGGGTTCCCCGTCAGCTTTACAAAGCCACCAAAGGACTTTCCTTGAGCCCGATAGCGAACGTTTTCAAGTCGGTGTACACAGACGACGTCAGAAGGGACCAGAACGAAGTCAAAAGACTCTTGAGAAGGTATGGCACGCTGGAATCGGTAAAGCTCGAAAGGTATCTCAATTTCCTTGCGACCACAGGCTCTACCGCGCCCTTTATAGGGCTATTCGGCACGGTCTGGGGCATCATGACCTCCTTCCACGGTATCGGATTCGCCGGCTCCGCATCGCTGGCGGTCGTCGCCCCCGGGATCGCCGAAGCCCTTATCGCTACCGCTGTCGGGCTTGTCGCGGCCATACCCGCCGTGATCGCCTATAATTATTATCTCAGCATGGCAAGGAAGATGATCATAGAGATGGAGGACTTCTCCGAAGACCTGATTGAGATCTTCAGCAGGGGCGAAGAGTGAAGGCGAACAGACACAGGGGAGTACTCTCGGAGATCAACGTCACCCCCTTTGTGGATGTCATGCTCGTTCTCCTGGTCATTTTCATGGTGACCGCGCCGCTTATGCAGCAGGGAATCGACGTCAACCTGCCTCAGGCCAAGGGGAAGGACCTTCCGCCCCAGGAAAGGATATCTCTGGTGGTCAGAAAAGACCGGACCGTCTATCTCAACAAGACACGTTATACGCTTCCCGAACTCAGGAAGAAACTTGCCGCGATGAGCAAACTCAACCCCGACATATTTCTGAAGGCGGACAAGGACGTGCCTTACGGGTTTGTGGTCCAGGTAATGGGTGAAGTCAAGGATGCGGGCATAGAAAAACTGGGGATGATAACCGAGCCGAAACTCGATGTAAAATGAAGGCCCCGAGCCTGCAGAAAACCGCCGTTCTGTCGGCATTCCTTCACCTGACTCTTTTTCTGGTAGCTGCCGTCGTCCTGAGACAGTCGAACCACATGAAACTTCCCTCACCTTACGTTGTGGACCTGGTCAGTCAGTCGCGGTCCGCCGGGTCCCGGCACAAAAAGGGCGCAGGTGAAAGAAAAGATGCGGGCCCCGGTAAATGAAAAGACAGACGAACGGAGGGTCGCAGACAGAATAGCCGAGTTGGCGGCCCTGGAAAGGATAAAGGAAAGAAGCAGGTTGCGTGAGATAATTTCGATACCTGTCAAAGGCCAGGAATCCGACGCAAAACAGACATCGCAGGCCCGGGGGGTCGGCAAAGGGACCGGCCAAATGAGTGAAGGGACTTACATGGACAAGATCACCGGCGAGATATGGAAGCAATGGGGATGGGATCCCACTATGGGAGAAAAGAATCTGGAAGCCGTCATTTCCGTGCTTATAGGAAGGGATGGAACAATAACGGTAAAGAAAATCGAAAAAAGCTCGGGGAATCGCATTTTCGACCGCTCGGCGCTTATGGCTCTCAGGAGTGCATCCCCCGTCAGTCCGCCTCCCAACAGGATGGAGATGGAAATAGGTATAAGGTTCTTCCTATGACGAGTCGACGCGCGGGCATAACGGCCATAAGCAGTCTCTTTGCTGCTGCGATCTGCTTCCTCTGCCTGTTTCTGGCGTCTTCCCCGGCCTTCGCCAAGGTCTATATCGATATCACTTCACCACAAGCGAAGAAGCTGCCTGTCGCGGTCTTCGATCTCGAAGGGCCGGGGGGAAACAGGATAGCGGACATCATCAGGGACGACCTCACCTTTACCGGTTTTTTTGTCTGCCTCGACAAGGCATCCTTCATAGAGTCGGCTTCCCAGCCCTTCGATCCCGGGAACTGGACCCCTCTGGGTGTGGAGGCGGTGGTAAAAGGGACGGTCGCGGGCGGCGCGAATCTGACCGCAACCGTAACGCTCTATGATACGCTCGAAGGCAAGGCCGTCTTCAGGAAGCAATACCAGGCCGGGTCAGACCTTCTCCGACCCCTGGCCCACAGCATCGCCGACGATATATATACCGCCTTGACCGGGCAGCGGGGCGTCTTCAGGACGAAAATCGCTTTCGTGGGTGTCGCCGGTGGCAAGGGCGGCATATACATAACGGACTGGGACGGCAGGCGGATGAAGAAGATCGGATTGAGGGCCGGTACGGTGCTTTCGCCGCACTGGTCGCCCGACGGCACCAAGATCATTTACTCTGCAGAACGGGGTAGACAATGGAGCATATATTTGTTAGACTTCCTGAGAATGACGGAGAAGAGGGTCTTCACATCCGCGGGAATAAACATGGCGGGCGATTTTTTCCCGAACGGAAATTCCTTTGTCTTTTCTTCGTCCCGAAAAGGTACGCCCGACCTTTATACTTACTCCCTGACCGACGGCTCAGTGAGAAGGCTGACCTCCTCTTACGGCATCGAGGTATCCCCCGCCGTCTCCCCGGACGGCAGGCAGATAGCGTTCGTCTCGGACCGGGGAGGCAGTCCGCAGATCTACGTGATGAATTCCGACGGCACAGATATAAGAAGGGTAACATTCGAAGGTTCTTACAATACGTCCCCGAGCTGGTCCCCGGCGGGCGACAGGATCGTTTTTGCGGGCAGGCGCGGCGGCAGGAACCAGATCTTCACGGTGAAGCCGGACGGCTCACAGCTGATGCAGCTGACCGAGTCGGGCAATAACGAGGACCCCTCTTTTTCCCCCGACGGGCGGTACATAACGTTCTCCTCGGACCGGGACAGGACAAAGGGCATATACATTATGAGAGCAAACGGGGAATCCCAAAAAAGAATTACAGAGAAAGACCTGAAGGCCCTCGGCCCAAGATGGTCGCCGAATTAATTTTTAGGAGGATGTTATGAAAAGGTACTGGATTTTTCTCGTTTTACTGGCCGTTGCGATCTCATTCGGCTGCAAGCAGAGGATGGTAACAAAGCCCGAGGCACAGCCGGCCCAGCAGCAAAAAGAATCGGAGCAGATGCAGACCAAGGCACCTGAAAAAGTCACCGAGGCGGAAGTCGGCTCCAAGGTCGAATCCGTCGGCTCCAGGGAAATGGAGATGGAGCGAAAAGAAGGAAAGTGGCCCGACATCCTCTTCGATTTCGATAAATACGACGTGAAGCCCAAATACAAAGATGAACTGAAATCAGTTGCCGACTGGATGACTCAGCATCCCGGTGCCAGGCTTTCGATAGAAGGAAATACCGACGAACGGGGAACCAACGAGTACAACCTGGCTCTCGGCGACAGAAGGGCAAAGGCTGTCGAGGACTACCTCGTTTCTCTCGGGGTGCCTTCTTCCAGGATCGAAACGCTGAGCTACGGTGAGGAAAAACCCGTCTGCACCGAACATAACGAGACGTGCTGGGCAAAGAACAGGCGGGCCCATTTTGTGATCCTCGGTGAGGGCAAATAGTGGCGAAGACCATCATCTCACTCCTGCTGCTCGTTTCTCTTGCCGCATGTGCGTCAAGCGATATTGACCTCATGAGGCAGGACATCAACGACCTGAAACGGAATTCTTTTGAAATGCAGAAGGAGCTTAATGTACTGAGGCAGAAGACGGATGCTGCCACGAAGGAAGTAGGGTCGCTGAAAATGGGCAAGGAAGGCTCCCTTGGCGCCGTTCGTGAAGGCCAGGCCGAAATAAACTCGAGGCTCACGGAAATCTCGCAGGACCTTCAGTCCTTGCGCGGCAGGTTCGAGGAAAACAAATATTACGTGGAAAAGACACTGAAGGACTCCGGGACTGACCGGGATCTCCTGAGGACCCAGATACAGGGGCTCGAAGCACAGGTCAAGGCCCTCAGGGACAGGCTTGGCGGCGCACCGGAAGCGGCTGCCCCGACCCCTGGGGCTCAGGCGGCGCTATCTGAGGGACCGAAAAAGCCTTCCCTTTCCCCTTCGCCTTCACCATCCCCTGGGGAGAAAGCACCGGGACAGATGAAAAAGGAAACGGCTCCGGCGGAGCAGACAGCACCGGCAGAAAGCGCCTCAGAGGAGAGAGTGAAGGCCTATGACGAGGCTTACCAGGCATTCAAGGACAAGAAATACAAGGAGGCCAGGCGGAAATTCGAATCCTTTATAAAGAATTATCCGAAGAATGATCTTACCGACAACGCCCAGTTCTGGATAGGTGAAACCTACTACGCTGAAAAGGATTACGAAGGCGCCATCCTTGCCTATGAAACCCTGCTGAAAAAGTATCCCGGGAGCGCCAAGACAAGCGCCGCCATGTTGAAGCAGGGGCTGGCCTTCACCGACATAGGAGACGCCAAGACCGGGACGATCATCCTGAGAAGGCTCATCGAGAAGTTTCCGGACTCAAAGGAGGCCGCGGTCGCCAGGAAGAAGATCGCCCAACTGGAGAAAAAACCGGGCAGAAAGAAGTAGGCAACCATGTTGAAGGATAATTTCCTCAGGGTGATAGATTACATGAGAATATCTATCACCGACCGGTGCAATCTGAGGTGCATTTACTGTATGCCAGCAGACGGGGTTTTCCCCTGCGGGCATAAAGACATACTAAGATACGAGGAGATTATCCGGGTAGTACGGATCGCAGCCGGTCTGGGAGTGAGAAAGATCAGACTTACCGGAGGCGAACCGCTCACCAGGAAGAACGTAGTCTTTCTCATATCCTCGCTGAAAGCTGTCATGGGCATCGAAGACCTAAGCATGACCACCAACGGCGTCCTGCTGGAAAAATACTCGGATGAAATTGCGTCAGCAGGGCTGGACAGGGTCAACATCAGCCTGGATTCCTTCTTGCCCGAGAGATACCGGGAGATCACAAGGACAGGAGAGCTTCAGACCGTTCTGAGGGGAATTTCCGCCGCAGAAAAGGCGGGTCTTCTTCCCATCAAGATAAACATGGTGCCCATGAAGGGGATAAACGATGCCGAGATAGAGGCTTTCGCCCGGCTTACCATCGATTCGGATTACCAGGTGAGGTTCATTGAATTGATGCCGTCTGCATGCATCGACTTCTGGAGCCCTGAAAGATATATCGAGGCCGAACAAATACGGGAAAAAATAGAGGACCTCGGCCCCCTTGAACCTGTCCGTCCCAGGAAGAAAGGCCCTTCACGATATTTCAGGCTAAAAGGGGCAAGAGGCGTAGTGGGTTTCATAAGCGCTCTCAGCCACCACTTCTGTGAAGATTGCAACCGCCTGAGGTTGACGGCGGATGGAAAGCTGAGACCCTGCCTTTTCTCGGAGTCCGAAATCGACCTGAAATCCCCGCTGCGCAACGGCGCTCCCGATTCTGAAATAGCCCGCCTTCTGCGTCTGGCGGTGCAGGTGAAACCGGAAGGTCACCATTTCAGAAACCTCTCCCCCGATGCCCTGCTCAGCGCCAAAAGCCGGAAAATGGCCGGATCGCCCACCTCTTCCACCGGATCGTCCGGAAATAGACCGATGTCGAAAATAGGCGGATGAGCAAGCTCAGCCACGCAGACGACAAAGGTCAGTCCAGGATGGTAGATGTCTCCGGAAAACAACCGACCCTGAGAGAGGCGGTAGCCCAAGGCTCGATCAGCATGAAAAAAGAGACCCTTCAACTGATCGCTGACGGGAATGTCCCTAAAGGTGATGTGCTGGCAACGGCGCGTATCGCGGGAATCATGGCTGCCAAGAGGACGCCTGAGCTCATTCCCCTGTGCCACCCCCTGAACATCGCTTCCATAGCGATACATTTCGAGATCGACGAAAGAGAATCTCGCATCGGCATTCTGTCACGGGTGAAGGTTACAGGCCGGACTGGCGTCGAGATGGAGGCCCTGACGGCCGTTGCCGCAGCTGCCCTCACCGTCTATGACATGTGCAAGGCCGTCGACAGGGAAATGGTGATCTCGGGCATACTCCTGGTGGAAAAGAGCGGTGGCAGGAGCGGACACTTCAAGCGCTGACGGGCGCGCCCCGCGATGACTGTGATCCTGCGCGGGAATCTCTTTACTCGTGAACTCTGAAAAACCATTCCCTGAAGAACGGCGACCAGGGATTTCGGCGACACGATCCGGGGAGGAGTCAGTCGTCATTCCCGAGGCGACAACTTCGGGCTTTTTACGACCGCCGCGCGGTTGTTGTATAATAGAGTCTGGATCATGGGCAGAAAGAAGACAAAAAATTGGCAAAAGGGGCCGGTAGAAAAAAAGTCCGGCCTCAATTATATCAGCATAAGGCGCTTCGCTCTCATATACCTGGTCCTGATGGGAACGTTCTTCTTTATAATCGGCTACACCCCGCTGCAGAAGATAATAGACGTAAACGGTATGTATACAAGGGGGGTCGTTCTTGTCACCGCCTGGATCCTCGGGGTTGTGAGCATCCCCTGTGTTGTCCATAATTCGGTTTTACAGCTGCCGGCAATCTCTCTCGATGTGAAATTCGGATGCAACGGGCTTGAAGCCGTGATGATATACTCCGTCGCCGTAGTCGCCTTTCCCTCGACATGGAAGAAGCGGCTTCTCGGGGTGCTGGCAGGCTTCGTGGTTTTGCAGATCGTCAACATTTTTCGCATCGTCGGTCTGGCCTACTCAGGGATACATTACAGGAGCCTCTTTGAGTATATCCACATCTATGTGGCACAGGGACTTATGATCGCCATCTCCCTCGGACTCTTCTTTGTCTATCTCCGCTATGCGAAACCCGGTGCGGCCTCCTAGTAAGCCGTCCGCGGCAATAGCCGTGGGCATCTTCCTCCTGGTCTATTTTGTCGGCCTCCTTGCCTGGATACAGGTAAAGGACTATTATGGTCACGGCGTAACCCTGACGGCATCCTGGATCGTCAGCGGAGTCAAAGACGTTAAACTCGACGGACTGGAGAGGAAAGGCGATGTAATTATGGCCACTTTTTCTCCTCTCTCCGGCAACACCGGAATGCTGATTGACATCCCCGTCACGATTTCGAACTATACATTCAACGCACCTCTGACGTTTGCGGTAATGGGTGGACTGTTCCTCTTTTTGCGCCGGAGGAAAAGGGCTTACGCAGAGGCCCTTCTGGTCCTTTTCGGCGTTCATCTGCTCTACGTATTCTCTCTCGAAGTAAAAGAGCTGACGGAAGTACTGATGAACAGGGGATTTGAGACGGTAAGCATGCCCCGGCTCGTCATCTCTCAGTTCCTGTGGGGCTTTACCGACAATATGGTCATAAGGTTTGAACCTTTTCTGATAGGTTTTTATATGTTCCTGAGGTTCAGAAGACTGGCGGGGGAATAGGGGATGTCGTTGGGCAATCCGGTTCTCCTGCTGACGCTGGCGGCAGCCGCTTTCTATACGCTTGGTTGCCGTCGCAAATTTTTCATCCTGCCGGCTTTTCTCATCCAGGCCGGCTATATGTTCTACCGGGGAATGCTGCTCGGGAGAATGCCCATTGTGGGGCCCCACGATACCCTTTTTTTCCTTTCCGCCTCCATCGCCCTTTTTGGTTTCCCCCTGACCTTTAAACAGGAAAACTCCCGGCCGCTCTTTTATTCTGTCACGGCACTGTCGCTCTTATTCCTCTTCCTCTCATTGCCGTTTAAGCCGCACAGTTCCCCCCTTCCCCCGGTGCTGAAAACCGTCTGGTTCGAGGCTCACGTGGCGCTTTCCTTCTTTTCATACGCCCTGTTTGGAATAGGGGCGGTGCTGGGCGCAGTTTTCTTGTCGGCAGGGGAGAAACGGAGCGAACTCCTTCAGTACAAGACCATTGTCGTAGGATACTTCCTTTTCTCGGCAGCCATGGTGTTCGGGGGTATCTGGGCCTATCTGGCATGGGGCACCTACTGGCTCTGGACACCGAAGGAGTTGTGGACCGTAATACTCTGGCTGTTTTACGGCCTTTATCTGCACGCGCGCCTTACGTCCAGATGGACCGGCAGGCCGGCAGCCCTGTTGGGGATCGTGGGCTTCATAATAGTGATGTTCACTTATCTCGGAGTGAGTCTGCTCATGAAGAGTTCCCATTCGTTCTGAAGAGTGTAAAATGGATTTATTGAAGAAAGCCTTAAAGACTTTCCTCTCCCTGAAGACCACGGTCTGGCTCCTTCTGGTGCTTCTGGTCGTTCTGTTTTACGGGTCCCTGATCATGCCGTCCCGGCCGGAGTTTCAGGAGTTATACACCCTCCCGTTGTTCCGGTGGTTGACGGGAAGCCCTTTTCGGTTGACGTGGTGGCTCTGGCTGTCGATCGCCGTCCTCTCTCTTATTACAATCAATACCCTCGCATGCAGCGTAGACTCAGTGGTGAAAAAAAGAGGGGCAAGGAATTGGCTGCTGATAATTTCTCCCCAGGTCGTTCATGTCGGCTTTCTGTTCATACTTCTCGCACACCTTCTCAGTTCCTATGGCAGTTACAAGGGAATGGCCTATGCGTATGAGGGTTCCGTCCTGCGTCTGCCCGGCGGCGCGGAGGCCGTTTTTGACCGGATAAAGACAACTGTCGACCCCACGGGATACGTTACCGGCTGGTCGGCGGATATCACCTATTACAGAAAAAACAGGGTGGTCACCAGGGATGTCATCAGGCCCAACGATCCTTCCTTTCACGACGGCTTCGGTATATATGTAAGGACAGTCCGTCAGTCGCCCTACCCTGTCGCTCTGATCGAGTTAAGCAGGGAACCCGGTGCTCCTTTTGCTTTGGCCGGGGGCTTCTTCTTCCTGATGGGAATGTCCCTCCTGCTCCTGCTGAAGGCGAGGAGAGAGGAGCCGGCAGGCACACTGAGAGAATGAAGAACCGCTGGCAAGTCAACGTTTTCCTTGACAATTTTTTCTCCCTGTCCATATAATTTCCTGAGATACATGAATTCCAACCTCCAAGAACTTTATGACCTCGGCAACAGACTTTACGGAGAAGGCAAGCTGACCGAGGCCGAACCTATTCTCAAAGAAGTCGTCAAGATAAGCCCCCGGTACGCTGATGTCCACAACAAACTGGGTGTCATCTCCAATCTCGGCGGCGATCTGGCAAAAGCGGCCGAACATTTCGAGAAAGCGCTGGAGATCAACCCCAGCTATACGGAGGCTTCCCTGAACCTCGCAGTCACATATAACGACCTCGGGGAATTCAAGAGGGCGCAGGAAGTCTTTTCCATGGCAGCTCAGATCGCCCATCCCGCCCCTGACGCGCTCGACCCTTTCATCGCCGGCAAGCTGGCGAACGAGCATTTCAGGGTAGGCAACCTCTACCTCCAGTTCAACATGAATGACGAGGCCATCGAGGAGTACAGGAAGGCCGTGAAGCTGCATCCGAAGCTGCCCGACATCCATACCAAACTCGGCATCGCACTCAGGAACAAGGGACTCGTCGAGGAGGCCGTCGTACATTTTGTAAAGGCGAAGGCGGTCAATCCTTCTTACGGACCCGCCTGGGTACAGTTGGGCCTGAGTTATTACATGGAAGGTCTCACCGGCCTGGCATTCGAGGAGTGGGAGAGGGCGCTTGAAAGAATGCCCGACCTGAAAGAGGCCGAAAATTACCTCAGACTTCTGAAAAAAGAGGAAAAGTAGCAGGACGTGTCCCTTCTGGAAGTAAGGGATCTGAGCGTCTTTTTCGGCTCAGCCTCAAATCCGCTTCCCGTCGTTTCCGGTCTCGACTTCAGGATAGAAGAAGCCGAAATTTTCGGACTCGCGGGAGAGAGCGGCTGCGGGAAGAGCATAACCGCTCTTTCCATAATGGGGCTTCTGCCGCCCAGTGCCTTCGCCAGGGGACAAATATTCTTCAGGGGAAGAGACCTGCTCAAGCTGGATCCGGAACCGATGAGGCATCTGCGGGGAAGAGACATGGCCATGGTCTTCCAGGAACCCATGACTTCCCTCAACCCGGTGCTCACTGTCGGGTACCAGATCGAAGAAGTTCTGGTCACCCATCTGTCGATGTCCAAAAAGGAGGCGCGGACCAGGGCCGTGGACCTCCTGCGTTCGGTGAAAATACCTTCTCCCGAAACAAGGGTGGGCGAATACCCGCACCAGATGTCCGGGGGGATGAGACAGCGCGTCATGATAGCCATGGCGATAGCGTGCAACCCTTCTCTGCTGATAGCCGACGAGCCGACAACAGCTCTCGATGTTACGATCCAGGCACAGATCCTCGAACTTATCCAGGGACTCAGGGAAGAGCACGGAATGGCAATCCTTCTCATAACCCATGACCTGGCGGTACTTGCTGAAAACGCCGCGAGAGTAGCGGTCATGTATGCCGGAAGACTCATTGAGGTCGCCGACACGGGGGAGTTGTTCCGCAACGCGAAGCACCCTTACACAAAGGGTCTTCTGGCGTCGATACCACAGGCAAAGGGGAAGCCCCTAAATCCCATTTCAGGTGCCGTGCCACGGCCCGAAGACCTGCCTGCAGGATGCGCTTATTCGGAAAGATGCGACAACTCCCGGCGGGTCTGCGAGGAGCGGGAGCCGGAGTTTGTGGAAGTGGCCGGCGGCCATTTTGTGAGATGCCGGAGGACCGGGGATTTATGACGGAACTCCTGGCAGTCAATTCCTTGAGGAAACATTTTGAGGTAAAGGGCAGGGCCGAAGGCCCCGGCAGGGTGCTGAAGGCGGTAGACGGCATAGATTTCTCCATTCCCCAGAACAGCGTTATGGCCCTGGTCGGCGAAAGCGGCTGCGGCAAATCCACAGTTGCAAAGCTTGTCCTCAGGCTGATGGAACCAACATCGGGAAGGGTGATGTTCAAGGGCATGGATGTCTTCGGCATGGACAGACAGGCCATGAAGGGCTTCAGAAAGTCGGTCCAGATCATATTCCAGGACCCTTTCGCGTCTCTTAACCCGCGGAGGACGGTCTATGAAACCATCTCCGAGCCGCTGATAATCCACAAAATCTCGGCCCGCCGGGACTTGAAGGACATGGTCGTGGAAATCATCGGCAGGGTCGGTCTGGGACCGGACGTTGTAAACCGCTATCCCCATGAATTCAGCGGCGGCCAGAGACAGAGGATATGTATCGCGAGGGCACTGGCCGTTTCTCCGGAGGTCATTGTTGCGGACGAGCCCCTGTCGGCGCTGGACGTCTCCATTCAGGCGCAGATTATAAATCTTCTTGCAGGTCTGAAGGAAAAGTCCGGGATCTCCTTCCTGTTTATAAGCCATGATCTGAGGGTGGTCAACTACTTCAGCGACAACGTGGGCGTAATGTACCTGGGGAAGATCGTGGAATATTCGAAAACAGGCGAGCTGTTCGAAAGGCCCTTTCATCCCTACACGGAGGTCCTCCTCGCAGCCGCACCTAAACTGGAAGCCGCGGGCGAAAAAAGAGTACACGCCGCACCCATCAAGGGTGAAGTGCCGAGCCCTATAAACATCCCTCCCGGGTGCCCTTTTCACCCCCGATGTCCCAAGAGGTTCGAACCCTGTGACAAGGTCGTGCCGATGCTGAAAGAAAGCCACAGACGTATGGTCTCCTGCCATCTGTGGAATCCCTATTGATCCGAACAGCTTTTAACCAGGATTATTTCATAAACGTGCCGCGAAACAAAAACTCCTCCCCCATTTCCCTGTGCCCCGAAGCTCTATCCACCTCGGTGCTGTAAGCCTCTCTGAAGTTTATGACTAATGCGGGTTATCAGAAAATTTTCCCCTTCCCCTACTAAAGACTTGACATCGATTGCAACTCTGGTATCATTTAGAAAAAAACCGGGGGGATTATGTAATTCCGGGGTTCGTTACAAGGTCGGGGTCGGGCGAAATCCAAACAAAATCTAAACCAGGAGAAAGCTATGAAAAAACGGGTTCATTTATTATTCTTGTTCGGCATCTTATGTCTGCTTGTTTCGGGTTGCGGTCACAGTAGTAGTGGCTCCAGCGCCATAATAGGAGGAGGCGGTGAAGCAACTACCGGGGGCGGCACAGGCTCCGGGTCGATTAACGGCGCTGTCTGGAAAGACTTCAATAAGGACAGAACTATAAATCCGGGCGAGCCCGGCATCCCGGATGTTCATCTCGTCCTGTTTAAGGATTCCAACGGAAACGGGAGTCTCGACCGCACCGACGAACAGGTGTCAACCACGACCACCGATTCAAACGGAAGCTACAGTTTCACTGTGACATCCGGGGGAAGATACTTCGTAAGCGTCGACGAAACCCAGCCATCCATCAACGGTCTTACGCTGACTACAAATAACGAAGAACCGGCCTTCGAAATAGAAGCTCTGACTCCCACCGCCACACTACGGGTCGACATAACCGATCCAAACGGAAGCATCCAGAACGTTAACTTCGGTTTTTTCAGTCCCGTGAAGTGGAGTTTCAATATTGCAGTGAACGGCTCTGGTTCACCGTTCCCTTCGCCTTTTATCTCTTCCCCCGCAATTGCCCCGGACGGAACACTGTATGCCGGATCCGGCAACGATTTTCTATACGCGGTAAATCCGGACGGAACCCTTAAATGGACATATGAAGCGGGACAGGCCGCTGGTCAGGCCATGTCGGCATCTCCAGCCATAGGAAGCGACGGGACGATTTATGCCGCCTCTTATGACAGGCAGCTCTATGCGCTATCACCAGACGGCGCTCTGAAATGGGTTTTCCCTACAAAGACCGTTCTTTCCTCATCTCCGGCAATTGGAAGCGACGGGACAATTTATGCGGGAGGAACGAATATGGACGTGCTTGTATACAGCTGCGGTGTAACGGTGACGATCGGCCGCCTCTATGCTGTCAACCCCGACGGCTCGAAGAAGTGGGAATTCGCTCTGTCAGGCGTCGTAAATTCATCTCCTACAATAGGGACCGATGGGACGATCTACATTGCGTCTGAAGGTGATATCTTAAACGACAGAACAAATATATGCGATGACACTTCAGACTTCCCGCCAAGTGACGCCGATCCGGGCTATCCGGTAAACGGCCATCTCTATGCCCTAAATCCAGACGGCACCCTGAAATGGGAGTTCAGGGCGCTGGGTCCTATGGACTCCTCACCTTCGATAGGCTCAGACGGCACGATTTATGTCGGATCTGACGGAACCGTCACTGGATATGGGGCCACAAGCCATGAGTACGTAACGGTCGCTCCGAAGACCATCGGATATTTATATGCCTTAGACCCGAGCGGCCAGTTGAAGTGGTTCACCGACCTGTTCGGCAATGTAAAGTCATCTCCCGCGATAGGCAATGACGGTACTATCTATGTCGGCTCGGACAAGGAAGACTTCTTCGCCCTGAGCCCGGACGGCTCTATAAAGTGGCAATTCCCGACGAGGGGGCCTGTGAGGTCATCACCGGCTCTTGCCTCAGACGGGACGATTTACGTCGGTTCGGACGACGGCAGTCTTTATGCTCTTAACCCCGACGGCACATTGAAGTCACGTATCATTACCACACAGACGGCAGCAGTGAACTCGTCACCCAACATCGCACCTGACGGGACCGTTTACTTTGCTACGGGCTCCGGCGACAGTAAGGTCTACGCCGTCATCGGAGACAGTCCCCTTGCCGATACGCCTTGGCCAAGGTTCCGTAAGGACGCTGTGAATAACGGATTAAAGTAGAGGAAGAAGATGAAGGTTTCGGATAAAAGAATCTATATATCATAAGGCGTGGAAAATTGGACAATAATGAAGGAGGGGAAATGAATCGTTCGATAACCGTAATTCTGTTTGCAGTCCTGCTGTTTATTTTGTCTGGAGCGGCCAATTCTTTTGCACTGGGGAGAACAGGCGGCTACATACTGCTAAAACCTGGGGCCTTCATCCCGACCAACGATCTGGACCATAAGGGGTTCGACAAGTCATTTTCCGGCGAGGTGGCGGTGGGGACTTACTATAGTCGTCATCTGGCTTTGGAGGCGGGAGTCGGATACTTCCGTACCGAGTCATCCAGGACCGGAGCCGATTTCAGCGAGGATGACGACCTATGGGTCATACCCGTTACGGTAACCTTCAAGGGGATCATACCTTTCAGAGGCGGCGAGTTGAATGCAGGCGTAGGACCAGGGCTTTATTTTGCAAATCTGACGGCGGACGGGACAAACACGGTTTCAGGCAACTACTCCAATGACGCTCATGCGACAGCAGTGGAAGGACACGCCGTGGTGGGGCTCAACTTCGATATTACGAAGAAAATATTCGTCGGCGCGGAGGGTAAGTATGTTGTCACGACCGGCGCACATATGCTGGGGACAAAGATTAAACTCGACGGCTTTGTGGCATCCGGGGTGCTGGGATTCAGATTCTAGCACTTCCCTTATTAGTGGCAGGGGCAATTTGCGAATTGCCCCTGCCACCTTGCTGCTGGACCGCAATAACATTCTAAAACAGCTTCTCTATCTTTTCCTTCATCTCCTGCTCGGTCCAGTCGTACTCTCCGTAGAATTTCTCGACTATAATCCCTTTCTTGTTTATCAGAAAACTGGTGGGCAGCGAAAAAACGTGGTACAGACGCGTCACTTCCCGGTCCTCGTCCATCACGACAGGGAAGGCAAGTCCGTGCGTGTCCTTAAAATCCCCGACGCTGCTGGCTGACCTGTCAGTGGAGACGGCTATGACTTCAAGGCCGCGCGATTTCATTTCTTTGTACAGGGTGTTCAGAGACGGCATCTCGGAGACGCAGCTTGGGCACCACGTGGCCCAGAAATTCAGGATAACGACCTTGCCCTTCAGCGATGAAAGGGTTATGGTCTTTCCGCCGAGGTCCTTAAGAGAAAAGTCGGCTGCCTCCTGTTCACCGGCACTGGCAGCGGCGGTTGAAAGGCTAAAGTTCATCGCAGCCAGAAATGCAATCGCTACAACTGCCAGAATTTTTACTCTCACCTTCATAAAGCGCCTCCTTCTGTTATTCTACAGTCACCGCCCTTAATTGGCAACAGTCTCCTCGCCCGACGCCAAGTCCGCTCACCCGGGGAATATCTTGCCGGGGTTCAGAATCCCTTTCGGATCGAAAACGCCCTTGATCTTCTTCATCAACTCGAGTTCGGCCGGCGGAATTTCCATCCCTATGTAATCCGATTTCGTCAGGCCTACGCCGTGTTCCCCGGAAATGGTGCCCTCCATTTCAAGAGTGAATCTGAATATTTCTCTTACAAGGTCCTGCGCCCGTGCGTATTCATCCCGTTCCTGCCTGTTGACCATAAGGTTTACATGGATGTTGCCGTCCCCGGCATGTCCGAAATTGACGATCTTTATCCCGCTCTCCTCAGACAGTCTCTTCAGTGTGGTGAGCATGCGAGGGATCATGCTGGGAGGCACGACGATATCCTCGTTGATCTTCGAAGGTGCAAGGTGGTACAAGGCGGGGGAAACCGCGCGTCTGGACTCCCAGATCTTTTCCCTCGCGAGTTCATTCTCCGCCATTATGGCTTCCCCCCAAGTCTATACAGATATCGGATACCCTCTCAGCCTCTTTCCTGATTGCCGCCGCCGACCCGTCAAGTTCGATGATCAAGAGGGCTTCCACATCCTTCGGAAGTCCCACCGGCCTGTAATTTTCGACCGCTCTGACGGCCTCACCGTCAAGAAATTCCAGCGTCCTGGGAATAATCCCCGACGACATTATCCGTGTCACGGCTTCTCCCGGCTTGTTGAAATCCCTGAAGAGCACGAGCAGCGTCACCACGTCCTCGGGGACCGGCATAACTTTCAATCTGATCTTTGTGACCACAGCAAGAGTACCCTCGGACCCGACAAGCAGTCTCGTAAGATCGTAACCGACGACCCCTTTCGGAGTGCGCACGCCGGTGTGGACCACCCTGCCGTCCGGAAGCACGGCCTCCAGCGCCATTACATAGTCCCTGGTGACCCCGTATTTCAGGGCCCTCGGGCCGCCTGCGTTTTCGGCGACATTGCCCCCTATGGTGCAAAAATTCATGCTGCCAGGGTCTGGCGGATAAAACAGCCGGCGGGGTGCGAGTTCTCTCTGAAGTCTTCCGTTGATTACCCCCGGCTCAACGAGGACATTGAGGTTTTCAGCGTCCACCGCGATTATCCTGTTCATCTTTTCCATGCTGATCACAACCGCGCCCTTGGAAGGAATCGCGCCCCCTGTCATTCCTGTTCCGGCGCCACGGGGGATAACCGCGATGTCGTTATCGGAGGCGAAAGTCATGACCTCTACTACGTCCCCTGAATCCCGGGGCCAGACGACAGCCGCGGGCGCTCCTTCAAGCCCCGAGGCGTCGAAACCGTAACATATCAGGTCTTCCGGCTCTGTCGATATTTTGCCGGGCAAGAGATCAGCCAGTTTATTCATCTAAACCTCAAAGTTGCGATGACATACGGGGAAAGCACGGAAGGGGCGCTAAAAAATGTCTCGTGGTGACACATTGCAGTCCTGCGAGGGGCCTGCCGGCCTTGTTCTGGAAGTCACCGAACATCGGGCACTCATCTATGTGGAATATAAATAAGATCATGTCGTTACAAGACTTTTTCGGTGTTCCTTCGGTGCTTTCTGGAAACGTTGGGGATATGGCAATAGCACGGGTACCTCCCGGGGTTCGGGATACCCATTGTCAGGCCTCCACTTCCTCAAGCTGCATGGAGATGACCTTCGATACGCCCGCCTCCTCCATGGTTATACCGTAAAGATGCTGAGCGGAGCCCATGGTGGTCCTGTTATGGGTGATGACGATAAATTGTGTGCTTTGGGAAAGTTCTTCCAGCATCTTTGAATATCTCTCCGTGTTTGATTCATCAAGAGGCGCATCCGCTTCATCGAGTACGCAGAGGGGGGTGGGTTTGATAAGAAAGCTCGCAAACTGTATTGCGAGGGCCGTCAGGGCCTTTTCTCCTCCCGAGAGAAGGTGAAGGTTCTGGAGCTTCTTGCCCGGGGGCTGGGCCACGATCTCGATGCCCGATTCGAGTATGTTGTGTTCGTCCGTCAGGACAAGTCCGGCCCGTCCGCCTCCGAAGAGGTTGGTAAAGACCTCTCCGAACTTGGTGTTCAGTGCCTCATAGGCGTCCCTCAGCTTCTTCCGCGTCGTGCTGTTGATCTTTGAAATGGCCTCTTCGAGTTCGGCAATGGACTTCGTCAGGTCATCCTGCTGTTTCGTCATGAATTCATACCGGCCGCGCAGTTCTTCGTATTCTTCCAGCGTCCCGAGGTTCACCGG
Organism: Candidatus Sulfobium sp.; assembly: GCA_037380845.1. Lineage (GTDB taxonomy): Bacteria > Nitrospirota > Thermodesulfovibrionia > Thermodesulfovibrionales > UBA6898 > JARRRD01. The sequence goes on along the minus strand of JARRRI010000024.1, from coordinate 17,908 downwards.
ACCCATCTCCTGTATCTTCCGTCTCAGTTCCGAAAGCCTTTCCTCCTCCTCCGGCTCAATCTCCTCCAACGGAAGCTCGCCTACTTCCTTTCCGTAGTTTACCCTCACGCTCCCGGCAATATTGTCCATTCTCATCCTGTGTTCGGCCCTCGCCACATCAAGCTCCGATAATCTGGATCTCATGGCGGCAATCTCCTGCCTCAAAGTCCTGAGGCCCTGTTCAACCAGAATCAGGTCCCCGTTTTCTCTCTCGATCTCCTCTTTCCTCTGTGATATTTCGCCCCTCTGCCTGTCGGCATCTGCGACACATTTCCTGAGCCGCATCTCCTCTTCGGTCACTTCCGTCTCCCGGCGGGTTATCCGAAGTACTACGTCGCCATGCTCGGCGTGGAGGTCCGCCTTCTTCTGTTTAAACTCCTCTACGGCCCTGGTCAACGAATCCCTTTCATTCCTGATGGCCTCCATCCTCTCTCTGTACGAGGCGATCAGAAGCCGGAGGTCCGTCACATCCGACCTTCGCTCCTCCAGCTCAGTCTTCTTGCTGGCAATGCCGTCACGCACGGAAGCGGCTTCGTCCTCCAGCGCATTCTTTGCTGTCTCCACCGCCGCTATCTTGTCCCCGTTATCAGCAATCGTCTTCTGCAGGGATTCCTTTTCTCTGGAAATCTCCTCCAGTTCCAGAGCCAGATAGGAGAGTTTCCTGTTAAACCGTTCCTTGTCATTGCTGTAATTGTCGACGGTCAGTCGCAGGAGGGACACTTCTTTTTCGATCTTATGGATTGAAGACTCCACGGCCTTTATCTCCTCTTCCTTCTCGAGGATCAGGTTCTGCATCTCCTGCACCCGGCCTTTCATCGCCTCTATGGCGTCCCTTTCGGAAGCGATCGTCTCCTCAAGTTCCCTTATCTCCCTCTTTCTCCGAAAGATACCCTTTCCGCCGCCGACCACCACTGCGCCTGAAGGTTCCATGACCTCCCCCTCCAGGGTGACAAGAACAGTGTCCCCATTCATACCCGTCATGGCAAAGGCAGCATCGATGTCTCTTACGATGAACACTCTGCCAAGGACGTTTTCCGCAATGCGCGAATATCCTTCTCTGACCCGCACAAAGTCAAGTGCGGGGCCGACCGCGCCGGACGGACAGGCGGCGGCCGCTTCTGCCGGCGCGGGTGACAGGGAGATAAAAGACGTCTTGCCCGCCTCCGCCCTCTTCAGTGCCTCTATGGCATCCCGTATGTACTCCTGTGACCGGAGGATGAGCAGCTCGGCCTTTTCGGACAAAACGCCTTCCACGGCCTTCTCGTATTCCGCCTCAACCTCTATGACATCGGAGAGCGTGCCGAGAAGACCTTCCGCCGGGATAAGATCTCCGGCCGGCCTGTCAAGGACAATCTCCTTTAACGATTCGAGGCGGGAGGAATGCGAGGCCAGGTCTTCTCTGGCATCCGAGAGTGACCTGAAGAGTTCCTCGAGCCCCTCCTTGCCGGAGGACAGCTCGCTGACCAATACGGCCTTTTTTTCCTCCAGCAGAAGCAATTCGTTGCTGTTTGCCAGGATCTCCGATTCGACGGAACTCATGGCCGCCTCGATCTCGCCGAGCGATTCTCCCGTCTCCTCCGATTCTTTCACGGACGTTGTCTCTCTTCGCTCGAGCGACTCGACCAGAGACTGCTGCCTGGAGAGGTCATTTCTCATTCCGCTTAACTCTTCTGATATCCTGAAGACTTCCTTCCTCTTCTCCTCGATCCGGCCTTCTTCTTCCGCCAGCTCAGCCTCGAGCGCCCTGAAGGCCTCCGTCTTTTCCCTCAGGGCCTCTTGGCCGTTCTCGATATCGCCGGATATTTTTTCTTCAGCCGTCCCAAGTTCTCCGATCCTGGCCGTAGTCTCATCGTTTCTCGCCTCCGCCTCCTGCTGCCGGTATTCAAGTTTCTTGAGGTATTCGCCCAGGCTGCCTATATCGGCCTTCGCAACGGCTATACGTCTTTCGATTTCCGAGATGTCCCGCTCCAGCGCCTGAAAGTCGTTTTGCAGGAATTCAAGTTCCTTTTCCTTTTCGATCAGGACCAGTCGTCTTGAATCGGTCTGATTTTCCGTCTCTGATATCCGCGCGCCCTTGACGGCCTCTTCCTCCTTGAGGGAAGCATGCTCCTCCGCGATCTTGCCGTGCTCTTCCTTTACCTGCTCGAATTCCCTGCGGGCAATCTTCAGTTCTATGGCGTGCATCTCGGATGAAAGCTTCTTGTATCTCTCCGCTTTCCGGGCCAGCCTGTCCAGTATGTTGATCTGCTTTTTTACCTCCAGTATGATGTCGTTTATCCTTACCAGATTCGCCCTCGACGACTCGAGTTTCGACAGCGCTTCGGCCTTCCTGACCTTGTATTTCATAACGCCGGCGACCTCTTCGATAATGAACCTCCTGTCGAGGGGCTTTGAGTTGAGGATCTCCCCTATCCTGCCCTGCTCAAGGATGGAGTAACTCCTGAAATCCAGCCCGGTATCGAGAAATATGTCCCTGATATCCTTCAGCCGGCAGGGCGTTCTGTTGACCATGTACTCGCTCTCCCCCGACCTGTAAAGCCTCCTGGAGATGGTCGCCGTTTCGGCATGTCCCCCGTTGCCTCCCTGTCCGCCTCCATTAAAGCCGGAGACTACCATCGTCACTTCGGCCATACCCTTGGGCTTCTTGAGAGAGGAGCCGTTAAAAATGACCTCTTCCATCTTCTCGCCCCTCAGGCTCTTGGCGCTCTGCTCGCCCAGGACCCACCTGAAGGCGTCCACGATATTGCTTTTGCCGCAGCCGTTAGGGCCCACTATACAGGTTATGCCCGGATGAAGGACGAAGGTAGTTCTGTCCGCAAACGATTTGAAACCTATGAGTTCGATTTTTTCGATTCGCATTATTATTCAGAAGAAGTGTCGCTGCTTTGGTGTTTAGTATATCCCATCTTTAAAATTTCTGACAAGCGATTTTCGTCTATGTGGAGGAGTTAAATCAGGCCGAACCAGCATCCGTAAAATAACCTTCCATATCAAGGGGCACGTGGAACGTAATCCCGAATGCCTTGTGGACTGCGAAATGAGTTTCACGGCGGAAAGGGGCGGCCGGGGCGGATATCAGCTCTCACAACTCTCTTATTCAGGTTTATTTCTTTTTATCGGTCTTGCACGGGACCTTCGGATCGACCCCTCAAGTTGTGACCCCCATCCTGGGGAAAACGAAAATCTGAAGGATTATCCAGACAGCAAATATGACGATGCCGATAAGGAGATTGCCCACGATTATTTCGCCTTCTCTTCCTTCGCGGCCTTGCCTTTGGCCACCTCTACCGACTCGTAATCTATGAATTCAAGCACCGCCATCGGGGCAGAATCCTTCAGGCGGTTCCGCGTCTGCACGATCCTCAGGTAGCCGCCGTTCCTTCCGGAAAAACGGGGTGCGATCTCGTTGAACAACTTTGACGCTACCGCTCTGTCCGTCACATATGACAGAACCTGCCGCTTTGAATGCAGGTCTCCCTTTATCCCGAAAGTAACCATCTTCTCGGCTATCCTCTTCGTCTCTTTGGCCTTGGCAACGGTCGTCTCTATCCGCTGATTCTCAAGCAGTGCCGTCACCAGTCCGCGCAGGAGCGCCTTCCTCTGATTTGCCGTCCTTCCAAACAGCCTTCCATCCACTTTATGACGCATCTTGTTCTATACCTCCACTATGTACCGCCTGGTTCTGGACGTTTTCGAGGTCGACCTTCATCCCCAGGTGCAACCCCATCCTGCCCAGAATCTCCTTGATCTCGTTGAGCGATTTTCTTCCGAAATTCTTGGTCTTCAACATCTCCGTTTCGCTCTTCTGAACCAGTTCCGCTATTGTCCTGATATTGGCGTTCTTCAGACAGTTGTATGATCTCACGGAAAGTTCGAGCTCGTCCACGTTTTTGAACAGATTGTCGTTAGTCGAGGCGTAGAGCTGCTCGGAAGAATGCGCAACTGCCGGCTCCTCCGCGGACGCGGACTCGTCCTCCTCCTCTTCGGCTATAAAGAGGTCCATATGTTCAATAATTATCGAGGCCGCCTGCGAAACAGCCTTTTCGGGTGTCACGCTCCCGTCCGTCCAGATCTCCATGATCAGCCTGTCATAGTCAGTCTCACGACCCACCCTGGTCTTCTCCACCCAGAAGTTGACCTTCCTGATAGGGGTAAAGACCGCATCGACAGCGATCATGCCCACCGGCAGGTCTTCCTTGTTCAGCTCGGAGGAGACATAGCCCTTGCCTTTTCTTATGTACACCTCGGCATCGAAATTCCCCCCCTTGTCGAGCGTCGCGATGGCCTGCTCCGGGTTCAGAATTTCCACTGAGGGATCGCACTTAAGGTCGGCTCCCGTAACCCGCGCCGGACCCTTCACGTTGAAAGTGCCGACTTTCGCCTCTTCCGCGTGGGACCTGAACCTCAGCCCTTTCATACGCAGAATTATGTTGACAACATCTTCCTTTATGCCGTTGATCGTCGAAAATTCATGCAGCGCCCCGGAGATTTTCACCGCGGTAATCGCGGCCCCCTCAAGCGAAGACAGCAACACCCTCCTGAGTGCGTTCCCGATAGTAGTCCCGAAGCCGCGTTCCAGCGGCTCGACGACAAGCTTTCCATATGTACTGCTTACAGTCTCTTCATCAAACCTGAACTTGTCAGGCAGTTGAAAGCCTTTTTTCCTGAGATTCATAAGGCCTCCCATCCGTCGATTATATTTTAGATATTTAAGATATATTTGTAATTAAAAAAGGAAGCTACGCCTCCCGCAATCCGGGATCGAGAGCGTCCCTATTTGGAATAAAGCTCAACGATCAACTGTTCCTGGGCCACAAGCTGGATTTCTTCCCTAGTAGGTATCTGTGACACCTTGCCTCTGAAATTCTGCAAGTCCATGTCGAGCCACGAAGGGATCCCCCTCTGTTCGCTCCGGGACACGCTTTCCTTGACAATTTCGATATCGCGGCTCGGCTCTTTCACCTCGACGACATCCCCCACCTGGACATTGTATGACGGTATGTTGACGTCCCTTCCATTCACACTAAAGTGACGATGCTTGACGAGCTGCCGCGCGCTGTTCCGGTTAGGTGCAAAACCCATCCGGTAAACCACGTTGTCCAGGCGTGTTTCCAGAAACTGCAGCAACACTTCGCCGGTTACACCCTTTTTCCTGTTAGCCTTGTAAAAATATTTCCTGAACTGTTTTTCGAGCAGGCCGTAAGAGTTCCTTACTTTCTGCTTCTCCCTCAGCTGGATGCCGTAGTCAGACAGTTTTCCCCGGCGCTGTCCGTGCTGTCCCGGAGGGTACTGCCTTCTCTCCACGGCGCACTTTTCGGTATAACACCGGTCACCCTTCAAAAAGAGTTTCTCGGTCTCCCGTCTGCATAGCTTGCACTGAGGCCCAGTATATCTCGCCAATTTATACCCTCCTCCTCTTGGGCGGCCTGCAACCATTGTGAGGCACAGGCGTAACGTCTTTAATCAGGTTTATATCGAGGCCCGCGGCCTGCAGAGCGCGAATAGCGGACTCTCTGCCCGCTCCCGGCCCCTTTACGTAAACATCGACCTGCCTCATACCAATGTCAATGGCCTTCTTGGCCGCCGACTCCGCCGCGATCTGCGCGGCATAGGGGGTGGACTTTCTGGAACCCTTGAAGCCAAGGTTGCCGGCGCTGGCCCATGTAACCACCCCGCCCGCGGGATCCGTTATCGTCACAATAGTATTGTTGAAGGTGGCCTGAATGTAGGCTGCCCCGCTGGTTATATGCTTCTTCTCCTTCTTGACCCCTTTTCTCCTCTGCGCCATTCCCTATGCCTCCTTCTTCTTCCCGACTACGGCCTTTCGGGGGCCCTTTCTGGTGCGGGCGTTCGTCTTCGTCCTCTGGCCCCGCGCCGGCAGACTGGCCCTGTGCCTGAGTCCCCGGTAGCTGCCGATATCTATAAGTCTCTTTATATTCATGGAAATGTCACGTCTCAGATCACCTTCAACCCTGTAGTCCCTCTCGATGACGGACCTTATCTTTACTGCGTCCTCATCGGAAAGGTCCTTGACCCTGACGGCAGGACTCACATTCACCTCTTCGAGGATTTTATTGGACAGGGACCTGCCGATACCGAATATGCGCGTCAGCCCAATTTCAATACGTTCGTTCTTGGGCAGATCAACTCCAGCAATTCTAGCCACTATGAACCTCCTCTATTTGTTCGGAGCATCCAGGGAAATGCCCGCAGGCTGCTCTCATCATCTCCATCATGCCTATCCCTGTCTCTGCTTGTGCTTGGGATTGTCGCAGATGATGCGGATAACGCCTTTCCGCCGTATTATCCTGCACTTGGCGCACATCGGTTTTACTGATGAACGGACTTTCATGGTCACTCCTTATCATTAAACATAACTATTTGAACCTGTATGTAATTCGACCCTTAGTGAGATCGTAGGGCGATAGTTCCACCGTAACCTTGTCTCCCGGCAGGATCTTGATGAAGTGCATCCGCATCTTGCCGGAGACGTAGGCAAGGATCGTCTGCCCGTTTTCAAGCTCCACCTTGAAAGTGGCATTCGGCAGGGTCTCGAGGACCGTCCCCTGCACTTCGATGTTATCTTCTTTCGCCATGAAACAAATATTATAGTCGTCTTAGTTTACTTTAGTCAAGATAAGCGGACTTCCCGATGTTACCACGACGGTATGCTCAAAATGAGCTGACTTTCGGCCGTCCACCGTCACAGCCGTCCACCCGTCATCAAGTATCTTCACATCGTGGGATCCCGCGTTCACCATCGGCTCTATGGCAAGCGCCATTCCCTCCCTGAGGCGGGGGCCGTGTCCCGCCGTTCCATAATTGGGCACCTGCGGTTCTTCATGCAACTCCCGCCCGATCCCATGGCCGACAAAGAGCTTCACCACGGAAAACCCGTGCCCCTCGACATGTTTCTGAATCGCACTGGATATATCGTAAAGGCGTTTTCCCTCCACAACATTCTCGAGCCCCCGGTAAAGGGCCTCTTCAGTAACCCTGATCAGCTCGGCATCCTTCCCGGAGACGGTCCCTATCGGTATCGTCACCGCGGCATCGCCATAAAAGCCGTTCATATATACTCCCAGGTCAATACTGACTATGTCCCCTTCCTTCAGTTTGCGGGATGAAGGTATGCCGTGCACAACCTGTTCGTTTACCGACGTGCAGATGCTGCCCGGATAGCCCCTGTATCCCTTGAACGCCGGCAACCCTCCACGGGCCCTTATGCGCTCGACTGCATAAGTCTCGATCTCCCTTGTAGTCATACCTGCGGCAACTATTTCCTTCAAGGACTCCAGTATCTCTCCCACTATCCGGCCTGCATCGGCCATTTTTTGTATCTCTTCCCGAGACTTCAGGATAATCACCGGATTTCTCTGCTTCTGTTTCAGCTCGGTCGTTGATATTGCGGCCGATATATGGACAACTTTGGCATCAGGCGCGTCTGCCCCGGAATTTCCCTTTCTTCAGGAACCCCTCATAGGATCTGGTAACCAGATGGGACTCAATCTGCGAGACAGTATCGAGCGCTACACCAACAGCAATCAGAAGGGACGTACCGCCAAAATAAAACGGTACCCCGAATTTTGTTATAAGTATCTCGGGTATTACGCAGACTATGGCGAGGTAAATGGAGCCCACAAAGGTCAGCCTCGACAGAACACGGTAAAGATATTCGGAAGTCTTCTGTCCGGGTCGTATGCCCGGTATGTAGCCTCCGTATTTCTTGAGGTTGTCCGCAATATCAACGGGATTGAATACAATAGCCGTATAGAAATAGGAGAAGAAAAAGATCATGCTGACATACAGAACGGTATATGAGACCGTTCCGGGAGACATGTGCCGGGCCAGCGACTGCACCCACGGAATGGCAATAAATCCTGCAACCGTCGCCGGAAACATGATAATGGACGAAGCAAAAATCGGCGGGATAACCCCGGCGGTATTTATCTTAAGCGGCAGGTGAGTGGACTGGCCGCCGTATACCTTCCTGCCCACGACCCTTTTGGCGTACTGGACGGGTATCTTCCTTTGTCCCTTTTCCATGTATATTATGGCCCCGATCACCGCGACCATCAGTACGAACAGGAAAATGAGAAAAAGAAGGGAAAGCTCCCCGGCCTGCAGCAGCCTGACCGTACTGACCACCGCCGACGGAAAGCGCGCCACGATTGCGGCAAATATAATAAGAGATATGCCGTTTCCTATCCCCCTCTCGGTAATCTGCTCTCCCAGCCACATGATAAAGGCAGTCCCCGATGTCAGCGTTATCATCGTTATCAGCCTGAACGACCATCCCGGGTTGGTAACGAACTGTCCCTGAGCCATGCCCTCCAGTCCGACGGCGATGCCGAAGGACTGTATGGCACTGATGAGAATGGTGCCGTAACGTGTATATTTAGTGATTATCTTATGGCCTTCCTCCCCCTCCTTGGCGAGTTTCCCGATTGCGGGTATGACGACCGTAAGCAGCTGCATGATGATCGAAGCGCTGATATAGGGCATGATCCCGAGGGCAAAAATCGTAACCTTCGACAGTGCGCCGCCGGAGAACATGTCGAAAAATCCCATGACGGCGCCGCCCTTTGCCGCCAGGAACTTGCTCAGCTGGTCTCCGTTAATTCCAGGGGTGGGTACGTGGCAGCCGATTCTATACACGGCCAGAAGGGCCAGCGTAAAAAGGATCCTGTTTTTAAGCTCGGTTATCTTGAATATGTTCTGGAAGATCGAGACAAGGCGCAATCTAGATCACCTCGGTCCTGCCGCCGGCGGCCGCAATCTTTTCCGTCGCAGAGGCGCTGAACGCCGTGGCCTTTACAGTGACCGCCCTTTCTATCTTTCCATTCCCCAGTATCTTGATGCCGTCCTTTATATCCCTTACTACCCTCTTTTCCAAAAGAAGCTCGGGAGTTATTTCATTGTAGTCTTTCAGATCGTTGATCCTGTCGAGGTTCACAACCGCATATTCTATGCCGAACCTGTTCTTAAAACCTCTCTTGGGAAGTCTCCTCTGCATGGGCATCTGTCCGCCCTCAAATCCGGGGCCGGTGCCGCCGCCCGATCTGGCCTTCTGGCCCTTGTGCCCTTTCCCCGAAGTCTTCCCGAGTCCGGAGCCGACGCCCCTTCCTATCCTTTTGGTCCGCTTTCTGCTTCCAGCAGCCGGTCTTAAGTCTTCGATCTTCATAGTAAAGCCAATCCTCCAGACTATTCTTCGGTTTTTTCCACGGCTATCAGGTGGGAAACCTTGTTTATCATGCCCCTTGTCGAATCATTGTCGGCCTTACTCACGACCTTTCCGATCTTCTTCAACCCGAGCGCCTCGAGGACCTTCCTCTGATCCCGGGGAATCCCGATATGACTGCGTTTCAAAATTATTCGCAACATTTAGCCGTTTGCCTCCTGCACCTCTTCCTCGCCTTTGCCCCTGAGCTTCACCACGTATTCGGGGTCCTTGAGGTTCACCAGACCGTTGATCGTCGCCTGCACCGTATTGAAAGGGTTATGGTTGCCAAGCGATTTCGCCACAATATCCTGTATCCCGGCCACTTCAAGAATGGCCCTGACAGCTCCCCCGGCAATAAGGCCGGTCCCTTTCTGAGCGGGGTTCATTATGACTGTTCCGGACCCGAACCGACCGATAATCCTATGGGGTATCGTACCGTCTCTCAGAGGGAACTTCAGAAGGGATTTCTTCGCCTGCTCCACCGCCTTCCTGATCGCCTCGGGGACTTCCGACGCCTTGCCCTTTCCCATGCCTACCGTCCCCTCGCCGTCTCCGACGACCACCAGGGCGCTGAAGGAGAAACGCCTTCCGCCCTTCACAACCTTCGCTACCCTGTTTATGTAAACGACCTTGTCCTTTAAGGTTAAACCTTCGGGGTCAATCCTTCCCACCTTACCTCCTTTGAACAGTTTTCGATCATATTAAAACTCCAGTCCGGCCTCTCTCGCCGCCTCGGCCAGCGCCTTGATCCTTCCATGATAAAGATACCCGCTTCTGTCAAAAACGACCTTCGTAATGCCTTTCTCCCGGGCCTTGTTCCCAAGGAGGGTTCCTACCTCCCGTGCAGTCGTGATATTGCCCTTATGCTGTTTCGTATCCTTCGTATGACTGCCGAGACTGGAGGCGGACACCAGCGTTCTTCCTTCGGTATCGTCGATAATCTGCGCATATGTGTGGTTCAAACTCCTGTAAACGGAGAGCCTCGGCCTCTCTTTCAGCCCGGATACTTTCTTTCTGGTCCGGCTATGGCGCCGCTGTCTGCCTGCTTCCCTGCTCTTTACCAATCTCGCCTCCTGCGTCTGTATGTTAAATCCAAAGTCCTTTATGCCGTATGCATACAGTTATTTCTTCCCGGTTTTGCCGACCTTCAGCTTCAGCCTTGCGCCGGAATATCGGATGCCCTTGCCTTTATACGCGTCCGGAACTCTGAGGGACCGGAGATCTGCCGCCGCCTGTCCTATTCTCTGCTTGTCAATGCCGCTAAGAGTAATCTGCGTCTGCCTCTGGTCCACCGCGGCGCTTATCCCTTCAGGAAGTTGAAACTCCACAGGGTGTGAATATCCCAGCGAAAGGAGAATTTTCCCCCCCTGGACCTGTGCCCTGTATCCGACACCGGTGATGTCGAGGACGCGCTGGTAGCCCTGGGTCACCCCGTGCACCATATTGGCGATAATGCTTCTGGCCAAGCCGTGCAACGCCCTTACCTTCTTGATGTCTTCCGTTTTCTCGATAATCAGACTGTTGTCCCTGACCGATACGACAGCCCCGGCAGGAACGTCCCAGCTGAGCTCTCCCTTCGGCCCTTTCACCGTTATATGGCTATCCAGCAGTTTCACGTCTACACCCGCCGGAATATCTACTGGTTTCTTTCCGATTCTCGACATCCTGATTCTCCTTTACCAGATATAGCAGAGGACTTCTCCGCCCACCTTCTCACGCCGGCACGACTTGTCTCCCAGAACTCCCCTGGATGTGGAAATTATGGAGATGCCCACGCCTCCCATCACGCTGGGGATTTCATCCTTGCCGGCATAGACCCTTCTGCCGGGCTTACTCACCTTCTTAAGGCCGGAGAGCACCGCCTCGCCGTTCTGCGTATACTTGAGGGTTATCCTCAGAATACCCTGCTTCTTGTCTTTCAGTATCTTATAGGCCCGTATGAACCCTTCTTCCTTCAGAATCTTTGCGATCTCCAGCTTCATCCTCGAAGCGGGTATATCAACCTTTTCGGCCCTTATGAGGACCGCGTTTCTTATCCTTGTGAGCATGTCTGCTATCGGGTCTGTTAACATTCGTACCTCCTCGCTGCCGGCTACCAGCTCGACTTCGTCACCCCGGGTATCTGCCCGCGGAGCGCCAGCGTTCTGAAACAGATACGGCACATCCCGAATTGCCTCAGATAGCCTCTCGGCCTGCCGCACAATTTACACCTGTTGTATGCCCTGACTTCAAATTTGGGCTTCCTCTTCGATTTCTCTATGATGCTCTTCTTCGCCATAATGGACCTCGCTAGTTTCTGAACGGGATACCGAGGAGGCGCAGGAGCGCCTTGCTCTCCTTGTCGTTACCCGCGGACGTGCAAATATTAATATCAAGCCCGTGCACCATCTCCACCTTCTCGTAGTCTATTTCGGGAAAGATTATCTGCTCCCTTATGCCGAGCGCATAGTTTCCTCTTCCGTCAAAAGACTTACCGGAAATGCCCCTGAAGTCCCTTATTCTCGGCAGCGCAACGCTTATCAGCCGGTCGAGGAACTCGTACATCCTGCCGCCCCTCAGCGTCACCTTGCACCCGATCGGCATGCCCTTCCTCAGTTTAAATGTCGCGATCGACTTTCTGGCCTTCGTTACCACGGACTTCTGTCCGGTGATCATCTCCAGTTCCTTCTGCGCCGCGTCGAGGACCTTGATGTTCTGGATCGCCTCACCAAGACCTACGTTCAGCACGATTTTTTCTACTTTCGGAACCTGCATGACGTTGGCATAGGAAAACTGCTTCATCATCTCGGGCACGATCTGGTTTTTATACGTATCTTTGAGTCGTGGAGCCATTATTAGTCAATGACCTCCTTGCATTTCTTGCATGTGCGGTGCTTCTTGCCGCTTTCGAGAACGGTCACCCCGATCTTCGTAGGTTTGGCGCACTTGGGGCAGACCAGCATCACGTTTGAAAGGTGTATGGGCGCCTCTTTCTCTATTATGCCGCCCTGAGTATATGTCTTGTTCGGCTTCATATGCTTCTTGATGATATTGATCTTTTCTATCAACACCCTGTCCTTGCCGCTATCGACCTTGAGCACCCTGCCGCGGCGGCCTCTGAACTTGCCGGCAGTAACATAAACAGTATCCTCTTTCCTGATCCCTAAACCCATGTATCCTCCTACAGTACCTCTGGAGCAAGAGATATTATCTTCATATAGTCGCGCCACCTGAGCTCCCTGGCCACGGGCCCGAATATTCTCGTCCCCACAGGTTCGCCCTGTGCATTTATCAAAACAACGGCATTCTGGTCAAAGCGGATATACGACCCGTCGGGCCTCCTGGCCTCTTTCCTGGTGCGGACCACCACGGCCTTTGTAACCGCCCCTTTCTTGAGATTGCTGTCAGGCAGAGCCTCCTTGATGCTCACCACGACCACATCTCCCAGACGCGCGTACTTTCGGTGGGAACCGCCGAGCACCTTCACGCAACGAACCCGCTTTGCACCGGAATTGTCTGCTACTTCAAGTACGCTCCTGAGCTGGATCATTTTTCGCCGCTCCTTGCCGACCTCTTCATAATCTCAAGGACCTTCCATCTCTTGTCTTTGCTTATCGGTCTGGTCTCTATGATTTTTACCTCGTCCCCGACCATGCACTCGTTCTTGTCGTCGTGAGCCTTGAAATTTGATACATTCTTCACGGTCTTCTTGTAAACAGGATGCTGAAAAAGCCGTGTGACTGCGACCACGACCGTCTTGTCCATCTTGTTGCTTACCACTCTGCCGGTATACGTTTTATCAGTCATCTCTACCTTCCAAAACTATTTTTATCGCGCATCTGCGCCGCCCTGTTGCCCGCTCTTTTCGGCCATAATCGTCAACACCCTGGCGATATCTTTGCGGAGAGAGCGGATCCGCATCGGGTTTTCTATCTCGCCCGTGGCCTGCTGGAACCTGAGATTGAAAAGCTCTCTTCTCATATCCTGCTCTTTTCCCTTGAGTTCATCCTGCGAGAGTTCCCTCAGTTCCGCGGCCTTCATATCACGCCCTCCTCCCGTTTGACAAACTTCGTTGCTATCGGAAGTTTATGGGAAGCGAGCCTGAGCGCTTCCTTCGCGACCGTTTCAGGTATCCCCGCCATCTCGTAAATAATCCGGCCGGGCTTGACAACCGCGACCCAGTATTCCGGGGCGCCTTTTCCTTTTCCCATCCTTGTTTCCGCCGGCTTCTTCGTTATGGGCTTGTCGGGAAAGATCCTTATCCATACCTTGCAGCCTCTCTTCGCATGCCGGGTGATCGCGATCCTTGCGGCCTCGATCTGCCTGCTCGTTATCCAGCCCGGCTCGGTAGCCTTCAAGGCATACTCGCCGAAAGAGACCTCCGATCCGGTATAGGCCTTCCCGTTCATATTGCCTTTCTGCATCTTTCTGAACTTGACCTTTTTGGGCATCAACATGGCTTATTACTCCCTTATATGGCAACGGCTTCGGTCCCGGGCCTGGTGGCCTCGGGCAGAACGTCGCCGCTGTAAACCCAGACCTTCACGCCTATTATGCCGTAAGTAGTCTTGGCCTGGGCGAAACCATAATTTATATCGGCTCTGAAGGTGTGCAGGGGGACCCTTCCCTCCCTGTACCATTCGGTCCTCGCGATCTCGGCGCCTGCAAGCCTCCCCGAACAGGTTATCTTGATGCCCTGTGCGCCGAACCTCAGGGCCGAGGCGACGGACTTTTTCATCGCCCGCCTGAAGGCCACCCTCTTTTCCAGCTGAAGAGCGATGTTCTCCGCCACCAGCTGAGCATCTATCTCGGGCTTGCGAATTTCCTTGATGTCCACTGACACCTGCTTCCCGCTTATCAGCTCAAGGTCCTTCCGCAGCTTCTCTACTTCTGCTCCCTTCTTGCCGATTATGATGCCCGGCCTGGCGGTATGAATGATCACCCTCATTTTCTGTCCAGCCCGTTCAATCTCAATCCTCGAGACGCCGGCGTGAAACAGTTTGTCCTTTATCTCTTTTCTAATGGTAATATCCTCGACGAGCTGGTCCTTATAGCCCTTGCCGAGATACCATCTGGAGTCCCAGGTTCTCGTAATTCCAAGTCTTATCCCTATAGGGTGCGTCTTCTGGCCCAAATTGTCCTCCTGACTATTCCTCGGTTAATATCAGCGTTATATGGCAAGTCTTCTTCTTGATCACGTTCGCCCTTCCCATGGCCCTCTGCTCTATGCGTTTCATGACCGACCCGTCGTCGACAAAGGCCTTGCTGATAATCATCGCTTCGGAATCAACGTTTGCATTCTTCTGTTCAGCGTTCGACATCGCTGACTTGAGTATCTTCTCCACGAATCGTGCACCTCTATAAGGCATGAACCTCAGGGTCAGAAGCGCATCTCCCGCCTTCTTTCCCTTGATGAGGTCGACGACCCTCCTGGCCTTTCTCGGGGTAATTCTCGCGTATCTTAAAACTGACCTGGACTCCATTATATCAACCCTTCACCGACGTAGTCTTTGCGGAACCGGCATGGCCCCTGAAAGTACGGGTCGACGCAAACTCACCGAGCTTATGTCCGACCATATTCTCCGTAACGTACACAGGTATGAATTTTTTGCCGTTGTGTACGGCGAATGTATAGCCTATGAATTCGGGCAAAATCACTGACCGCCTCGACCATGTCTTTATCAGTTTCTTTTCTCCTGACGCCGTCATTTCGTGCACTTTCTTCGCCAGTTTTTCTTCCACATAAGGGCCTTTTTTCAGTGACCGTGGCAATTTACTTCCTCCTCTTCACAATAAACATGTCCGTCCGTTTGCTGCGCCTCGTCTTTATGCCTTCCGGCTTGCCCCACGGGGTGCAGGGCGGCCTGCCGCCCGAGCTTCTTCCCTCACCGCCGCCGAGAGGATGGTCGATGGGGTTCATGGCCACGCCCCTCACATGGGGCCTCTTGCCCAGCCATCTCTTCCGCCCGGCCTTGCCGGAGGAGATGTTCTCATGCTCCGGATTGCTGACCTGACCGATAGTCGCCATACATTTTGCGGGCACCCTTCTTACCTCGCCGGACGCCATCTTGATCTGGACATAGTCCGCCTCTTTCGCAATCAGCTGTGCGGAAGAACCCGCGCTTCTGACCATCTTTGCCCCCTGCCCGGGCCTGAGCTCAACGTTGTGGATAAACGTACCGAGCGGAATGCCGCTGAGCGGAAGGGCATTGCCCGTCTTTATTTCCGAGCCGCTCCCGGAAACCACTTCGTCTCCCACCCCTATTCCGACAGGAAGAATAATGTACCTCTTTTCACCGTCCCTGTATTTCAAAAGGGCGATACGGGCGGACCTGTTGGGGTCGTATTCTACCGAACTTACAACCGCCGGCACTCCCACTTTGTCCCGCTTGAAGTCGATGACCCTGTATTTTCTCTTATTCCCTCCGCCCCGCTGCCAGGAGGTCACACACCCCATGTTGTTTCTCCCCCCGGTCTTCTTCAGCGGTCTTACAAGCGATTTGCAGGGTGTATCCGTAGTGACTTCCGCATAATCCATCACCGAACGGAACCTCTTGCCGGGAGATGTCGGATTATATTTCTTAATGCCCATTATGCGCCCTCAATGAAATCAAGTTTTTCTCCCTTCTTGAGAGTAATCAAGGCCTTCTTTCTGTCCGGTCTCTTTCCTATGGACTTGCCGTACCTCTTCCATTTGCCGTAACGCTTGATAGTCGCGACCTTCTCCACCTTCACCTTGAATATCTCTTCCAAAGCCTTCTTTATCTCAACCTTGTTCGCGTCTTTGTCGACTTCAATAAGCAGCTTGTTTTCCCCTTCTTTCAGGGCGGTCCCTTTTTCCGTAAACAACGGCCTCTTTATGATGGTATACAGACCCTTCATTTCTTCCCAACCTCCGCTAATATCTCGGCCGCCTGTCTGGTCATCAAAAGCCTGCTGTGCGCCATCACTTCATACGAATTGAGATCGGACGCCCGCCGAACGGTCACACCCGGGATGTTCCTCCCTGAAAGCAGGACGGCCTCGTTGTATTCAGGTATCACCACGAGAGTGCTCTTACCGTCGAGCTCGAGGTTACGGAGGATCGAAACCATGTCCTTCGTTCTCGGCTTTTCCATCGCGAAGCCCTCAATAACCGTTACCTCGTCGGCGCCGAATTTTTCGGACAGCGCCGCCTTCAGCGCCAGCCTTCTGGCCTTCCTGGGCATGTCGTAAGAATAGTCCCTGGGCTGGGGGCCGAATACCGTCCCGCCGCCTCTCCAGAGCGGAGATCTGTTGCTTCCGGAGCGCGCCCTGCCGGTATGCTTCTGTTTCCAGGGTTTCTTGCCGCCTCCGCTGACCAGCCCTTTTGTTTTCGTTGCGTGTGTACCCTGCCGCTGGTTCGCCAGGAAGTTTACCACCGCCCCGTGAATAACGGCCTTTTTTACCTTAATGCCGAAAACATCCGCCGGCAGGTCCATTTTCCCCACCTGGTTGTTATCTTTATCTTTTACCGCAACTTCAGGCATCCTGATTTCCCTTTCTAATTTCGAGATATGTCCCTTTGGAGCCGGGCAACGCACCCAGGATAAGAAGGAGGTTCTGCTCAGTCCTGACGTCCACCACCTTCAGGTTCTTGACCGTGACCCTTCCGGACCCCATATGGCCCGGCAGGCCCTTGTTCTTGAAGACCCTCGAAGGATAGGAGCTCTGCCCGATCGAGCCGGGCGCCCTGTTAAACATTGAGCCGTGGGAGCCGGGGCCGCCGGCATAGTTATGCCGCTTCATGACACCCTGGAAGCCTTTTCCCTTGGAAATGCCCGTGACGGTGACAATATCGCCTTTCTGGAACTTATCGACCGTCACCATGTCTCCCACCTTTACGTCCCCCATAGGGAATTCCTTCAGGATCTTATGAGGCTTAAGGCCGGCTTTCTTGAACACCCCCTCCGTCGGCTTATTGACCCGCTTCGCCTTCCTGATTTCCGCAAATCCCAGCTTTACCGCCTCATAGCCGTCCCTGTCGACGGTCTTGATCTGGGTGACGCAACAAGGACCGGCCTCTACCACGGTAACGGGCATCATCCTGCCGTTTTCATCAAAAACCTGCGTCATACCAAGTTTTTTCCCCAGAATCCCTGTCATAGCTTTATCTCCACATCCACCCCCGCCGCCAGCTCCAGCTTCATGAGGGCGTCCACGGTCTGGGGAGTTGCGTCATGAATGTCAATCAACCTCTTATGTGTCCGGATTTCAAACTGCTCCCTGGACTTCTTGTCCACATGGGGGGAGCGCAGAACGGTTATCTTGTTCACATGTGTCGGCAGAGGTACGGGTCCTGCTACCCGCGCCCCGGTTCTCTGAGCCGTGTCGACAATCTCCTTCAAGGACTGATCCAGCACCCTGTGATCGTAAGCCCGCAGTTTTATTCTGATTTTTTGATTCACGTTTACTCCAGTACCTCGGTAACGACACCGGCACCCACCGTGCGGCCGCCTTCTCTTATCGCGAACCTGAGCTCCTTCTCCATCGCTATCGGAGATATCAGTTCGGCTGTCAGGCTCACATGGTCCCCCGGCATCACCATCTCCACTCCCTCGGGAAGCTCCGCCACTCCGGTCACGTCAGTCGTACGGAAGTAAAACTGCGGCCGGTATCCCTTGAAAAACGGGGTGTGCCTCCCCCCTT
>JARRRI010000023.1:10367-40084 GCA_037380845.1 Candidatus Sulfobium sp. | reverse complement strand
ATAGCATTCTTCCGGAGCAGAGAGTTTAAGGTCTGTGCAGAGACAGCAGGAATAGACACGTCTTCTCAAGTCAGGCTGCTTGAATTTGTAAAGCGTGTGATCGCATCATCTGCCCGGCACCAAGTCCGTTATAAAGCAACACACAATCCCGAGTTACTAGTTTCCACATGTCTCGCTTTTAATGCTTTCATCTATCAAATTGCGAATGTAATCTTTAGTCTCACAGCGCCTGTCATGGGTGTTTAGTCCAGGAAGTACTGTTGCGCTTGACTTGGCGCAAAGGCAGATCCGAGGTTTTCTCCCCCCACTCAAGCCTCTCATTTTGAGATGTTCACCGACAAGTCCGCAGTTTCAGAGCGGCGAAACTATTGAGGATACACGGAAGAAACTGACAGATATAACAGTCAATTAAGCGGGTTCCCCGCTTGAACATTTGGTTGGAATTCTTGCCTGATTCCGGCCTCTGCAAGGTCCAACACCTAGTCCAACGCCTACACCGGACCCTATGCCTAGAGCGGGAGCCGCGTCGTTAAATGTGCCAGGTGTGCATCTGCATTTCTTGTCGCAGGACCGGCAAAACGGCGGCCATCTGCTGGAGTGCAAAGTAAAACAGGTCCGGGCGGAAATACAATTTCTGTATCCCCTGGAGCTATCCTTGCCACTCAATGTGGACTATTTGACGCTGGACTTGCAGCGGGATATCCGACGTGATCTGGATAAAGCGAAGAAATAAGAAGGGGCGGACAGGCTGCTGTTGGCAGGTGGGGCGGAGCATCCTTGACAGATCAGAGTCCGAAATGGAAAGAAAGTAAGAGCGAATTGTCTATCAATTTGTCCGATTAATCAATTCGGTAAATAGTAAAAAGTTATTGCCCCTGTTAAGCTGTCATAAGCGCCGACGCGCTGCCAAAGGAAACCGGCAGGCCCGCTGGTGATCTCCCAAAAATCATAATTGCCCGAGAGCCGGTCACCCGCCGCATTGAGTGCGGTGTTCCCGGTCGCTCCGGAATATGCTGCGGCAGCCTCGACCAATTTCTGCTTCAGAAGCGCCAGGTCGTCGGTCCCGCCTCCTGCGGAGATATACGTCCTGGCGATGACCCATGCCGCGTCATAGGCGGCCAGGGCGTAAGCGTCAGGGTAAACGCCTGAGCGTTCCTTGATGCGGTCGGCAAGGGGTTGCCAGATATCCCGGTCTTTTTCCTGCAGACCGAGTATGGGACAGGGATATCCCCTGGACGAAGCAAACGCCGCGACCCCGGAATCGGCCAGCAATGCGTCACTGAGCGCTACGCCGTTGCTACCATACCAGGCCACCGACGCAAGCACGGGATCCTTTGAGGCAAGTGAAAAAAGGGAAGACACCTCGTCGAAACCGGCGAGGTAGACTGCCGTTGAAGACGGGCCATACTCTTCCGAGGCCGATGTGACCTGACTCGAAAGGGACGCCACGACCGGGGAAAAATCCTGCACGTCGGCACCGTATTTGACTCCCTCGGACATCACCCCTCCGGAGGAGGTGAAGTATGCCCTGGTCGCAATATGAAGTCCCTCGTTGCCGGCGTCATCCCGCCAGACGGAGACAACGGCGGTGATGCCGTCGTGCGCCATAAGCGCCGAAATCGCCTGACCCTCCAGATCGTCCGACGGACAGAAGCGGAAGACATTATCGTTTGCAATGGCAAGACTGCCGGCCGTACTGGAAGGGCTCACGACGATTATCCCCCTCTCGTCGGCAACAGACTTTACCTCCTGCACTTCCGCGCTCGACTGGGGACCTATCACGAACCTTACCCCCGAATCGGCGAGCAGCTCCGTCTTCTGTCTCGCCACCGAGGGATCAAGCCCCGTATCCTGGATGTTCGCGCTGAAGTGGAACGGGAGTCCCTCGGACGAGGTGTAGGCATTGATGTCTTCCACCGCTATCTCGACGGCTGCGCTGCCGCTTTTGCCGAGTGTCTGCCAATTGCCGGTCAGGGAAAAGAGCCCGCCGATTTGCACCTCGGTCTTTTGGGTCGAGGATGAGCCGCTGCATCCGGACAATAAGAGACCCATGATACCAAGACAAGAAATCGCCAACGCGGCAGCAAGAAGTTTTTTTCCCATGAGAATCCCCCTTTTCCCGACATAGTCCCTGCCCCAGGAACTGAAAGGACCGTTGTTATATCTCATTATATGAAATGAAAATGTAAAATCAAAGAGGCGAATTGCCTCACTGAAAAACGATACGAAAGTGAATCGTTGCCTCAAATAAGAAATCGATCCTACGGCATCTGGTGAAGTCACCTTCTGCGCTCCCCATCTTCAATGGTAAAATGGAGCTGATTTGGTATCGATTTTCCCGTGAGGCAACGTATATCGTTTCGTATCGATTTCTGTTTGAGGCAATAGGAGAGGTATCGATTCAAGACCTTTCCCCCGATCTCGGCACCCTGCTCTGGGAGACTTAACCAACAATGATTTCCATTCGAAAGCGATATTTCTCATGCCTGGCAGGAGAGTGTCAGTTCCAGGAAGAAGTAGTGACTACCGAGGACTGTGCCCGCCCTTGCGGTTGCTGTGACCTGCCGAGCAGGCTAAAATGAGTCAAGTAAGGAAGGCGAGCTGGCTACGATAGCAACGACATATCATGACACCGCTCGAGAGGTAGAGATCAAAAACAGGAGGCATTATGCAATATCTGGTCCAAATGCAACTGAGTAGTGCGGCACGTCCAATGAGTGAGAACGACGGGATTGACTTTATTGAGAAGTTCATCTTTCCAACGCTTAAGCTATGCAAGAAGTTGCAGGATGAGAAGAAGATCCTCGCAGGGGGACCTGTGAGCGGCGCCGTGGCCCTCGTGCTAATCGTTAGTGCTGAGTCGGCACGTGAATTGGATGATTTGATTGCAAGTCTCCCCATTTGGTCGCGTATGGAGACTCAAGTCATTCCGCTTACCACATTCGATGACCGCATGCATTCTCTGCTGCCTCGACTCAAGGAACTCAAGGCGAAGGCGCCCGATTTCGGAAAGTCGGCGCCGGGAGGCGGGCGATGAACGCGCGCGCCGCTTTTGGGCTAAGCATTCTAATGAGCCTGCTGAGTTCCATCGTAGCTGCTTCTCTCTTTGTGTGGCCATGGCTTCAGGGCACCAACGTCGAAAAAGCCCTGCTCTGGTTAGTGGCACCGCACATGTTTCTCCGTTTTATTGGACTCAGTTTCTTGGTTCCCGGAGTTGTCTCCGAATCGCTGCCGAAAGCCTGGGCAATGCCAGCCGGATACGGCGACTTTGTCGCGGGCATCCTCGCCATTATAGCCACAGCGGCGTTGGCCTTGACGGCTACGTGGGCCATTGCGGCAGTGTGGATATTCAACCTTTTGGGTGCGACGGATCTGTTGTTCGCGTTTTATAAAGGGGCACGTGTGCGTCTGAAGCCCGGAGACCTAGGTGCCGGATTCTACATCGTAACAGCGATCGTGCCGCCTCTGCTGGTGTCGCACGCTCTCATATTCGGGCTACTCATGCGAGCCGGATCCTGAGACAGGTTTTGCAGACCGTCGGTGGCTCGCCAAAGGCTAAATCACGCATCGAAATGCGGTCGCAAATGGGTTATCTCAGCGTCGGCAAGACGCAAGGTTGCTCACCCTATCTTATTAACTAGTAGTTATCAATGATGCACATAATCTCCTCCGGCTGGATGTCCATAGACCATTTATTTCAGAGAAAAATCTTACATGTATGGCAGCAATGCTACAGGGTTGACTTCAGGAAGAAGCAAAGAGTGGCGGATCCACTGACTTAATGACAGGTCTTTAGGATAGAAACTGCCGAGAATTTTCTGCAATAACTAAAAAAGGGGCGGAAAAGCATGGTGCCTAACCGCCCTCTATTTGGCCACTAAGGGCTCAATAACATTGTTGCCGTGGCCACACCGACGACATCGTCGGGGTCGACGGTTCCGTCCAGGATGGCACTGGCCCGCGTTAGCACCATGAAGATCTGATATTCGCCGGCAGGAGCGCCTTGCGGCCACACGATGCTGAGAAAGTTCTTAGCGCTCGTTGCCGGAAGGCCTGCCGGGATCGCCACGCCTTTGAAGGTCCGCGGAAAACTTTGGATCGGGTCTGACGCGCAGACGACGGATGCGCCGGTCATTCCGTTTGAGAAGAAGAGGAGTGCGTCCCCCTGGGGACAGCCAAACGACGGTCCGGAAGACGCCGGGAGAAGGATCGCGAAGTATACGTCCGCGGTCAGTTGGCTGCCCGGGTTAGCAAGGGTCACGTCCACATTCAGGGGGTCACCGACCGTGTAAAAAGACTTGTTTAGTGTGAGACTCATCGGCAAAGTCTGCACAGTAGAACCATATTCATAGGCGCCAACATCAGGTCCTGCTCCCTGCGGCCTCGCAATGCCGCGCTGGTCCGTGGAAGGGGAGTTGTTCGGATTCGCCGCATCTATGGCCGGACTTCCTTGCAACAGCGCCATTGTCTGAGTTAGACCGCCATTGTCAGCAAGCGGCCCAAGCAATGGGTCGGTGTTGCTCATCGAGCCATTTGCCGAACTCCAGCCACAGGTTGTGCCGTCTTCAATGTTATTGCCGCCGTTGGTGATCAATCCGCTACAATTCCCGCCAGAAGTGCTATTGGAAACGATCGTGTTCAGCAGTGTCACAGTGCCGGAGCCGTTGTAGATGCCGCCGCCGCTTCCTGCCGCACTGTTGCCGGAAAAGGTGCTGTTGATTACCGTCATCGTAGCGAAATTTGTAATGCTACCGCCACTTCCTGCTGCACTGTTGCCGGAAAAGGTGCTGTTAGTAATGGTAACGTCGCCATTGTTATTGTAAATAGCGCCGCCATCTTCGTTCGCCGTATTTTTATCAAAGGTGCTGTTGGCAATGGTCAGCGCACCAATACCCGATCCACTGCCACCACCGACATTGTTGACAATAGCGCCACCGATACCTTCAACCGTGTTGTTAGAAAAGGTGCAGTTAGAGACTGTCAGAGTGCCTGAGTTGTAAATGCCACCGGCGTCTCCCGAGTTACCGCCAGAAATTGTCAAATTAATAAGACTCAGTGATGCATTCACGTCAACTGCCGTCACTCGAACTGAATCATTACCGCTGATGGTGACAGTTTGCCCTGTTCCGTCAATTGTCAGGGTGCCGCCTCCTGAAGTGATGTCAGGGAGCACAGAGGACAGGGCAATCGTCCCGCTGACGCTGAAATTAATATCGTCGGCAGCACCACTTGCCATTGCGTCTGTAATAGCCTGACGCAGAGAACCCGCGCCGCTGTCGTTAAGATTCGAGACGGTAATCGTCGCTGCGTTCGCGCCTGGTACCGAGCATGCCATCACCGTCAGCATAAGGGAAAAAACAAAAACTATAACGCCCCGGGGAATACCCAAACACAAGTTTATTTTTGTAGGAAAAACAGATACTTTCATCTCTCCCCCTTTTCTATAAATTACCCGTTAGCAAAGATAACTTGTCCCGTGGTTTCCATATGTTCCTGCTGTCCAGATAATTGGGCCTAACTCACACGCAAATCCCCTTCAAAGAACCATAAGCCCGCCCCGATTTTTGCTGCTGTCCGTGATAGGCTATCGCATTGCAAACCTGTCTAATGCCTTCGGCATCCGGGCCATCTTATTCAAGAACCGCCTTTTCGGCCAATTCTTCACAGGATTTGGTTTTAGTCAAGATTACCTTGGTCCCCAATTTTTATCACACAATCGTGAAGATATTGTGAAGACCCGTATCAGCCGCAACTCCCACTTACTTTAGGACTTAAAAAAGTGAGATCAAGGAAGTCGCCATCCTAGCGATTTCCACCTGAATCATTCATTGCCGACAAGATGACTATAAGCACAAGTACAGGAAGCCAACATTCGACAAAAGGAGATGTACGGCACTCAAGCTCCAGGTCTCCGAAAACACCGTCCAGCGCGCCCTGGCTTCGACGCCTTGACAGCTGATCACTGACCGCCGCTCCAGGTTATCTGCCCTCTCTTTTTCGCCTTGAAGTGGATGACTCGCTCGTGAGGGGCTAGCCACAGTAAGGAAAATAATTGGATTGCCGACGGCACGAGAATGACGAAAAGGGAAAAAATATCTTTTTCAGCACCCTGTAACAGGCAGGAATTACACCAGATACTCAGACACTAGTCAGCCGCACGCAGTGACATTTTTGCGTCCAGTATCATGGTCCCTTCGGGGTAGAGTGCGACCGGATTCAGGTCCATTTCCTCGATCAGACCTGTCGCCATGAGCTTCGAAACGGTTACCATTATTTTCAAAAGCCCGTTGATATCGACAGGCTGTTTTCCCCTGTAGCCCTCCAGGAGTTTGTACCCCTTCACCTGCTTGGCCAGCCTCATCGCATCTTCTTCGTTCATGGGGGCCAGGCCGAAAGCGACGTCCCTGAACAATTCAACGAATATGCCGCCCAGGCCGAACATCACGACAGGCCCGAACTGCATGTCGATGGTTCCGCCGACAATCACCTCAACCCCCGGAGGCGCCATCTCCTCAATTAAAACTCCCTCGGCGCTTTCGATTTTCATGAGCCTCGCGACGGTTTTCTCGAGACTCTTTTGGTCGTTTATGCCGACCACTACCCCCCCGACATCGCTCTTTGAAGAAATCGTTGATGAGGAGACTTTTGCGACCAGAGGGTACCGAAGTTCATGGCAAAGAGTTGTTTTCCCGCGAGGGATGAACACGCCTCTGGGTATGGACAGCCCCGTTTCCTTGAGCAGTTTCTTTACCTCACGTTCAGGCAACGACCTGTCGGTCTTTCCTGCCGCAAATTTCTTCAAAATGTTCGAAAAAGGGTCGTTGCGTGCATGCTGAGAATTGACTGTTTCGGCCGCCATATCTTCCTTTGTTCCACTTTTTGTCAAATTATATCATAGAAAAAAAGGTATTCCGCTCTTCCGGTGACAGCTCGGGGTCACCTGGGAAAAAGAGCACGAGAAAAAGCCGTTGTCCGGTCACTATATGATCCCGGTCATCAGAATATTTTGTAAACACTATTATTATATAATGGAGGGAAAGGAGATGGCCGATATGCAGACTAACGATATAGATAAAGTTATGAGCGTTACACGCCGGAGCTTTCTCCCTGTGATCGTGGCGGCGGCACTCATGATTATCTGTCTTGGCGCCCCCTTGAGGGCAGCTTCGGCTGCGGCACCCCCGGATGGATATCATCCGGTCAGGATAGGTGAAGGGGTCATGGCCAAACCGGGTCGTTTTGCGTGGTCTCCCGACGGCGGTAAGATAGTTTTCGCAGATAAAATGCTGGAGATCTATGAGACATTAAACGGGAAACTCAAACACGTGGATATAAAGCCCGTCTTTGTGTCATGGCTTGATAACGATACGATACTCGTCATATCAAAGAAAGACGGCAGGAACGTTCTGTGTATGGTGAGCGCGAGAAGCCTCGAAGTAAAAAAGGTCAGGCTTGACATCAATCCGGACGCTGTTTTTACTTCCACCGACGGAAAGACTGTTCTTCTCCTGGAAACCCGTGTCAGGGTCATGTTTATCGGGACCAGTGTCGGCTATTCTCTGTTTGTTTATGATATGCGGGACGGGACGACGAAAAAAATATACGATTCAGATATAATCTACCCGACCAGACAACCCAATATCGGCCTGCTTCACGCATGGTTCCATGCCGGACTTGATCCCGTCGGCAATTCTCTCCTCCTCATGGAGCAGGTAAAGCCGCCGGTTTCAACAAGGCCTTTTACCAGGGTGATCGGCATTGATCACTTGACAGGCCGGAGACTGCCGATTACACCCCGGGCTGTCAGAAAGAGTTATATTTCTGCCGACTGGTCGCCCGATGGGAGCATGGCGGTCCTCACGGACTCCGACGGGCATATGGACATCTACAGCCTTAGGAAGGGTTTAACATATGTGGACGATGGACTTTACGGACTCTATCCTTCCTGGAATCCGCGAGGCGGCCTGATATACCTGGGCGGATGGATTGTCGACCCGGACGGGGAAAACCGGAAGGAGGTACTTCCCGGTTGTCACAACAGTCTTGCCGAGTGGTCACCGGACGGCACGAAACTGGCAGTGGCCGCAGGAAACAACCTGTGGCTGCTCGGCCCGTTCAGCCCGAATCCTGGCGAAAGCCCGGATATTCCCGGCCGGTAAGGACAGTCTGTCTTAAGGAAACTTCTGCCGGAAGAGGGCTATGATGAAGGGTAACTAAACTGAAGGCGGAACATATGAAGAATGGGGGAGCATAATGAAGATAGCGTATTTCGACTGCTTCTCGGGAATAAGCGGCGACATGTGCCTCGGGGCGCTTGTGGACGCCGGTGTGCCCCTGGAGGAGTTGAAGAAGGAACTGCGGAAGCTGCCGGTGACCGGCTTTCGCCTCAGGGCGAAGAAAGTCGCCCGGAGCGGTATTTCGGCGACGAAGGTGGACGTTGTGCTTGAGTCGGGCGGCCGGGGGCGGAAGGAGGCGAGACGATGGGACGATATACGCGGCATCATAGGGGAAGCTTCCTTCAGCAGCGGGATAAAAGGGAAGGGGGAGCGGATATTCAGGACGCTTTTCGAGGCGGAAGCGAAGGTGCACGGCGAACCGTTCAGAAAAGTCCATCTGCACGAGCTTGGGGCGGTGGATTGTCTCGCCGATGTATTCGGTACCTTAGCCGGACTTGAACTGCTGGGTGTCGAAAAAGTGTACGCATCGCCCCTCAACGTGGGGGGCGGCTCTGTCAGTACTGAGCACGGCCTGCTGCCGGTGCCGGCCCCGGCAACGGCCGAGATACTCAAGGGCATACCGGTCTATTCCTCAGGTGATCTGCATGAGCTTACTACTCCGACCGGCGCGGCGATATTGAAGTGCCTGTCATGCGGGTTTGACGGCCTGCCCCCCCTTGTGCCTCAGATCATCGGAACAGGTGCGGGAAAGAGGGACATCACAGGAAGGCCGAATGCGCTGAGATTGCTAATCGGCACAGCCCACCGGGAAGAGGACCGAAAGACGGTGACGGTGATCGAGACCAATATAGACGATATGAATCCCCAGGTGTACGGGCACCTCACGGAAGGTCTCTTCGCTAAAGGGGCCCTCGATGTATTCATGACACAGGTAATCATGAAAAAGATGAGGCCGGGCGTAAGGTTGACCGTATTGTGCGGAAAAGACAAGAGGGAGGACCTGATGGCACTTATACTGCGGGAAACCACAAGCATAGGCATCCGCTGGTATGAGGCCTCGAGGATGACGATGGAGAGAGTGGTGCGGAAGGTCCGCACAAAATACGGAGAGGTCCGGGTCAAGGTGTCTGGTTTGGAAGGGAGCGGGAGGGCCTGTATAATAAGCCCACATGTGGCGGCGGGATTTATTTTTATTGTGTCATTACTTAGGTTCGCGCTGAAAGTGGTTGATTTCTCCGCAATATTCATAACCCCTCCCAGCCTCCCCTTAACTTAAGGGGAGGTGAAAATCCGGTCCCCCTCGTAAGATAAGTCGTAGCGACCCTTCGCGAAGCCCCGCTTCGGGAGGGGGATGGGGAGTTATGATTCCATATCTGATTGGTTACGATTGCGTGCCTTTTGCGGCTCAATTCTTTCTGCTTCTTTTGTACTCTTCCAGGGACAAGATTTAGTTTTGACTCCCGTACTTATTTCGGAATTATAAAATAGAAATTGTTCCCGTACTTCGTGGCCTCATAGCCCACAACGCCGCCGTGGATTTCAATAGCATTCTTGATAAACGACAGCCCGTGGCCGGTGCCGGGTATATCAAGTGCGTTTGAGGCGCGGAATTCCTCTTTAAAAAGGTTCGGTCTTTCCTGCTCCGGGATGTGAGGACCGGTACTGAAGACGTTGTATTTTACCCCGTTTTTTCCCGGGCCGAAATAGTCTTTTACGACGCTGTGGCCGTAAGCTATATATTTTTTCCGTTCGCCCGTATCCGTCTGGACATCCTGTGTATATTTCAGGGCGTTGGAAAACAGGTTTGCATATACCTGGGAGATCAAACCCACATCGACGACATTGATGATCTCTTCGTCGGGGATGCCGCTCAGCCTGTCGTCGATCGAAATTCCGGCCTTTTCGAACTGATCGAGATATCGTTCGATCTGCGGGAGAACGACGTCTTTTTTCATGTTGCAGGGCTTTGTGCGGAGAGTGAGACGGCCCTGATCGAAGTGACTCTTGCGGAAGAGCGTTTCTATGAAGAGGGTCATGTTATTGTAATGTTTTTCGAGGTTTTCCATTTCTGCTTCGAACCCGGAATTGACGTTCGCGAGTTCTCTGAGGACTTTTTCGAGTGATGAACTGCCGGCGTTGCCGGTTTTCACCAGGTCCGATAGCTTTCGGCAACGAGACTCTTGATGAACCTCAGGTGCTCGACATTCTTTTCCACCATGATCTTGTTATGTATTCTGAAGCCTATCCGGTTGGCGTATTTCTCGAAAAAAAGTTCGGTGTGGGAATCCGGCTTGTCGACCGGAAATAATTCAAGCAGTCCCAGAACGTCGTCTTCCGTCCGGAAAGGCAGCTGCTCCATAAGTAATTTTTTCCCCCTGATAGTCAGCACCAGACTTTTCCTGTCGGTATAATAGGGGCTGGAGCCGGGCCTGACATCAGCCGGGGGAGGCGTACGAAGACCGGCGGCGCCGTTCTCGGTGGTCGCTGCAAGGCTCAGACCTTTGGCGCCGGGGTCGACCAGGTAGAGGCGTGCATCAAGATTAAAGAAACTCCTGGGCACGGCGACGCAAAGGATATGGAAATCTGTTATGCTGCTGAACTCCTGCGCAAGGTCAAAAAAAGTCTTGAGGGCGTTGTTCTCGGTCTGGCTGAAATTGTACTTCGAATAATCGCTCTTCTTGATTTCTATTCTTTCGAGAATGCCGCTTAATGTGGCCATATCCGAAATGCGTTTCTCCCCACGGGTATCTGATGGTTTAATTGTATCACAATACTGATATCATGCGGGATCATTGCTGCGGAGGCCGGTGTCATCCTGAGCGGTGGGTTGCCACAGAAGACAGGGAAGTCACAGAAGCGAGCCTGTTTAATTTTTGTCTTTCACTTCCTGGTCAAATGTCCCGTTAAAGCCGGGAATTTCATGGTGTGTTATTGTCGGTGAAAAGAGGCTCCGCTTCTCGTACATGGAAGGACGAAGGGTGTTTGTAGTGTTCCTTTCTGTAAAACTCCAGGAGTTTCCTGATGAGTCTGTCCGGCCGGTCATCATAGAAAATCCGTGCTCCCGTCTTTTTGTTGATTACTTTCACGATGCTCTTGATTTCAGCGGTGATTCCCCCCGTGCCCAGTACCACGCCGATCAACTTGCCTTCATCGTAAGCAATGGCGAACTCCCCGAGGGTACCCGAACGGCCGCCTATGATAACCACGATATCGGAGGAACGTATATTGACGATTTCCCGGCCCATGAGGCCGCTGCCGGTGAATATCAGCACATCGTGATGCTCTGTGGGAGAATTGTATTTGTGTACATGCTCCCAGAGGCTGAGGCCTGGAGATATTCCAACCACCATTCCGCCCGCGAGGCCGGCGCCGCGTGCCGCTTCGAGGGGCAGCCCCGGGCAGGCCCCGGTGACGGTTATGCAGCCCGATTCGGCGATTGCACGGCCTACATTGAATGCGACCTCCCTGTGCTCCGCAGGAATATCTCCCCCGGCATCGCCCATCACCCCTATTTTCAATTTCATCGGATCTTCTTTCTTCAAGGTGTCTGCCCCTCCGTTTTATCGCTTTTTCCGGTAACGATTATTCTACACACGGGAGACCGAAGCTTCCAGTGTTTTCAGGGAAATAAGCATCTTGTCCTGCCGCCCCGCCAAGTGGATTCCATATTCAAATGGGTTGCCGGTCCCGGATGTCAGACGGCCGGCTGAAACCGTCTGAGTCTAAGTGCATTTGTGACCACCGTAACAGAGGACATCCCCATCGCCGCAGCCGCAAACATGGGATTGAGCAATATGCCGAAAAACGGGAAAAGGACCCCCGCTGCAACCGGTATGAGAATCACGTTGTAAGCGAAGGCCCAGAAGAGGTTCTG
This sequence comes from Candidatus Sulfobium sp., assembly GCA_037380845.1. Classification (GTDB taxonomy): domain Bacteria; phylum Nitrospirota; class Thermodesulfovibrionia; order Thermodesulfovibrionales; family UBA6898; genus JARRRD01. The sequence continues at coordinate 28,033 of JARRRI010000023.1, read as the reverse complement.
CTTAATGTTCCTCAGTGTAGCCTTGGAAAGCGCTATTGCAGTGACAACTCCCCTTATATTGCCCCCGATGAGCGTGATGTCGGACGCCTCCATGGCAACGTCGGTGCCCGTGCCGATAGCAATACCGACATCAGCCTGGGCAAGCGCGGGTGCGTCGTTTATTCCATCGCCGACCATTGCGACCACTTTTGATTCTGCCTGGAGTTTCCGGACTTCCTTCGCCTTGTCTTCAGGAAGCACCTCCGCAAGCACCCTGTCTATGCCGGCCTGCTGCGCTATCGCTTCACCTGTGCGTTTATTGTCCCCGGTTATCATCACAACCTCAATGCCCAGATCGTGGAGGGCCTTTACCGCGGCGACAGAATCTTCCTTGAGCGTATCGGCGACGGCGATGATCCCGGCGGCGTTGTTATCGACGCTCAGGAATATGGGGGTTTTGCCCTGAAGGGAGAGCCTTGCCGCCGCCTCTTTCAGATTTTCCATGTGGACCCCTTCGTCGGTGAGGAACCGCTCGTTGCCCACCAGAATGTTCCTCTCCTCGATCCTTGCCCTGATCCCGTGGCCTGGAATTGCAATGAAGTGTTCAGCGCCTTTGGTGACAATATCGTCGTCCTTCGCCTTCCTGAGTATGGCATCGCCGAGCGGATGCTCGGATCCCTTCTCTGCCGAGGCGGCATAAAACAGGACCTCTTTTTCGGACAGTCCCCCGGAGATAACGTCGGTGACTTCGGGGGTTCCCTTGGTCAGGGTGCCGGTTTTGTCGAATACGACAGTATCTATTTTGTGAGCGGTTTCGAGAGACACCCCGCTTCTTATAAGCACGCCGTTTTCCGCTCCTTTGCCGGTGCCCACCATGATCGAAGTCGGCGTCGCGAGGCCGAGGGCGCAGGGACAGGCGATAATCAGCACCGCGATGAAATTGAGGACGGCGTAAGTGAACGCCGGCGCCGGGCCGAAGAAATACCAGATAACAAAAGTAACGGCAGCCACTCCGATGACAGCAGGCACGAAATAGGACGCTATGACGTCTGCAAGTCTGGCAATCGGGGGTTTAGTGCCCTGTGCGGACTGCACCATGTCGATGATTTGCGCGAGCATCGTGTCCCTGCCCACCTTGGTGGCTTCAAATTTGAACGATCCAGTTTTGTTGATAGTGGCCCCTATTACCGGATCTCCCACTTTTTTCTCAACGGGGATGGACTCCCCGGTGACCATCGATTCGTCGATCGAAGAATATCCTTCCTTTATTACACCGTCTACCGGTACCTTTTCCCCCGGCCTCACGAGGATCACTTCCCCTATATCCACCTCTTCGATCTGGACGTCGACTTCAGTCCCGTTTCTTATCACCCTGGCGGTCTTGGCCTGCATGCCGATGAGTTTCTTTATCGCCTCGGATGTCTGCCCCCTGGCCCTTGCTTCAAAAAGCCGGCCGAGAAGGATCAGCACGACAATCGTTCCTGCAGTGTCGAAGTAAACTTCGGCCGAGTAGCCGCTTATTGCGAAGAGGGAAGGAAAGAAGATAGCTGCGACGCTGTAAATATAAGCCGATGAGGTACCTACGGCTATTAGAGTATTCATATTCGTGGTTTTGTGACGGGCCGCCGCGATGGCGCCGGTATAAAACTGCCAGCCTATCCAGAACTGAACCGGCGTCTCTATGAGAAGCTGGAGGATAAAATTCATTTGTCTGGGCATCGCCAGAATTCGCGACAGGCCGAGGTTGTCCCAGTGCATAAGGACGAAAACGGGCACCATGAGGAATACGCCCGCTATCACCTTTGTTCTCAATTTTCTGTATGCAGCCTCTCTTTCTCTCTGCTCCTTTTCTACTATGTCTTCACCCTTCTCAACTTCGACAACCTCGTAGCCGGCGTCCTTTACCGCCTTTCTGAAATCCCGTATCCCAACCTGGGATGGAAAATATTCGACGGTCGCCTTCTCAGTGGCAAAATTGACAGACGCCGAGATTACTCCGTCCATGGAACTCAGAGCTTCCTGGACGTTGGCGACACAGGAGGCACATGACATGCCCTTTATGGGCAGCGTCATCTTCGATACCGAGACGCCGTATCCGAGGTCCCTGACGACCTTTATGAAGTCATCGACAGACGCAAGGGAATTGTCATAACGGACACTTGCCCTCTCGGCCGCGAAGTTTACCGAGGCGCTGCCGACCCCCTCAAGAGAGGAGAGACTTTCCTGGATATGTGCAGCGCAGGAAGCGCAAGACATCCCTGTAACGGGCAGGTCTATCCTTTTTTCATCCGTAAGAGTATCCTCAGCCATTCTTATCCCTGCTGATTTCTTTCAATGTCTTTTCTATTTCATCCCTGTTCTGGCGAAACCCGAGGAACAACCTGTCCCCGATTATCAGTGTGGGGGTTGCCAGCCTTCCATGTTTTTCCGCCAGCTCCTCGCGTGCGGCCTTGTCGGCGGCGACGTCTTTATTTGTGAAAGGGATCCCCTTTGCCGAAAGAAACTCTTTCAGTGCCGCACAGTCGTTTCAGTTTGGTGCCGTAAAGACTGTTACCTCCGGGTATTCCATGAAAATTATTATAACATCGGTGCGGTGAAGATATAATGAAGGCCTGTTATTCTATAAGTCGTACTTACCGCTTTACGACCCGGATCCTTTCCTCCCTGCAGGCGAAGTGGGAGAGGTTGCCGTCGTAATCTCCGACCGACAGGCTTATCCGTCCGTCCTTCATCCTTGCCGAGGGCGAACTGTGATTCTTCACGCGGATGCCGTCCAGAACGCCGTTTTTCCGGAAAGCCTCAGGGCCCTTCCGGTCGCGCCCGGCGACATAAGTAATTATTTTTCCGTCTTGTTCCCCCGCAAGGAGCCACAACCTGTCGGAATCCTTATAGAGCGTCGGCGTCGCGAAGCGGTCGACCCTGACTTGATCGAAAATTCCTCCTATCTCGCTCCATCGTGGCATACCGTTTTCCCCTGTCTTATATCTGAACGCCCTGACCCGGCCGTCCGCACTGCCTACTATGAGTTCCGGTTTTCCGTCACCGTCGATGTCGAAAACTGCCGGAGCAGCGTGCTCCATCCTGGGCAGGGATTCAAAGAATTTTTTCTTCTCCACCCACACTGGGTTGTCAAAGCTGCCGGCATTGAGAAAGGCCCTCAACACACCGTCCTGCTCCCCGGTGATCAAAAGGTCGTCCCCTTCCCAGACAGTAAGAACGCCTCTGGAAAAACCGTGAAGTTTCAGTCCCTCAAAAAAATCGGACCTCTCCGCCCATGGCAGGTTTCCGGAGGTACCGGCGGCTTCATAGAGTTTCAGTTTGCCATAGATGTTTCCGACGACCATGACGCGCCTGCCGTCGACTGAGGATACAGCCGGTGCGCAGGCAGGTCCCGGCAGGATCCTGCCGGAGAAAGGGGAGGAAATTTCCTCCCATTTCCGGTAGTTTTTGATATTCCTGTAATAGTGCAACTCGCCGTCTCCGTCCGAAACTACCAGGTCCCGTTCCTCATGATCCCCGTTTTTTACAAATGAGGGAGCGGCAAAACTGCTCAGACTGACACTGAGTGCCGCTTTTCGCCACGAGCACCTCTTGTCCCGATGTTTTGCGAGCATGTAGAGCCTGCCCATACTGTTTCCGGCAATTACCAGAACATTTCCGCCCGAGACTGTGACAGCAGGTGCGGCGTACATCCCCAGATGTACGTTCCTGAAGCATGATCTGTCCCTGACGAATGAGATGCTTCCAGGCATGCTCCTGTTTCTGAAGAGAAAAAGGCGACCGCTCGAATTGCCTACAATAAGGTCGGGCAAGTCATCGCCGTCCACATCAGCAAGCGCAGGCGTGGCGTCATTGCCGACCTTTATTTTTCTCATCGGCGCCTTTTGCCATAAAGGCTGGTCGGGAGTACCTGAATTCCTGTATGCCACGACCCGCCCGGAATCAGAGGAAAACCCGCCCGTTCCCAGCAGGATCTCCGGCTTGCCGTCGCCGTCAATGTCGCCGGCGGCGGGTGCGGAAAAGGCGCCCGCCCGTATGCCGTCAAAATAATGGGGCACCGGCGTCCAGCCGGTTGTTCCGGCGGCCTTCCTGTAAAGGCGCAGGGAGCCGTCCTTGCTGCCGGCGATCAGTTCCTGCCGGCCGTCGCCGTCAATGTCATAAAAGGAAGGCCGGATGAAAGGGAGAGCCCTGATCCCGCAGCTGTTAAAAGTCATTCTGGTATCTTCCCTGCAGCGGATCAGGGTTTTATATTCAACAGGCGGCGGTTTGACCGGTTCGGAAATCCCGGCCGGGGGGAGAGTTTCCGCTACGGGAGGAACCGTCTTCTCTGTTGTAGAACAGGAAACGAAAATCAGAAGCATGAAAGCGGCGGCTCCGGTATTCAGGAGAAATTTTCTCACACGTACATTATACCCGAATTATACCGAACGACATTAAAGCGGCAACGAGTTTTTCCGGCAATCAGCCATTTTGGCCGGAAAAAGGGATCTTTTGCCACACAGGACCTGCGGACAATTCGACGCAGGATATAACAACTCTGGTAACATGGACTTCCTCAGACACATCCGTAGCTGCCATCAGCAATGCTGAAGCATCTAAAGGACCGGCCACAACTGATCACGTCAGGAGCTCAACGATTATCACTGCAGCTCTCGGGGATATCCCCGGGTCTACGAAGTTGCGGGACCCCTGATTCCGATGGGATAAGAAGTGGAAACGCCGGCCCCGAAGCCGGCGTTTCCGGTTCATTCTCTTACCTTACAATAACTTCGAAATGCACCCTCCTGTTGGTCTTCGCTTCTATGGATTCCTTATTGTAAGGAGTAGGGATCTCGGGCATGGCGAGTCTTGTCTCCCCATAAGCTATCGTTGTCAGTCTGTCCGCCTGGATTCCGCCCTTTATCAGATATTCCTTTACTGCGTTGGCCCTTCTTTCACTGAGGGCCATGTTGTAATCGTCTGGTCCGTGTGCGCATGCATGTCCTTCAATCTGGACCTCGATGCCGGGGTTTTCCCTGATCATCCGGATATTGTCGTCGAGGATTTTTTCCGCGGCTTTGGTGAGGGTGGCCTTGTCGAATTCGAAGTGGATGTCTTCAAGGATTACCTTGACCGGCGCAGGGGTGGCCGCGGGTGGCGGGGTCGCCATCGGCATTGGAGTGGGCAGGGGCGTGGGAGAAGGCGCGGGCGGAGGCGTCGGAGCAGGCATCGGCGGAACAGGAGCGGCCTTGGGAACTTTCCCTCCGAGCTGGAATGTGATGCCCGCTGTCGTGACCAGACTGGAGAAATCAGTGAACGCTCCCCGGGCATCGAAGCGGAGCCCCACTGTATCGGAAAGGAAGTACTTGAACCCGAGCCCTATGTCTCCCATGAAGGCATTATGCGTATCCTCACGTATGAAGGCGTTGCCGATGCCGCCCACGATAAAGGGGTTAAAATTTGTCTTTGGGGTGAAATGGTAAAGGACGTCAGCGTGGTACATTTCAGCCCGGGCTACAAAGTGGTCGAAGGCGCCCTCAACACCCCAGTTTTTCGTCAGGTTATATCCGATGCGGAGACCGTAGAGCCCATGGTCCCGCGCTTCAGTCGAAGGAAAATAATAGCCGGCGAAGGGATTGATTTCAACACTGCCTTCCCTGATTTCCGCGGTTGACATGATGGGCACTAAAACGACAGCCAGAGATAAAAGTATCAAAAAAAGAATCTTTTTCATGGTCCCCTCCTGGAGGTTTTTGCTAAATATTATCGCCGAATCGGGGGCATGTCAATAAGGGAAGTTGGGGAAACAAAAAATAATCTCTATTACTCCGGCAGATACAAGTGAAACATGTCATGCTCCGATTTGAGCGGAGCATCCGGTGTATGGGCACCCCGGTCCGGCCGCGGAAAGACACTTTAAGATATTTAATTGCCGAAGTAACAAGTTCCGGCGGATAGAGAGTATCTCGCAAATCCCTTTGAGGCGATGGAATTTGACCGGGGCGGCGAAAACAGCTTAATACTTGAGGATTTCCAGATAATCTCTGATGTCCTGCTCATCGTAACCGGAGGCACCCAGCCTTTTCGCTTTAAGATCCCGGATTGCCTCGTCCCGGTTTCCTTTGTATTTTGGATCCAGCCTTATCGCCTGCGTAATCGCCGTTGAAGCCTCTCCGTAGCGACCCATCGCATTGTAGCAAAGCGCCAGACCCTTGTAAGCAGGGACCAGATCCGGCGACCGCTTAAGAGCCTCCTTAAAGGCCCTTACTGCCGTGTCGTATCTGCCGAGCCTGTAATAGGAATCGCCCATGTTGGCATATGCCTTTTCTGCTGTGGGGTAGAGCGGATTGGATAACGCTTTCTTGTAGTAAGCTATTGCTTTTTCAAATTTCCCCAGCTTCTGGTAGGAGTAACCCAGGTTGTTATATGCCTCCGAATAGTCAGGGTCCTCTTCGGCCGCCTTCTCGAAGAACTCGATCGCCTTTGTCGGTTCATCCAGATGCAGCAGGTAGACTATCCCGATTGCATTCAGCACCTCTTTATCATGCGGGTTGAGCTCATATGCCTTATGGAATTCAACAAAAGCCCGCTGTATTTCGTTCTGGTGCAAATAGGCCACGCCGATCTTGTAGTGTGCATCAGCCTGTTTGCGGCTCTCCGTCCCCGTTGACGCGCAGGAAACCAGAAGGGAAAGAGCCATTAAAAAGACGGTAACTCGTAATATAATCGGTGCCATCCTGCTCCTCATCAGTAAAGGTCGTGCAGAAACTCTTTCTTAAACTAGCAGAAGTCCGCCTGCAAGTAAAGCTAAATATTTACACGGCCGATCAATGCCATATGCCGGGCTCCCGCGGAAGAGGGGCCGGGCGGGGCCCCCGCAGCCGGTTACTGATGTTCCGCCCTCAGCTGGCCACAGGCCGCCAGTATATCCGCCCCTTTGCTTTCACGTATGAGAGCGGTCAGGTTGCGCTGCACGAGTATCTTCTGGAACTTCAGGATGCTTTCGTCCGATGGCCGCCCGAAATCACTGCCTGGATGAGGGTTCAGGGGAATAAGGTTTACTTTGCACCTGAGTCCCCTGAGGATGTCCGCCAGCATACGGGCCTCTTCGGGCGAGTCGTTGATTCCCTGTATCAGGACATATTCGAATGTTATCCTCCTGCGCGGTTTGAGATGATACCGCCCGCAGGCGTCAAGCAGCGATTTCAAAGGATAACTCCTGTTTACCGGCATGATCTTATCGCGGGTGCCGTCCGTCGCCGCGTTGAGGGAAACAGCGAGGTTGATGTCCGGGGCACTTTCCGACAACAAAGGTATCTTATTCGCCAGCCCCGCAGTGGAAATGGTGACCTTCCTCCGCGAAATTCCCACCAGGTTCACAATCCGCCAGAGGGCTTCCACCACTTCATCAAAATTCGCGAGCGGCTCGCCCATGCCCATAAAGACAATGTTTGTTATTTTTTCGGGCCTGATGAACCTGTTGACAGATATTATCTGGTCCACTATCTCATGGGAACCAAGGTTTCTGGCCAGCCCGAGCGTGCCGGTCAGGCAGAAGCGGCAGCCCATGGCGCAACCCGCCTGGGACGACACGCAGAGGGTGCGGCGGTCCTTGTCCCGTATAAGCACGCTCTCGATCGCAAGTCCGTCGCTCAAAGAAAAGAGAAATTTTTCCGTGCCGTCTTCGGACTTCAGGTTTTTGAGCAGCTCGAGAGACTCCATGCAGGCAAGGTTGTCCAGGGTTCTCCGCAAATCGAAGGAAAACTCGCTGATCTCGGAAAAATGACGGACACAACGGTCGTACATCCAATGCAGAAGCTGGTTCGCCCTGTACCGGGGAAGACCCAGGTCCTTGACAAAACAGAATATGTCGTCACGGGACAGGGCTTTCAGATTAATCTTTTCATGTATTTTCACAGCCCCGTCTTTGACAACTTGAGAAAGCACGGATTACTTACCCTCGGGAACGGACGGGCTGCATTCAGTTATTATTCCCCCGAACGATATCTTCAAGAGTAATATCAAAAATAAGATTCTTGCCCGCAAGCGGATGATTGCAGTCCATGGTGACAGTCGATTCGGATACACCGACCAACGTGACCGTTACGGGCATTCCGTCCGCCCGGTACATCTGCATCTGCAGCCCCACCGCGGGCTGGAAACCCTCAGGCAGCTTATTCCTGTCATATTCAAAGACCCTTTCCTTTTTGTGCTGGCCGTAACCCTCTTCTGCCGGGATAAAAAGCGTCTTCGACTCGCCCGCTTCCATCCCCATCACCCCGTTTTCAAGCCCGGCAAGAAACTCGCCGTTTCCGACGGTCAACTCAAGAGAAGCCCCACCTTCTGTGGAGTCGAAGACCGTCCCGTCTTCAAGCTTGCCTTTATAATGTATTCTAATAGTATCTCCTTTTTTGACTGCCGTCATATCGGTCTCCCTTCAACTGTGATTTATTAATTATAACTTTCTTGTGAATTTTTGTGCCATTCCCCCGGGCTGTGAGGGGAAGGCAGGCGAAATGAGGCATTTCCCGGGATTTGCTCCGAGGGAGGTCCAGTCGGCAACGAACGGGTTGGGACATCTGACGGAACACGAAAAATTTGATGAATATGGACTACGGAGAGTACGACAAAAGGATAAGGAAATTCTTTGAATGCCAGAGACGGTCGACGAGGCGTTGCCGAAGAAGTCCCCTTAATAGACGGACCTCAGTCTCCCCGTCTTTCTGTCGAAGAGCACCTTGTCAACCTGCTTGCCGTCTTTAAAAATATCGGCCTCAATAAACCTCCCTTTGTGATAGATGTTGCCTACGGTGTATCCCTTGTCCCGGTAATATTTGCTTATTGCATTGACGGATTCCTTCACCGGGATCACATCCCGACAGACACCGTAGTAGCTCGCGCACCCCTTGCAGTAATCGCCGTAAGGCGTGATAACCCTGTCGAATGCTCCGGCACTCCGGACCATGAGGAAAAAAGAGCAAACCAATATCAATAAAGTCATAGCCCTGGTCACTGTACTATCCTAAAACAAATAGTAAGGGATAGTCATGAAGAAAATATGAAGAACAGGACGGCATCACAACGTATCTATCCCTTTTATTTCCAGAATTTTTCTTTTACCGGAAAGGCCTCTCACAATACTTATGCTTGATTTCCTTGCTCCTGTCGCCTCCGCAATCACTTCTATCAGCTGCTCATTTGCCGCGCCCTCGACCGGAGGTGCGGTAAGCTTGACCTTTACCACGTCTCCCATGACCCCGGATATCCCTTTCCTGGAAGACCGGGGCTCCACTTTCACCTCGATCCGTATGCCGTTATGCGTTTTTCTGAAAGGAATTTCCACTGTCAGCTTCCAGTGGGCAGCCATATAGTGAATACCGACCCTTCCCCAACTTTGCTTTTGAGGTCGATGCGGCCTCCCATCATGTCCACAAGTTCTTTTACGATGGCCAATCCCAGCCCCTTGCCCATGGAGTCTTCCCCCCTGTAAAACCTTTTGAAGATCAGTGCCGCCTCTTCTGTCGTTATGCCCGGGCCCGTATCCGCTATTTCGATGAAGAAAGACCTGTCCGACATGCCGTATTCGATCCGGATACCTCCACGTTCGGTGTTCCTGATGGCATTTGTAAGAATATTCTGGACAATACTCTCAAGCTTCCCCGGATCGGTGGAAACGTGCAGAACCCGGTTTGTCGCCAATGTTATCCTCAACCCTTTTTCTTTTGCCAGGGGCGTCAGCTTGTTTGCCAGATTCGAAAGAAAACCCTGCAGATTTATCTCGATATAATCCATCCCGGAAAAGAAGCTGGCCTCGGCCTTTGCCAGGTCCTCGATACCTTCAACAAGCCTGATCAGTTTTTCAACCTCCATCCGCACATTTTCAAGCCCCTGCTCCTGACGGTCCACCACCCCATCGATCATGGCCTCGACATTGGCTTTCATCACAGAGAGGGGTGTCCTCAGTTCGTGGGCAACGTTGGACGTCAGGTGCTTTCTGAGTGCTTCTTCCCTCTGGAGGGCCTCCGCCATGAAATTAAAGCTTTCAGCGAGCCGGCCTATTTCGTCTTTCTTCGAGCCCGCAGTTACGCGTACGCTGAAGTTCCCCTTTGCGAAGGATTCCACCGCCTTTTTCATCCTGTTGAGGGGCTTCGACAGGAACAGGCTGAAGAACAGGGCAAGGAAAAGCGCGCTGCCGCCGGCAATGATGAAGGATATAATAAGAAATTCCATCCCCCTCCCCTTGAAGGTCGCTTCCTTTTCGCTGATACTGCCGACCCTGCTGAGCTGTCTTACATACATCGTCCCTATCTGGCTGCCTTCGAGGTAGAGAGGATATGTTTCGTATTTCCCCTCTGCGGAATGAATATCAACTATCCCTTCCATCCTCCGCCTCATCAGGGGAGTGAGTTCGCTGAGTACTTGTTCCGATGTCGTAACTATTTCGCCCGACGTGTCGGTAATCCTCAGTTCGAAGCCGAGCATGGTGGCCCAGTGGACCGAATCGTCCAACTCCTGTGTGTCCCATTTGCCTCTGGAAAAACTCCCCTCGATGGATGCGAGGACCCAATAAAGTTTGTCTTCTTTCGCACCTTTCACATACTCCTCGAAATCCTTCTCCACAAATTGTTCGAAGATGACGTTCGAGATCAGGGCTATCATGATTACGATAAAAAAGGCGAAAAAGAGTTTAGTCCTCATCAGGCGTGCCTGTGAACTTGTACCCTATCCCATACACCGTCTTTATGAACTGCGGGTCTTTCGAATCCTTTTCGATCTTGTGTCGCAGGTTCTTTACATGGGCATCGACAGTGCGGTCATATCCTTCAAAATCATAACCCTGAACCACATTGACAAGCTGGTCGCGAGAAAAAACTCTGCCCGGGTTTTCCGCCAGGGCCAGCAGTATCTTGAACTCCGTGGGGGTGAGAACGACCTGTTCGCCTTCCTTCAGGACCTCATAGAGAGATGTGTCGATTTTAAGGGCGCCATGGTTATAGCTCAGGACTTTCTTCTTTGCTTTTCCGGCCCGCCGGAGGTGGGCCTTTACCCTCGCCACCAGCTCCCGGGGGCTGAAAGGTTTAACTACGTAGTCATCCGCCCCGATGCCGAGTCCCTTTATCCTGTCCTCTTCTCCGCTCTTGGCGGTGAGCATGATCACCGGCACATCGGAGTTTTTGCGGATGATACCGCACAGTTCCTCACCCTGAATGTCAGGGAGCATAAGGTCCAGTATGACGAGATCAAAAGGCTCGTTCAGATGTTTCAGTGCCGCTTCACCTGTCTCTACGTGTACCACGTGGTATTTTTCCTTTTCGAGATATGCTTTGACGATCTCCGCAATCTTCTTTTCGTCTTCAACTATCAGTATGGATTCTCTTTGACCTGTATCCATAGTATGTTTCTCCTATGATTATCGTTACAAGAGTAAGGGCTATCCCTGCTATTACATCTACCACATAATGGTATCTGCAGTAAACCGTTGAAAAGATCAGGGCCATCACAACAGGCAGGAAGAACCAGAAAAGCCGTCTCCGGAACCTGAATGCCAGGTAAAGGACCACCAGCGACACCCCCGTGTGCCCGCTCGGGAACGCATCTCGCTTGATTCCTTCCAGCCTGTTGAGGAGGTCCCTTACGGGATCGGCTATCAAGAACCCGCTGAGCCTGGTTTCCTGAAGCGCCTGAATGGAAAATCTCGGGCCGAGAGCGGGCCATAAAAGGTACCCGATATAAGACAGGTAAAAGCATAGCATGACCAAAAAGAGGGAGCGTTCGAAGCGTAAATTTTCCCCGTTCGCTTTGAGAGAAAAGCCGAGTATAAGCGGGAGGAAGTAGTAACTGGAATAGGAGACTTGCAGTACGTCTGTCAGCAGGGGGGTCTGCATCTTCTCCAGCATTAGAGCAGGGGTCCCGTTAAAAAGCATAAAGTCCAGCCTGATGAGAAGAGGGTCGATGTCCCGGGGATTGACGGAATGGACGATCCATCCCAGACTGTCAAAAATGCAAAGAATCGATATCAGCGGGAAAAGGATATCGTAAAACAGTCTTACGACGCTGTTTCTGTTTTGAAAAAATATCAGTCCCCCCTGACATAGCAGGAGGGCAAGGTAGAGTGATATCGGCGCCCATGGGTGGTCAATTCTCTGATGGAATACTACGGTGACTGCAAGGAGAAAAGCCAGAAACAGAACATTCAGGAGATCAGCGGGACGCATTTTGAGCAACGTCTCCGCCATCAGAGCTTCTTCATCGCCCTGAGCAATGCCTTCTCCTTTTTTGAAGGTTTTCTCGGGTTCCCTTTTTTCTCCAGAGCCTCGTCGTACTCTTCGAGAAGTTCATAGTCACCCCCAAAGGAACCTGAAGCCTTCATGAGCAGTGAGTGGAATTCGGCTGTCGGAACGGCAACGCTTCCGTGAGACCAGGCGTGCGCCGCTATGTCACGGTCCGAACTTACCACTATCCATTCCTTCTTCTCTCTCTTTGTGATCCTCTTTATGACCGAGTCGGCTGTTTCCCCCAGCCGTGAATAGATGACCCTGATCCCCCCCGTAATCATGGACGCTTCGGTATGTCCGCCCGATTTCCAGCCATCGAAGACTACGGTAATGTCATGGCCCTTGATCTTTTTGTATTTTACAAGCAGACGGATCAGTTTTTCTCTTTCAGAGCGAAGGTCGCCATGGTCCACACCCGTGAAATTGTAGCCGTCTACAATGATTGATGAAATTTCATCGCCTCCATTACCAGCAGGAATTCAAGAAAGTCCATTTATTATATCATCAATCCCTGGCAGAGCATCCATCCATAACCCACATCGTCCCTGCCTTGTAAAGGTCGCCCCGGGGGCTCTGGATCAGGAATGAAAGGCGGCCGGGGCTTCTACGGGGGTAATACGCTCCTTCACCCCGGGGTGTATATCGGCGTATTACAACTGGTGTGTTTGGGTTTCAATAACAGCTTGGCTGTAATGTCAGGAGGGCTTCTCCAATTCTATTTCTATATCCCGGGACTTTTAATAACCGCAGATGAACGCAGCTTTTGCTGACCCGTGCAGTATCGAGCAATTTGTCGCTCCCGCCTGGCGGGAGTCCTTCTGAAAAGTCCCGCACAACTCAATGAGTAACTTTAAAAGCAAGTGCCTTTGGAAGACCGTGATCCAGTGATGAAAAAGCCCGAAGTCCGTGTGGGTCCGTCCCTATCCGTGTTGATCCGCGGCAAAAATATTTTCTGCGATCAGAGGCGTCCCGTCCTCTCGTACTCCCGGATATAAAGCCTGATCGCCCTCAGGATTATCCAGTCGGGGGACAGGCCGTTTTCGGACGCGATTCTGAGGAGGCGGTCAATGTCTGCCCTTTCGATCGTTGCGCTCCCCGTCTGCTCCTCACACCCTGCATCGGGCGTGCTGTCCCCGCGTCTTCCGTGTTCCCTTTTCAGGATCTCCACGAGCTTTTCCGTGTCGCCCGCATGAGCGGCCTCCCGCGCGTCTTGGGGAGGTTCTGAAGACGGAGGGGCTTCTTCGGAGCCCTTTTCCGGAGGGATACCGGAAGATCCTTCCCCAGCCTCATCCTTCAGACCGTGGGGTGGCAGCATTCCGGTCATTCCCATCATCATAGAGACAAGCGTTCTGGCCTGCTCGCTGTCAGGGATTTCGCTCTTCATGAACTCGTCCAGTTTCCCCTGGGCGACGGCCTCCGCTATTTTATCGGCAAGTAGCCGGGTGTTATCCTGCTCCTGATAAAATTTTTTCCCCGGCGGTTTTGGCAATGGTCTTTCTTTGGCTGACATTATAGGACCTCCGTTTGTTCATTGTGGACCCTCTGTATTTCGCAATTCAAGCTTTAAGCCTCATAGTGGTTTCCAGCAGGATGGATCTTCCTGATCAGTGAGATATCAAAAATCTCGTCCTGTCTTATGTCGCGGCTGATATATCCCAACTCTTTCAGGACCTTCACGAATTCCATCGAAGCGGCTATATAGGAGTCGGTAAGCTGTCCGCAGTATTTCGGAGAGAGCAGCAGAGTGTCGAGGACGAATTCCGTGTCTATGAAGCCGACCTGGTCGGAAATTACGTCGGCGGCGCCGGCTGGGTCGTCGCGCAGAAAAGAGGTCGCCTCCTCATGCAGTGTAAGAAACAGTTCGGCCGTCTCCCTTCGGCTGTTCAGGAATTCCCTGTCGGCAAGGATGCCGTAACTCGGGTTATACGGCCAAAGCCTTGAAGGGGGGTAGAGCACTCTGCCTCCCGCAAACCTCTTGACCGCGACCGCGAGAGCCGGGGTACCCACGGCGGCAGCCACTTCGTCATGGACGATTGCCTCCGTGATCTGATCGGCCCACTGGAAATTTACCACTTCTATGTCCTTCCCGAGACCGTATTTTCCGATATACTCCATCAATATGACGTCGTGAATGGACCCCTTACCCGGAACGCCGATCTTCAGTCCCCTGAACTGTGCCAGAACATCACCCAGTTCCTTTATCTCGGGAAACCCTCCGTAAAGGTTTTTGGCGCTCAAGACCGTCCCCTCGATGTGTCCGCCCGCTATGCAGGTGATGGGGATCCCGCGGTCTATACCTATTGTGGCGGGAGGCAGGCCGATGTAGGCCAGGTCGATTTCCTTTTTTTCAAAGGCGTTTACTATAGCGGGGCCCGTGCCGAAAAGTCTCCACTGGATGTCGCTTGAGAGCCGGCGACCGGTATCCTTCTGTGCCATGAGCAGTACCGCCGTGTGATAGAACGTCGACAGATGGCCGATCCTCAATGTGGCCAAGCGTCCCCCGGGGGCTGCAGATGTGTAAGTGTAATACTCAGTCGTGCCATCGTGTCTTTCTGACGCCCATAGATTCGAGGAGCCCTGTCGCTGCCTGGAGCATTTCGGTGACGTTGTCGTCGACAGGATGACCGAAATTTTCCTGGTCGAAGACGGGAATGTGTACGGTCACGTCGGGCCTCATCCCTCTCTCATGGGAATATGTTATCTGGCTCGGATCGGGAATGGTGGATTCGCACATGTGCAGTGCGCCGCATGTGTGAGATACCGCTTCGGCCAGCTTTCTCACATCGCGCTCAACTTCCTCATATCCGGGGGTGTCAGGAGTGGCCTCCTTCCCCTCTACAGGCTTGTCGAATGTCCCGTAAATGCTGAGCTGATAGCCGATCTGTACCAGTTTGCCTTTCCTGTTGAGATAGTAAGGTTCCGTGTCGTAGCAGATTTTTCGCCTGCCGACAATTTCCCTCACTTCGTTTTCGCTTTTAAAGAGACCCTCTATGTTCAGTTTCATTACATATGCAGTGTCGGGCCCGGTGTCTCTCTCCAGCCTCCCCAGCGAGACGCCGCCATGGTCGTGCGCCTCAGACGGCCTGCTTTTTTACCCTCCCGAACGAAGTGAGGAGAAAATCGTATTTGTGCTTCAGGTCTACGATAGAACGCAGAAGTACGGCATAAAGGGGGTTTAGCTTCAGGTAAGGCTTCAGTGTGTTTGCCATTTCCACGAGATGTGATTCGCATTCTTCCACGAAACAGAATGTACTGTCATGAGCGGCCTCGTCGTACGTATAGAATATTTCCAGGAATATGTCGGTAACGAGGCAGAATTCGTTGAGAATAGTCTGAGAGATCGCCTCACTCTGGCTTATTTTCTTCTTCCTGAGCCGGCGCATGAATTCCACCTGCTCGGACTGAATATTTTTCAGCTGCTTTATGATTACCCTGAGGTCTTCCGTTGTCCTGTTAAAGAAGTTCCTGTATACAAAGGATTTGGCGATCTTCTTCCAGTGCCTGAGATGACTTTTCTTCCATTCCGCCATCCCGGACCAGAAAGAAACGAGGACCTTGTCGAAATCCTCCCTGGCCGCAAACAGACTGTATGTCTCGTAGGACAGTTCATCCAGTCGCCTCCCGAGTTCTATGATCTCTCTTATTTCTTTTGTCATGTCAGGTGCGCCATCAGATTCCCGCCTAAGTCTTCTTTAAAGTCGTCGTCTCCGAATTTTTAAACGGGAGTCCGTTCTTTAAGGTAGTCGTGTCGCCCCGGACACCCGCTGAAAGAGGGTCGCGCAGAGTCGCACCGACCCTTGCGGGTATGACGACCCTTTAAGAATCCGCCAGTTTTCGAACGCCGGCCGAAAATCGACATATAGGTACAGATTACCATATCGGGGAACAAAAATATACAGCTATTTCTCCCTCTCCCCTCGTACCACCGGCCTGCAAACCGGCCGCAGCGCGTTCTATTTTTATGGCGTCGGCGTCTTTTTTGTACTATCCTAAAAAGGGAGTATTTGCAACGAAATGGCAAGGATTCATTACCGAAGAAGATTTATCAAGGGGCTCTACCTTGCGCTGAGGGTATTGATTTCCTACAAGATCGCAAATATCCTGGGGGTCCTCCGCTCTTCCGAATCGAAAGAACATCACCTCAGAGAACTGCACAGGAAAAATGCCGTAATGATAAGGGAAGAGGCAATAGAAATGAAGGGGGTTATGATCAAGGTCGGTCAGTTCCTTAGTTCGAGAATAGATTTTCTGCCCGATGAATATATCACGGAACTTTCCGAGTTGCAGGACCAGGTGCCCCCCCACGAGTACGCGGGCATACGGAAGCAGATAATGGATTCTCTCGGCGCAGCTCCTGAAGAAATCTTTTCCGGATTCGATGAGAGACCTCTTGCCGCTGCTTCCCTGGGGCAGGTCCACAGGGCCGTGCTGGCGGACGGGCGGGACGTTGCCGTGAAAATACAGTACCCGGATATCGACAGGATAATCGAGACGGACATCCTGATGTTCGGGGTGCTGATAAGGCTGCTCCGCGGCAGATACGGACATATCAATCTCAGGGTGCTCCATGAAGAATTCTCCAGGATTATCAGGGCGGAGCTTGATTATATCCAGGAAGGAAAGAATGCGGAAAGGTTCAGACAGAATTTCATGGGTGATGAAAGGATCGTCATCCCTTCGGTGGAATGGGAATATACAAAGAAAAAGGTCCTCACCCTGGAGTTCGTGGAAGGGATCAAGATAACAGACTGCGGTGCGGTCAAGGCTGCCGGCATCGACTGCCGTGAGGTTGTAAGCCTCCTTGCTGAATCGTACTCGAAAATGATCTTTGTCCATGGTTTTTTCCACGGCGACCCGCATCCCGGCAACATATTCATTCGGGAAGGACCACAACTTATATACGTGGATTTCGGTATGGTCCAGGTTATGCCCGAGGCGATTAAGAGGGAACTGCGGAGATTTGCAAATGCGGTGGTCGAAAGCAGCGCGCGCAGTATTATAGACTCGATGGAGACCATGGGCTTCATCATAGAGGGAGCGGATTACGATGCTCTGACGGGAGTTGCCCAGTCCCTGATCGACAAGTACAGGAATATATCCCCTTCTGAGCTGAAGGCCCTTACCGTTGATGACATCTCACAGGAAATATCGAATGTATTCAGCATCATCAAGTATATCCAGATTCCCAATAACTTCATCCTGCTGGGAAGAACAATCGGCATACTGAACGGGATTGCCTTCAGACTGAACCCGGAAATCAATATTATCGAAATAGGGAAGCCCTATATTAAAGAATTCCTGCGCGGAGGAGCCGAAGAACAGACAAGACAGTTGTTTAATGTCTTCAGGGACAGAATATCCGACATCGCGATGCTTCCCGGACAGCTGAGGGAATTTCTCACGCGGGCCAACAGGGGAGACCTGGCGTTCAAG
>JARRRI010000023.1:1061-10342 GCA_037380845.1 Candidatus Sulfobium sp. | reverse complement strand
GTTCTCATAGAGAGCAAGACTTTTTCCGTCGTAACCGCCGGGGCGTCGGTAATACTCGGCCTTTTGTCCGTATACAGGCTCACGAGGGATTGAGGAAGGCAGGACAAGCGACGCCGCTATTATATGTTAGAATGAATAAACAATAATTGCTGCAAAAGGAGAAGCTACCTTGCCGGGACAGCCCATGGATTCGGTAATATCGGTTTCGTGTCCGCCCGTTAAAAGACTTGGGCTTTTTGGTCATATTCTCCTTTTCTATCCAAACAGGTGTTCAGCTGTGAGGCAAATACGGCCATGAGAAGTCCTGAGGCGGCGGATTCCGTGAAAAAAGGCGCAAAACGGGGTTATGAGGACCTCGTTTTTACCAGCGACAACTCTGAAAACATACGAAGGGTCATGGGGCTGTATAAGAATGTGCTTATTTGCGGTATCAAGGGTGTGGGAAAGATAACGAGGACTGTCACTGCCGTGAAGGACAATACCAATGTGTATTATGTGGGAAATCCGCTTGATTACGAGGGCAAGAGGCGGCCGGGAAGCTATGAAAAGTACCTTACCTATATCCGCTCGCTCAAAGATGATATTACGATTGTAGAGGACATCGTTAAATTATTCAGGATCAAGAGCGAAATCGTCCTTATTATCGATGAAATATACGGGAGGAGCGATGTCCAGCTTGAGCGGATAAGCAGGCTGATGGACATGGAGAATATACAGATTTTTCAAATTGTGGGATGTCTTAAAAATATGGCATGGCTTATTAATAAGGTGGATATCAACCTCGAACTGCATCACGACGGGGCATTCGTCGTGGACAGGGATCTGGCCCGGGCCATATGTGAGATATTCGGGAAGAAGACCCGATGACATCCGAAGACGGACATTGGATCAGTAAATGAGGAGCTGTTAACAGCTCCTTGATTTCTTTGTCAGCCAAGAGGGGACAGGCAGTCCCTTCTTTATCATTTTTTGGGCAACTTTCTCTCTCACGGAGGGATTTACGCCCCCTCACAAGAGCTTTTTGTACCCCATCCTGAGGGTTATCCCGGCATAAACATAAACGGCCAGGATGATGACGACTATTACGAAAAAAGCCTTCATGACATTAATATAACACGTCCAAAGGAAAAGGAAAAGGATATACCTTGCAGGGACGTTTTAACCCAGGCAGGCGTGTTTCAAACGGCCCCGGAAAGGACTTCTGATGTTTTGACATGCAGCGGAGAATATTCGGACGGACTCCTTCACAGATCAGGTGTAGTTCACGACCGCTTCCGGCTGTTTTTTCCAGGCCCTTTTTTCACCCGTGCCTTCCTTTTTCCGGTCTGCCCTTCTTCTACTGCCGGCTTCCATTGAACCCGCCGACCTCCTTACCAGATTAAGCAGCCGGACCTGGTCGCTGAGTTTCATTCCGGCCATTTCCGCGCAGAGCTCGAAATCTTTGCCCTTGAAAAAGGTGATGGAATCTTCCCGATAATTTTCATTCCACAGATCTTCAATCGACTGCAAGATGATACCTTCGGCAAGCTTCTGTAAACTCATGTTCCATCTCCTTTCCCTGTTGAAGGGGTGTAAAAAGACAAGACCGCCGTGTTCATGATGCCTGATTGCATGCCAATTCCCCTGGTTCTCTGTCCGATTGGAATTCCCTTATGGTGCGAACCAGCTGCTGGGGAATAAAGGGCTTCGAAATCCAGCCGTTTACTCCGGCCTGCTCCCCTTCACGCCTCTTGTATCCCATAAAATCGGACGTCAGCATGATGACGGGTACGTATTCGTACTCAGGGTTCATGCGGAGTTCCCTGGTAAGCTCGATGCCGT
The DNA here is from genome assembly GCA_037380845.1 of Candidatus Sulfobium sp. Classification (GTDB taxonomy): domain Bacteria; phylum Nitrospirota; class Thermodesulfovibrionia; order Thermodesulfovibrionales; family UBA6898; genus JARRRD01. Next base: position 8,521 of record JARRRI010000023.1, on the reverse strand, counting down.
CTATCCCGGGCATGCGAAGATCAGTGATTACCAAGTCGATTGCGATTTCTTTGAGTTTGTCCAGGGCGTCTTCCCCGTTTACTGCTTCCACTACCGAGTATCCCGCTGACCTCAATATCAGTGAGAGCAGCTGTCTTATCAAACGGTCGTCATCGACGATCAATATCTTGTTTTTCATGCTCGCTTCAGCCTTTCCTTTTCTGTCTTTATGTCTCCAGAGTCTACTCACCTGCTTTTCCGCCCTCCGAGTATTTCCTGTATATGTCGCAGTCTTCAAAGTTGCCGCCACAATAATGGATTGTGGACTCTGTATGCAGGCTGCTTGTACTGGCACAATAACATTCATTGAAAGGCGTCAAAATGAAAGGGCAAAGTATTCTGCCGAGTGGTTCTTGCAACATTTTTTGCTCCGTTCTATTTACTGTTTCCTTAACGATTACCATTTGGCTTCCCATCCTTATGTGCGCTCTAACACATCGGTTCATCATATCTTCAAGAATTATGCCCGGAATTGAAAAGGACAGTAGGTACAAGTTTTGTCTTTATTTTCGACTGGTTAAAATCTTCGTGGTACGATATTGAGACCGAAGAAAGTGTGGCAGGGGACAGGTCTGGGTGCCACACTTATGTGGCGTGCCACACCTGCCGTGTCAACAGGGGGCGGCAAAGGTGACTGTCTGATAACCCTTTTATGTATTCCCAGCGAGGCTATGTTTTTCCATTTTCCTGTAAAGAGTCTTTCTGTCGATACCGAGGAGCCTGGCAGCCTTTGCCTTGTTTCCGCCGGCTTTTTCCAGTGCACGGAGGATCTCTGCCGCCTCGTCTTTCTTTCCCCTGGCTTCTCCGGACATTGTGGTTTTCGCGGCTCCTTTGATATTTCCCGGCAGGTGCTCAACAGTGATGATGTTCTGGCGGCAGAGGATAAAGGCATGCTCAAGCGTGTGTTCCAGCTCCCTCACGTTGCCCGGCCACGGGTGGTCCATGAAAATCCGCTGGACTTCAGTTGATATTCCCGTGATATCCCTGTTGAACTTTTTGTTGAATTTCTTCAGGAAGTGGCCCGTAAGAAGAGGTATGTCTTCCAGGCGGTCTCTGACCGGCGGGAGATGCATCTCTATCACCTTCAGGCGGTAATAAAGGTCTTCCCTGAACTCGCTACGCCTGACCTTTTCGGCAAGTTCCTGATTTGTCGCCGCTATCACTCTTACGTCGACCCGCACAGGTGTCGAATCCCCGACCCTTTCGAATTCCATTTCCTGGAGCACCCTGAGCAGACGGACCTGCATCTTCGGTGAAATGTCTCCTATCTCGTCAAGGAAGATCGTCCCGCCGTCCGCTTTCTGGAACCGGCCGACCTTGTCCGTTATGGCGCCTGTGAACGCCCCTTTTACGTGTCCAAAGAGTTCGCTTTCGAGCAGGTTTTCGGATAGTGCCGCGCAGTTGACTTTCACAAGAGGCTTATCGTTCCTGATTCCCCGATAATGCAGGGCATCCGCCACCAGCTCCTTCCCCGTGCCGCTTTCACCCGTTATCAGGACTGTGGTCTGCACATCGGCTAGGCTTTCAATAAGAGAATAAATCTCCTGCATCTTCCAGTCACTGCCTATGATGTTGTGAAATTGCCGGCGCTCTTTCAGGTCCCTCTCCAGGTCCGCCAGGCGCGTTTCGTCCCTCACGACTATTACAACCCCTGAAAAGCCCCCCTGGTGGTCAAGGAGGGGAGATGTGGAAAGCGTTACGACGTGACCGGGGCTCTTCCGATGTCCGCATTCCAGGCGGGAGACTTCAACCGGCTGTCCTGTGTCGATTGTCTCGCTCAGGGCCCCGAGGCAATTCTTCCGGCAGTCCGCCTGGACGGAGCTGAACGGCTGTCCGATATCTTCCCGGGACAGACCGCAGATTTTCGCTGCGGCGGCATTGAGCTCTACTACCCTGGTATTCCTGTCGACGGTAATGATCGCATCTTTGACACTCCTGAAAATCGCTTCGAGGTTCGATCGGTATCGCTCCTTTTCCTCGGTCACGGTCTTATGTTTCAGGGCCATAGCCGCGACCCTCAACAGGGTGTCCTGACGGACAGGCTTAGGTATGTAATCGAAGGCGCCGAGTCGCACCGCGTCGGAGGCGCTTTCGACGTTAGGGTCTCCCGTTACCATAATCACCGGACAGTCCTGTTTCCTTGCCCTCAGCTCCCTGATGACATCGATGCCGGTCTTCCCCCCCGGGAGGATCACGTCGGCGAATATCAGGTCGAAGTCAGTATCTCCGATGCGTCCCACGGCCTCGTGGTAGTCTCTGGCCGTATCCACCGAGTATCCTTCGTCTTCAAGAAAGCTTTCGAATGTATATCTGATACTCTCCTCGTCGTCGATAACCAGTATCCTATGACTTTTTTCCACTAGTTCCTCCCGCCGGAAGGTCTATCACGATCCTGGTGTATTCCCCTTCCGAACTCTCGATGATCAGCTTTCCTCCGTGGTCCTTGACAAGGCCGTGACTGATGCTTAATCCCAGGCCCGTACCCTGTCCGCTCGGCTTGGTAGAAAAAAACGGGTTCATCACCTTGTCCAGTGTGTTTGCCGGTATGCCCGGCCCGTAATCGAGGAAGGCGAACCTCACGTAAGCCTCATTATCAACCGTTATATTTTCGCCGGAAATCTCAAGGATTTTATTCCTATCCGCAGCCGGGTATTTCTGGTTGAGGGCGTACCTTGCATTGCTTATGATGTTAAGAAATACCTGCTGGATCTGCTGAGGGTTGGCTGTTATTTCCGCCAGATCGGCCGGGAAATCCATCTTCAGCTCGATGCCGTCTTTACGGAACTGGGCCTCCGACAGCGTCAGCGACTCGAACAGTATGACCTGCAGACTGCTGGCCATCTTTTCCTCCTTCCGTTCCCGCGCAAAGGAGAGAAGACTTCTTACAATCCCTGCGATCCTGTCGCCTTCTTTCATGATCCTGCCCGCAATTTCGGCTTCCCTGCTGCCCGGCTTGCTCACGTTGGCAAATATCTGTGCATAGTTGATTATGCCGTTTATCGGGTTGTTGATTTCATGGGCGACGCCGGCCGCCAGCTCTCCGAGCGATGCAAGATGGCCTGCCCTCATCGCCTCCGCCTCCAATGTGGCCTTTTCGGTCACATCGGTTACTATGAGGATCACGTTACTTACCTTCCCGTCATCACCCCTGATAGGGAATGCACGTGAGTCGAGCAGACGGCTGCCGACCGCCGTCCTCCTCGAACCCTCCGGGCATCCGGTAAGAAAACTCTTCATTGCATGACAGTCGTCGCAGACGGTGGAACTGTTGTGCCACAGCTTGTAACAATGCTGTCCCGTCAATTCAGCTACCTCTTTCCCGAAAGCCTTTGCAGCACCATCGTTCGCCCACAAGACCTCCAGATCGGGCGACAGCAGGAGGAGTGAGTCTGGAATTGCATCCAGGAGCGTGTGGAATTCCTGCGAAAGGTTCCTGTACCTGTGTTCGCTCTCTCTCAAAGTCTCCTCTGCGGTTTTCCTGAAGGCGATCTCCTGCGTCAGCAGCTGGACGGCTGTCTTAAGCTCGGATGTCCTCTCTTCCACCATATCCATGAGGTGTTCACGGTGTTCCTTCAGTTCCTCTTCGACTTTCTTTAGTTCGGTGATGTCCCTGATTATGCCGACCATGGAAATAGGCCTGCCGGCGCTGTTTTTGACCAGCGAAGCGGAAAGCCAGATCGGGAATTCCCTCCCGCTTTTGTGAATCACATTGAGCTCCCCGTTCCAGCGGCCGGTCTCTCTTATGCTCGGCAGGATAACGGTCCGGTCGAAATCCTTGTCTGCGTTCAACTCTCCGACCCGTACCCCCATCAGTTCAGCCCTGGTAAAACCGTAAATGTCCTCTATTGCCCGGTTGGAATAGATAATCCGGCCGGTAAGATCGATGATCTGGACGCCGTCCATCGCTTCTTCCATGGCCTCGGAAAAAAGCCGCAGTCTCTCCTCTGCCTGCTTGCGTTCGGTGATATCCCTTGCTATACCCTGCGTGCCGATGATTTCGCCCCGTTCATTGCGCAATATCCTGATGTTATGAAACATGTTCAGTATCTTTCCGTTTTTGGTCACCTGGCGGCTTTCGAAATTGAAGACCTCAAACCCCTGCTCGATCATATCGAGAAACTTTCTGTGGGACTTCTCCCGGTCATCCGGATGGACCAGCATTGTCCAGGGTTTGCCGATGACATCTGCCGGATCGAATCCGAGTATCTTGTATGCGGCGTCGTTCATATAGGTCTGGTTGCCGTCCCGGTCGGCGATATATATGATATCGGTTGTAAGCTCCACCAGGTTCTTGTACCGCTCTTCAGACTCCCGTACCAGCTCTTCCGCACGCTTGCGCTCGGTGACGTCCCGGACAAGCTCTATCCCGGCAACGACTTTCCCGGACATGTCCTTAAGCGGAGAAGCCTTGATTTCGATATACGTCGTCTCCTCCCCTTTCCGGAGGGCCTTCTCCAGCGTGTGGACCTTGCCGTCATCGAAGGAAAGGGCTACCGGGCATCCAAGGCAGACGGAACTGACTCCGGCATATGCTTCGTAACAGTATTGACCGGAACATTCTCCCACCAGGTCCTTGTGGATCTGGTTCTGATACAAGACCTTGAAATCACGGCTCTGCATACTGATGCCGTCACCGAGAGCCGCTACAATCGCTTCGGATTTGGCCCGTTCTTCCTCGGCCCGCATGAATGCCGCTGCCAGCGCCTCCTCCGCTTTCTTCCTCTCGGTGATATCGCGGTCGGTCGAAAGTATATAAGGTTTGCCGTTTATATGGATGAGAGTGGCCGAAACTTCTACAGGGAAAGCGGTGCCGTCCTTCCGCAAATGCTCGGCCTCGTAGGTCAGCGTCTCTCCGGATTTCACCTGCCCGGCCTTGACGCGGACTTCTTCAGAGTTTTCATCCGGATCAAGCAGCGATATCGGTTTGCCTACCATCTCCTCCCTGGTGTAGCCGTGAGCGGAAAGGGCCCTGACGTTTACGTCCACGATGACGGGATGGCCGTCGCGTGAGGGGTCGAGCAGAATAATGGAATCGGATGCGAAGTTAAAGAGTGAACGGAAGCGCTCTTCGCTGTCCTTCAGGGCGGCATCCGCCTTGAGCCTCTCTGTCATTTCCCGCTGGAGACGCTCATTGGCATCGAGCAGTTCTGAAGTGCGCTCTCTCACCCTGTCTTCAAGTTCATCATGTGCCCTTCGAAGTTCTTTTTCGGCCTTCTTCTGGTCGGTCACGTCCGTAAAGATCCCGACAAAGTTCCGGACATCTCCGGATATGTCGATAACGGGATTGATCACGGCGTTCCATACCTTCAGTTCTCCCGATCCTTCGGCTGCAGGACAGACACCCGATACCTCGAAAAAATGCCGGTTCCCCTGGAGCGCGTCTTCGATGGCGGAATCAAATGCACGACTGGCATTTTCGGTCCAGAACCTGTCGGGACGTTTGCCCTTGATGTCGCCCTGACTGCATCCGATCGACTCAAGGCCCGCCTTATTGACGGCAAGACATCTGCCCCCCTCGTCGAAAAGGATTACGCAATTGGGTGAGCCTTCGACCAGGCTCCGGTAGCGGCGTTCGGAGAATGCAATCTGCGCCGTAGTATTCCTGAAAAAATAAAGGGCGGCAAAAAATACGATTGTCAGGACGAAGAAAGCCAGGGTGGTAAAGATAGCAAAAAGACGGTACGCCCTGATATGCCCTGTACCGTTGAGAAGCAAAAGCGACCAGCCGTCTCCGACAAAAGAGCGGGACACAAGGAATTGCCGGCCGTCCATGAAGACGTATTCCCCCTCTGTCGCCTTTCCGGACAGCAAGGGCTTGAAGGAAGCGGGTCCCAGAAGCCCCGACCGCACGAGCCTCTGTTTTTCACTGCTTTTCAGGGGCAACAGGCTCCTTAGACGCATCTCTTCACTGCTGGACAAGAAAATGATCCCGTCGGGATTGACAAGGAAGCAGCGCGGGTGTTTGCTGAAGGCTTTCTCCAGATCAGCCAGGTTTTCCCTGGCCACTATAAAGCCTGCGGTCCTGCCCCGTGCGTCCCGGACGGGATAACGCGCGATGTAATTCCACTGCCCGGCCTTGAGGTCGAAAAAGTAATGATCGTCGGCGTCCATAAGGGTCTTCTCATTCATTCCGGCGGCGCCCATTGACGGTAAATCCGGCTGTGTCCGGCCCAGAGAAGAAAGCGCAGGTCTTCCGCCCGAATCGAGCAGGTAGCAGGTTGCAGACGCCGATGACATCACGTTACTGCACTCCCGGAGAGCGGCCCCTGCTCTATTGAGGTCAGACGGCCTTCCGGTGAGCAGGGCGGACGCCAGAGTCGGCGATTCCGCCCCTCTTCTTGCCGCGCGTCTCACATCTTTCAGTACGTGATCGATATTTTCGGCTAAAGCACCTATGAAGAGACGGCCTTCCCTTAAGTCTTCTTTCTTTGCCTGATTGCCGGCAAACTGGGTCATCACCCAGCCCAGCAGGATGATGGACAAAAGGACCGGCACGGGGCGGAAGAAGTGCCTGTAACGGGGAATGTTGAATACCGTTTCCCCGTTCGGAGTGGACTGGGAATAGGCCCATAACGAGGTAGCCGCCAGTGTGGCCAGTGCTCCCCTCAGGAGTTGAACCGGGAAACCCAGAGTCTCCAGAAATGCTTCGTTGTTGATGTGCGATGGAGGGAAAAAACCGGCGGGCGGGCCGAAGACGGCGGCCAGCGCGTAAAGCCATAGGGTACCACCGCATATGGCAAGCCAGCGACGTGGAGCTCCTTCCGTCTCTCTCGATGCAAGAAGAAGAGCGTATCCGGCCCAGAGCCCTCCCACAAGCCCGACGACGGAGCGGCATGACGCTTCCGCCCCCTCCGGTCCGCCGGCAAGTCCGGCCAGGGCAAGCAATACGAGGGGAACAAACACCCACCTTCCTGTCTCTTTTCTCCGCAGGCGGGCCAGTCCCGCCCGGCCGAATTCTGCCAGGAACAGGAAAGAGACGACGCCAAAAAAGACGGCGATAATCTCCAGAACCGGATGCTCTCCGAAATTGATTTTGACGAAATCCATCCATTCATGAACGGTATGGGTTGCGGCGAACAGCGCGAACCACAGCCAGGGAAGGCGTTCATTCTTCCTCATGGTCATAAGGAAGCCGGCAGCCGAGATCATGAGAAACGCCAGTCCGTAAAAGAAATAGATGTAGTCCATCTGTCCTTTAAAGAAATCAGTCATAAACAGTTACCGGCAGGTCATAATCATATAAGCCTTTTAAAAGTACCCCTCGCCTGTCATGTGCCGAAAGCATTTCGGGATTCCTCTTCCCTGACCAAAGGAGGGTTCCTTACGGCCGGAATGACAGCTTCTGGTCCCATCCCCTTGATGCCGCTGCGCTGTTCACAAACAGCCAGGACCATTTACTAACAATGATATTTATTTAACCA
>JARRRI010000023.1:0-998 GCA_037380845.1 Candidatus Sulfobium sp. | reverse complement strand
TGCCGGTTCCCCGGGGTATTAAGCACCCGCATTGCCGTATATGCCGGGACTGCTTTATAATGACTCCCTATGGGTCTGAACTTGTCGCCCTATCTCCAGGTATTCAGAAACCGCCGTATAGGAGTGATGGTCCTGATGGGTTTTGCCTCCGGACTGCCACTGGCGTTGACCGCGGGGACGTTGCAGGCGTGGATGGCGGTTGACGGCGTCGACCTCCGCACGATTGGTGTGTTCGCTCTCGTGGGAATGCCCTATACCCTTAAATTCCTCTGGTCCCCCTTGATGGACAGGTTTGTCCCTCCGTGGCTCGGAAGACGGCGCGGCTGGATAGTGTTTACCCAGATGGTTCTTATTATGGGCATTGCGGCAATGGGGTTCAGCCACCCGAAGGCCGCTCCTCTTGTCCTTGCGGGCCTTGCCCTGCTTGTATCCTTTTCTTCGGCCTCGCAGGATATCGTAATCGATGCCTACCGGACGGATGTGCTCCACGAAGAAGAGCGGGGAGCCGGGGCTGCCGTTTTTGTCACGGGGTATCGCATAGCCATGCTCGTCTCCGGTGCCCTTGCCCTCATCCTTTCGGACCGGATAGGGTGGCGGGCAACCTATGTCGTGATGGCTGCGGTCATGTCGACAGGAGTGGTTTCCACTCTTTTCGGGCCGGAGCCGGAAAGAAAAGCTTTGCCGCCGAAGACCATTAAGGAAGCCGTCTGGGGGCCGCTCAAGGATTTCGTTTCGAGGCGCAGGGCCCTCATGCTCCTCCTTCTTATCGTCCTTTACAAACTGGCCGACGCCTATGCGGGTTCACTTACCACGGCATTCCTTATACGAGGTGTCGGTTTTTCCCCCACTGACGTAGGCACGGTGAACAAGGCGTTCGGTCTTGTGGCCACCATTGTCGGCGCAATGCTGGGAGGCGCCCTGATGGTAAAACTCGGCCTCTTCCGTTCCCTCCTGGTCTTCGGGATCCTGCAGGGTGTGTCCAACCTGGCTTTCATGGC
>JARRRI010000022.1:59162-137288 GCA_037380845.1 Candidatus Sulfobium sp. | reverse complement strand
AACGAAAAGCGTCCAGCGCTTCTTTACTTTGTTCAGTGATAATCAAGGTAAGAGGTAACGGTGAGACTGAGTTGACTTATGGGGCTCGCCGTGAAGATTTCCGCTCCTATTCAGCGGTATGCGCAGCATCTCCTTTAGTGTTTGTTTCTGTGAGGATTGAGGAACATTAATATTTTCACTTATCTGAAAAGATCTTCACCTCTTCCGAAAACCAAAAAAATAAGAACCCTGGCTCAGATGTCGATATTTCTCGCTTCCAGGGCGTGTTTGGTGATGAACTCTTTTCTCGGCTCCACCTGGTCGCCCATCAGGACAGTGAAGATCTGGTCGGCCAGGACGCTGTCTTCTATGCTCACCTGCAGCAGGGTCCTCTTTTCAGGGTCCATCGTGGTATCCCAGAGCTGCTGGGGGTTCATCTCGCCCAGTCCCTTGTACCGCTGGATAGTAAGCCCTTTCTTCGCCGCCTCGAAGACGAAGTTGTGCAGTTCGGCCGTAGACTTCATTTCGTGCGGACCGTCCTTGGCAGTGATGGTATACGGGGCGGGCCCCATCTCCTTCATGTAGCCGTAAAGGGCCTCAAGTTCTCTGAACTCGGGGGACTGGAGGAGGTGCGAATCGATTGTGAGCTTGAAGTTGTGACGCCTCAATTCGACGCCGTAGGCGGCATGCTCCTCTTCCTCGTATAGTTTGCCTGCCGAGATACCCGGCACCTGACTCTTTATCTTTTCTACCAGGCCCGTCATCCCGTTCCGGTCCTTCAGCTTCGTCATGTCGATGCCCTCCGCAAGCAACGCCCTCAGCGCCCTGGGGTCCCTCCGCCTCCTCTCAAACCAGCCGATCAGCTTTTCGAAGTGATACAGCCGTTTCAGGAAGGGTATCAGTGCCTTCCCTTTGACGTTCTGCCCCCTGATCGGTATGGATATGTCCTCGGCCGCCAGATCAAAAAGCATGTTCTGCATCTCGGTTTCGTTCTGTATGTACTTCTCACTCTTTCCCTTCTTCACCTTGAAAAGCGGGGGCTGGGCGATGTAGAGGTATCCGTTTTCTATCACCTCGGGCATCTGCCTGAAAAAGAAGGTAAGGAGGAGGGTCCTGATGTGCGCGCCGTCTACGTCCGCGTCGGTCATCAGTACGATCTTGTGGTACCTTATCTTGGAGATGTTGAAATCCTCCACGCCGATCCCCGTCCCCATGGCGGTTATCAGTATCCTTATCTCCTCGGAGCTCAGCATCTTGTCGAACCGGGCCTTCTCCACATTCAGTATCTTGCCACGGAGAGGAAGTATGGCCTGTGTCCGGCGGTCCCTTCCCTGTTTTGCGGAGCCGCCGGCGGAATCACCCTCTACTATGAAGAGCTCGCTCAGCGCGGGGTCCTTCTCGGAGCAGTCCGCCAGTTTTCCAGGCAGGCCGGTGTCCTCCAGCGCCCCTTTTCTCCTGGTAAGTTCCCTCGCCTTCCGGGCCGCTTCCCTGGCCCTGGCGGCCTGGATGGCCTTCTCTATTATCTTCTTTGCAATGGCAGGGTTTTCCTCGAAGTAGGTCGAAAGGGTGTCGTTGACGATTGACTCGACGATGCCCTTCACCTCGCTGTTTCCCAACTTCATCTTGGTCTGCCCCTCGAACTGGGGGTTGGGCAGCTTTACGCTGATCACCGCCGTCAGCCCCTCCCTGATATCATCTCCCGACACGCTGTCCCTGCCGTTCTTTATTACCCCGGCTGAGGAGGCATAGCTGTTGGCCGTCCTGGTGAGGGCCGCCTTGAAGCCCACCAGGTGTGTGCCGCCCTCCCGGGTATTTATATTGTTGGCGAAGGTGTAGATCGTCTCGGCGTAGCTGTCGTTATACTGGAGCGCAACCTCTGCTATGATGCCGTCCCTCTCCCCGGATATGTAGACGGGTTTGGGGTGCAGAGACGACTTGTTCTGGTTGAGATGCTCCACAAAGGAGACTATGCCGCCCTTATAGAGGAACTCCTGCTGCTTGTCCGCCCTTTCGTCCAGGACGACGATCCTCAGGCCCTTGTTCAGGAAGGCCAGCTCCCTCAATCTCTGGGAAAGCACGTCGTAACTGAAATCGATCGACTCGAATATCTGCGAGTCCGGCTTGAAGGTCACCTTGGTGCCCCTTCCCTTGGTCTTGCCGACAACCGTCAGCGGCCTGGTCGGTTTTCCACGTTCGAACCTCTGCTCGAAGACCTGACCGTTCTGCTTTATCTCCACTTCCAGCCACTCAGAAAGGGCATTCACCACGGATATGCCGACCCCGTGCAGCCCGCCGGATATCTTGTACGCCTTCGATTCGAACTTGCCCCCGGCGTGCAGTTCGGTCAGCACGACCTCGGCGGCCGAACGCCGCTCCGGATCTCCCATGTGGGGGCCGGTCGGGATCCCCCTGCCGTCGTCGATCACTGTGCAGCTGCCGTCCAGATGGAGGATGACCTCGATGTTACTGCAGTACCCGGCGAGGGCCTCGTCTACGCTGTTATCCACCGCCTCGTATACCAGGTGGTGAAGACCCTCCGGACCGGTCGAACCTATGTACATGGCCGGCCTCTTCCGGACCGCACTCAGTCCCTTGAGGATCTTTATATCCTCAGCGCCGTATGACTCCTGCCTCTCTCTATTCGCTATTATCTCTTTGTCGTTCATTTTTAACCTTTTTCTTTCACAAATTACCCTGCTTTTCTTTCAGTTGGGGAGTGTCCCTTCAAGGTGGATCACTTTTTTTGGGGACCGGCGGCAGAGTCCTAGATGCGCATGGGCATGATCACGCACCGGTAATCCCGGTCCTTCTCCTCTGTGATCAGGACCGGACTGAGGGGCGCCTCAAGCTCCATGACTACTTTTTCGGACCCCATAGCATCGAGGATATCGATGAGGTATCGGGCGTTGAAGCCCACCGAGAGGGTCTCGCCCTTGTATTCGACCCCTATTTCGTCCCGGGCCTCGCCGAGGTCGGGGTTGGAAGAAGAGACCGTGATACGGCCCTCTTCAAGGTCGACCTTCACGGCGTTGGAGCGCTCCCTGGACATGATGGAGACCCTCCGCGCGGTCTTTGCGAAAGCCGCCCGCTCCACCGTCACCTTTTTTTCATTGTTTGCCGGGATTACCTGCTCGTAGTTGGGGTAGGTCCCCTCTATCAGCCTCGTAAGGAACTGCATGTCCCCGACCGTGAAAAGTATGTGGTTCTTGCAGAGTACCGCCTTGACCTTTCCCTCGACCTTGTCTATAAGTTTTCTCAGTTCGACCGCGGCCTTCCTCGGGACTATAAGCTTCTTTTCTTCCTTCACGTCCCCCTCGGTGCTCCTGTGCACGATGGCAAGCCTGTGCCCGTCCGTACCGACCACGGTCATTCCCGCTCCGGGGTTGAGGTGGAAGAGCAGCCCGTTAAGGGTATACCGGGTATCGCTTTCGCCCGCCGCATAGACAGTCTTTTCTATGACATCCGCCACCACCTTCGAATCGAGCTCCACTTCCTCCATGTCTTCCATGCCGGGCCAGGCCGGGAATTCCTTTGCAGACAGGCAGGCCAGCCTGAAGCTGCTTGCACCGGCCTTGACCTTCAGCCACTGTTCATCAACAGATTCACAGGTCAGGTCGCCCTCTACCTCCCGTACGATCTCGAACATCTTCCTGGCGGGTATGCAGATGTTGCCTTCTCTTTCCACTTTCAGGCTGAGGGGCTCTTTAAGCGCCGTATCCAGGTCGGTAGCCGTAACGAACGAACCCTGCGTATTCGCATCCAGCAGAAAATGACTCAGAACGGGCATGGTGTTCCTCTTTTCCACAATATTTTGGATATTCGACAGCTTCGCAAGTATTTCATCCTTCGAGACGATTACTTTCATGGCCCCTCCTTAGGTTATTATCTTCTGCAAAAGGTTCTCGACCGCCCTGCTGAAGGTTTCATCCTTCGACCGCCTGTCTTCGATCTGTTTGCACGCGTAAATGACGGTAGCGTGGTCCTTGCCGCCGAAATGCTTCCCGATGTCGTTCAGCGAGGCCCCGGTCGTCTGCTTGCAAAGATACATCGCAACCTGTCTGGGCAGCGAAATGTCCTTCGTCCTTCTCTTGGCTTTTATATCGCTGAGCGATATATTATAAAAGTCACAGACAATTTTCTGCACCATCTCCACGGTCACCGGCCTGTCGACGTCACTGACTATGTCTTTCAGGATCTTTCTGGTCGTCTCGATGTTTATCTCCTCGCCGGAAAGCGTCGCCTGCGCGGCGATCCTGATGAGGCAGCCTTCCAGCTCCCTTATGTTTGATTTTATCTTCGTTGCAAGGAACTCCACCACGTCAGCGGGCAGTCGCCTTATATCCATCATCTCGGCCTTTTTCTGGATAATGGCGATCTTGGTCTCCACATCGGGGGGCTGGATATCGGCGATGAGCCCCATGTTAAACCTCGAACGCAGCCTGTCGGTAACCTCGCTTATTTCCCTGGGCGGCCGGTCACAGGAGATGACTATCTGCTTCTGCTTCTCATACAGGCTGTTGAAGGTATAAAAGAATTCCTCCTGGGTGGCGGTCTTCCGGGCGATGAACTGCACATCGTCCAGAAGGAGGAGATCGAGGTTCCTGTATTTTTCCTTAAGCTCGACCATCTTGTCGTGCCTGAGGGCCGAAACCACCTCGTTCGTAAACTGTTCCGATGAGACGTACATGACCGAAAAATCATGTCTTTCATCGAGGACCCTGTTGCCTATGGCGTTCATCAGATGCGTCTTTCCGAGCCCGACTCCGCCGTAAATGAAGAGTGGGTTATAGGTCCTTCCCGGCGCCTCCGCAACCGCCGTGGCCGCAGCCTGGGCAAACTGGTTGCTGTTTCCGGTTATAAAATTGCCGAAGGTATACTTGGGGTTAAGATAGATCCCCCGGCTGGCCAGCCTGGTCCTCTTGTGTTCGAGTCTGTCGCTAATCTTCTTCTGTGTATCGGCCTGCTTTTCTTCCACCCTGTAACGTAAATTCACGGGATAGCCGACCACGTCCTCAATGGACTCCCGGATAATGTTGGGATAGGAGTCTTCTATCCATTCCTTGAAAAACCTGTTGGGGATTTCAAGAGTGGCCGTTCTTTCCCTGAAAAGCGCGAGCTTGATGGGTTTGAACCAGAGATCGAATACGCTGTTCCCCAATTTCCCCTCTATTTTCGAAAGACTCCTGCTCCAGATTTCTTCTATAGTCATCTCTTTCATAAACGGCCTTATTAACAAGTTACTAACAATTGTTAATAACTTTCAGGTCGGAAGGTAGGTTATTATAGCTCAATTTAACATTCCAGACAACACCCCTGTGGCGCCGATGTCAGTATCCTGTGAAGTTTTCTTTTCGGCTCTTTCTGTCAGTTACCGGCACTGATTTTCCCAAAGCTTATGATAAAGACTTATTATTTTAAATCAGTGGATTATCTCCTTTTCTTACTTTTCAACAGCACCTACTACTTCTACTGATTTTATATATAAAGAAAAGAAGAGATAGTAATAAAGAAAAAATGTGAACTGAGAAGGAGACATTTGTGGTCGGACCGGCACAACAGTCCGGCACGGACCCGTAATTTAGATCAGGCAGAATTTCTTTCCGGTCGGGACTGTTTCAGCCTCAATCTGCAAACAGAAAAAAATGCTGCTTATATGAACAGCTATTTGGCCAGCAACTTTCTGACGTCCCCGGTCCGGATGGTTATCTTGTGGGAGTCCAGGTATTCAAGAAAAGGCAGGGCATATTTCCTTGTCGTATGGAGGAGGTCCCTGAAGTCGGCAACCGTCATCTCCTTGTTGGCTGCAAAAAAATCTTTGAGAAGGGCCGTCATTTCGTCATAGACCCTTCTGGAGACAGAGAACGTCTCATTCAGCCTGACCGTGCTTCCTTCTTTTTCCAGGATATTGAGGATATCCGAAATGCGTTTCTCCTCCGTCTTCAGACCGGCTGCGAGTTCCTCCCTGGAGGGAGGCTGAAAGCCGCTCTTATCCAGGGTCTCAAGGATCCTTGCCTTAAAGGTTTCTTCGCTGCTGGTAAGTGCTATCCTGAAGTCCTTCAGTCTGAGCAGGTTCTTTTCGACGACGATTCCGTTCAGCCCGGATAATATGAAGTTGAACATCCTGGGATCTATCCTCAGCTGGTTCCTGACCTCTTCCTTGGGCATGCCGTGCTTCAGAGGGTTTTTTTCGTGGAATGCCTTCAGAAGTCCCTTTATCCCCTTCTGCAGGGAAACGAGGGACTTCCTGTGAAGGACGACATCCTCAAACCGTACGATCTCCCCCGATTTTGTCAGGCTCTCCAGCGCCTCCGAGACTGCGCCCTTGCCGGCATTGATCCAGCCCATAAGCCTCCGGACCGAAATCCCGGCTGACTGGGAATGCTCTATTTTAAGAGAGACCTTCTGCCGGAGTGTCCCGCCGTGAAGGATTTCAAGGTCGGAGACGACCTCCTTTCTTCTTCTCTTCGGCGGAGAGGGATCGAGCACCTCCCCCCCGCCGAGTGTCTCCAGCGGGGAAAATCTCCTGATTATATAGCGGTCGCCCGACAGGGCTATCACGGGATCTTTCAGCCTGAACTGACCGTAGCAGGATTCACCGGCCTTCAGCTCGTCCCTGCCGTAAAGTACCGCCCTGGCAACGGTCTCGGACGTGCCGGTATAGAAATGGACGAGGCTCCTGGTCTTCAGGGTCGGGGCGTCCTTCAGGAGTTCGATAAAGACATCGAGGTTCTTTGCCTGGTCGAAGCTCACCGAGGTCACCGCAACATCCCCCCGCTTCAGGTCTTCTTTTTCGACGGCCTGGAGGTTCATGGCCACCCTCTGACCAGCAAACGCCGTTCTGATCGCCTTGCCATGGCTGTGGAGACCCCTGACCTTTGTTTTTATGCCGACAGGCAGTATTTCAAGCGGCTCGTCCACGGAGACTTTGCCCGATATCGCCGTACCGGTAACGACCGTGCCGAAGCCCTTGAGGGTGAAGACCCTGTCGATAGGCAGTCTGAACAAGCCGTCTGAAGATTTGGGGGCTATGGTAAGGGCCAGCTCGCCTATTTCTTTCTTGAGCAGTTCCACGTTTTCGCCGGTCTTTGACGATACCGGAATGATCGGTGCGTCTTCGAGGAAGGTGCCTTTCACAAAGCCCCTGACGTCTTCGCGGACAAGTTCGAGCCACTCCCTTTCGACCAGATCGGATTTGGTGATCGCGATCAGCCCCGACTTTATCTTAAGGATATTGCATATCGAAAGGTGTTCGCGGCTCTGGGGCATGACCCCTTCGTCCGCCGCTATGACCAGCAGGACCATGTCGATCCCCCCCGCCCCGGCGAGCATGTTTTTTATCAGCTTTTCATGGCCCGGGACATCGACTATGCCCACGGTAAGGCCGCTTTCCGGGTATGCGATGTCGGCGAAGCCTATGTCGATGGTGATGCCCCGCTCCTTTTCCTCCTTTGCTCATTTTTTGTGTAAAGTACATGACCGGTGAGGACAGCCGCTGCGTCCGCGGACTGCTGATTCTTCCTGACGCCGACCAAGGTGAACCTTTATTTCTTCCGGAGGTAAGACGGGATGACACAAGACAGAAAACTCAACTGCTGGGAGTTCAAGAAGTGCGGAAGGGAAAAAGGTGGAGCGCATGCCGAGGACCTTGGGGTCTGCCCTGCGACTACGGATGAAAGACTCGACGGGGTCCATGACGGAAGTCATGCAGGGAGGAGTTGCTGGGTGCTGGCCGGCACACTCTGCGGCGGACAGGTACAGGGCACCTTTGCCCAGAAATACAGGAACTGCGAGACATGTGAATTCTACAGGAAGGTCAAGGAGGAAGAGTTTCCGAAGTTTCTGCTCTCGGCAGTCCTGATGAAGAAGCTGGCCGCGGGTTAATCATTGAGCCGGTGAAAGTGCCGTCGATACGGCCCGGACGATACCTCTTATATCATCCTGCCCGATTGTCCTTGCATCCAGGAGAAGAGAATCGCCCTTGATCCTTGCGATTACGGGAGGCGAACCTCTTCTGAGACGTGATTCCATTTCGTTGACCGATATACCACACGGCTTTACGGAGACGGCGAACGAAGGGAATTCTGTCTCGGGGAGGGCGCCGCCGCCTGCCCTGGAAGAGTCCTCTATAACTTCGAACCTCTCGTCTCTGACGGAAGCCCGCAGGGCCGAGGCGATCTTTCTTGCCCGGGCCTTTATCTCTGCGGGAGGCTGGAAGAGCATTCTGAGAACGGGGATTTCTTGAACTGCGCTTTCTGGGTCCATGTACTCCATGAGCGTGGCCTCAAAGGCGGCGATGGTTAGCTTGTCGATCCTCAGGGCGCGGGCCAGCGGGTTCTTCCTGATCCTCTCCACGTATTCTTTGCCGCCGGCTACAATGCCTCCCTGCGGGCCCCCCAGAAGCTTGTCTCCGCTGAAGGTAACGATATCGACCCCTGCCTTTACCGTCTCCTGGACCGACGGTTCGTCGTGGATGCCGTACTTCCTGAGGTCCAGCAGGCAGCCGCTTCCGAGGTCGTACATGACCGGTACCCCTGCCTTCCTGCCGAGAGACGCGAGGTCGGCGACCGGTACGTCCTCCGTAAAACCGGTTATCTTGTAATTGGACTGGTGGACCTTCAGGATCAGGGCACTGTTTTCGTTTATTGCGTCCATGTAGTCATGGAGATGGGTCTTGTTGGTTGTGCCGACTTCGCGAAGTACCGCGCCGCTTGCCTTCATTACATCGGGGATCCTGAAAGAGCCGCCTATCTCGACCAGTTCGCCCCGGGAGACGATCACCTCTTTGCCTGCTGCCAGGGTATTAAGACAGATAAGGACGGCGGCGGCATTGTTGTTGACGATGAGAGCGTCCTCCGCCCCCGTAATATCCTGCAGGAGTCTCCTGGTATGGGTGTGCCTCTGTCCCCTCTTTCCGGCCTTGAGGTCGTACTCCAGCGTGGAATAGCCTGCGCCTATTTCCCGCACGTGGTCCAGGACCCTGTCGGGGAGGACGGACCTGCCCAGGTTCGTATGTACTACTATTCCGGTGGCGTTTATGACCGGCGTCAGGCTGAATGACGACAGTTCGGCGATGCGCTTTTCTATGTCCGGACCGAGGTCTTCGGCGGGTTCGGTTCTCAGCCCCTCCAGAATCTCCTTCCTCCTGGATGCAATCACGTCCCTGACCGACTGAACTACGATCCTTCGCCGGTAGCGCGACAGCCACTCGTTGCCCTCGGGACTCTTGAGCAGTTCGTCTACGGACGGCAGGCTCGAAAGCAGGCTCTCTTTTCCGGCAGGCCCCAAACTATCACAATCCCATCTTTTTCAAAGTCTCATCGGCGGTGCTGGCGCCGGGGGCCTCTTCGGGCAGGTAGAGCATCACCCCGCCCTTCACCGGACGGATGACAATCTTGCCTTCCTGTGAAAGCCTGTTTGTGGTCTCTACCGGATTCTCACCCTCAAAATATTTCTTGAACGCCTCGTTGAAACCCGAATACACCGAATGGATGCCCTTATACCCCTCTTTCCTCAGACTTACGATGGCCTTCCTGACAAATTCCTCACGCGACAGTTTTTCTTCCATCTCACCCCTCCTTAAAAAAGTTAATCTATAATATCAGAGAACAGACCTGCATTCTACACATTTAAGGGGTCCGGGATGCCCGCTTCGGTGAATCCCTTCCGGCGCAGTACGCAGCTGTCGCAGCGCCCGCAGGGCCTGAAGGAGTGCCGGGCGACAGGCTGGGGGTCATAACAGCTCCAGGTGAGTGAATAATCCAGACCCAGCTCCGTCCCCTTCCTGATGATGTCGGATTTCTTCATCGCTATCAGGGGGGCGCGTATCCGGAAGTGAAGTGCACCCTCCACGGAGGCCTTTGTGGCGAGATTGGCCATCTTCTCATATGCATCCAGGTACTCCGGCCTGCAGTCCGGATACCCGCTGTAATCTATCGCGTTGGCGCCTATGAATATCTGCTCCGCCCCGAGAACCTCGGCCCAGGCAAGCGCAAAGGAAAGAAAGATCGTATTCCGGGCGGGTACGTACGTGACGGGAATACCGGCCATGTCAGAGGTAAGAGCGGAAGCGGCCACCTCGCGCAGGTCGAATTTCACTACGTGGTGTTTCTCGACACCCAGCGACGAGGCGACCTTCCTCGCCGAATCGAGCTCTATGGAGTGCCTCTGGCTGTAATCGAAGCTCAGGGCACAGGCGCTGCAGCCTTCCGCGAGGGCCATGGACAGGACTGTCGACGAATCAAGTCCGCCGCTCAAAAGGACGACGCATCTTTTTTTCATGGCGCTCCGGCTTCTTCAGTAAACATCGTCCGGTGTTCCCTCCATTCCGTCGGCGCCGGAGCTGCAGAGAGCATATGAACTGCCCGATGCCCTGTAGACCAAACGCCTTCCCCATGGGTCCACGGTGTGGGACATCCCCTCGAGGCTGTCGGGATATACGCCGGTTGCCACACGGTAAGCGTCTATCCTCGCCCTCAGTTCCGAAACCTGTCCTGCAGCCCGCAACTTCCTGAAGTAATTTCCCCGGTTTACAAGCACCACGGAAAAAGCCAGCACCAGAGACAGGACGATCGCGCCGGGGACGAGGTAATTCAGAAACGGCAGCGCCTTTCGTTTCCGCACCGGTTCGACCCCCGCCGCGACCGGCGCTGACTCGACTGCATCTATGAGCCCTTTCTCCGCCAGACCCAGCAGTATACGGCAGACGTTAAAGCTGTCGTGAGAAGTGAGGTCTATGATGGTGCTTACATCGTTTTCCCCGTCGACGTATTGGAGCATCTCTTCTTCCTCGTCTGTGAGACCCGCTTTTTCCGCCGACCTCTTCCTGAAGACGGTATAAATACTTATTTTTCCCTTTATGACCGACCACTCATCCAGTATGCGAAGCCCTTCCATCAGGAGATGCTGCGTATCGACCGAAAAAGAGAATTCCCTGTCCACGGGCACACCCTGGGAGGTAAACTCATAAGCGCCCTGTTTCCAACCGAAGAGCTGGATGACGGTTTCGGTAATCTGCCCCTTGATGATCTCGATTATCGTCTCTTTTTCGACCAGTCTTTTCGCTGCCAGGACTTTTCCCAGACCGTTGCCGGTTTTTCGGTGCTCTTCGAGGGCCGTCCGGAGGTCCTCTTCACCGATCAGCCCCTTCTTGATCAGGATCTTCCCTAAACGGTTGTCTTCGTTTCGTCTTCTGGACTCGGCCCCCGTAATATTGCCTTCGACGAAGAGCAGCTTTACGCTGTCCATCCTGCCCTCGAGGGCGAGTATACCCGTCTTCCGTTGAAAGTAGATCAACTGGAGGATGTCGGCAAGCCCGAAATCGGTCAGAGAGCCTTCTAGAGCCATCCCCTCGATATCCTTTCTCTCGTAACAAGATTGGAGGCGATCCATAACCCCGCCGCCACGATTACCGCCAGCCAGCTGAAAAAGCCGAAGCCCGACAGGTCTCCGGGGGAAAACACGTATTGTGTCAGGGGCAAGAAGGCGAAAAAGACGAACGGCCAGAGAAAAGCGAATCCGGTCACCATCTTCCCTGCATATATATAGGACAGGCCGGGCAGCGTAAACGACAGGATTTTAAGTATATTTCTCCGTTTCCTGCCGTGGTCATAGATGGCAAGGAGCCTCGAGACCCTCTCCTTTACGTCCAGCTCGTCGAGCTTCACAAGGGAGGCGTAGCACTCCGGGCACATCTGGCCCCAGGCGAGACTCTGTCCACATCTGGCGCAAAGGACCGCACTGCATTTTCTGCACCGGTAGGCCCGTTCCCTCATCCAGGTATTCAGCAGATAAAACCCCCCGAAGAGCAGTAAGGAGAAGAAAGGCAGGAGCACCACCGGTAAAGGGGTAAAGCCGAGGGCCGACGTTTTTTCGTACCGGGCCCTCATATAATTCCGGATGACCGGCCCAGGGAGTGTCTCATCCGCCACAAACCTGTTGGGGGTTCTGGACGACTCCATGCTGTAGAGTGCCACTGCCACCCTGTCGAGCCCGAGGGCTGATTTGTAATATTCGTTCCCCCCGGTAAAATCGAGCCGCTCCCGGGAGACCTGAGACATATTGTAATACGCCGATGCAAGCGGCTTGATCTCAAGCGCCTTCCTGTAAAAGGTTTCGGCCTTGTCCAGATATGATTTTCTGCTTTCCCTGAAATTGTAAAGGCCTATATAACAGTTGCCAAGATCTACATAAACCCTGGCATCGGGTTTTTTCTCCAGGAGTCTTTCGTAGAGGCTTATCGCCTTTTCGTAATGTCCTTCTCGCTTCTCGGCCAGAGCGTAAGTAAACAGGGAGTCATAGTCGTCAAGACCTTCGAGGACCGAAAGGGCATATCCGTTGCCCCCGTTGCCGTTAGTCTGTACGATCGCCTTCAGACTGCCCGACGAGTAGGAACTGACAAAAAGGGATGCCGTGCGGAAAAGGAGCGGGGAAAACAGCAGAAACAGGAGATACATGTAGAGGAGCACCCTATCGGTTTTCTTCATATACAGTGCAAGGATAACCAGCAGGCATCCGATCAGGACCAGCGGTCCTGCAAGCGCCAGCAGGAGAAGAAGAGGCAGCACCCCCGCCATCGTTCCCGACTCGGATATGTCGTGCGTCAGCAGCGGGACATCCCCGAAAAGCCTGGTGACGACGACCAGCGTAACGGCGATGATAAATGAAAGGGCAAGGCTGAAGAACAATGAGGCCTTCAGCGAAAAAGACCACCAGAAATTTCTGGAATATGCGTTCATGCCCTGTATGAGAAAATCGACACTCTTCAGTATCCCCGCAGCTGAAAGGGAAAAACTTGCCCTGGAGAGGGCAAAATAGGCGGACGGCAGGTCCGGCGCACACGAGAGGGCCTTTTCAAGCAGTGCCTGCTCGTCAGGCCTGTTCAGGCGAGCCTCTGCCATGAGATTGTAGGCGCAGGCGTCGGAGTTCCTGACCCCCCTGTTCAACTGTTCGTCGGGGGAGGAGACAGCGCGGGAAAGGGAGGGCCATAGCGCAAACAAAAAGAGGGCGACGGCGAGCAGTCTCTTCATCGGCCCGAGCCCACTTTAGGTTCCTGTCCCCGAGCAAGCCGGGCGATATTTTCCCTGTGCCTGATAAAGATCAGGGCGGTCATCACCAGGGCTACGGGTAGTTTTTCCCGGGTGTCGAGGAGACTTATGCTCAGAGGCAGGATGCCGAAGGATACCAGCGCAGCGAGTGACGAATATCTGGAGATAAAAACCGTCATCAGCCATATTATAATAGTAAAGAGTCCGGTTTGTGGAGAGTAGACACTCAGCACGCCGATGCTGGTGGCCACCCCTTTGCCCCCCCTGAATTTAAGAAAGAGCGAAAAATTATGTCCCAGTATGGCGCACAACCCGATGACCCCCGCCTGTACGGGACCGGCTCCGAAATGCCTTCCCAGCAGGACGGCCGCCGCACCTTTCGCGATGTCTCCGACCAGGGTGAAAATGGCGGGCCATCTGCCGGCGGTGCGCAGTACATTGGTGGCCCCGATGTTGCCGCTTCCTTTTTTTCTCAGGTCGATGCCCCTGCTCCTGGCGATGAGCTGCCCGGTCGGTATGGAGCCGATAAGGAAGCCGGCTGCGTAGAGAATGAATATGTTCAAATGCGTCTCCAGAAGCTTATGGTATACCTGACCGCGGAAACCACGGAGAGCACCAGGGCGATCCAGATAAAAATGAGACCGAGATCATAGAGGTCCAGGGGCAGGTGGTCGAATATGCTGCCCGTCAGGATGAGGCAGAGTATCGCCGTTATCTGGGCGCCCGTCTTGAGTTTCCCGCCCATCTCCGCGGGTATCACTATATTCCTGGAAAGGGCGACCACCCTGAGGGCGGTGACGAGGAACTCCCTCACTATGAGGATGATCGCTATCCATGCCGAAAGTCTTTCCATGTCGACGAGGACGATAAGGGCGGATATGACCAGGAACTTGTCCGCGATGGGGTCCAGGATAATACCGAACTTGGTGACCTGTCCGGAGCGGCGGGCCAGGTAGCCGTCGAGAAAATCCGTGGTGGACGCTACGCTGAAAACGGCGGCCCCCAGGACAGGATAACTGTAAACGGAGAGCACGAAGAAGGGTATAAGGAAGATCCTGCTCAGAGTGAGGACCGTCGGGGCGTTAAGTCTCAAAGTACTCACGGACAATCCCCTCCCAGAGGCCCCTGGACTTCAGGATAAGGTCGCTTACCTCCCTCACTGCTCCTCTGCCGCCCTTGTTGTGTGTAACGTGCAGCGCGTATTTCTTTACCTCCTCATCGGCGTCGTCGACGGCAATCGGCAGGCCGGCCGTCTCCATGACCGGGGCGTCGACAATGTCGTCTCCCATATAGGCTATCTCCTCGTCAGACAAGGCATATTTTTCGGCAAGGGCGGTGTAAACAGCCCGTTTGTCCATGCATTTCTGATGTACCTCGGTGATGCCGAGCTCTTTGGCCCTCCGCTCAACGACCTTCGAAAAACGGCCGGTGATGATGGCCACCCGTATCCCGGCGTGAAGAAGCATCTTGATGCCGTGGCCGTCCCGCACATGGAAGGACTTGTACTCGTTGCCCTCGTTGTCCAGGATGATGCTGCCGTCCGTGAGAACACCGTCCACGTCGAGAATAAGGAGCCTGGTCCTGACCGCAGCCTC
Source organism: Candidatus Sulfobium sp. (assembly GCA_037380845.1). GTDB lineage: Bacteria > Nitrospirota > Thermodesulfovibrionia > Thermodesulfovibrionales > UBA6898 > JARRRD01. The sequence continues at coordinate 122,671 of JARRRI010000022.1, read as the reverse complement.
CGCCGCGGAAATGCCGGCCCGGTTCCGTCTTTTCAAACTCACGCTATCCCCTGTCTCAGGATATCGTGGATATGGATCACTCCTGTCGCGCAGCCCTGTTCGTCGGGGACGATGAGGGCGGTGATGGAGAGTTCCTCCATGATCGACAGGGCCTTTGCGGCAAGTTCGTGGACAGTGACGGTTTTGGGGTTTTTCGACATGACGTCCTCCGCATTAAGATCGAAGAAGGTCTTGCCCCACTTTTCTATGCCCCGCCTCACGTCTCCGTCGGTTATGATACCGAGCGTCTTTCCGTCGGCGCCTGCTACTACCGCCAGGCCCAGCCGCTTGGAGGATATCTCGACAACGGCCCGGGTCATGGGTGTGTCTGCGGATATGAGCGGCAGAGCATCTCCCTTGTGCATGAGGTCCTCCACCCGGGTGAGAAGCTTTTTGCCCAGGGCCCCTCTCGGATGGAAGAAGGCGAAGTCTTCTTCCCTGAACCCCCTCTTGATCAGGAGTGCCACGGCGAGGGCGTCGCCCATCGCCAGGGCCGCGGTCGTGGAGGCCGTCGGCACGACACCCAGGGTACAGGCCTCCTCCCTGACGGATACGTCGAGGCTTATGTCGGCAGCGCGGGAAATAGTGGAAAGCGGATTGCCGGTGAGGGCGATCAACCGGACATTAAACCTCTTTACGAAGGGGATAAGTCCGACGAGTTCTTCCGTCTCTCCGCTGTTGGAGATGGCGATGATCGCATCAAGGGCCGTCACCATGCCGAGGTCTCCGTGGCTTGCCTCTGCCGGATGCATGAAGAAGGAAGGAGTGCCTGTCGAGGCCAGGGTTGCCGCGATTTTCTTCCCTACCAGGCCCGATTTGCCCATCCCGGTCACCACCACCCTGCCCCGGCTTTCGGAAATGAGCTCCACGGCCCGTTCGAAGCTGCCGTCGAGCTTTTCGATCAGTCCCGCAACGGCATCCGCTTCGGTCCTGAGGACCTTCCTTGCTATATCAAGAATGTCGTCCATGTTATGCCCCCCTCCCGGCCGCCAGTTCATGGAAGGCCTTCACGGTCTCCAGGAAGGGCCGCAGGGAATCCAGTACCATCATATTGGGTCCGTCGCAAAGGGCCTTCCCCGGCTCCGGATGCACTTCCAGGAAGAGACCTTCGACCCCTACCGCAACGGCGGCCCTGGCAAGGGGTTCCGCGAATTCCCTCTGTCCCCCCGAGCAGGACCCGTCGCCGCCGGGAAGCTGCAGGCTGTGCGTCACATCAAAGATGACCGGCTGACCGAAGGAACGCATAATCGGCAGGCTGCGGAAATCGACCACCAGATTGTTATAACCGAAGGAGGCGCCCCGTTCGGTAAGGAGCAGACCCGGGTTCCCCGTCGAAAGAAACTTTTCCACGATGTTCCTCACGTCCCAGGGTGCAAGGAACTGTCCTTTTTTCACATTTACCGGTCTTCCGGTCTGCGCCGCAGCGATTACCAGGTCTGTCTGCCGGCAGAGGAAGGCCGGGACCTGGAGCACATCAAGGACTTCCGAGGCCGGGCCCGCCTCCTCAACCGAATGTATGTCCGACAGCACGGGGAGGTTGAATCTTTGCTTAACGTCGGCCAGTATCCTGAGGCCGCGCTCGATGCCAGGTCCTCTGAAAGAGTCCAGAGAGGTCCGGTTAGCCTTGTCGAAGGAGCTCTTGAAGATCAGAGGAAGGCCCGCGGCCGAGCATATGCCGCTCAGTTTTTCCGCCGTATAGAAGGTCACCTCCTCATTTTCGATCACGCAGGGTCCGGCAATGATCACAAGAGGCCGGCCGCGGCCGACGATTATCCTGTTGCCAATCGTTATTTCCATAGGTCAGTTCAGTGAGTATTATATTAACAGTCTCATGGTAAATGCTGCCCGAACTGTCATTCCCGCAGTGCTCAGACGGGAATCACCGGTGACGCAGATCATATTTTATACGCAAACCCCCGTCGGTGTATGTGTATGCGCTCACAATTTGTCATCCCCGGAAAATTCTCCTCATCCCGCCGGAAACGGGCCTTCTTCTTCCAAGGAGTCCCCGAAAATTCCGGGCAGTCCGCAAATGCGTCCGGGACGGACCTTCCGATAACCGGCTGCGTCTCAAATCGGGCTCTGAATAATAATATGTCGACCGTTATCCTGTCCGCTCCTCGGCGAAAGGAAAGAGAGACCTTTTTTCCTTAAGGGCTGCCCCGATGAAGGCCCTGAACAGGGGGTGGGGTTCCGTCGGACGGGATTTGAACTCGGGATGGAACTGGCATCCCAGAAACCAGGGATGGTCCTCGATCTCGACTATCTCCACAAGTTCCCCGTCCGGACTGGCCCCGCTGATCCTCATCCCCAGACGGCTTACGACACCCCTGTACGCGTTGTTGAATTCATACCTGTGCCTGTGCCGCTCGAAAATCTCCTTCTGGCGGTATGCGGCGTCCGCAAGGGTGGCCGGTTCGATGATGCACGGGTAAGCGCCCAACCGCATGGTGCCGCCTTTCTGGGAGGTCTCCGTCCTTTCCTCGACTTTGCCCTTCCGGAAGTCGTACCATTTTTCCATCAGGTAGATGACGGGGGCCTGTGTATTCAGGTCGAATTCCGAGCTGTTGGCGGTCAGGCCGCAGACGTTGCGCGCGAATTCTATGACGGCGCACTGCATTCCCAGGCATATTCCGAAATAGGGGATCTTTTTCTCCCTGGCATATCGTATCGAATCGATCTTTCCCTCGATCCCCCGATAGCCGAAGCCGCCGGGCACCAGGACCCCGTCCACATCGGCGAGGTGGTCCGCCGGACCGTGGACCTCAACTTCTTCCGAGTCTATCCACTGCAAATGGACGCGACAGTCGTTTGCTATACCGCCGTGTATCAGCGCCTCGGTGAGGCTCTTGTAGGAATCCTTGAGTCCGACATACTTGCCGACGATGGCGATGGTAACTTCGTGCCGCGGCTCCTTGATCTTCCTCGCGATATCCTTCCAGGCAGCCAGTTCCACGTTTGCCGAAGGAAGCCCCAGCTTCCTTGTTATCTGCTGGTCGAGCCCCTCCGCACTCAGGGCCAGCGGTACTTCATAGATCGTTTCGACGTCCATGGCGTTGATGACCGCGTCGCCGTCAAGGTTGCAGTGAACCGCTATCTTCCTCTTGGCCTCGGGGGGCAGCATCCTGTCGGTCCTGCAGAGGAGGATATCGGGCTGGATACCTATGGCGCGCAGTTCTCTCACACTGTGCTGCGTGGGTTTGGTTTTCAGTTCCCCCGAGGTCTTTATGTAGGGCAGCAGCGTGAGGTGGATATAGAGGACGTTCTCGCGGCCCACGTCATATCTCATCTGCCTTATGGCCTCCAGAAAGGGGAGGCTTTCTATGTCCCCGATGGTGCCGCCGATTTCAACGATCACCACGTCGTTATTGTCGCCCACAGACTTGATCGCCTGCTTTATCTCGTCGGTGATATGGGGTACCACCTGTACAGTATCGCCGAGATAGTCGCCGCGGCGCTCTTTTGAAATTACGTTGTAGTAGATCTTTCCGGTTGTAAAATTGTTGCCCTGGGTCGTCCTTATGTGGGTGAACCGCTCGTAGTGTCCGAGGTCGAGGTCGGTCTCGGCCCCGTCGTCGGTGACGAAGACTTCGCCGTGCTGAAAGGGACTCAGCGTACCGGGGTCCACGTTGATATACGGATCGAGCTTCTGGATTGTTACCCTGAGTCCCCCGGCTTCGAGCAGCGCCCCGATCGAGGCCGCGGCGATACCCTTGCCGAGTGAAGACAGTACGCCGCCGGTTATGAAGATGAATTTAGGCATTTTTCTATCCTTTCCAAGTCCTCGGGGGTATCAACCCCCATGGTTTCAAAAAAAGTCTCCCCGACCTTGATCCTGAAACTGTTTTCCAGCGCACGGAGCTGTTCGAGACGCTCCAGACCTTCCAGCCTTGATGGAGGCAGGGAGGACAGGGAGGCAAGCACCTCCCTGCGGTAGCTGTAAATTCCGATGTGTTTGTACATGAAGAGATCCGGAGCCCGGCCGGTCAGTACGCCTCCCGCACTCCCGGACCTCCACACCTCCGTGCCGAACAGGTCCCTGTGGTACGGGATCGGTGCACGGGAAAAATAGAAGGCGAAGCCCTCAGCATCCATGGCCACCTTTACGATGTTGGGATCGAACACTTCCCGCCATACGGTTATCCTCTTTGCCAGGGTGCCGATGGAAGCGGCGTCGTCGTCGAGAAGGGAGATTACCCCGTCGATCATTTCTCCCTTCATGAGGGGTTCGTCTCCCTGGACGTTGACGATTATGTCATAGTCCGTCGAGGCCGCAGCTTCGGCGATCCTGTCGGTGCCGGAGACATGGTCTCCGGATGTCATGACGGCCTTTCCACCGAAGGACAACACGGTCTCGAAGACCGTCTCACTGTCCGTTGCGACGATCACATCGGAGGCCAGGACGGACCGGAGAGAATTCTCGTAGACATGCTGAATAACGGGCCGGCCTTTGAGGAGTGTAAGGGGCTTTCCCGGAAAACGGGTGGATGCATATCGCGCAGGTATCAGGACAATCGCCGACATAGCCTAATCAAAGTTTAATTATATAATATTCCCCGCGGAAACCGAAAACCTCCCACGGTCATCTGCTCAGCGCCCAGAAAATTATATCATACCCGGCCGGGAAGATAAATGCGGTTATTTTGACTGGGCACTTTACATTATTCTAAAATAACCTGTATCCGAAGGCTTATTGAACCAATGTGGAGGACCGGACGGACGGTCCTCCGGGACTGTCGTGCAGCCGAGAAAAAAAGAGTTCTTGAAGGAGAAAATTCCTATGCAGAGTCTGGTCAAAGGAGCGGTGAAAGTCAACAACGAAAAGCTGAAAAACTGGGTCAAGGAAGTCGCCGACATGTGCCGGCCCGACAGCATTTACTGGTGTGACGGAAGCAGGGAAGAATACGAGGGGATGATGGCGAAGATGGTGGCTGCCGGGGGCTCCACCGCGCTTGCGAAGAGGCCCAACAGTTTTCTCTTCAGGTCCGACCCCAGCGATGTGGCCCGCGTCGAGGACCGTACTTTTATCAGTACGTCCAGCAGGGAAGAGGCGGGGCCCACGAACAACTGGCTGTCTCCCGGCGAACTCAAAAAGACGATGAAGGAGTTGTACGAGGGATGCATGAAAGGTCGCACCATGTACGTGATCCCGTTTTCGATGGGACCCATCGGCTCTCCAATTTCGAAGATAGGTGTCGAGGTGACGGACAGCCCGTATGTGGTCTGCAACATGCACATCATGACCCGGGTGAACGCGAGGATCTACGAGATGCTCTCCGGGGACCGGGAGTTTATTCCCTGCCTTCATTCTGTGGGAGCACCGCTGACCGAGGAACAGGAAGATGTGCTGTGGCCCTGCGCCCCCATCGAAAAAAAGTACATCAGTCATTTCCCGGAGGAGAACCTGATCTGGTCCTATGGCTCCGGTTACGGCGGGAACGCCCTTCTGGGCAAGAAATGTCTGGCCCTCCGTATCGCATCGGCCATGGCGAAGCGGGAAGGCTGGATGGCCGAGCATATGCTCATCCTGCGCCTCACCAGCCCCGAAGGCAGGCAGTATCACGTCGCAGCGGCCTTTCCTTCGGCCTGCGGCAAGACCAACCTGGCGATGATGAGGCCCACCATCCCGGGATGGAAATGTGAGTGCATCGGCGATGACATAGCCTGGATGAAGATCGGCCCGGACGGCCGTCTTCACGCCATAAACCCCGAAAACGGCTTTTTCGGAGTTGCTCCCGGCACATCGTATGACACGAATCCCGTGGCGATGGACATGGTGAGGGAAAATGTCATCTTCACCAACTGCGCCCTTACCGACGACGGAGACGTGTGGTGGGAGGGTATGACCGACGACGTGCCGGATCACCTCATAGACTGGAAGGGAAAGGACTGGACCCCTCAGAGCAGGGCCGACGCGGCCCATCCCAATGCGCGTTTCACCGCTCCGGCTTCTCAATGTCCCGTTATCTGCAAGGACTGGGAGAACCCCGGCGGCGTTCCCATAGACATCTTTATTTTCGGCGGCCGCCGGGCCAGTGTCGTCCCCCTGGTACACGAGGCTTATGACTGGGACCATGGTGTCTTCCTCGGCTCGACATCCGCTTCGGAGACTACTTCCGCGAACATCGGCGCCGTCGGCAACCTGCGCCGCGACCCCTTCGCCATGAAGCCCTTCTGCGGCTATCACATGGGGGACTACTTCCGGCACTGGCTCGACATGGGCGACAGGCTCGGCGATAAGGCGCCGAGGATATTTTATGTGAACTGGTTCAGGAAGAGCCCGGAAGGAGCGTTCCTGTGGCCGGGATTCAGCGACAACAGCAGGGTCCTGAAATGGATGTGCGAGAGGGTCGACGGCAAGGCGGGCGCACGGGAGACGCCGATCGGCCTGTTGCCGAACGACGGTGACCTGGACCTTTCGGGGCTTGATGTGCCGCCCGAAAACATGGAGGAGCTGATGAGAATAGACCGGGAGGCCTGGGTCGCCGAATTGCCCGATATCGAGAGACATTTCGCTATGTTCGGTGAGCGGCTGCCGGAAAGACTGGCCAGACAGCTTGAGGAGTTGAGAAAGCGCCTGGGATAGGCGCCGGCAGGAAATATGGCCCCCCGCAGGATGTGATGAATTACGGGCTGCTTGAAACATGGAACACCTGATCTCAAAGAAATCCCTGGTCAACGTCTTGCACGTGGTATATTTCCACGTGAAAACTAGCGACGGCGGCGACCTCTATCTCACCCGTTTTGCGGAGCCCTATCTCGAGCATTTCGAGCTCGAAAACTGGTACGAAAAGGCGTGGTTCAACGAACACCGTATAAGACTCAAAGGTACCAGCTCGGTTTACAGGGTGCCTACGAAGAAGGTCAACGGAAGGAGCCTCGACCTGGTGGTCAAGAACTGCAGGGTGGGGGAAGACGTACCGCTGGACACTCACACCCTGCAGGAGTTCTGCGACGCCGAGTTCAACAGCCCCTGGGAAGAGTTTTCCCTGGTTGCCGAAATGAGGGAGAGCACGTACGGTCCCAGGGAGATGAAGGTAAGGACCCAGCGACCCCTGGCCATTTATGTCCCTCCCGAAAAAATGCAGCCGTGGCAGAGCGGCCGGTCGCGGTCAAAGATCAACCGGATACAGGCAAAACACCCGGGCATAAACCTGGACATCCTGAAACAGTACAAAATGGTTTACGAATGGATAAAGGGGAAGAACCTTTTCGAGGTCTTCGAACATATAGACATCAACGACGATGAAATTACCGAACATCTTAAGGTGATCAATTACAAAGTGATAGCCGACCTCCAGAAAAAGGGTTATCTGGTGGCCGACATGAAGCCGGAGCATATCATAATCAACGAAGACGATACGCTGGTCATCGAGGAGATGGGCCGGGATGAGGACGATGTCGATGTGCCCCGCCGGCAGGTTGGCCTTCTGTACGGGCTTATTCGCGACGGCAGGTACGCCGTGATAGATTACGAGCTTCTTTTCAGGACCGCCGAGCATGAGAACGCGGTGAAGCAGTCGCGGAGGCACTGCTATCTGGATGACCAGAGGGACCGCTTCAAGCCGACCCCGCTCCCCGATCATCTGAGCGGAATGGAGGTCTTCGGTGTGCCTTACATGTACGGACATGCCGAGAGCACCGGCGGACACCTGTGGGTGGTAGGAAGAAACGCCCGCCTGTTCGACTATTTCCTTCCGGAACGGTGGAGGAAGACCCCCTCCCTGAAGCTGTCCGCGACAAAGGAAGTGTTTTATACCATAACGAAGGACAATATCCACCTGGTCTGGAAGACTTCGCGCGTGGGAGAAATGCCGGACGAGGAGGACGAGGACAGGTACGACCCGAAGATACGCAAATACGGCATAAACAGTCCTTTTGAAGAATTTGCCATCGCCCACAGGCTGAATCAGATAGGCATACCGTCGGTTTACGTGAGGGCCATATATATGACCGGAAGCACAAAGATAGAACCCTCCGCCGATTTCAGGCGGTACGACTCGCACAAGCATATCCTGGACCCCGAGGGCAACCCCATCCTCCAGGAAAACCGCAACTATATCACGATCCGCGGGTATTACAACGGCCCCGATTGTTCCGTTGCCGAACAGGGCCCCCTTTACATGCCGACGGACCTGTCCAAGGCTGTATACAACGGTCTTATAGACGATTCCTCATGCCTTGCGCTTCTGGACAGGGTCAAGCGGAAGTTGAGAGAAGCCGGCTACGACGGCTCTCTGTTGAAGGCCAACGACGTGCTGCTGGCCGTTGACAGCAACAGGGAGATTATGAATAATAGTTACGGCGAACCGGAAGTTATCATCTGTAATTTCGAACTCATATGGAATATTTCCGATAGCGTTGAGTACCCTCAGAGCGCCCTCGCATGCGACGACATGAGGGAATAGAGGCAAGACGCGGCCGACGGTGTTTCGCACCCTGTCTGATCGGCAATCCGTAGAGACTTCAAATTTAAGGTAAGATATTTTGGATTCTGCAAACATTGCACGACAGCTTCTGATATCGGCCCTGCCCATTCTGATAGCGATAACCTTTCACGAGGTGTCCCACGGGCTGGTCGCCAACAAACTGGGAGACCCCACCGCCAAGATGCTGGGCCGCCTCACGCTGAACCCGATAGCGCATATAGACCTTTTCGGGACCATCCTGCTGCCCTTTCTGCTGATCGTTGTGACGCACGGGCAGTTCGTTTTCGGATACGCCAAGCCGGTGCCGATAAACCCCATGAACTTCAAAAACCCCAGAAGGGATATGGCGGTATCCGCTGCTGCCGGGCCTGTGACGAACCTTGTCCTCGCCTTCCTCAGTTTCCTTGTTCTGAAGGTCATCATTACCCCCCTGGCCTCCTTCGTGCCGCCATCTTTTGTGGAGACGGTTTTGAGGCCCCTTGCGATGATATTTACTTCGAGCATCGTCATAAACGTAGTCCTCGCGGTATTCAATATGATCCCCATACCTCCGCTTGACGGGGGACGCGTGCTCACCGGCCTTCTTCCCCAGAGGCAGGCCATTTCTTTCAGCAGGATCGAACCTTACGGTTTTATTATTGTTATCATACTTATCTATACCGGCATCGCGAATTCGTTCATCATGCCCTTTATAAGGTTTTTCCTGAGGCTGTTTCAGGTTTACTATTAGCACGGGAGACCTCGCGGTCGGGTGACCAATCAGGGAGGTTCATGACAAAGGAAAGAGTATTAAGCGGGATGCAGTCCAGCGGCAGGGTCCATATCGGCAACCTGGTGGGGGCTATTCAGAACTGGGTGCGACTCCAGGACGAATACGAATGCTATTATTTCATAGCCGACTGGCATGCGCTCACAACCGGATACGCCAACCCCGGGGCAATCCGCGAATCGGTCACCGACCTCCTGCTCAACTTCCTCGCGGCCGGCCTTGATCCGGAGAAGTGCACGATATTCATACAGTCCCGGATACTCCAACATGCCGAGCTGCATCTCCTTCTTTCGATGATCACGCCCCTCGGGTGGCTGGAGCGTGTTCCTACCTACAAGGAGAAACAGCAGGAGCTTAAGGAGAGGGACCTGGCGACATACGGCTTTCTGGGCTACCCTTTGCTTCAGACTGCCGACATTATTATATACAGGGCCAAATATGTACCGGTCGGTGTTGACCAGGTCCCCCACCTCGAGATATCGAGGGAGATCGCGCGGAGGTTCAATAACTTCTACGGCGAGGTCTTTCCCGAGCCCGAGGCGCTCCTCACTGAATTTCCGAAGGTCCCCGGCGTCGACGGCAGGAAGATGTCCAAGAGCTACGAAAACGCCATCTACCTTTCGGACACACCGAAAGAGGTGGAGCGCAAGATACTCACCATGACTACCGATCCGGCGCGTGTTAAGCGCACGGATGTCGGCAATCCCGAGCTTTCCCCCGTATTCCAGCTGCACAAGATATTCTCCTCCAAAGAGGAGCAGGAGCAGGTCGCCGAAGGCTGCCGCACTGCCGGGATCGGGTGCATCGACTGCAAGAAGGTCCTGATAAGGAATGTCTTCAGGGTACTTGAACCCATCTGGGCAAAAAGGGCGGAGCTTCTGAACAATCCCGGGCTGCTCAGGGAGATAGCCGAAAACGGTAACGAAAAGGCGAGGAAGGCTGCTCAGGAGACCATGAGGCTCGTCAGGGAAGCGATGGGGCTTTACTGATGATTTGCCTTACATGCCTTGTTGCATAGTTTGGCGCTTTTTTGGCGGTCATTCCCGCGAAGGTGGGAATCCGGGTTATTTCCTTAAAGAAAATGGATTCCCGATTACCACCCCGGGAATGACCACATAAAGAGGGTTTTTCAGATAAATTAAGGTGCATTTAACCTCCGCCCCTCCCGCTTGCGTGTTTATGCGTCGGGTGGTTCATTTTTTGATCTTCTTCGGCTATAGTATATTCCATGTCTATGAAAGGACGACGATAGAATGCTTGATGCACGGTATGTAAGAGAAAACGTGGAATACGTGAGGGAAGCACTCAGAAAGAGGGGGTATGAATTCCCGCTCCAGGAGTTTCTTTCCCTGGACGAAAAGCGCATGGCCGTCCTCAGGGAGACCGAGGAACTCCGAAACAGGAGGAACGTGGTCTCGGAGGAGATAGGGCGCAGAAAGCGGCAGCAGGAAGACGCCACCGTTCAACTGGAGGAGATGAAGGGCGTGTCGGAGAAGATAAAGTCTCTCGATGAAAAACTGAAGTCCCTTGAGGAAGAGACGAAAATGCTCCTTCTGACAATCCCGAACATCCCTGATCAGTCGGTACCCGTCGGAAAAGACGAGACCGAGAACGTCGAAATACGCAGGTGGGGCACCCCTGGGGAGTTTGGTTTCGAGCCCCTTAACCACTGGGATATAGCAGAGACGCTGGACATTATAGACTTCGAGCGGGCATCCAAGATAGCCGGGGCAAGGTTTGCCCTTATGAAGGGGCCCGGCGCGAGGCTGGAAAGGGCGCTTATGAATTTCATGCTCGATCTCAATACCTCCAGGGGCTATAAGGAGGTATTCCCGCCCGTGCTGGTGAACAGGGAGAGCATGACCGGTACGGGCCAGCTTCCGAAATTCGAGGCGGAGCTTTTCAGGGTAGCCGACCCCGAATTTTATCTGATACCCACGGCGGAAGTGCCGGTGACCAACATACACCGGGGCGAGATACTGAAAGAGTCGGACCTCCCCTTGTACTATACCGCCTACACCCCCTGCTTCAGACGCGAAGCCGGTTCCTACGGGAAGGATACGCGGGGCCTTATCAGGCAGCACCAGTTCAACAAGGTTGAACTGGTGAAGTTCGTGAAACCGGAGGATTCCTGGAACGAGCTGGAGAGACTTACGGCCGATGCCGAGGACATACTCCAGAGGCTCGGTCTTCCCTACAGGGTGATTACCCTCTGCACCGGAGACCTGGGGTTTTCGGCGGCGAAGACATACGACCTCGAAGTATGGCTTCCCGGCCAGAACCGCTACAGGGAAATATCTTCATGCTCGAATTTCCTGGATTTTCAGGCCAGAAGGGCGAGCATAAGGTTTAGGCGTGAGGGGAAAAAGGGGACAGAATTCCTGCATACCCTCAACGGGTCGGGCCTGGCCATAGGCAGGACACTCGTAGCGGTACTCGAAAATTATCAGCAGAAGGACGGCTCAGTAGTAGTCCCGGGGCCCCTGAGGGCTTACATGGGGACAGACAGGATCGGCTGAGGCTCTCTGCGCGGAACTTCAGAAGAAAACCGGCTTGAATTTATAGGACATTTCCTCCATGACCTTCAGGCGGAAATCACAGGACATGCATTCCATGACCTTTTCGGCATAAGTGCCCTGTCTCTTGCCGTCGCATAACGTTCCTGTCACCGCCCAGCAGACCCTGCCGGCATTGATGCCGCCGTTGACCCCGTCTGCCGCGCGGCTGAGAGCGGCCGGACAGATGCCTGCGGAACCGGTTCTTTCCCTTCCGCACTGTTTGAATTCCCAACAGTTCTGGTAGTGCATGGTCCCCCCTGGAATATAGATAGCATAATCCATTTTCCCCTCCGCTGCAATATCTTTTTTCGAGGGTCGGTTCAGCCTTGCAGGAAAAGAGTGTGGATCGAGGTATACAGGAAATAGAGTCCTATAAGCAGGAGAAATACCGCGAATACCTGGTTTATCCGCCGCAGCTTTGCAGCCGATACAAATTTTTTAACCCAGTGGATAAAGAGAGAGAGAGCAGTCAGATAGGAGGCGAGTCCGAGACTGGCCGCAGCGAGAAACGTAAGGGCGATATCGGCGTTGAATTCGCTGATAAGTCCTATGTCCTCGAAGATGCGGACCGCCGACAGCCACCACAATATCATCATGGGGTTTATGACTGAAAGTGAGATTCCTCCCAGCAGCGCCCATCTTTTTCTCTTTTGGGGCGCGTTATCGTAAGAAATTTCCTTCTTCGCGCGGTGCCTGATAACAAAGACAGACATTACGATCAGGATGACGCCTCCTGCCAGCCAGAATATCGCCATTACCTTCTTCTCCTCGAGAAAAGGCGCTATGCCGAAAAAGGCGATGAGGCCGTAAAAGACATCTATGAGGAACGCGCCCAGCACCACCAGAAGAGAAGACTTCAGCTGACCGTTTATGGACCTTCTCACTACCTCGATCTGTACAGGTCCGGCCGGTATTGCCGCAATGCACCCCATGAAATATGCCGATATGAGAAGCAGGATGTATGTCACGCTCTCACCACCCGTCTATTATAGACAAAGGGGGGAAAAAAGCGTGCTATTTCCGGCGCCTGGAAGCCCTGCTTTTGAGAATGACGGTCTGAACGACAATGCCCGACAGTGCCAGGAGGACGAAGATCAGGCCGGTTTCCCCGGGGCTCAAATGGAATGGCTGGACTATCATGGCCGCACCGACCAGGGAGGACAGCACTATGAGTGCGGGGTCGAATATTATCGACAGCAAAAGGGCCCCGAGGAATCCGCCGATCAGAAAAGGGGCCCAGAAATGAATATCCGTACCCCATCCCCAGTGGTGCAGCATGACGACGGAGACGTACCCCCCGGCGAGAAAGCCCGAGACTGCTATTGCCAGCCTCTGAAACAAAACGGCGAATAGTGCGCCCAATACCCCGGAGACAGCTGCGATTATGAGCACTATCCAGCCTGAATCCGCATGGAAAAAAAGATCGCCCAGCAGCGCCCCGGCGACGAAGCCGACCGCCGCGACAAAGAGCCAGAATAATTTTCTGCCGAGGAAAAGTACGAAGATCCCGAGAAGGATCTGAAGGAAGACCGGAAACTGTCCTCTCATGACAAGGAACATCTTAACACTCCCCCTGAAAGATCAGTCGGCTGCCCCTTCCTTTCGACCGTCCGCAAAAAGGTTTTCAATGAAAGCCGATATGTCACTGCGAAGTTTTTTCAGGGAGGGGAGGTCGGTATACATCTGATGTCCGGCCTTGTAGAGTTCAAGAGTGACGTTCTTCCTGCGATCGGGTTGGAGACCGAGGTGGTTTACAGTATAGACCGCAGCGAAGTACGGTGCGTCGAGATCGTAATATCCGGCTGCGATGAATACCTTAAGGTAATGCGTCCTGTTGATCAGTTTCCCGAGCTTCCCGGCGACGTCCGGATATCCCCGGGCGGCTGACCCCCAGTCCCATGACCAGCTGGCCTTCTTGGAGAGATACTCATACGGAAGGTCGTTTTTGTAACCCAGTTCCCTCCTGACATAGTCGTTCATTGCCGCCACATAAAAGCCGAGCGTGCCGACCATGGTCGGATCGTCGTAAAAGAGGTCCTCCGCCGGCTTCGTTCCGGTATACCTGCTGTCCAGGAGACCGAGGAAGCGATGGCGGTCGTAGAGCAGTTTGTTTATAAACTCTGAATTGCTGATTCTCATGTCTTGATTTTCGATATATCTTTTGGGGAGACCGGTATAGGCCGAAAGTTTTCTTGCAACACTTTGCCTCTCGCTGTCGCTCATTGCCGACCCCCTTGCCAGTGATACCATATAGTCGCCTACCGCCCATTCTTCGACCTGACGGAGTGCCCCGCGGCCGTCGATGGCGGCGAAGGAGGTTTTCTTGTGGTAGGCGGCGGCAGCCGCATAGGAAGGAAGGAACAACACATAGGGGAGGTCGTTGCCGGCGCCGAAGGTGAACGTCTGAAAATTGAGCACCGGAGAGATAAGCATGAGCGCATTCACGTCCATGCCGTACGCCTCGTGCAGCCTGTCGGCAAGAAGCACCGCCCGGACGGTACCGTAGCTTTCACCCGCAATGAACTTGGGAGAAAGCCAGCGCTCTTCTTCCGTTACATACCGCCTTACGAATTCTCCGACAGACTTCGCATCCTCGGACAGGCCGTAGAAATCTTTCCCTCCGGTTGCCGCGCGGCTGTAACCCGATCCGACAGGGTCGATAAAAACAAGATCGGTCAGGTCGAGCCACGTGTATTCATTGTCGACCAGGGAGTACGGAGGAGAAAGGGGTTTTCCCGTGAAAAACTTAGAGATCCGCTTCGGTCCGATGGCCCCCAGATGGAGCCATATCGAAGACGCGCCGGGCCCTCCGTTGAAGACAAAAGTGACGGGCCGGTCCTTTTTGTCCGTCACGCCTTCCTTTACATAAGAAACAAAAAAATTGTCGGCCTTTTTATCGCCGGTTCCCGTGTGCATGTAGCCGGCCGTTGCCTTATAACGAAGAACCGCGCCCCTGAGCCTGACGGAGTGTTCCGTTGTCGAAAGACCGGTATCCGGAGGCGCTTCCCGTTCGTGAACCGGTCGGCCTTCGGCCTTCTTTGCGGCCGCCGGGACGGGGGCCTGCAGGGTTGTCACAAGTAAAAATAGTGCTGTGAGCCAGGCCGTCTTTTTCACAACGATTACAGTCTCCGGATATGAAGGCACATGACCTTACGGCGATGTGCCGAAGCGTCCTCTTTTTCTTCCACTATATCACAAAGCCTGCCCGCATTCACCTCCTTCTTTCCGGCATTTCAGGGAGGAATTTTATTGAAAGCACAGAGGATATATGGTAAGTAATACATAAACGCCGGACCGAAGAAATCCCATCTCATCCGAAGGAGGAAGAACAACCGAAACATGGCCGAACGACAAATCCGCGGGCTCAGCTCGGAGGAGGCACGCCGGAGGATCTCGGAGACAGGCCCCAACCGCATCTACAGATCCGAAAAAATAAGTTTCCTCCGCATCGCAGGACATGAAGTTACCGAACCGATGATCCTGCTGTTGTTTGTGGTCGGTTTCTTTTACAGCTTCTGGGGCAGACTTCTCGACAGCGTCACCATCTTCACCGTTATCGCGTTGCTGATACTTGCCGAGGTTAACAACGAGTACAGGGCAAAAAAGACGATCGCCTCCCTCGAAAAAATAACGGCCTCCGGGGTGAGGGTCTTCAGGGACGGCGGTGTCGCCGAAATAGAAAAGGAGGAAGTCGTGCCCGGCGACATCCTGGTCCTGACCCCTGGCACCGATGTCGCTGCAGATGCAGAAATAGAAAAAGGAGTGGGCGTGCAGGCGGATGAATCTGCCTTGACGGGGGAGTCTTTTCCCCAGGACAAAAAGAAGGGCGACATGATTTACGCCGGTACGGTTGTCCTGTCAGGGGAAGGCGAGGCAAAAGTTTTTGCCACCGGAGAAAATACCAGACTGGGCCAAATAGCCCGGACTCTTAAACAGGTGAAACCTCCCAGGACGCCCCTGCAGCTTGCGATGAAATCTCTGGCGGGCAAGCTGGTTTTTGTGGCGGTCTTTTTTTCTATTCTCATCCCGGTCCTGGGGATCCTGAGGGGAGAGGACATCAAGACGATGGTTCTGACCGGCCTGTCTCTCGCCTTTGCCACCATCCCTGAAGAATTGCCGATCATCATAACCATGGTCCTCGGACTCGGGGCCTATACTCTTTCCAGGAAAAAATTCCTTGTGAAGAGGCTCAAAGGGGCCGAGACCATGGGCAATGCCACCGTGATCGTTACGGATAAAACGGGTACGATTACGGAGGGGAAGATGCGGATTGTCTCGGTCGTCCCGGCGGACCGGAAAAAAGAAATCCTCGGCAAGGCCGCCGGTTCTTTGTCGGAGCATATACTGCAGCCCATGGAAAAGGAAGTCAGGAACGCCGCCGGCAGACTGAATGCGGACGCGTCATTTTCCGGAGCATACCGCCAGAGAAATCTGGGGGCGGGCAACAGGAATACGAAGGCCGTCATAAGAAGAAAAGAGGACCGGTATGAACTATACCTGAGCGGTGCGCCGGAGGAGGTCTTTGACGCCTGCGACGGTATATCCGAAAAAATAGGGGACGAGCTGGATGCCGAGACAGGAAAAGGCAGGCGGGTGATAGCAGTCGCCTTCCGGCAGCTCCACTCCGGGGAGGAAGACCTGGACTTCACGGAACTGGAGAAAGGCATGACTTTCATAGGCCTCATAGGCTTCGAGGATTCTCCGCGCAAAGGGGTGGAAGAGACGATAGGGACAGCATCGGCGGCCGGGATCAGGACTATTATGGTCACGGGAGACCATTCGGGAACGGCCGGTTTTATAGCCGGCGAGGTCGGCATAAAGACGGACAGGATAGCAACGGGAAAAGAGGTCGACGAGGCGACCGACGATGAGCTGCGGGAACTGGTGAAGGCCGTCTCCGTTTTTTCCAGGGCCACTCCGTTGCACAAACACCGCATAGTCGAGGCGTTGCAGAAAAACGGAGAAGTGGTGGCCGTAACGGGCGATGGTGTCAATGATGTTCTGGCCCTCAAGGGGGCCGACATAGGCATAGCCATGGGTGTCAGGGGAACGGACGTGGCCAAGGACGCGGCCGACGTAGTCCTGGCGGACGACAATTACATTACCATTACCCAGGGCATATTCGAGGGAAGAAAATTCTTTGACAACCTCCGGAAAGGGATTACGTATTATCTTTCGGTAAAGACCGCACTTGTGCTGATCTTTCTGCTGCCGGTCATAGTGGGGGTCCCCATGCCGTTCAGCCCGATCCAGATCATCGTACTGGAGTTATTCATGGACCTTGCCGCATCGGCCGGTTTCGTTGCAGAACCGAAGGAGTCCGGCATTTACCGCCGGCCGCCTCGCAATCCCCGCGAGGACGTCTTCAGCGGCAGGCTGGTGAAGAAGGTCCTCCTTAACGGCTTTGTTCTCTTTTGCTCCGTCATGTTCGCATATTTTTATGCGCGATACATGGATTTCAGTTTCGGGCAGACCCAGACTCTCGCTTTTTCCGCGTGGATCTTCGGACATATCATCCTCGCCTTTATCGCCCGCTCCGACACGGAACCCGTTTTTTCGATAGGC
Organism: Candidatus Sulfobium sp.; assembly: GCA_037380845.1. Taxonomy (GTDB): domain Bacteria; phylum Nitrospirota; class Thermodesulfovibrionia; order Thermodesulfovibrionales; family UBA6898; genus JARRRD01. Next base: position 105,311 of record JARRRI010000022.1, on the reverse strand, counting down.
CTTTTCAAAAACGGCATTATGAATGTGTGGGCGGTTTCGGCAACCGGTTTTCTCCTCCTGGGGATTTACGTCCCCTTCCTCAGGGAACGGTTCCATCTTGCCCCCATCGGGCCGGTCAGGCTTCTGACGGTAGCCCTGGTGACGCTGTGCGTCGTAGGCTTTCTGGAAGTAAAGAAGGATTACAGGTACGCTTCAGACTGAACTCATCTGGGGGACGGCTTTCTTGACTTTGTCCGGAAACCGGATAGACTTTAACCAGAGTCTGCATGCAATGGAGGACTGATTCCCATGCCACCTGTCAGGGCACTGTTTCTGGATATCGGCGGAGTCATGCTCGAAAACGGCTGGGGCCATGAGAAACGAAAGAGAGCCGCCGACCATTTCGGCTTTGACATCGACGAGTTGAACGAGAGGCACCATCTGACCTTCGATACGTACGAGGAAGGCAAGCTTACTCTCGATACTTACCTCGACCGCGTTATCTTTTATGAGGAAAGGTCTTTCCCGCGGGAAGATCTAAAGGAGTTCATGTTCCGGACAACGCCTTACCCTGAGACGATCGGTCTGTTCCGGGAACTGAAAAAGAAATACGGATTGAAGGTGGCCGCGGTCAGCAATGAAGGGCGGGAGCTGACAGACCGGCGAGTCAGGGACCACGGGTTGGCAGAATTCATTGACTTCTTCATAGTGTCCTGCTTTGTCCACTTCCGGAAGCCCGATGAAGATATCTACCGCATCGCCCTCGATGCGGCCCAGGTTCCGCCTGAAAACGTTGTGTACATCGATGACAGGGGACTCTATGTCGAAGTCGCCCGCACTTTGGGCATAAACGGCATTCACCATGTTGACCACGCCTCGACAGCCAGGGCGCTATCGAGATTCGGGCTCTCCCTTTGATATGTATTCTCAGCCTGAATGTTCCTTGTGGGTGCTGATCCCGAGCACCGCCCAGAGCGGTCAAAAACCGGTAAAGGCGGTGATGAGGGCTATGGCCCCGACAGCGAAGAAAGCTATTCTAAGGCCGGTGCTCATCTGCACGAAAAAGCCGATAAGACCCAGGACGATCCCGATAATGAACCTTATCGCTTTGTCGATGCCTCCGACGTTCTTTTTCATGATAAGCCTCCTTCTTTAAGGAATTGCTCAGGAACCGGGCAAGTAACTCTAACTTCTCAGTTTGCCCCGGAGCCTGCCGGCAGGAGGGGAAAGCGGGTCACGCTTTGCCCCTCCCGCCGGTCGCGTGTCAGTTAATCTTCAGCCGGAGCTTCTTCCATCATACCGTCTCCCATCATGTCTCCGCCGGTCATGCCGCCGCTCATCATGTCATCACCCATCATCATGCATCGCCCAGGGCTCTCCATCATGTTGCCCAGTTTCTTCCTCTGGTCGGCGGTCAGCTTCGACTTAACGGCCTCCATTGCTTCTATGCCGGAAATGAGCATGGACGATCTCAGATTCTCTATCTGTTTTACCTTAGCCTCGACCTTCTTCATGTCGGTTTTGTCGGCATGGACCAGATTACCCAGTTCCAGCATGGCGATGCGCAGGTCGGCCTTCTTCCGGATCATGTTCTTCATCAGGTCGGTCTTTGTTTTCCAGATCTCGGCCCGCTGGTTCTGGTCAAGATCGAGTCTCATGATATAGTGCCAGAGGCGGTGATGCACACCGCCCATACTACCCTTCCCGCCCATCATTCCAAAATGACGGCCCATCATACCGCACCATACCGCAGCCGCAACGGCCTTCCATGTTACCGCTCGCCATACCGCAGCCGCAACGGCCTCCCATGTTACCGCTCGCCATACCCGGTGCCATCATGCCCTTGCCCCTCATTCCGTAGCCACCCCTCATGGGACCTCCCATCATTCCGGGGCCCATTATATCCGCGCACCTGGCCGAAACACCTCCGCCCGTTCCGCCCGGCGGCTGCGACTGCGCATCCGCACCGTACACGCCCAACGCCAGAATAAATCCGAGCATCAAAACTCCCGACAAGACTTTTCTCATGGTCCACCTCCGTTATTTGCCAGAAAAAAATTCACCCGGGACTGTCTGATATATCCTACAACTAAATCTTATCATCAATTTCGCCTGTTAGGAAGAGGGGGTCTGTCAAGTGCGGAAATCAGAAAAAGATGTTCTTCACCTTGTGGCCGGGCCTGGCTATTGTCAACGGGACTGTTACCGTAAATCCCCTTTCTCAAATCGCTTCAGGGGCCGGACAGGCAGGTCTTTATCTGCGATATGAGATCGCCGGGCATAAACGGCTTCGATATGACCTGAAAATCTTCACGGTTGACGCCGTATTTCTCCAGGACGTCGCTTCCGTAGCCGCTAATGAAGAGGACCTTGATGTCGGGACGGATCTGCCTTATCTCGTCGTAGGCCTGCTTGCCGTCTTTTCCCGGCATTCGTACATCGAAGACCAGAAGATCTATCTCGTCCCGGTGTTCCCTGAATTTATCGACCGCCTCGGAGCCGTCGGCCGCCTCGAAAACCGAATACCCGGACTTCTCGATCAGCGTCGTGACAAGGCCCCTGATGACGTCGTCATCGTCGGCAACCAGTATCGATGTATCTCCTGCCTCTTCCTCTGCCTCTTGCGAAGATGTTTTTTCGATTTCGCTTTGCATTTTTACCCCGGTATCATGCGGCGTTGCCCGAATCCATACCGCCACAACACGAAAATACCCGACCGAAAACCACAACTGGTTCAATTATATCACACCATGTTCCGATGTCCAGCGGGCACGTTTTTCTGTCCGTGACAATCAAATCGCCAGGTGACATCAATAAAGACCGGAACGCGATAACGCCAATCGAAGCGGACGCAGAAAGCTATGAATTCTTTGCCGGGGGCTCTTGCGGACCCGCGTGGCGGACGATCGTTTCGGGAACGTAACGATGGACGATCCATACACCGGCCAGGAGCATGAGGCCCACGATGAAAAAGGGCAGTCTCCAGGAAAAGACAGCCAGCACCCCGGCCAGCAGGGGGCCCACAGAAATGCCAAGGCCGAACCCCATGGTGGTGATGCTCATCTGACGTCCTTCTCCCCCGGCCTTTGACAGGTCTGCGGCGAGGGCCATGGCCGGTGCGGCAATGCCTGCGGACCCGATGCCCTGCACGGCTCGCAGGGCTATGAGCTGCAGAGTGGTCGCTGCCTCTCCCAGGAGTCCGGTTACCGGGGCCATGAGGATCAGTCCAGCGATAATCAGGGGCTTCCGGCCGAAATGGTCGGACAGCCGTCCCAGCGGAATCTGAAACAAAAGCCTGCTGAACATGACGGCGCTGAAGGCGAGCCCGAAACTGAAGGCAGACTCGTGAAGGCGGATGTTGAACTGTTTTTCGAGGGGCGTTATCATTGAGAAGGCGGCTGCCATTATGAATATGGCGAGACCCGCGCCGATGATTCCCGGGGACAGCAATTCGCGGTCGATCACCTTGAATGCCGGTCTCTCAACAGCCGCGTGGACCGGCACCCGCCCTTCCCTGATCCACAGCTGTACCAGTACGACCGCCAGGGCAACGAAGAAGGTGCCGGCATAGAAGGCCGCGTTGAAGCCGAAATTATCGTAAAGGTATCCCCCCAGAAGCGGGCCGGCCGACAGGCCCATCATGCGCGAGGTGCTGAAGACCCCCATCGATCCTCCCCGTGTTTTCCTGTCCGTGGAGATGGCCATAATGGCAATGGAGGCGGTCACCGTGAGGGCCAGGCCCATCCCCTGGAGTATCCTGAGCACGAGGATATCCGTGAACTTGCCGGCAAAGACATAGGCGAAGGTGCTGGCTCCCATCAGGCAGAGTCCGCCCTGGATAAAGACCTTCCGCCTGTTGAATCTGTCGACCATGGCGCCCGCAAAGGGCTGAAGCAGGGCGTTTACGAGACCGTAGAGGGATATCAGAAGGCCTGCGCGCACCGTTTCCGGGAGAGGGAACCAGGGGGCCGGCAGCTTGGCGACATAAAGGGGAATGATTACAAAAAGGATGCTGTTTCCTACGGCATCGCCCATCCTCGCCGCCGACAGGGCGAGGACAACCTTGTTCGCACCGATTCTTTCAAGAGACTGTCGCATAAGATACTCCGGTTACGGAGGATGACTTCCGAAGAGAAGATATTCTTAAGATATCATTTATCGGCCCGGATATTCATCTGCGTGGTGCTGGAGCCGGAACGGTAAGCCACAAACAATAAAGAATTTTACTCCAGAGACACGGAGGCACAGAGAAAATCCAAAGACAGATAAGAGACAAACAGGAAAATAGTCTTTTCTCAGCGTCTCCGTGTCTCCGTGGTGATTTTTCTCGTCTTTTTGTAAAAGATTTACGCAGCGTTAATATTTATACCTTCCCACGGTACTAATACATACGATGCCGGAAGAGCCAGCCGGCGGCGGCCAGGCTCACTACACCTATCACGGCCATCGGCCAGAGCTGGCCGATCAGGAGATGAAATGGAGCTCCCTCCAGGAACACCCCGCGAAGTACGACCATGAAGTAACGCATTGGATTGAGGAGCGTGATGTACTGTATCACCTGAGGCATGTTGGCGATAGGAGTGGTGAAGCCTGACAGTATTATGGCAGGGACGAGAAACAGAAACGCCCCCAGCAAGCCCTGCTGCTGGGTTACGGCGAGGGACGAGATCATCAGACCGACCCCTATTGCTGAAAGAAGGAAGAGTGCCACGCCGGTATAAAGGGTTATCAAACTTCCCAGAAGAGGCACCCTGAACCAAAAGACGGCCATCAGTATGATAACCGTCGCCTCGAAAATCCCTATGATGAGACCCGGAAGGGCCTTGCCTATGAGGATCTCCACTGGTCTTAAGGGAGTTACCAGCAACTGATCGAAGGTGCCCTGCTCTCGCTCCCGTGCGACGGAGAGGGCCGTTACCAGCATGGTTACGACAAGGGTAAGGAGACCCACTATGCCCGGAACGATAAACCAGCGGCTCTCGAGGTTCGGATTGAACCATGCACGTGTTACCAGCATTGCAGGGGGGCCGCGCCGTCCGTGCTCTGCCGCCCATTGCTCGTTGAACCTCCGGACGATGCTGTTTATATAGCTGAGTGCGAGCATGGCGGTGTTTGAATTTCTGCCGTCGATAATCACCTGAAGGGAAGCGGTCCTTCCGCTGAGAAGGTCACGACTGAAGGTGGGACCCAGATGGAGAACCAGAAGCACCTTCTTATTGTCTATGAGAGGTCTTATCTCCTCTTCATGGGTTATGACGGCCGAACGGCTGAAATTTTTTGAACCCCCGAAGCCTGCCAGAATGTCCCGCCCCGCGGCCCCTCTGTCTTCGTTGTAAACCGCATAGGGGACATGCGTAAGGTCGAATGTTGCCGCATATCCGAAGACGATCAACTGGACGAGGGGCGGAACTACCACCACGACACGGCTCTTCTTATCCTTGAGGAGGCTCAGGAATTCCTTGATCATGAGGGCGAATATTCTTTTTCCCACGCTTTCCCCTATTCGAGCCTCTTGCGGGATTTCCGCTTGATTATCCCGAAGAAGATTCCCGCCATAATGATGAGGGCGAATGCGTTTGGAAGGAGCACCTGCCATATGTTACCGGCAAGAAATACCGTCTGGAGGATCGAGACGAAATAGCGGGCCGCGATGACATGCGTAAATACCCGGATCGGAAGCGGCATGCTGTTGATGTCGAAGATGAAGCCCGAGAGGATAAAGGCGGGGAGAAAGGTCACAATGATTGCAACCTGCCCCGCGACAAACTGATTCTTAGCCAAGGTGGAGATAAGAAGGCCCATGCCCAGCGCAACGAGGAGAAAAAGTGATGAGGCGATGAAGAGGACCGGCAGGGATCCCCTCAGAGGCACGCCGAACTGCCATACCGCCATGACCACCGAGAGGGCCATGCCTCCCATCCCCAGGACAAAATAAGGGATAAGCTTACCCAGCAGGATCTCTTTCATGCTGACGGGAGTGACCATGAGGGCCTCCATGGTTCCCCGCTCCCACTCCCGGGCCATGACCAAGGCCGTAAGAAGCCCGCCGATGAGGGTCATGATTACCGCTATGAGGCCGGGCACGAGGAAGTCCCGGCTCCGGAGCTCGCTGTTAAACCAGATACGCTGTTCCACCTGCACCGGAATATCAAGAGAGATTCCGCGGGACTCTGACATGTGTCTGCGCCACATCGACCATGCGCCTTCCACGTAGCCCGAGATAAGCCTTGCGTTGTTGGCGTCGATGCCGTTGACTATGATCTGGACGGGCGCACCGCCGGCCTGCCTGACCTGACGGCTGAAATCCGATCTGAGATGGATGATGCCTTCGACCAGACCCCTTCTCATGGCATATTCAGCAGCCCTCATGCCGGAGAAGTCAATTGGACTGAAATAACGGGACCGCCGGAATACACCCGTGAAACCTGCGGTGTCGGCATCGGGGTGTTCAACGACCAGCGCGACAGGGACATGCTCGGCATCGAGAGACACCCCGTAGCCGAAGAGAAGCAGGAGAATTACAGGCAGCAGGAAGGCTATGGCGATGCTGCTTGGGTCGCGCATCACCTGCAAAAACTCCTTGCGCACCAAGCCGCGCATCCTCATTGAAGCGCCTCCCCGTAATGACTCATCTTTCTTCATGGTCCGGCTTCCCCCTGTTCGTCCGCCACGATCAGACTTATGAAGGCATCCTCCATCGAGGGCTGAGGGTTTTCGGCGGTGACGGCACGGGCCTTGATTTCTTCAGGCTCACCAAGCGCCAGAATTCTGCCTGCTGACATGATTGCCAGACGGTCGCAATACTCGGCTTCTTCCATGAAGTGCGTTGTCACCAGGACTGTGACACCCTTACCGGCAAGATCATTGATGCGGTGCCAGAATTCACGCCTTGCAAGCGGATCGACGCCCGATGTCGGCTCGTCCAGGAAGAGAATGGCGGGCTCGTGCATGAGGGCGCAGGCCATTGCCAGCCTCTGCTTGTGGCCTAGCGAAAGGTCCAGACTCTTCATGTCGTCAAAACCCGAGAGTTCGAACTGATCAATGACCAGGGACATCCTTTCCGCCCGCCGTTGGCCTGTCAGTCCGTAGGCGCTGCTGAAGAAATCCAGGTTCTGATGCACGCTGAGGTTCCCGTAAAGAGAGAACTTCTGGGACATGTAGCCGATCCTTGCGCGGGCCGGCGCGGCCGAATGCCTCAGGTCCGTGCCGTCTACCAGCAGACTTCCGCCACTGGCAGGAAGAAGGCCGCAGAGCATCCTGAATGTCGTTGACTTCCCGGCCCCGTTTGCACCAAGCAATCCGAAGACCTCTCCCCTTTTCACATCGAAGGTAATGCCCTTGACGGCATAAAAATCTCCGAAACGGCGCTTTACATCGTGCACCTCAATTATTGAAGCCCTTTCTCCCTCACCTCCTCCCGCATGGGGAGAAGGTTTCACTGTTTCCCCTCCCCTGGGAAGGGGGGATGAAGGGGAGGGTGATGAGGCTTTTATGCCTTCTTCAGCCAGGCGCTTCCTGAGCATCGCGATGAAACTGTCCTCGAAGCGGGGCGCAACGGGCTGAATCGAGACATCCTCTGTGCCGGGAAGCATTGTGCCGGGATCCGGAGTCCCGGCGGTGCCGGTCACGAGACGTACGTGGTCACCCTGAATGATGGCGTCAATGACATCTGGGACTCCCGAAAGCCTCTCCTGCACTTCCCTTTTTTTCATCCCTTTTGCCCTCACCTCGAAGGTGCGGTCCTTCACCTGCCTCCGGAAGTTATCCGGAAGGCCTGAGCCGAGGACTTCCCCCTCGTGTAGTATTACAACCTCTCCACAGCGTTCCGCCTCATCGAGATAGGCGGTGCTCAGAAGGACCGTCATTCCCTCCTCTTTTACTAGGCTATCTACTATCGCCCAGAGTTCCCTTCGGGAGACCGGGTCAACGCCAACGGTAGGTTCGTCAAGGAGCAGGAGCTGCGGCGGACGTACGAGAGTGCAGGCCAGGCCGAGCTTCTGTTTCATGCCTCCTGAAAGGCGACGCGCCAGACGGGATGTGAACGGGCCCAGACCGGTCATATGCATCAAATCCCGGTATCGCCCCGCTCTTGTTTTCTTCGGCACCCCTTGAAGGTCAGCATAGAGTTCCATGTTTTCTTCTACAGTGAGGTCTTCATAAAGGCCGAACCTCTGTGGCATGTAACCTATGGAAGCCTGTACCTTCAGAGACTCACGGGTCGCGTCCATTCCAAGGACAGTCGCCTGCCCTGAATCGGGGACGACCATTCCGGTCAGGATCCTCATGAGAGTGGTCTTTCCGGCACCGTCGGGTCCGACGAGGCCCGTGACGACACCGGGGGCCATCTCGATGCTTACCATCTTTAATGCCTCAATGAGACGGCCCGCCGGCCGGAAGCTCTTGCTTATATCCCTGGCAACAACTACGTTTTCTTTGCCTGAAAGAAGTCGGCCGGTCGATGATGGAGACGGCATTATTGGCCCTTGCAGCGGTCTTCTTCGGAAGTTGTACCGGTATGGGGTTGATTGAGGGGAACAACAGCGGTCGCGGGCATGCCCAACCGGAGCTCGTTCTGCGGGTTGCAGACGTATATCCTTACCTGATATACAAGCTTCGTTCTTTCTTCCGTGGTTTCGACCGATTTGGGAGTAAACTCGGCAGTAGGAGATATGAAGCCCACCCATCCCTCATAGACTTTGCCGTGATAACTGTCTGTCGTGACCTGAGCAGACATTCCCAGTCTGATCTTTCCCAAGTCGGGCTCGGAGACATATGCCCGGACCCAAACCGGATTGGTAAGCGCAAGTGTATAAACCGGAGTCTCCGGAAACGCCATGTTGCCAGGTTCGAGAATGCGGTTCTGTATTACTCCCGCAGAGGGGGTGTAGAGCTTCGTATCCTGCAGTTGTCTTTCGGCCAGACGTAACGCCGCCTCATCTGCCCTGACTTTCGCCCTAGCAGCTGCTATGTCCTCTTTTCTGGGCCCCTCGACGGCAAGTTTCAGCTCCTGGCGTGCTTCGTCAAGGTTGGCAGCAGCGCTTTTAAAAGCCTTCTCGTCATTGTCAAGCTTCTGCTGCGACATGTACTGGTCGCGAACGAGGGCCTCCGTTCTGTGATAAGTCGCTTGGGCGTCCTTAAGTGCCGCCTCGGCAGCCTTAACTCGCGCCCGCGCCTGCTCGATTTCTTCGGGACGGCTTCCCGCCAGAAGACGTGCAAGTATCTGTCTCTGGTTCGCCAGCTCGCCGGCAGCCTGTCCGGCCGAAGCCTCATAGCGGATGGGGTCGAGTTCGGCCACAAGCTCTCCAGGCTTTACGGGATCGCCTTCCTGCAGCAAAAGCCGGCTGACCCTGCCCGTCGCATGAAAGGCAAGCTCTACCTGTCGAATGTCTATATTGCCGTAAAGTCGCAGAGTTTCCGTTGCCTTATGGTGGACCGACAGGTAGACAGCCACACCGACACCGCAAACAATAAGGACAAGTATTATGAAAACCGCAATCTTCTTTTTCTTCATCCCTCTCCCCCCTTCCCCTTATCTTCGCGCTCCGTTTGGCCGAACTGTCAGCAGACTGTTGACATCTTCAACATCCTTGATATTTAAAACTCCCACAGCTTTCTTCAGCATTATCCTGGCCAGGATGTGATTGTAAAGAGCAATGATTTTATTGCGCCTCATTTTTGTATAGTTTTGGACGCTGTCAAGAAGATCGGTGATGGAGCGCGTTCCCACTTCGTAACCCTTCATTGTTGCTTCCATTGAGATGCGGGCTGATTCCGCAGCCTGCGTCGCCGCTCTTAGCTGGGCCACGCTGTCCTTAAGTGTCAGAAAACTGCGTTCCGTGTCAAACCGTATCTGGTCCCGAAGATCTTCCATCCCGTAACGGTTCGCCGACGCAAGTGCCTCCGCCTCTCTGATCCCGGCGCTGATCCTTCCACCTTCATAAATAGGAAGGACAAAGGTCAGTCCTGCCCAGATGTCGGTGCGCTTTATCTCGGGAAGGAGCTGCCCCTTCGCGTAACCATAGCCGGCATCAAGATCGAGACGGGGCCAGCGAGCACGGCGGGCGATCTCGACCTGATCCATTGAGACCTGCAACTGTTTTTGGGCCTGCAAAAGCAAAGGCTGGCTTTCGAATGCCGTCTTTATCCAGGGTGAGATTTCATCGGGAACGGGTCCCCGAGGTCTGATATTTCCGAGATCATCGAGTTCCCCGACCGGGCTATGAGTGAGACGCACGAGGGCCTGTTCGGCTATTCGTACCGCGTTCTTGGCGTTGATCAGGTCTGAATCGGCTTCGTCAAAGCGCGCCTTCGACTCCCGGACGGAAACGATGTCACCCGCGCCGACTTTGAGAAAAGCCTCGGCCTGATCAAGTATCTTTTTCAGTAAATCCCTCTGTCCGGCGGCGACACGCTCATCCGCCCTGGCCCGCAAGACGCCAAAGTATGCTTCAGAAACCCGAAGGATGATGTCCTGTTCGGCAGCAGCCACCGCGCTTTCCGCCGCACTGATCCTGGATTCCGAAGCCCTTACGGAAACCCAGTCCTGACCGTTGACAACAGGCTGTATGAGTGTAACGCTGTAGTTGGTCGCTGTATAACCCTCATCCACAGTAAGCCCGGGGAAACCCCTCATGTCTGTGTGGTAATGGCTTACACCGGCGCCTGCATTCACTTTAGGATAAAGTGCTGCACGCGTCGCGGATCCGGAAGCCTTCTCTGCCTGAAGCTGGGACCGCGCTTTCCCCAAAATGGGATTGGTCGATGCCGCTTGCCGGTAAACCGCAAGCAGGTCCTTGCCATAGGTAATGGCGGGTGGACCTGACCCAATAAGAAAAATCAACACAAGGGCGAGGTAGTCCTTCAGTGCAGACATTGAGATATCTTTCACTTTGTCAGAATCGCGCATCCGTGTTTATACAATTATAGCCAATGACAATTTAACTCTCAAAGAGATTTTGGTCGGTACGGCATATGTGCCGCTTCTCATAATTAACAAAATTGTGGATAGGCTGAGAGGGACGTAGATGAATTAGTGACTACCTGCTTTCCTCCTGATCTTTGAAACGGCCCTCGGTGTCATGCCGCCTACATGCAACCATGATCGCATTCCTCACATAGGTCAACTTATATAGTCAAAGTAGTTACGGGAAGCAGAGGCGAAATAAGCCATAATGTTGCAAAAAACCCGGTTTTCAGATCCGTCATTCCCGCGGTTATCAGGTGGGAATCCGGGTTTTCAGAGAGATTGGATGCCCGATTAAGAACTTCGGGCATGACGGAAAAAGGACTGCAATCTGGAGGTAGCTTTCTGCGGTGAACCTTCATTATGTTTCCTGAGCGCCCCCCGCGCCTTACTCGGAAAAACTGGCGGCCGATTCGAGGGCTGCTGCGCCGAGTTGCCTGTTGGTAATCACTCCCTTGACCTCCGGCGTCCCGGTCCCTCTGAGCCCTGACGATGTCACCAGTGCGACGGAGACCTTGCCGCCGTGCAGCATTGTGATAACTTCGGATACTGAGATATCCTCCTCCACAAAGGCAAAATCTCTCTGCGCCAGTTCACCCATACTCATTCCCATACCGCATTTTTCGAGGAGGACCGGGGAGGCGACCTTTTCTATTACTCCGGTGATCCGGCCGGACCGGTCCTCGACGAGGAAATAAGCGATCAGCGGCTCCCCGGAGGCGATGCGCCCCAGTTCATCGGGCGTTGTTTCTGCCGGGATAGTCTTAACACCTGTGTCCATGACCTCCCGGGCCTTCCTGAGCCTGAGCATATTCGTCTGAAAGGAGTCCGGAACGCCGTGCCCCCGTCTAGCAAGCTTCATGGTGTAAAAGCTTTCGAAGGTAAACAGCCTTCTGACACCGTAGCTGACCGCGACGGTAATGATAATGGGGACAATAGCGCTGTAGTCCAGGGTCATCTCGAAGATCATCACAGCCGTAGCCATGGCCGCTCCTGTCGAACCCCCCACCATTCCCGCCATGCCGGCCACGGCAAAGGCTGAGACATCCGGGGAAACCGCCGGGAAGAGTGCAAGCGCGGCCATGCCGTAAAGTCCCCCCGCCATCGCCCCCATGTAAAGCGACGGCGAGAAGATGCCCCCTGATGCCCCCGAGCCCAGCGTCATCGCGGTGGCCAAAAGCTTAAGGAGGAAGAGGGCAACGAGCAGATACGGGCGAGAGAGCAGGCCGGAAAGCACGTCGCGTATCGTGGCATAGCCCACCCCCTCTATGTAATAATGCCCGGTGAACCTGATGAGCAGGTAGAGCGACAGACCCACGACAAACATGGACGCCATGTGTCTCAGGTAGTAATTTTGCGGCGTGTATTTCCCGAGAACGTCTTCGAAACCGTATACGGCTTTTATGAAGAAGGCGGAGAGCACGCCAGTCAACGCACCGAGGCCGGCATACCCAAGGAGCACCGTCGGCCTGATCGCCTGGAAGGTGAAGGATTCGACGCCGGTTACAACAAAAGGTGGACTGGCGCCCAGAAGGACGCTCCCGACATATGCCCCCGTGGCCGTGGATATGGCGACGGGTATCACCGTGCGGGCGCTTACCTCGAAGAGAAGGAGTTCCACCGCGAAGAGAAGGCCCCCGATAGGCGTGCTGAAGGTGGCTGCGATCCCTCCGCCGGCGCCGGCGGCTATCAGAGTATTGCGCTCCCAGACCGAGACGGGGAATATCTGGCCGAGGAAAGAGCCCAGCGACGCTCCTATCTGCATGATCGGACCCTCACGGCCGATGGACCCCCCGCTTCCCAGCGAGATTGACGACGCCAGCGCCTTTACGACCGGGGTGGTGGGCGGCACGACACCGCGGTTATAATAGACCGCATCCATAACTTCCGGCACACCGCTGCCCCGCGCGCCCGGTGCAAAGTTCTTCACAAGAAAGGTCACCGCCGCCGCGCCTGCAACCGGAACGAATATAATGAGCCACCCGAACGGTCCGGCCGCGGTATGGCGTCCGGCATCATAGGTTACCGACAGGCGGCCCAGAAAAAGGAGGTTGTGGGAAAGCCCGACCATGGCCCTGAACACCGCGGCCCCCAGTCCGGCAAGCGCCCCCGTGACGACGGCCAGCAGGAGAAGTCGGCAAAGCCGCATCGGTCTTGTCAGCTCACGCCTGTCTTTTCCATTTATATTCTCTGAGCCCTCTGTGTCTCCGTGGTGAAATATTATAAATGTCATTTTAAAGAACCCATCTAAGTGATTACCCTCCGCCCTCCCTTGCCGCCAGCACCTGCCTCCACGAAAAGATGAACGCCGGAACCGCAACCAGCACCATGAAGAGGCCGATCAGGACATAGCCCGCGTCAACCGGCAGACTCCGGTCAAGACCAAGGAGCAGCGAAAGCCCGAACGCCCCGAAAAGTAGGCCGCCGAAGAAGAGGGTCCTGCCCCCGGTCTGTGAGCCGATCTTTTTCACCTCATCTTCAGTGAGCGAATGCGTCCAGCGAAGAGAGGCCCCGAACAGGGCGCCGATGATCATGAGCATGGCCATGGTCCCCAGGCCGAAGAGGAGTCCCGGCAAGAACCCCAGCCAGGGGGTCTTCATGGCCGGGGCTGCGACGGTGTTGATGAACAGGGAAAATCCGCCAAAGCCGAAGCCCGCTATGAACCCGTGTACGACGGTCCATCGCACCGGGGGCGCCTTCGGGCCGCCGGCCGGTTCTTCGTGCCTTGTTGTCAAAACCTTCTTAGAGTCCTCCATGTCACATTCCTCGCCGTGGCAATGTCCGAAGAGGTGGAAGTGGGGATAAAGGTTCCTCTTCAGCACTATGGCCCCCGCAACGCACATTGTAACGCCCACTATCATGTTGACGTAGCCGTTGACCGTTCGGGAAAGAAGAAACGGGGCAAGTGCCAGATAGGCGACTTCCGAGAGGATCATACGCTGCACCGTGAATGCGGCGGAGAAGTAGAGCCCCGCCTTCATGCCCTCCCTTCCTCCGGCCCCCCCGATGGCATAGCTGAACGTGATGGGCCACGTATGCTCGTCCGGCAGTATCCCGTGGAGCAGCCCGAAAAAAAGGGAATATACCAGCGCCGAAACCGGCGTCACTAAAAGGGCCTCGCTGCTTCTCTTGTATTCATAAGTCCAATTAAAAGTAACCGGGCTCTAAGCATTCAGCCATAAGCGATCAGCTTAAGGAACCGGGAGCAGAGCCGTCCCGGCACCCAGGGACTTGTCCATCGGCTTCGAATATTGAGCTTTTCCCTTACAGCTTATTGCTAACGGCTTAACGCCGGAAAGGTCACTTACTCTTCTCTCTCCATTCGGTGTGGAAAACGCCCTTTTCGTCCACCCGCTCATAGGTATGGGAGCCGAAGAAGTCGCGCTGAGCCTGAACCAGGTTGGCCGGCAGCCACGCGCTCCGGTAACTGTCGAAGTAGGCCAGGGCGGCGGTCATGCATGCCTGCGGTATGCCGAGTTCGACGGCAGTGGTCACCGTCGCCCTCAGGGCATCCTGCCCGGTCATCACTTCCTGGCTGAAGTGAGGGTCCATCAGGAGGTTGGGCAGGTCCGTCTTGGCCCGGTAGGCGGCCTGGATATCTTCCAGCAGGAGCGCCCTGATAATACAGCCGCCCCGCCAGATGCGAGCCACCTCCTGCAGGTCGAGGTCATAGTTATAGGCCGCAGACGCCTTCCCGAGAAGGGCCATGCCCTGTGCGTATGTCAGGATCATGGAGACATAAAGCGCATCGCGGAGCTGGTTAATGAAGCCTTCCCTGTCGCCGTGAAAAGAGCCTGCGGGCGTCTCGAACAGCTGGCCGGCCACTTCACGTTCACTCTTCAGGGCCGACATGTCACGCATTGATACGGCCGCATCGATTGTCGGCACCGGCACCTGCAGTTCCATGGCGTCCTGGGAGGTCCATTTTCCTGTGCCCTTCTGTTTCGCCTCATCGAGGATAACATCGATGAGCCTCTTGCCGGTTTTTTTGTCCTCGCGCGTGAATATCTCAGATGTGATCTCCACCAGATATCCGTTGACTTCCGTCTTCATCCATCTCCCGTAGACCTCGCGCAATTCGTCGTTGGACAGACCCATTCCCCGTTTCATCAGGTCGTAGGTCTCGGCTATGAGCTGTATGATCCCGTATTCGATGCCGTTATGGACCATCTTGACATAATGACCTGCAGAGCCGGGACCGAGATAGGTGACGCAGGGTTCACCGCCTACACTTGCGGATACCGCCTCGAAAAGGGGCTTTACCCTTTCATATGCCTCCCGGGGACCGCCCGGCATCATGCTCGGACCATGGCGTGCGCCGGCCTCCCCTCCCGAAACGCCGACGCCAAGAAAGTTTATGCCCTTTTCGGAAAGATCTTTGGCCCGCAGATCAGTGTCCGTGAAATGGGAATTTCCCGCGTCGATGATGAGGTCTCCTTTCTCAAGAAGGGGGAGGACGTCTCCGATCACTGAATCCACCACCCGCCCCGCCGGAACCAGCATCATGATTACCCTGGGAGGCCGCAGGCTGCCGATAAAGTCTTTCATGTTTTCGGCTCCGTAAATGGCCCTGTTTTCCGCCTCCTTCCTCAGGGCCTCGACCTTGCTCAAATCCTTGTCGTAGCCGGCCACCGCATAGCCGTGGTCCGCCATGTTCAAAAGCAGGTTCCGGCCCATCACGCCGAGGCCGACCATACCTATCTCATATTGCTGAGTCATGTCATCACCTCTTGTACGACATATTCGCCGTCGCTCAATATCCCGGTGCAGAGAGAAACCGGCAACAGTCAGCCACAGAGCGAAGTCCGCTGTTTGTCAGCAACGCCGGTTATTACATGCTATCATCGTTATCACTTCGCCGCAACAGCATTAATCGTCATCCGTGCATATTGGGAGTCCGCTTCAGATTGCAATTTCTGCTCACCGGGTGGCGATTCATAGAAGTCAGCCATCTTTTCGCCAAACGTTGCAAGGTTGCTCTGCGATAATATAGCTTGTCCCCCCTTTTTTCGGTTTAATCTAACCACGTCATTAAAGGAGACGGAGCAATGCATGCAAAAGTCGTAACATTTCAAATCAAGATCAAATGAGATTTGACCCCATTTCTCGCGCACGAGGGATCAAGTACCTACTTCTTCTGCTTGAGACTCTCCAGATACTTTTTCATATGAGCCGCTACCTCCCCGGGCTTTGTGACGGCGGCATAGCATCTCTTTCCGGAGCAGAGGTACAGGCGCTCCTCCATGGGATATCCCAGAAGCGCGATGGCGGCCTTGTCTTTCTTCGGTGAAAGCACCTTGACCACCTTGAGCGGGACAAAGACACTGTTCACCGCTTTAAGGAACGGTCCAGGTCGCCCGGCGGTGACCAGCACTATTTCCAGGGGCGGCCGGAGTTGCCATTCAAAGGCCTCGCCGCAAAACGCGGAGGCAGGTCTGACCGTTTCGCAATTGTAGTCTTCCTTTGCAATCGCACTGGCGGCCAGAGCTTTAAGTCCGGCCTCCTCCCGATACCCGGAAATCCTGCGCAGAAATACAGCCGCATTGAGATTTGAAGCGGTGGCGTTATATTCCATGAGCCCTCCCGGCTTGGAAGGCATGACAACTGCCGCCTCGATACTTGTCCTGAACAATTCCTGTCTACGGTCGAAGAACCTGGCCGCAAGGAGGCGGGCAATGTTCCGGGCGGTCTCTACGAACCTGACGTCCCCGGTAACATTGTAAAGATCGATGAGGGCACTTCCGAACAGGACGTTGTCTGCGAGCAGTCCCGGCAGGTGCTTCTCCCCCCCGCGATAATATCGATAGACCCCTTCCTTTTCGGTGTAGAGATGCCGGAGCATGAAGGCGGCTGTCTTCTCCGCCTGTTTCAGATATTCCTTTGATCCCGTGGCTCCTGAGGCCGCCACGAGGGCGGCGATCATCCGTGCGTTCGGACCGGCGTATATGTTGGTATCGACGCGGGGCGGGGGTCCGGACCGCTTCTTCGCGGTATAATATTCTTCGTCGGCGTCCTGGCTGCCGTAAAAGGCCCCCGTTTTCGGGTCGTAGAGATTATTCATGATATAGCCTATCGTTCCAATGAGGACCTTCCGGTATGTGTCTTTGCCGAAGGCCATATATGCATATGCGTAGTTGCGGGCAAGCCCCGCGTTAAGGTCGAGCATCTTTTCGTAATGCGGCGACGACCAGTCGGGCCGGGTTGCGTACCTGAAGAAACCCCCGGCGATATCGTCGTGTATCGCCCCCGACGCCATCCCGTCGAGCGTCAGGGTGATCATCTTCTTGATCTCTTCGTCCCCGCTCCTCGTGAATTCGGAGAGGAGGAAATAGATCCTCTCCGGGTTGGGAAATTTCTGCGGCATCCCGAATCCGCCGTGCTGGCTATCGAAGTCCGACCGTAAAATGCGGAGCATCATTATAAGGTCGGCCTCCGCCGTCGTCTTTTTCCCCGCCCGTTCGGGCCGCTCTTCTCCCTTTTCCCCGATGCCCTGCCTGTTATTCCTGAATTCCGCGAGGCCCTTCTTCAGCCAGTCGACCATGTCATCGGGCAGTATATATGTACCTGCCCTGATGATCCTCCCCTCCGGCGTAAGAACGAGCGTGCTCGGCCACCCGCCCTGGTTGTAAAGGTCGTCGATATCCGGCCGCATATCGGCGTCGACCCTCACAGGGATGAAGTTCTCATTGATAAAGGTTATGACGTCGGCCTCGGAGTATGTGGTCTCGTCCATGACATGGCACCAGTGGCACCACACCGCGCTCAGAGCAAGCAGGACGGGCTTCCGCAGCTTCTTCGCATCTGAAAAGGGGGCCTGGCTCCATTGACGCCAGTGTATGAGGCCGGCCTTGTTCGGCCGGGGCGAGAACCTGAAATCGGCCGCCGGCGCTGCCTGTGCGCCGAAGACAAAGAAGGCAAGAACGGCTGCTGCCAATCTCCTCATATTTCATTTTACCGCACTTCTCCTTCTGCCTATAATGAAAATTCTTTTTCGATGGCGCCTGACCAGACTTCATAGCCGCGGGCGCTGAGGTGCACCCCGTCTTCGGACAGGTATTCTCTGACAGGGTTGCCCCCTGCATCGACAAAGAGATGGTATATGTCGAAGTAACGGACCTTCATCCCTCGAGCAGTCTTCTCAAGATCCGAGTTGATTTTCTCTATCTCTGCGTTATCCACCCAGGGCAGGCGCACAGGGAGAATGCTTTGGATAACGATCTCCGCACCGGCAGAATCGGAAACGAG
Organism: Candidatus Sulfobium sp.; assembly: GCA_037380845.1. Taxonomy (GTDB): domain Bacteria; phylum Nitrospirota; class Thermodesulfovibrionia; order Thermodesulfovibrionales; family UBA6898; genus JARRRD01. The sequence continues at coordinate 87,124 of JARRRI010000022.1, read as the reverse complement.
TGTGTCCAGCACCTTCTCGTATCTGGGAATTATGTCGTAATCTTCCATCGCGATATTGTTTATCCCGGTCATCACGAAGACGAGGTCGGCCCGCACTATGGCGGTGCGTATATCGGACATACGGCCGAGGAGACCTTCCACCGGCTCCCCCGCAATCCCGAGATTCAGGACCCGGTGAGAGGGGAACCTTCCCTGCCAATCGAAAAACTCGGTAAGAGAATCCCCGATCAACACGATCTCTTTCTTTCTTCCTGTATATTGAGACATTTTTCGGCCCCCTGCACGCTGCCCTCGACCAGTTTAACTTATGATGCGTGACATGGCAATCCGAGCTGCAATGAGGCAGCCCTGTCCCCTTTTTCGGTTCTCTATTCCCTGTTCCCTGTAAGCCTGGCTGCTCGAAAGTCACTGGACAACAGGCCGGTTCTGTGTTATGGATTAAGCAGGAAGGTTCCTTTTCTATTTAATTAACCATGCAGTAAAGGAGACGGGGCAATGCATGCAAAAGTCGTAACATTTCAAATCAAGCCGGGCAGGAGAGATAACGTCGTTCGTTTGTTTGATGAGTTCGTTGTCCCCGGGGCAAAGAAACTCAAGGGGTTCAAGGCAGGCATGCTGCTCACAGACCCCAACACGGGGAAAGCCACGTCGGTCGCCCTTTGGGAGACGGAAGAAGACATTATAGCCAGCGAAGCAAGCGGATATTACAAAGAATGGGTGGCCAGGCTGAGTGACAACTTCGCCTCTGAGCCCTCAAGGGAAATATGCGAGGTCGACAAAGTTGTCAATCTGACAATTGGATAGGCAGCTAGCGAAGAGAGAATAGGGTTGGAGGACACTTGATAGCAGTGTCTCCGACTCCATACGAAGACATCGGATATGTTGTTTAAGTTGGCAACTTCCCATACACGGCCCATATTTTCCTGATCCTCAATCAAGTGTGACATGTTGGAAAGTGTAAGGGATGTTCTGACTGAGAGTCCTCAGTTATCTGGAACTGCAACTCTTGAAGAGTTTATCCCCAAATGCGCGGACATGCAGATGCGGCCATTACAGAGATAGCGTATTGAACTCGGGGCCACAGGACATCGCTGTGACGTTTGTTTCAACTGGCATTCTATAAAAAGAGCTCATCTAATCGACGACGTGTGTTATGTCCTATAACAAGCGAAATTCCTGGCAGGCAATTCTGCCGCGCCGTTGATCTCAGGTCCACCGACTTAATCGCAGTTAGGATAAAGGGGACGTTGTTTCTATAAGTGCATTTCGCTTGACAAGGAAGGGGGATTCATATTATGGTTCGGGGTATCAATAAGGCCGAGATTTTCGAAGACACTGAGGACAAGACCCGTTTTCTGGAGCGGCTGGGGCAGCATGTAATTGAGGGTAAATGTACAGTCTACGCTTGGGTCCTCATGAGCAATCACGTTCATATTCTTTTTAAGAGCGGAAAAGAGGGGATATCCTCGGTCATGAGAAGACTGCTCACGTGGTACGCGCAGTACTATAACCGCCGGCATCATCGCACCGGACACCTCTTTGAAAACAGATACAAATCAGTTCTCTGCGAAGAAGACAACTACCTTTTGGCCCTTGTCCGCTACATCCATTTGAATCCTCTTAGGACTAAGGTCGTCAAGACCATGGAAGAATTGGACCATTATCCGTGGGGCGGCCATCGTGACATGGTTGGTAAATCCGATAGACCCTGGATGGATACCGACCACGTTCTGGCCCAGTTTGGCAGTTCCCGTCGGAAGGCTCTTCATGCATATCGGAAATTCATGAGAGAAGGAAGCAGCGAGGGAGAGAGTAAGGAACTGACGGGCGGGGGACTCATCAGGAGCCAGGGGGGATGGTCACAGGTTCTGGCCTTGCGAAGGAGGGGACAGATAGAAGAATTCGATGAACGCATCTTGGGCGGGGGTGACTTTGTCAGCAAGGTCCTTAAAGAGGCGGAAGATCGACAGTTGAGGCAACTTAAACACAGACGGGCCGGTCGAACAATTCAGATGATAATCAACGAAGAGTGTCGCGAGGCTGGAATAAGCCCTGCGGAATTAATGGGAGGAAGCAAGCGGCGCAAGGTAAGTGACGCTCGGTCACTCATCGCGGTCAGGAGCAGGGATGAACTTGGGCTATCCTCGGCGGAGATAGCACGACACGTCGGGGTGAATACATCGAGCATTACCCGCGCGATTGAGAGGGTGGAGAAGGCATATCACGCCACAAAGCACAATTAGCAACAACGTCCCCCAGATTTCCATTAACCTCCTCTCTATCCATCGGCAAGAATTTTCATCTGTACTCCTCAGCGTTCTCAGCCTTATTCCCCGTGAGGGATACTGTGAGAAGCGATGTCTTTCTTCTGAGCAGGGGCAAGCAGTGATCCTGTCTGAACCCAGTACATGTAAGACGCGAATGCTAATTCAGGAAGCTCGCCCGCGTTCCCTTCCAAGAAGTGCCTTTTTGTTTTTGATGCCCCAGCGATAGTCGCCGGGGGTTCCGTCTTTTCTGACAACCCGGTGGCAGGGAATCACGACAGCCACGGGATTTCTCGCGCAGGCGCGGCCAACGGCACGGGCCGCTCCTGGAGATCCTATCGCCCTGGCAATCTCTTCGTAGGTACGGGTTTGACCGAAAGGAATGGCCCTCAAGACTTCATAGACCTTCCACTGAAACGCGGTGACCTGAAGGTGAAGAGGGAGGCCAGGACTCGGCTGTTTTCCACCAAAGTATCCGAGGAGGGCGGTAATGTATTCGGAAAGACCTGCCCGGTCTCTGTGTATCCCGGCCGCAGGATATTCATCATGAAGAGCGGTTATGAGCGCTTCATCGGAGTCTCCGATGCTTACCGCACAGAGGCCTTTGTCCGTGGCGGCCACAAGCATCCTGCCGAGGGGGCAATCGACGAGCGTAAATCCGATCTCGACGCCCTCGCCTCTTCGGAGATACGTACCCGGCGTCATCCCCAGCCGTGACGCAGCGTCTTCATATAGGCGGCTGCTGGAGCTGTATCCCGATTCGTAAAGCGCATGGGTCACCGTCTTCCCCTTCCTGACAAGCGCCTTCAGCCGGTTCAGACGGCATGCATCGGCATACTGCCCGGGGCTGATGCCCATGACCTGCTTGAAGATGCGCTGAAGATGGCAGGGTCCGATGCTCATGTGCTCACCCATGACTTTCAGTGTAAGCGGTCTGTCAGTTGAGTCGTATTTTTCAATGAACCTGCAAAGGCGCCGTGCCGTCTCAGCCTTTTCGTCCGGGATCGGCGCCTCATCAGGTCTGCAGCGAAGACAGGGGCGGAACCCCGCAGCCTTAGCCTCCGCCGGAACCTTGAAAAAGATCACCTGGTCCGGTTTTGGACGCTTGGCGGCGCAGGATGGACGGCAATAGATACCAGTTGAGCGCACTGCATACACAAAGCTTTCGTCGAATCGTCTGTCGCGCGACTGCACGGCCTTCCACCAATCCTTGCCAACCGCTGGGTCCACTCCGGCCTCCTTTAATAAATTCTAATTCTAAAGATAGTATATCGCGCCCGCCATTCCCGGCACTATCCGGTTCTTGCGGTCAAAATTGCTTCATTAAAAGAGCCGCTTATATGCCTCAACTGAAAGTAGGTCTCCTGTCCCAGAAGTTCTTATTCCCACCAGCGCGGGGTATTCACACAAGTCAGACCCCTCAGCCTTTTTTTAAAGCGGTGCTATACTTGAAACAGACATCCTGGCAATCTCTTTTGGTCACACTTCTTTCTACAGGAGGACGGAGCTGTTAACGTCATTGCCACAGGTTTGGTGCTTTGCGCGACACGATCGAATTAACCGGACAAAGAGCAGGACGCACGAGACATCCCACCGGACTCTATGTCCTCTTCTTTACCGAAATGTGGGAGAGATTTTCGTATTACGGAATGCGGTCGCTGCTGGTCTACTACATGATCAAGCACCTGCAGTTTACGCAGGAACGGTCTTCCGAAATTTACGGACTCTATACCGGCTTTGTCTACTTCACTCCGCTCCTGGGCGGCATTTTGGCGGACCGCCTGCTTGGCCAGCGGCGGACCGTGATCGTCGGAGCGGTGCTGATGGCTGCCGGACATTTCCTTATGACGGCAGACCGCCTGCTTTTCCCGGCGCTCATCTTTCTGATCCTCGGAAACGGCGCCTTCAAGCCTAATATCTCGACACAGGTCGGGGCCCTCTATCCTCCCGGCGATAATCGCCGCGACCGGGCCTTCAGCATATTCTATATGGGCATCAATCTCGGAGCGTTCTTTTCGCCCCTCGTCTGCGGGACCCTCGGAGAGAAGATCGGGTTTCACTGGGGCTTTGGTGCCGCGGGCGTCGGCATGGTGATCGGGCTCCTCATTTATCTGAGAGGCCGGAAGCACCTAGCCCCCGACCCCGTAATGCAAAAACGGGAAGCCGGAAAACGTAAATCCTCGGATCCGTTGACGCGTGAGGACTGGCTGAAGATAGGAGCGATCTTTATCATGATGACCCTGAGCATACTCTTCTGGAGTGTATACGAGCAGCAGGGTAACACGCTTGCCCTCTGGGCCGACGCCCATACGGACCGGATGATCTTCGGCTGGGAGATGCCGGCCTCCTGGTTTCAATCCTTCAATCCGCTCATGATCTTCATTTTCGTTCCTGCGCTGAACATGCTCTGGGGCAGGCAGGCCCGCCGTGGGAAAGAACCTTCGAGCATCGCCAAGATGGGAACCGGCTGCATGCTGCTCGCCGCCGCTTTCCTGGTACTGATTGCTCCGGCCCGGGAGCTGGCGGTCAGTCCCAGGGCAAGTCTCTTGTGGCTGGCAGCCTGCGCCTTTGTGCTCACGATCGGGGAGATATATTTTTCTCCTATCGGCCTCTCCCTCGTGACCAAACTGTCTCCGGTCCGGATCGTATCGATGATGATGGGTGTCTGGTTCCTTTCAAGCTTCTTTGGAAACTACCTGTCGGGCTATCTGGGGACATTCTGGGAGAAGATGCCGAAGGAGAATTTCTTTCTGCTGATGGCGGCCCTGCCGTTTGCCGCCGGCCTTGCGTTCTTTGCCTTTCTTAAGCCCCTGAAAAGAGCGACCGGCCATGGCAAACATAGCGCTCAGGACATGAGATTGTGAAAAATTCCATCACCATAATTATTCCTCATTGCTCGCCGACTACGGTGAGAATCCTTCCCTTTGCAGATCATGGCTTGTAATACATTAGTTGCCCGGCATAAGGGGAAACCGCATCTGACAATTTCCTCTGTTCCCCGGCAGACATGGTCTCGAAGGATATGGCGAGCCTGACATTCTCTTTCAGTTGTTCGATGTCGTCGCAGCCGATGACCGCCGTGGTTATGGGCTGGGAAAGTGCGTACCTGTAAAAAGGCTCAAGGGACGTAAAGCCGGGCGACCTTGTCGCGAGGCCCCGGAGATAGACCTTCATCCCGACGATACCCGTTCCCTTTTCTTTGGCAACCGGTATTACTTCCTCTATGAAACTCCTGTAGGCCGGCTCCGCGGGATTTACGGGAATGAGCACGGTATCGAAATGAAAACGTTTCATGCACCTCAGAAGAACGGCCGGATCGTGGTGTCCCGTGATACCGATAAACCTCACCAGACCTTTTTCCCTTGCCTCCCGGAATGCCTCCAGCGCTCCCCCGGGACCGAATATCTCCTCTACTTCCTCTTCGGTCCTCATATCATGAACCTGCCAGAGATCCAGATGGTCTGTCTTCATGTTCTCCAGAGTCTCGCGCAGGTGCTGAAGGGCCCCCTTTTTGTCTCTTGCATGGGATTTGCTCGCCAGGAAGATCTCTTTTCTCCTTTTCCCGAGGGCCTTGCCGTAATAAGACTCGCTTCCGGAATACGCCCTCGCCGATTCGAAATAGGTAATGCCGAGGTCTATGGCCTTGTTGATCAGCTCATACGCCTGTTTGTCGTAACCATACGTCCTCAGGACCCCTTCGCCTCCAAGGCCGAGAATGGTGATGTCGACGCCTGTCTTTCCGAGCCTCCTCTTCGAAATGCTCATGGGTACATTATAGCAGGCTGACCAGGAGCCGACTTCATGTCACAATTCCATCATTCGGATTTAGCATAACCCGCAATTTTGCCCGGATCTGCGGCTTTCCGGTTCTAAACCCCCTGATAAAGTGATATCATTAACAATATGCCGGATTGGAATATTCTCAGCGCCGACATCGGAGGCACCCACAGCCGTTTTGCCCACTTCACTGCCGACTCTGATGGCGGCCTGAAGCTGATTGAGGTCAAATGGCTGAAAACGACGGACGTCCGGTCCTTCGGAGAACTGCTCGATAAGCTGCGGGAGAGCGGGGCGTCTCTGAGACCCGAGGAGGCCGATATAGTCGTTATTGCCATAGCCGGACCGATAGAGGCCGGGGTAAAGAGCTCTCCTCCTTTCATATCATGGACCATAGACCTCTCGAACGCCCGGGAGGAGCACAATTTCAAAAGGTCGGCGCTGATCAACGACTTCGTGGCCCAGGCATATGCCTGCCGCACCCCGGCCGGAGAGGCCGCCGAGGAGGTACTCCCGGGGGAAGCGGCGCCGGGGGCCGCAATCGGTGCTATAGGCGCGGGCACGGGATTGGGAAAGGCCGTCCTCATACAGGACGGCAAGGGCGGCTACATCGCCTTGCCCTCGGAGGGGGGGCATGCGAATTTTCCCTTTGTCTCGCAGCAGGAGTGTCAGTTCCAGGAGTTTCTCCTGAGAGAAAGAAGAGACAAATATATTACGGGCAACATCGTCGTCTCCGGGAGGGGCCTCAGTTATATCCACCAGTTTCTGAACGGGGAGAGGCTGAAGCCCGAGGAGGTGGCCGAAAGGATAGTTGAGCATCCGGAGACATCAGGATGGATGTCGAAGTTTTACGGCCGGGCCTGCCGAAACTTCGTCCTGGAGACCCTCGCCCTGGGCGGACTTTACATCGCGGGCGGGGTTGCGGCAAGAATACCTGAACTGGTCACCGGCAAGGATTTCGAGCTGGAGTTCAGAAGCTCGGACACTCTTGCCCATCTGCTCAGCAAGGTGCCGGTATTTCTGGTGAAGGACGAAAACAGCGGCCTGTGGGGAGGCGCTTTTTTTGGGAGGCAGTTGCTGAAGAGCGGATGACCGGGCATTGCACGACATCTCCGGAAAATCTCCCTGCTCTCTGTCCGGACCATGACTCCCCTCTCTCCCGCTTATCTGAAGAGGGGCCGAAAGCGGGAGCGTTATCCCGGGAGAATTAGAGATTTTCTTTCCACGGAAAGGGAAGGCTGGATGATTACGAGGGCGGATCAAGAAGACCTTGTGTGCGTTATACCCGCAAACCTGCCTGCCGGCAGCCAGGGGCGGGCATCCATGTTTTCTTGATGTTATGAAAATGGGTTCCCGACTGATACCTCGGGAATGACGACTCAGAGACTTATAGCATTTTCGGGCTTATCATCGGGGCGATCCTCCTCTTTAAATTTCTGAACCTGCAGGATTATTTCAGCCTCGCCTATATCAAGTCCTCCAGGGAAAGGTTCGAAACCCTTTATGCCGCCCATCGTTTTTCGGTAATCGCAGCTTTCATGGGGGCCTACATCCTGGTCACCTCCCTTTCGCTTCCCGGCGCCGCGGCGCTCACCATCGCCGGGGGCGCGCTCTTCGGCCTGTGGACCGGAACGATCGTCGTGTCCTTTGCCAGCAGCATCGGCGCCACCCTGGCCTGTTTTGCCGCCAGGTTCGTGCTGAGGGACTGGGTGCAGAGCAGGTTCGGTGAAAAACTGAAACGCGTGAACGAAGGGATAGAGAGGGAAGGCGCCTTTTATCTTTTCACCCTCAGGCTGGTCCCCGTTTTCCCTTTCTGGCTGATAAACCTGGTGATGGGGCTTACGCGGATGCCCCTGCGCAGGTTTTACTGGGTCTCGCAGCTGGGCATGATCCCGGGTACGATCGTATATGTCAATGCCGGCAAGGAACTGGGACAGATCGAGTCGCTTTCAGGCATTTTTTCCCCGGGCCTGATCATCTCTTTTGCGCTGCTCGGAATATTCCCCATCGCGGCGAAGAAAACAGTCGCCCTGCTCAGATCGAAAAAGAACAGGCAGGCATGATATCATTTCAACGAAGGAGGTGGAATGGCCGGGTACGATTTTGATATAGGCATCCTCGGCGGAGGGGCGGCGGGCCTCACGGTTGCAGCCGGAGCCGCACGGTTCGGGGGCAGGACGCTGCTTATCGAAAAATGGAAAGAACTGGGAGGCGACTGCCTTCATTTCGGTTGCGTACCCAGCAAGACCCTTATCAGGACGGCCCGTGTTTACCACCTGATGAAGAATGCGGAGAAGTTCGGACTTCCGCGCGTCGATCCGAAGCCTGTCGATTACAGGGAAGTGGCTAAGAGGATACAGTACGTAATCGGCCTTATACAGAAGCATGATTCGAAGGAACGTTTCTGCGGACTGGGCGTGAAAGTCGAGTTCGGGGACGGCTGTTTCGTCGATGAGCATTCAGTCAGGGTTAACGGCAAGACTTATTCCGCAAAGAACTGGGTCATCTCGTCGGGCTCTTCCCCCTCTGTCCCGCCCATAGAGGGCCTCGACAGGACACCTTACATCACGAACAAGGAAATATTTTCCCTCGAAAGCCTGCCGAAGACCATGATCACCATCGGCGCAGGTCCGATAGCCATCGAGTTTGCACAGGCATTCAGCAGGCTGGGCACGAAGGTAACGCTCATCGAGCGCGGCGATCAGATCCTCAACAAGGAAGACAGGGACATGGCCGACCGGATCATGAAAGTCCTCGCCGGGGAGGGCATGTCGTTCTATCTGGATTCAACTACTCTCAGCACCCGGGACCTCGGCGGCCAAAAAGAGGTCGTCATCAGAAACGGCGAAGGCCAGGTACACAGTCTGAAGGCCGACGCCATACTTGTGGCGACGGGCAGAAAGCCCAATATCGATCGTTTCGGATTGCAGGAAATATCTGTGGATTGCGACAGACACGGCCTGAAGGTCGACAGCCGCCTGAGGACCAACCACAAGCATATTTACGGGGCCGGCGACGTGACCGGACAATATCTTTTCACCCATGCGGCCGGCTACGAGGGGAGTATAGTGCTGAGCAATTCCGTCCTCCGTCTGCCCAGAAAAGTTGACTATACCAATTTCCCCTGGGTCACCTTTACGGACCCGGAACTTGCAAGCATAGGCATGAACGAGAAGGCGGCAAAAAAGGCCGGGATCGAATATTCGGTCTGGACGGAGGAATTCCGGTCCAATGACAGGAGCCTTGCCGAAGCAGAGGAGGTCGGAAAGATAAAGCTCCTCCTCGACGGAAAGGAAAAACCCCTGGGCATCCAGATCCTCGGTCCTCATGCCGGGGAGCTGATAGGAGAATGGATCGCGATGCTGGACGGCAGGGTCAGGCTTTCGACCCTTGCGTCTGCGGTGCACCCCTACCCGACGCTTGCGGAAATCAACAAAAAGGTTGTCGGGAACTTCTTTTCCGGAAAGGTTTTTTCGGAAAAGGTGAAAAAAGCCCTGAAGTTTTTCTTCGGCCTGAAGGGCAGGGCGTGCGGGCCTGAAGTGGTGGAGGACGAATAGGGCAGGGCCGGGTATAATTCTATGAGGAGTCCACTTTATCCGTGTTCATCTGAGTTAATCGATGGTGGAAATTTTTCTTGCGATAATCTGAGGCTGAGGAGGTGGCATTATGGCGGAGGAGTTCAAAAATGTAACGGTCGTCAAGAAGGCCAATGTTTATTTTGACGGCAATGTAACCAGCAGGACAGTCCTTTTCGAGGACGGATCGAAGAAAACGCTGGGTATCATGCAGCCCGGTGAGTATGAGTTCAGCACCTCCGACCGGGAGCTTATGGAGATCACCCTCGGAGAGCTGTCTGTGCTCCTGCCGGGAGAGAGTGAGTGGAAGGACATAAAGGCGGGGGAGTCCTTCGAGGTGGATGGGAATTCGAAGTTCAAAATGAAAGTGAAGGCACTCACCGATTACTGCTGCTCTTTTATGGGATGAGGAATCTTGGGGCGGTACCACGCTCTGCGAGCTGTATATAAAGCTCGCCTCTGCGGTGAAATCGCCCTGGGCAGTCACGATCTCATAGTATCATTCGTCATAACCGGGGACCTTAATCGGGGCCGCCTGCCGGCAGGCAGGCATCCAATCCGGCTGAAAAATGGATTCCCGATGCGAGTCCTGAAGCGGGTCTCCGCGCAGGGTCGCTTCGATCCGACTGCTGCCCCGGGAATGACGGACCTGGAATTCAAGCCTTTTTGTAACCGTAGGTCTTCTGAAAACCTCACAACGCCTGCAGGCAGGGTGCCGCCCGTAATTTTTCGACCATCTTCTCCGCGGCTTTGGAGTGTGAGATAATGGAGATAACGGCAAGGGCGGAGGTTACGGTGATGTTCCACATACCGGGTCCCAGTTACAGCATAACCATACGGATAGAGATGGAAAACCGGATAGGCATGTTCGCCGCGGTCGCAACCGCGATCGGACAGGCCGGCGGCGATCTCGGTGCGGTCGACATCGTGCGCGCCGAACCCGGGAAGGTAGTAAGGGTCGTGACGGTCAACGCCAGGGACGAGGCGCATGAGAAAGAGATAGTGAAGGCCGTCAGAAATCTGGAAGGGGTCAGGATACTCAGGGTCATGGACCGTACCTTCTCGGTCCATCAGGGAGGGAAGATCGAGATTCACAACAAGATCCCCCTGCGGGACCGTAACGACCTTTCAAAGGTATACACGCCGGGAGTCGCCAGGGTCTGCATGGACATCCATGAAAACAGGGAGCACGCCTACAGGTATACCATAAAAGCCAACTCCGTAGCCGTAATTACCGACGGGACTGCGGTTCTGGGCCTGGGGGACATCGGACCGGAGGCCGCGATGCCGGTGATGGAAGGAAAGGCCATGATATTCAAGGAGTTTGCCGACATCGACGCATTCCCGATCGCCCTGGCAACAAAGGAGCCCGATGAGATAATACGCACCGTTGAGAACATATCAGTCCCGTTCGGCGGAATAAACCTGGAAGACATATCCGCCCCGAGATGCTTCGGGATCGAGGCCGAGCTCCGGAAAAGGCTGAGCATGCCTGTCATACACGACGACCAGCACGGGACGGCGATAGTTGTGCTGGCCGCCTTGATCAACGTCGCCAGGCTCATGAAAAAGAACGTAAGGAACTTCCGGATAGTCATATCGGGAGCCGGAGCCGCAGGAACGGCAAACGCGCTGATGCTTTCCGCCTACGGGGTGGAAGATATAATCGTCTGCGACAGCGAGGGTGTTATTTATCAGGGCAGGAGGAAGCACATGAATTCTTATAAGAAAATACTGGCGCGGAAAACGAACCGCGGGGAGATAAGAGGCACCATATCCGACGCCATGAAGGGCGCCGATGTGTTCATAGGGCTTTCAGTCCCGGAAATCATTACCCCCGCTGACGTGATGCTGATGTCGGCCCAGCCGGCTGTCTTCGCCCTTGCCAACCCCGAACCGGAGATCTGTCCGGAGGATGCGCTGCCGCTGGTGAGGGTCCTGGCCACAGGCAGGTCCGACTACCCCAACCAGATCAACAACATGCTCGGATTCCCCGGCATTTTCAGGGGGCTCCTGGATGCAAGGGCGAAAGGCGTGAACGAGGAGATCAAGTTCGCCGCTGCCGAGGCCATTGCCCATACAGTCAGGGACGATGAATTGCATGAAGATTACATAGTGCCCAGCATATTCGACAAGAGCGTCGTCTCTTCCGTGGCCCGCGCCGTGGAGGAAGTGGCGAAGCGGACCGGACTGGCACGTCACTGACATCTCGAGGAAACAACGAGCCGCAGATAAGAAAGCCGGGCAGTGTGAGGGTCTGCCGGCCGAGGGTCTTAAAAGTGCACCAGAGGAAACACTTTTTCCTTGATCACCGCTACTGCCCTTTCCACCTCCTCCCTTCTCATCTCTTTTTTCGTCCTTTTTTCTTGATGCTTCGCATCCCTCAGCTTTCCGCTCCTGAATCCGTCGAGGGGATACTGTTCTAGAAACGGAGCTGGCAGCTCATCGGGCAGCTCGACGCCGTTCATGATCGCCCAGGCGAGGGTCCACGCCCTGGCCACGTTGGTTATCTCGTATCCTCCGCCCCCGAGGGCGATCCATTTTGGAGAAAGCGCTGTCATCTTACCGATGACTTCACAGAAGCCGTTCGTCGTATAGTTCAGGTGCGCCAGGGGGTCGCCCACGAACGAGTCGACGCCGAGCTGGCTTACGATGACGTCAGGCCTGAACTTTTCGAGCAGCGGCGGTACCAGCTCGTCGAAGGCGGAAACGAAAAGCTCGTCGTCGGACGCAGGTGGCATTGGAACGTTAACGGAGTAGCCTTCTCCCTCACCTTCGCCTGTTTCATTTTCGAAACCCGTACCGGGGAAGAGGTACCGGCCTGATTCATGGAAGGATATCGTCAGCACCCTGTTGGTACGGTAGAAAGCATCCTGCACCCCGTCGCCGTGATGGGCATCGATGTCGACATAGGCAACCCTCCTTCCCTTTCTTACAAGGGAGGAGATGGCGACTACAGGGTCGTTTATGTAGCAGAATCCGGAAGCGCGGGAGGAGAGGGCATGATGGAGACCGCCCGAGATGTTGAAGGCGGCCTGTACCTGACCGCTGTCCACGAGGTCGGAAGCCTGGAGAGTTGCACCCGTCACCAGTGTTGACCAGTCGAAAACGCCTTTGAATACGGGATTGTCCCCTGCGCCCAGTCCGTAACGTTCCTGTTCCGGCATGCGGAGGCCGGCGTTTGCAGACTTGAGGAGGTCAATATATTCTTTCGTGTGATAAAGGAGCAGGTCTGCGTCCGCGGCCGGCTTCGCCTCGACAAGGATGGTGTCCGGTCGAGAGAGGAGACCATATGCATTTATCAGGTCGCGGGTAAGCTTCAACCTGAAGGGCTTGAGCGGATGATCCTGACCGTAGTCGTACTTCGCGAAGTCTCCGGAGTAAATGAAGGCGGTCTTCATATCTTCATTGTGCTTTTTTTGATCAGAAGGACGTGCGGATGTCGCGGGCAGCGACCCATCTTTCGGGCGTCCGGATGAAAAGACGGTCGTGGCGCGAAACCAGGTCTGCCAGCCGTGCAAAGCTGTCAGCCACGCTGCAGTCCATGTGATACGAGCAGACACCTGTCACCGGCAGGCCCTGCAGGCCCTTATCAAGGGCATCTTCGAACTCCATAAGGGCAGGATATCTTCTTTCTCCGTGAAAACGCCGAGGACATGTCCACCTCTGAAAATGTCCCGAAAGATACCCTCCCCGGCATTAGTGCTCCCTGCACCGGTTCCCCTCTCAAGGAATTGCGAAAAGCGGGCAGCGCTGATTCTCCATTCCTTTCCGATCTTGACCGCAGGCAGCTTTCCCTCGCGGCACATTTTATATACCGTATTGGTGTGCATCTTCAGGATCCTTGCTACTTCTTCTATAGTCAGAAACTCCATTTCATACAACCTCGCGTTATATTAACAGCTTTCATCTTTTTAATTCCAAAATACCGAACCAAATACCCTATCTTAACATATTCTGCTATATTTTAGCCTTTGACAACATATTCTAACATTTGATAACATTTAAATATATCACAGGTGTCCCGGGAAAGGAGGAGAAAGATGGCAAAAGAGGAGTTGTTGGACAAGATTCATCAGTCTATCGTTTCGATGTCAGTTGCCAACACGGAGGCTGCCACCAGGGAAGCTCTCGATGCGGGTATGGATCCACTGCAGATTGTGGTGAAAGGCCTGGCCGCAGGACTTACCGAGGTAGGCGATATGTGGATCAGGAAAGAAAGGTTTATAAGCCATGTCCTGATGGCGGCAAAGGCCCTTTCGGCAGGCCAGGCACTGGTGGAGGAGAGGATGGCCGGCAAGGAAGGGACTTACAAGGGCAAGATAGTATTGGGCACCCCGAAAGGCGATCTCCACGATATCGGGAAAAACCTCGTGGGAATGATGATGAAAGCCGGCGGTTTTAAAGTGTATGACCTCGGTGTGGACGTGGAGCCACAGGCCTTTATCGACAAGGCCAAAGAAGTGGATGCCGACCTCATCGGTATGTCGCTCATTATGAGTATCTGTCTTGACAAGATGCAGGAAGTCTGCACTCTCGCGAAATCATCAGGCATCAGGGCTAAGACCATCATCGGCGGACCACCCACCAGTGCCAAAGTTGCGGCTGAAATAGGTGCCGATGCTTACGGCGGTTTCGATGCACCCACTGCCGTCCATACGGCGAAACAGCTCATCGGGATACAGGCATGAGATATCCGGAAAAGGAGGTTTGATATGAATTCACTGGAAAGAATTGTCGCAGCGATCAAGCTCGAAAAGCCGGATCGCGTTCCCGTTACCCCGCTTTCCATCACGAGGTCGCTTCGCGTGGCGGGGTTAAACACGGAAGAATGTCTCCATAATCCCGAAAAGATGGTGAAAGGGAAGATGGCAGGGACCGAGAAATTCGACGACGATGCAGTTGTGGCTGGTACGGACCTCTTTGTAGAAGCCGAGAGTCTGGGCTCTACCGTCAGAGTCTATGAGCACACTGCCGTGGTCGTCGATTACTTCATCAAGGACAGAAGCGACATCAACAAGCTTAAGAAGGTGGACCCCCTCAAAAGCGGGAGGATGCCTTATGTCTGCGAAGAGATAAAGATGCTCAGGGAAAAGGTGGACGACACTAAGGTCGTCGTTCCCGTCACCGGTGGTCCGTTTACCACCGCCAGTCAGTTGTATGGTCCTGAACAACTGCTCATAGCCACGTTCGAGGACCCGAAGTGGGTGCATTCGCTTCTGCGCATCTGCACCGACGTGTCGCTTGCTTACTGGGAAGAGCTGATAAAGGCCGGTTCTCATGCCATCGTGGCCCTGGAGCCTTTCTCGTCCTGCACCATACTTTCTCCGGAGCAGTATGAGGAATTTACCGCCCCGTACCTGAAAGAGTTGTTCACTTTTTCGTGGTCCAAGGGCGTTGTAGGTGTCAATCATACCTGTGCAGACACTTCCCTGATATGGGACCAGATGTCCGATTGCGGGGCACTGGCCCTTCAGCTGGACTACCCCATCAGCATGAAGGAGTGTAAGGAAAAGGTGGGCGACAGGATATGCATCTCAGGCAACGTGCACCCCATCGATTATATGCTGTATGGCACGCCGGAGGCGGTATACTGGAAAAGCAGAAGTGTTATAGAGGAAGCGGCAAAGGGTTCGGGTTTCATTCTGGGTGCCGGGTGCGATCTGAATCCCAAGACCCCTGAGGCCAACATTCTCGCCATGGTGCAGGCGGCAAAGGATACCGTTTATAATGACGACCTTACAGTCAGCTTTGTCAGGGAATCGTACCCCAGGCCTGCCGCCAATGCCTGAGGAAGGAACGCGGGTGGTCGTAATATACGGGTTCCTTGGGTCCGGTAAAACGACCCTTATGCTTCATCTGGCCAGGGGCATTACGGCCTCGGGAAACCGGGCCGCCATCGTTGTAAACGAGGCGGGAAAAGTGCCCGTGGACGGAAAGCTGTTGAATGCGGCCGGGCTTCCGGTAAGGGAGATATTTGCAGGATGTATCTGCTGCTCCGTGGTGGGTGATTTTGTCGAGACGCTCACTGCCCTGGTTGGCAGCGGGGAGTTCTCGCGGGTGTTTGTGGAACCTTCGGGCATGGCGGATGCGCCGCGTCTCTTCGATTCCCTGTACAGACACGGTAATTTCCCCCTCCAGAAAATACTGGTGCTCGACGGTGTCCGCCTGCCCCTTCTTATGAAGGCCGCCCGGCCCCTTATGGAAGGACAGATTCGAGAGGCCGACGTAATCCTTCTTAATAAGGCGGATGAGATAAAAGAGGGTGACAAAGACAATCTCTTCAATCTCGTTGGACTTTGTGCACATCGCGCTCCCGTCTATCCGGTGAGCGTCCTGCACGGTCTTCCGGACGGACTCATGAAAGAACTTTTGTAATGCAATTTTCGACTTATTCGGAAGAGTGGAAACTAAACGAGTGCGGGGTTTCGCCTTCCGAGTTGCTGCGTCTTGTACTGGATGCATGTTCCCACCGCCTCCCCCAGGATACCCTGGGGCACGCCAAGGCTTTTGCAGAGTTCTCGGGGGGACGATGTTTTGCATCGTCAACGCTGACCCCTTCCGGTGTTTTTCTCAGGAACGAAGGTCATTACGAGGGAGGAGTGTGTAATGTGGGTATAACTCTTGTATTCATGGGACTCACCAGGCAGTTCCTGAAGGATATCCTTTCAGCGGTTGCCGACGGTGGGATGTTAAAGGAGGCCGGCTGCGTACTCAACGAAAGAAGGGAGGTATAGAGTGGAAACAAGGACGGTGTGCGGCATTCCAATGGGAGGAGAGGCAGGCGCTGCCCCGTCGCTCCTTGCCGGGAGCATTTTTTTCGACCGCCAGAGACTGGTGATTGACCCCCTTGCCGGCTGCTTCGACCGCGCAGAGGCTCGGCGACTTATTGACTTTCAGTCACGGTGGTCGGAAATTACAGGGAATCCATGTTGCATAGATGTGATAGCTTCGACCCCTGAGGCGATGCGGAATTATCTCGATTTCATCACGGAAGTCTTCCCCGGTCCCCTCATGATAGACGGCACAAGCGGCGAGGCAAAGATCGCCGGTATCCGTTATCTTGCCGAAAAAGGTCTTTCCCCCCGTGTCATCTATAACAGCATTTCTCTTGAAAGCACGCCGGCTGAGTTCGAGGCCATCGGAGAGTGCGGTGTCACGACGGTGGTGGTTCTCCTTGTGGAGAGCACGGATTTTTCCGCGGACGGAAAGATACGCATGATGACTGAGAAAGGAGGACTTATTGACCGGCTCATGGACAGGGGCGTCACCGATTTTCTGATCGATCCCGGCATCATCGACCTGCCTTCCATGGGGGTGGCAAAGGAGGTCATGGAAAAGGCGCGCCAGCTCGGCCATCTGCCCGGCGCTGCCGCACACAATGCAATCAGCACCTGGGGCGGGTTGAAGAGCAAGATCGGGAAAGAATTCCGCAAACCTGCGACGGCAGTCGTCAACGCGCTGACGATCGCCTGGGGTGGTACCTTCGTTATATATGGCCCCATGGCCTTGGCAGACTCCGTGTTCCCTGCCGTGGCGATGGTCGATGCTGCCATGGGTCAGCTGTGTCTGGAAAAGGGGTCGTGTCCGGAAATGTCCCATCCGCTCTTCAGGCTCGCATGAGCGGTAAGGTCTCCATTACCATACGGCCTCAGGGACTCACGCTGAAGGCTGAACGGGGAAAAAGTCTTTTCGATGTCCTTGCAAAGGCAGGCATAGCGGTAAACTCCGAGTGCGGGGGACTCGGCACCTGCGGGAAATGCAAGGTCAGGATATCGGGCCACGCACCGGTTCCTTCTTCGCTGGACAGACTTCACCTCTCCGCGGATGAACTGGCGGAGGGGATGCGTATCGCGTGCGGAGTTGTCCCGTCGGGCGGGGAGATAGTGGATTGTCCGCCGTCTCCGGCCGGCACGAATTATAAATTGCAGATTGAGCAGGTTTTATTTCCTGTGGCTCCATGGAGGGAAGCGGAAAGAGGTGTGGTTCTGGCAGTGGACCTTGGCACAACCAACATTGTGGGACACCTTGTAGACCCGGCCACAGGCCGGGTGGATGCCTCGGCCAGCAGAGAAAACGGCCAAACGGTCTTCGGCGCTGATATAATGAGCCGTTTATCTTATGCGTCACATAACGGAGAGAAGGGGCGTGAAATACTCCGCAGACCCGCGCTGTCCGACATCGAAAGACTTGTTGAAGAAACAGGATCCGGCCAGCGGGTCACCGATGTTGTAGCGGTGATGAACACGGCTATGGAAGTGCTGCTCCTGGGAACCGATCCTGACCTTCTGGGACGATACCCTTGCGACTCCGGCATCGATGGTCCTGTCCACATCATTTTTCCTTCTGTCAATGGACTCCTTCAGGGTGCCCTCCTCCACCTGCCGTCAATCATCGGCGGGTTCGTCGGGAGTGACATGGTGGCGGCACTGCTTTCGCTGAAAATGTTTTCTCCGGAACCGCCTTACGTGCTTCTTGACATAGGAACCAACGCAGAGGTTGCCGTCGTTACCGACAAAGAGACGGTAGCGTGCTCCACTGCAGCCGGTCCCGCCTTTGAAGGTATGGGCATTACGTGCGGCATGCGAGGCGTGGCAGGTGCGATTGATAAGGTTTTTTTCGACAAAGGGGATTTCGACATCTCCGTGATAGATGGAGACACTGCCAGAGGCATAACAGGGTCGGGACTCTTCAGCCTCATCGGCGGCCTGCTCCGGGCGGGGGCACTGGATGCGTTCGGCGTAATGCAGGCTCCCCTCTTCCTCCCCGGCCGGATAAGGCGTGGCGAAGGGGGGAATGAGGTCATACTCGCACCCGGCGTCACCGTAAGCGAAAACGACGTGCAGCAGTTCCTGCTTGCAAAGGCTGCCGCACGGAGCGCTGTAGACACGCTGCTGAACAGCACAGGAGTCAGGCCGGGGGAGTTAACGGCCTTTTACCTGGCGGGAACCTTCGCTGGTATGATTGAACCCTCGGACTTGCTGTCTGCAGGCCTGGTACCTTCTGACTGCGGCGACAGGGTACGCGGCCTGGGTAATGCCGCAGCAACCGGGGCCGTAATGATGGCTGCTTCAAAGAGAGCTTTCAGGGAAGCTTGTATTCTGGCCGGAAGTGTGCGGCATCTGGCCCTGTCCGGCGACAGGGCGTTTCTTGATGCGTTTCAGTCGGGAGTGCATTTCTGATCCTCGCGGCCCGGCCGGTATAAATCCCTGTTCAGGGCAGGGTTTCAACATATTCCTCATAAGCTTCTGCATCGAACTTTGCCTTGCAACCGGTGTGACTCATATACCTTATTTTTCCGAACACTCTGCATTCGGCTCAGGCCCTGTCGTGCACTCCTCCGATGCTCCAGGCGACCCCGGCATAGCCGTTGGGGTCCCTGCCGTCGAGTTCATACCTGTCATTCAGACTGATCGCGGTTGCCATTGCCTCTTCGGGTGACCGCGACCAGTCGAGTATCTTTTTCGACCAGTACATGCGCATGTATCCATCGATAGACCGAAAGCTTCTTCCCGATAAAAAAGGCCAGAAGAGATCGGCAGCCTGAAGGGATGCTCCGGCCACGAGCCGCGACCACTCAAAAACCCCTTTGAATACGGGATTGTCCCCTGCGCCCAGTCCGTTCCTGCTCCGGCATGCGGAGGCCGGCGTTGCAGACTTGAGGACGCCTGAAGGGCTTGAGCGGATGATCCGGCCCATAGTCGTACTTCGCGAAGTCTTCGGAGCAGATGAAAGCGGTCTTCACATGTCTCTCCGTCCTGCTCTCCACACTACAGGTTTCCATTCCCCTGTAGTCCGGGAATCATTTCTATAGCTATTTTATGTAGTACCCCGATACCTTCCAAATTCCATTCTCAAGCATGGGTGTGACAGTCTCGATTGCAGATCTCTTGTTCCGGAAAGAGGTTTTAAACTGGATTACCACATACTGACCGTCCGGCGCACCGGGCAACTGCGACCTGAAAGCGGCTGTTTTGAGTTTTCTTGAAATCACCTTTCCAAGAGGCGTTCGGACAGCCCGGAGCTTTTGTTGCCATTGGTCCTGCGTGACTGCATTCCTGAAATATTCGGCAGCCTCGCTCCAGCTCTCCGAATATTTGCCTGCATCTACCAAAGCCAGCCACTTTTCCGCAACGGCGACCGCCGCCTTTTCTTTATCACTGTTTATTGCCGAAGAGACACCGGCCATCAGCACCCCCGCCAAAACGACGGCTGCAACGATCTTTTTCACCTTGTTATCTCCTTTCTTCTTTATGGAAACGATTCCCGTGAAACAACTTTGAAAAATTGACCGTGGTGGTGACTGAACTCGTCTTTTCGGAAAACGGTATATGGGAAAAAATAAATTCCTCATCCCGGCCGGACGGCTCCGGACTCAAAACAGAGCGGAGCTCCAGACCATCGTGCCAACAATGGCCCAATTTTCTCTTCAGTTCTCTTGTTCTCAGGAAAAGCGATAAAGATTGACCGGATCCCGCCAGGGGCACTCTTCGATCATAAATAACTGCAACACCCTCTTTCCCGGAACAAACAACACGCAATCTGTAGGGGTGACCATACCTTCCGCGCGTCGTTACCTTCATGTCTAAATCTCTTCCGTTGGCGTTTATACTGAAGGTTACTCCCTTCAAGTGCTGAATGTCAGTTATTGAGCCTGCATAAACCCGGTCCTCCCTGATCTTCTCCCTGACCTTACGGAGGCAGACTCTTTGCGAGATGCCGGAACCGTCAAAGAATATCGACTTCCGCTCCCTTACTTCCTGGCAGAGCGATTCGTCTCTCAGTTTTATCGCCACCTTTTGAAGGCACTCCGATCTCTCAAACATGGTCTGCAGATGCGGAGGATTGAATATCAGTGCCGTTTGATACCTCGAAGGAGGAATCGACCGGCACCGGGCCGTACCTTTCTCAACCGGTTGACCCGCAAATGCGTGCGAACAAACCAATGAGAATAAAATAAGCGGAACAAGGCAGAAGTTTTTATTAATCATCCGAAACCCGGACAGATTGTAAAGGACTTCACCGGACGGTTCCACGGGCATGCATGTGAATTGCACATCCCGACCCGATGAGACAATTGTACCGGAAAAATGGCAGGGGTGTAAAGAAGACTGGGACCCACCTGAAAATTGATTTTTTGCCGCTATCAGGTAGAATCGCGTCATCCCAGCGGAGGCGGGAATCCATGTTGTTCGAGTCCCGAAGTTGCCCTCCCCCTTGGCGAGAGTGACGAATTATTTAGAGGCTTAATTTTGCGATAGTTTCCCGTAGCCTCATAAGAGGGGCTATATAAAGCAGATGAATTTGGATATATTATGGATGAGGGTATACCGGAGGCGGCACGATGAACATCTTTAGATATTTTTTTACGGCATTTGTCATCCTGATAATCTGCGGCGCTTGCCCGCTTTACAACGGAAGGGCGGAGGCGTCGGCGGACGGCGCGGTCGTGAGGTCGGATAGGGTTCCGGTATATTCGGGAATGTCCGCCGACAGCAGGCTGCTGAAATATCTCGGGAAGGGGGAGCAGGTGGTCGTTGATGTCGAGATCGAGGGGCCGGAGGGGGCTTGGTGCGGGGTCACTGAAGAGGGACAAACGTCGGTCACAGGGTACGTGCAGTGCGAAACTCTGGACAGGCCGCAGAAGAAGGAGTCCTGGCAATATGTAGGGTCGACAGGGCCGCGCAGGCCGTACGGCGGGGAGGACAGCAGACAGACGAAGGTTGCCATATCAGGCAATCATGTGCTGGTACCGGCAACCCTGGAATACAAGGGAAGAACGGTTTACGTCCGGCTTGTGCTCGATACGGGAGCCACGGTGACGATGATAAACACCGATATAGCGGACCAGCTGGGTATAGATCCTGCTGAAACAGTGAGAGGAGAGGGGCAGGTGGTCGGGGGAGCCGTCCTCCAGGCCGCGTTCGCAAGGCTCGGATATGTCAGTGTCGGTCCCCACACAAAGCGGGATATGATAGTTTCCATCATGGAAGAAAAAGGGCTTCGCGAGAGACGGGACGGCCTTTTGGGCATGGATTTCCTGAGGGGGTTAAAGTATTACGTGGATTTCAGTGACCGGGTGATCAACTGGGGTCCCTGAAGTATGGATGACGACCCACTGATGGAATCCGGTCCGGACGCTCTGAACATATCGGCAGAGCATAGAGAGAAGATCCTGTCCCTCATGCAAAAGATGATGGAGATGGGGGTCTGTGCCGTTTACGGGCAGGAAGACGAGGGCGTGCCCGATGCGAGCGTGGACTGCGAATCGAACCTGAAATGGTGCAGGGCGGTCTGCTGTACTTTTCAGTTCGCGCTCACAAAAGAGGAGGTACGGAAGGGCCATCTGAAGCATAACCTTTCCCGGCCCTTCTTCATCGCAAGGGACGGCGACGGATACTGCCCGCATCTTGAACGAGGTTCACTCAGGTGCTCTGTCTGGTCCGAAAGGCCTTTGAGATGCAGAAGGTATGACTGCAGAGAAGACCCGCAGGTTACGAAGGGTAAGTGAAATTGCAGGTTTCCCGGTTTGCATGTCGTTCCGGAGTGCCTGCCGGCGAGCAGGCGCTTCACGTGCGGGAATCCAGGTTTTTCAGTGCTCAGGCCTGACGTTGATTTCCCGTTCCGGTTTACCCGCCTCTGGCGGCGCCGAAGGCGACTTGAACCGGAGAATGACAAACCCGAGGCTTTTCATCGGCCTGCTGGTCAATCTACAGACGTTATTTTCGGGTGTCCTCTTCTCTTTCGGGCTGCCCGCCGGGGTTTACCTTCTTGTAGCATTCCGGACATATGCCGTGAGTGAACAGTGCGTCGGTATGCTCTTCGAGGTAATCCTCGACCTTCTTCCAGTACCCGCTGTCGTCACGAATCTTCTTGCACCATGCGCAGATCGGCAGCAGACCCTTCAGGGTCTTTATCTTCTCCACTGCTTCCTGGAGTTCCGAGATAAGCCTTTCCCGGTCCAGCTCCGCCACTTTCCGGTCTGTTATTTCCCTGACGGCCTCGATTCCGGCCACGATGTTGCCTTCAGAATCCCTCAGGGGAGAAGAGGCGATTTCAAAGTAGCGGGTTCCTTCTTCCGTCGTCCTGCTCTGTATTTTTTTGTGGACCTTGCCGTCTCTGAATGAAATGACGAGGTGGCATCCGTCACAGACGGTGTCCCTTCCCCGGTAAGCCTTATAGCAGAACTCGCCCGTGTGTTCGCCGACCAGGCTTTTATGGACTTCATTCTGAAAGAGGACCCTGAAATTCCTGTCCTGTATGCTTATGCCGTCTCCCAGGGCGGCAATTATCGCCTGGGTCCGGGCCTGCTCTTCAGTGGCCGAAACTACGGCCATCCTCATGACCTTGTCGGCACGGGTAAGGTCTTTCGTGATCGCCTCCAGTTCGGACACCCGTCTGCGCAGGGCCTCTACTTCCGCTAAAATCTCCTCCCGTGTCTTTTCGTTGTCTTTTGCGGCATCCATACGCACCGATCCCTCCGAAAAAAATATTAAATCCTCAGGCCTGCCTGGCAGAGAAATTATGAAGCGGTCAAATTCTACAGTAAATATTTTATATTTTTGGTAAAGAGTTTTTCAAATCGCCGGCGGCAATGCATGAAGGGCATCTGCCGGAGGGATGATAAGGTAAAACAGCCGGCAGGAGGACAAGCTGTGAAGGGCGGGTGGGTTTATCCTCCGATCAGCCAGCCTTTTTCGTATCTGTGGAGCTTGAGTTTAACGGTCTGCGTTTCTTTAAAATCCTTCCCGAAACAGTCGCAGTACTTGTTTATGCACAGAAGCGAGTACACCGGCTCAATTGGTTCGAGTCCGGAGGTGAAGGTTACAGTGGCCGCATCATGCCCCCGGGTATACTCTATGTCTTCTATTGACTTGAGGACTTCCCTGCAGACAGCACCTTCATATAAAGGGTAAGATTCTTTAATGTATATCCCCACCATGTAATCCCTGCTCTTTTCAGTAGGGTGGTAGGATTTCCCGGACGGGCTCTTCGAAGGTTGTCCGGAGACATATCCCTCCGCTTCCAGTTTGTGTATTCCCTTCATAAATTGTTTAATCGCCGGCCCTCCCGCCGGCCCTGCCGTCACGATACCCATTAAGGGCTTCGGATAGCCCATATACTGCCTCACGATCGTCGCCGCCTCCTTTTTGGATAGTGCAGGAGCGCACGAAAGCAGGGAACCGATGACGATTAAAAGGAAAAAGACCTGGATTTTTCTCATAAGAGTCCTTTCTTTTGCCGAAGTCCTGCCATGCGCACAGCCGTTTAAGGGGATTCTGGAGCGAACAGTCCGGTGCTCAGATAACGTTCTCCGCGGTCCGGCAGAATGACAACCACTTTCCTGCCTTCCCCCAGCTTCCTCGCGACCTGCAGTGCCGCCCACATTGCGGCGCCCGAAGATATTCCGGGGAGCACCCCTTCTTTTACAGCCATTTCCCTTGACGTCCGGGCCGCGTTATTGTCGCTGACAGCTATTATTTCATTATAGATTTTTGTGTTGAGAACACCGGGCACAAAACCCGCACCGATACCCGCTATCTTATGGGGTCCCGCCTTGCCGCCGGACAGAACGGGTGAGGCCGCGGGCTCAACCGCTGCTATCCATATCGACTGGTTCCGCTCTCTCAGGGCTTCACCCGCCCCGGTTATCGTACCCCCGGTTCCGACGCCTGCCACGAAACCGTCCGGGGGAGACCCGAGGTCGTTCAGAATTTCGACGGCGGTGGTCCTTTTATGCACCTCGGGATTCGATCTGTTTTCGAACTGTTGGGGCATGAAATAGTCCGGATTCGTCTTCGAGATTTCGGCCGCCTTTGCGACCGCGCCGGCCATACCTTTTCCGCCCTCCGTAAGGACAAGTTCGGCGCCGTATGCCAGCAGGAGCTGCCTCCTCTCCATGGACATGGTTTCGGGCATGGTGAGGATGAGTTTGTAACCTTTTACCGCAGACACCATGGCCAGACCGATCCCGGTGTTGCCGCTGGTGGGCTCGATGATCGTGCCTCCCGCCTTTAATCTTCCTTCCTTTTCAGCCGCCTCGATCATGGAAAGGGCTATCCTGTCCTTTACGGAGCCGCCCGGATTGTTTCCTTCGAGTTTGGCCCAGACTTCTGCATCGCCGCCGGCCGTCAGATGATTGATTCTCACCAATGGAGTGTTCCCGATCAGACTTAGTACATCCCGATGCAATCTCATTGTCCCTCCCCTGCGGTTTTAGCAGAATTATAGCATAACGGCCCCGGCTGTATTTCCAGAAAAACATGGAATAGTGTAAAATTCCTGCTGATGGTCGATATTGTAAAGGCGTCGGGTGTGCCGCAGAAGTTCGACGTGCGGAAGCTTGCCGATTCACTGATGAGGTCCGGTGCGCCGGAAGACGTCGCACTGGATATCGCAAGGAAGGTCGGCCGGCAGGTTCCGCCCGAAGCCAGCACGAAGGCTGTCTTCAGGATGGCAAAAAGACTCCTGAGGCGGCACAACCGGGTCTCGGGAATGAGATATTCCCTGAAGAATGCGCTCTACGCCCTGGGTCCTGCAGGCTTCAGGTTCGAAAGATATATCGCCCGCATCCTCAAGGCCCAGGGGTATTCTACGGCAGTGGACAGGATCATGGACGGTTACTGCGTCAAGCACGAAGTGGACGTCCTGGCGACAAGGAAGGGGGAGCACTTCGTTGTCGAGTGCAAGTACCACAGCGATGGCGGGACGGCCACGGACGTAAAGACGGCCCTTTACGTGCATTCCAGGTTTGTCGATATCAGGAAGGCCTGCGAACTCAAGCCGGGGCATCCCCGGGGCGTACATTACGGGATGCTGGTTACGAACACCAGATGTACTTCGGACGCGATAAAATATGCCGAATGCGTCGGGCTGAGGGTGATGAGCTGGAAGTACCCGGATAAGGAGAGTCTTGAGAGGACAATAGAAGACCGGAAACTCTATCCTGCATCGATCCTTCACTCCGCACGCAAAAGGACACTGGAGGCCCTTTTCAGCCACAACATTATTTTGGCCCAGGACATTGCAAGCATGGGGGAACAAGTCCTCGTCAGGAAAAGCGGCATCGACCACGCCACTGCCCGGGCATTGAAAAGGGAGGCCGAAGCGCTCTGTCCCTGCGATTAGTAACGAAGCACTGTTCATTTCACTGTACCCCGGATCTGTGCTATCTTAATTGGTGGGTAAAGAACTGCCATGAGCTGACTGCAAGGCCGGCGAGACAATAACATTCTGGAGGAAAACCATGCAAGAGACAAAGATCGTACTGCCCGACAGGGACATTCCGAAACAGTGGTACAACATAATGGCGGACATGCCCAACCTTCCGAAGCCCCCCCTACACCCCGGGACTAAACAGCCGGTGGGGCCCGACGATCTGAGCGCGATTTTTCCGATGTCACTCATAGAGCAGGAAGTTACTACTGAGCGGTGGATCGACATACCCGAAGAAGTCCTGAAGATTTACAGCCTCTGGAGACCGTCTCCCCTTTACCGGGCGCACAGGCTCGAAGCGGCCCTCGGTACGTCCGCGAAGATCTACTATAAATATGAAGGCGTCAGCCCGGCCGGAAGCCATAAGCCCAACACGGCGATACCCCAGGCATATTACAACAAGGCTGCAGGGGTACAAAGGATCGCTACCGAGACCGGGGCCGGGCAGTGGGGGTCGGCGCTCTCGCTTGCGGGCAGCCTTTTCGGTATCGACATAACCGTTTTCATGGTCAAGGTCAGCTATGACCAGAAGCCCTACCGGCGAATCATGATGGAGACCTGGGGCGGGAAGAGGCGGTCGAGATCGCGGCCACTCACAGCGATACGAACTACGCCCTCGGCTCGGTCCTGAACCATGTCCTCCTGCACCAGACCGTCATCGGACTGGAGGCCAAAAAACAGTTCGAACTCGCCGGGGACTATCCCGACGTCATAGTCGGCTGCTGCGGAGGCGGCAGCAACCTCGGCGGGGTGAGCTTCCCCTTCCTGCAGGACAAGATCAACGGGAAGGACCTAAGGGTAATCGCCGTTGAACCGACATCATGCCCGACCCTTACAAAGGGAGAATTCAGATACGACTTCGGCGACACAGCGGGCCTCACCCCCTTCCTGATGATGTATACCCTCGGGCATGATTTTGTGCCGCCAGGAATACATGCCGGGGGCTTGAGGTATCATGCCGATTCCCCTCTGGTCTGCCAGCTCTATCACGACAATCTCATGGAGGCGATTGCCTATAAACAGACGGCAGTGTTCGAGGCCGCCATCCAGTTCGCGAAGACGGAGGGGATAATCCCGGCTCCGGAAAGCGCGCATGCCATCAGGGGGGCTATCGATGAGGCCCTCAGGGCAAAGGAAGAGGGGAAGGAAAAGACTATATTCTTCAACCTCAGCGGCAACGGCTACCTCGATCTGGCCGCCTACGAGAATTACCTTTCCGGGAAACTGGTCGACTATGAATATCCGGAGGAGAAGATAAAGGAAGCCCTCGACAGATTGCCCGTCGTCTAGATTAAATATTACAATATACCAGGCGGATTATCCGCCTGGTATATTGTAAAAATGGTCAAGGTAAAGATCTGCGGAATTACAAACCTCGAAGATGCCGGGGCCGCCGTCGGGTACGGTGCGGATGCACTCGGGTTTGTTTTTTACAGGAACAGCCCGCGTTTTATCTCACCTGAAAAAGCTTCCTCCATCATCAGGTCGCTTCCTTCATTTGTAGTGTCCGTGGGCGTATTCGTAAACGAAACGCCGGAGAATATTCAGTCCATACTGTCGTCGACCGGCCTGGATGTCATACAGCTGCACGGGGAGGAAACCCCCGACATGTGCGCGTTTTCACGCCGCGTGGTGAAGGCTATCAGGGTGAAGTCCCTGGAAAGCCTCTCGCCCCTTGAAGGCTTCAGAAACCTGGTGTCGGCCTTTCTTCTCGATACTTATACTCCCGACTCCCTTGGGGGGACGGGCAGGATTTTCAACTGGGACATAGCAGTCGAGGCGAAACAGTTCGGCAGGGTCATCCTTGCCGGCGGCCTCACCCCGGAGAATGTGGCGGCCGCGGTCGGCCGCGTCAGGCCTTACGCCGTGGACGTAAGCAGCGGCATTGAGCACCGGAAGGGAAAGAAGGACCATGAAAAGATGAAGCGCTTCATCGAGAACGCGAAGACGGCGCTGTGACGACGCCGATGCGGTGCCCCGGCTGATTTTCTTTATGTGCGAGTATCTTCCAGCTTCCGTTGAACCAAAAACGGCTTCAAATCCGTCATTCCCGCAGGTCTCAGGCGGGGATCCACTTTTGGACACATGGATGCCTGCCGGCAGGCCTGATTACTACCTCGGGCATGACGAC
>JARRRI010000022.1:13766-59146 GCA_037380845.1 Candidatus Sulfobium sp. | reverse complement strand
CTGTCAGAGGCTGCAGTGAAAAGGGATTTTACGGCTTAGCTTTTTTTGATGTTTCCGATGATACCCGTATTACCGTTTTGACGTTTCCCCTCGGATTGAAGTCGCCGACTACTTCCAGGTACCTGGGCTTCAGTTTGCGGCTGAGCTGGGCGTAGATCCTGTTGGTTACCTCTTCGTGAGAGATCGGCATTTCCCTGAATGAATTGAGGTAGAGCTTCAGGGCCTTCAGTTCGACGATCTTTTTATCGGGGATGTACCGTATGATGACCGAGGCGAAATCGGGGTACCCCGAACGCGGGCAGACACAGGTAAATTCAGGGAAGGTAATATTTATCTCGTAATCCCGCTCCGGAGAAGGGTTTTCCCACATCTCGAGCCTGGCACGCTTTACCGCACGCTCTCCGTATTTCATTATTGAAATGTACCATCAGGGCGGAAGCTTTGTAAAGTTTTGCGGTTTGACAGGCGGCGAAAGTCTGCTTGACAAAGATATTTCTCTTTTAGTATGGTACTAACTAGGAACAGTTCTCCTGATTAAAAATCCCTCATGGATATACAATCTACCGGGAATAGTGAACCCTAAAAAGTAACAACCCTAGCGAGGAGCATATTATTATGGGAAATATCTCGATTTCCGAACTTAAGGAAAAGACTATCGACGAGTTGACCGACGTGGCGAAGGAGCTGAAAGTAGAGGGCGCGGCAGGCCTGAGAAAGCAGGACCTTATCTTTGCGATCCTGCAGGCGCAGGCGGAGAAAACGGGCAATGTATTTTCAGCAGGTGTTCTCGAAATACTTCCGGACGGATTCGGATTTCTGAGGTCGCCGGATTACAGTTATCTTCCGGGGCCTGACGATATATATGTATCCCCCTCCCAGATCAGGCGGTTTAATCTGAGGACGGGCGACCTCGTTTCCGGGCAGATCAGACCTCCCAAGGAAACGGAGCGTTATTTCGCCCTTCTCAAGGTCGAGGCCATTAACCACAGCTCGCCCGACGGAAACGTCAAGAGGGCCCTTTTCGATAACCTTATCCCTTATTATCCCACCGAGAGGATCAAGCTCGAATACGAATCGATCGATTATTCCACTAGGGTAATGGAACTCATCACCCCCATAGGCATGGGGCAGAGGGGTATGATAGTTGCGGCGCCGCGCACGGGAAAGACGATGCTCCTCCAGTCCATCGCCAAGGCGATAAGGAAAAACCATCGGGACATACACCTCATCATCCTCCTCATCGATGAACGTCCTGAAGAGGTCACCGACTGGAAGCGACAGGTCAATACCGCGGAGATTATAAGCTCCACCTTTGACGAGCCCCCGCAGAGGCACTGCCAGGTTTCGGAGATGGTGATCGAGCGGGCAAAGAGGCTGGTGGAGAGCAAGAAGAACGTGGTGATACTCCTCGACAGCATCACCCGTCTTGCGAGGGCATATAACGCGATCATGCCCGCCAGCGGCAAGGTACTCTCCGGAGGTCTCGATTCAAACGCCCTCCAGAAGCCCAAGAGATTTTTCGGCGCGGCAAGAAATATCGAAACCGGGGGAAGCCTTACTATCCTGGCGACGGCCCTGGTGGATACCGGAAGCAGGATGGATGACGTCATCTTCGAGGAATTCAAGGGGACCGGCAACATGGAGCTCCACCTCGACAGGAAGCTGGTGGACAAGAGGATATTCCCCACTATCGACATAAACGCATCCGGGACAAGGAAGGAAGAGCTCCTGGTGGACAGGGACGTGTTGAACAGGATGTGGATACTGAGGAAGGTACTCAATCCGCTGAGCACGGTGGAGAGCATGGAATTCCTTCTCGGGAAGCTGACCGGCACCAAGAGCAACCAGGATTTTCTCGATATGATGAACAAATAAAATTTCATGGAAGACAGGAGAAGAGCCAAGAGATACCTGCTCTTCGGGGCGATTATCGGCGGCATCCTGAGCCTTTCGATAACATTGCTTATGGACACCTTTTACGCGGGTACCATGAACGGTACCTGGCGGGATGCGATTGCAAGAGACCTGAACACCTTTCTCTCTCTGGGAGTTTCTTCTGCAAGTTTTATCGTATACGTCATGTTCGGAGTCGTACTGGCCATCATGACCGCCTTTGGTTCCTTCATGGGTTTCATCTTTTCTTTCTTCCTTTATAAATTCTTTGCGTTCCTGGGCAGCAAATGAAGAAGCGGATGCAACTGGATGACGACGGTTACTGCTTCGCCTGCGGCAAGAAAAATACCCGGGGCCTGCGGCTGGATTTCAGGAGTGAAAACGGCGGGACTGCTGCCGAGTTTTTGCCGCAGAAGGAACATCAGGGGTTCAGGGATATCGTGCACGGCGGCATCATCGCCACCGTCCTCGACGAGGCGATGGTCAAGGCGATGCTCTCGAAGGGACTTCAGGCCGTAACGGCCGAGCTCACGGTGAGGTTCAAGAGTCCGCTCCTGACAGGGGAGGCCGCCACCGTCGAGGCGGGGCTCACTAACCCGGTCGGCAGAGTGGTTGAGGCCTCGGCCAGGATGAAAAAGAGAGACGGGACCGTGGTGGCTGAGGCCAGGGCCAAACTTTTGAAAAATGGGTAAGAAAAGACTGTCTTCTTTTTTTCACGGCCTGCTGGAGGAAAACCAGAAGGCGATAGTGCTTCTGCTTCTGATCATTACCGCCGCAGGTGCGGTCGTAGGATACAGATATTACCGGTACACGCGGTACGACCCGAATTTCTGCAAATCCTGCCACATGATGCAGGAGGCATACCGGTCCTGGCAGATGAGCAAACACAGGGACTATCCGTGTCAGCGATGTCACGAGATGAGTATCCTCGAACAGAACAGGATGCTGGTAGCTTACGTGGTCAAGGGCGGCAAGTCCGCCGAGCAGAAGCACGGGAGGATCTCCCCGTGGCATGCATGCAAGGAGTGCCATTTGTCTGACGTGGAGCAGGGGTCGGTTACCCTGAACAAGTCCTATGGACACGCCCGGCACGTGTTCATGCTCAAGATAGGATGCAGCAAATGCCACAGCGGCAAGCTCCATACCTTCGCACCCAACGAGCAGGCATGCGCCGAATGTCACGCGGACAAGGTCATACACGGCATAGGGGGCATGGCCGAACTTTCCTGCCTCAAGTGCCACAGTTATACGGAAGCGCAGCCGAAAATGATATCCAATGACAGGTGTCTCGGCTGCCACAAGCATTACCCTTCATCAGGACCGATGTCGAAACTCAGGTGTTTCGACTGCCATCATCCCCACGGCCGGATCCAGCCGACCAGCGATGACTGCCTTAAGAACTGCCACGGCACCGAGCTTAAAGTGGGCCAGCATAAACTGCATATGACGAAGGAGAAGCTGAACTGCCTTGACTGCCACAAGGCGCACACCTGGTCGATAGGGAAGAAAGAGGCGAAGGGCCTCTGCGACCGCTGCCACCCCCTCAGGGACCCTGCCACGTTTATTTATTAGCCTTACAGTTCCAAAAAGTTTTCGAATAAAGGCCGGCAAATGGTTGACCAAAGGGGCTTTTGAGTCTGCTAACACTCTTAATGCCGAAGTTCACTCAAGCCCTTTTTCGCAATGCCTGAGGTCTTAGGCAGGCATCCAATCTGTCTGTAAGCCTGGATTCTCGATGCGAGTCCCGAAGCGTGTCTCCGCGCAGGGTCGCTCCGACCCGATAACTACCTCGGGAATGACGAACCTGAAATGCAAGTCTTTTATGCAATGTCAGGGTTAATTTTGTGGTGGTCCGATTAAACTTCTGGAGGGGCGCCTGAATCAGAACAGTACCTGGCAGGGGATGCCTTCTTTTTCGAAGGCCTTCCCCAGCTCCTCCGCCTTGTCGGAAAAGAAGCTGTCTTTCATCGCCCACTGCATGCCGTGTTTCCTGTATGTTGCATCGGCGTAATGGTAGTTCAGCCTGTCGATCAGGACATGGTCCACCTTTCCTTTTAGTGCGGCCGCCAGCCCCTCGGCGCCGGGCAGGACCGGTGCGATCATGGCAAAGGTGCTGATCCCTTCCGAATGCAGACCGGCAAGTGCCTCCACCCTCCTGCCCGAAGGGGGCGCGCCGGGCTCAAAGATCCTCCTTATCTTCTCATCGGCCGTGGTTATGGTGAACCCGACCTCTGCATCTTCCGCCGCCTTAAGTATTCGGATATCCCGCAGGACGAGGGGTGACTTGGTCTGGACCGTGAAAGGCCAGCCGTTATCGACCAGTACCTCGAGACACTTTCCGGTAATCACATATTTCTTTTCAAGCGGCTGATAGGGATCGCAGACGCCGCTTATCCAGACCCTCCCGACCTTTTTCTTCTTCACCTCGCGGGCCAGGAGTTCGGGGGCGTTTATCTTGACGTCGACAAATTCCCCCCACTTCTCGGCGTGGCCCGTAAACCTCTTCATGAATTTCGCATAGCAGTAAACGCAGCCGTGCCCGCAGCCTACGTAAGGGTTTAAGGCGTAATCATATACCTGGGATCTCGACAGGACAGCCTTTGCCTTTATCTCCCTGATCTTCATACCATAAACTCTATCACGGGCGGGCCAATTCTTGAAGGTGCCCATATTGGCGCGATAAAGGAAAGACTTCTATTGTCCCCATCTCATCAGTGCGATCACGAAGACGATCAGGAAAACAAGGGCGAGGTTCATGTAGGCGAAGAGATAGAAGAGTCTCTCATGAAATGGTCGCGGCTTCTTATCTTCGGATCTGAGTCTGCCGATCCTCTTCATCGCAAGGACCCTGTCTTCGTCGTGGGGAGCTGTCTTCAGCATCCCGGTCAGATCGGTCCCCGCTGAATGTTTTCTCATGTGGAAACTGTCCCTCCAGAGCCTGCTTTCTGTTACGTCATAAACATTGTCTTTAAATGCAACATAGGCCGGTCTTCCCTCCTTGCCGTCGAAGGCGTTGAGTTCCGCAATACTGAAATCCTCTTCTTCTCCTGACGCAGGAAGCCCTTTCTGCTTCCTCATCTTTTCTCTCATCTTCGGGCCGATAAAGAAAGTGACGAGCGTCGCTGTCGTGACCATGAGGAGGAAAAGAAATATCTTTATGCTGAGCAGTATGCCGAACCGCGTAGTCAAGAAAGAATTGAGCGACGGCATTCTCTCTGCCGTCAGGATTGTCCCGGTGACTGCTATGATCATGATGGACACCCACCCAAGAAGAAGTTCTCCCCTGGGAAGCCCCTTGGAGGCATATGAAGGCTTCAGGAGAATATGAACGTAGAGTATGGTCCCGAACCAGGCGATGGCCGTGAGAAGATGCATAAATCCTGCGAGGAGTCTCAGGATCTTCTACACCGGACCAAGAGGCCGGTACAGCCCCTTCTTTTTCAGGTCCGAGAGAAACCGCTCGCCCGTCCCGGTAAGCGGTCCGCCGCCGGCGGCATCGATGTGGCACTTCCTGCAGGGAAACCCTGTCTCTTGTGCATACTGACGTGTGGCAGGGGAGGCCGTGGGGAAACATGATACGGCCGCGAATATCAGGACGCTGTAAAGAAGATAAGCCTTCATGGCCGTATATTAGACGAAAAAAGGGGCGCTTTCAACCCGCATGTTCTTATCTTTTGGCCCTTTTCCTGACATAATGAAAAAAGGAGCAACTTTTCCTTGCGGAGGATGTTCTTATGAAAGAGTATGATGTGATCGTCGTAGGATCGGGCGCAGGGCTGCTGATCGTGGAGAAAGCGCTGGCCCATGATCTCTCCGTTGCCCTGGTGGATAAGGGCCCGCTGGGAGGGACCTGTCTTAACCTGGGCTGCATACCCTCGAAGATGCTCATTTACCCCGGCGACAGGGTTTCCGAGATAAGGGATTCCGGAAAACTGGGCGTTTCCGCGGCGATCAAGGGAGTAGATTTCGGCAGGATCATGGAGAGGATGAGAAGCACGGTGTCTGAAGGCGAAAACCATATACGCGAGGGTATCAGGTTTTCGGAGACCCTGGACTTCTATGAGGGCACGGGATACTTCGTGAAGGACTCCGTCCTTGAGGTAAACGGTGAACAGATCAGGGGCGGGAAGATCTTCCTCGCCTCCGGCGCGCGCGCCCGCATCCCCGACGTCAAGGGAATCGACAAGGAGGACTGCCTCACCAACGAGTTACATAGGGGCCGAATATGCTCATTTCTTCTCGGCCATGGGGACAAAGGTGACTCTCATCCAGGCCAATAGCCGGCTGGTGCCGGACGAAGAGCCGGAGATATCGGCTCTCCTGGGAAAAGAGATGGGGAGATGGATGGAAGTCCACACTGAGACGGAGGCTGTGGAAGTGAAAAGAGAGTCTCCAGGGTACACCATTGTGGCCAGGGACCTGTCATCGGGCAAAACGGCCCGGTTCCAGGCGGAAAAGATCATGATCGCCGCCGGCAGGACTTCGAACGCCGACCTGCTCAAGGTGGAAAAAAGCGGGATAAAAACGGACGACCGCGGCTATATAAAGGTGAATGAATATTTCGAGACCAGCAAAAAGAACGTCTGGGCCTTCGGAGATGCCATCGGAAAGAAGATGTTCCGGCATGTAGCCAACCGGGAGGCGTCGCTCCTGTGGGACAACGTGGGGCATGACAAGAGGAATGCCATGGACTACCGCTCCGCCCCCCATGCCGTTTTTTCCTGGCCGGAGATTGCATCGGTGGGTCTGACTGAAGAACAGGCGCGGCAACAGTTCGATACGAAAGAACTGCTCGTGGGCAAGGCAAAATATTCCGAGGTCGCCCGGGGCGAGGCGATGATGGAAGAAGAGAGTTTCGCGAAGGCTATAGTAAACAGGGACGGTAAGATCCTCGGGTTTCATATCATAGGACCCTACGCCTCCATGCTTATCCAGGAGGTCATCAACGCCATGGCGAACGATATGGACATATGGTCGATAGGCAAGGCCATGCATATACATCCTGCGCTCCCGGAGGTGATTGTGGCCACCTTCGGCAACCTCCAGGAAATGGACTGAAGAGGAAAGAAATCAGGACACGCTCAAGACTTCACGGGCGTGACAATCTTTTGGCCCAGTCCACGAGACTCTCCAACAGGGCCTTATTGTAAGAGCCTTTGCGCAGGCTCCCGGCAAAACCGAGTATCGTGAAAGTCTTTTCCATGATCGTCTGCCCCCATGAAACTGCTGTACTTTTCTCCGGCGACCAATCTCCGGCGACGAAGTTCGAGACAACTGCGGCGCCGGCTATAACAGTGCTTAAAGGCCAGCCAAGGCTGGAGACCACAGCTGTCCTGTGCCTCGGCAGGTTTTCTGGCCATTTGAGCTTTATATCGTTGCCGGCTAAGTCACCAAGACCGTTACGACATTGGCCCTATCCTTCCCATTGATTTTCATTAAAATTTACCCCAATAAATTCTATCACACGGCAGAACATTGTCAAGAACCCCTTGACTGTTACTGTCAGCGACATGATTGCCGCCAAATGGCAGAGAACGGTGACCAGAGTTGACAGCTTCTTTGAGGGAGCTATAGTGGAGGTATGAGCTAACCTGATACTCATCTGTGTCAGGAATAAAGGAGCATGCACATGTTAAATGGTAACACCTCCTCGAAGCCCGCGATAATTATTCGCAAACCTGAAAGTATTTATCAGATCCGGGGAGAAATAGTGAATGGCACCTTTCACGGCCGCTGGCATTTTTCCTTTGGTGACAATTATGATCCCCAACACGTGCAATTCGGGATGCTGCGGGTCTTTAATGATGATACACTTTCGCCCGGCGCAGTCTGGCCGCTTCATCCCCACCATGATATTGAGGTCGTGACCTAT
Source organism: Candidatus Sulfobium sp. (assembly GCA_037380845.1). GTDB lineage: Bacteria > Nitrospirota > Thermodesulfovibrionia > Thermodesulfovibrionales > UBA6898 > JARRRD01. The sequence goes on along the minus strand of JARRRI010000022.1, from coordinate 51,381 downwards.
TGCGCAGAGGGCGAATTTCGCCATGCCGACCAGCGAGGCAAAGGAAGCGTCTTGAAGAAGGGTTGGGTGCAGCATACAACGGTGGGCAGTGGCATGTGGCATTCGGAGATCAACAACGGGACCGACATGCCTATGCGGTTCATCCAGATGTGGTTCACGCCCTCAAAGAAGGAGCTTGCTCCTTCAGTCGAACAAAAAGCAGTCGAGAAAAATGACAGGACTAACAGGCTTCTTCCCCTCGTTTCCAACGAGTATCGGGATACGCTTCCCATTCATTCCGATGCCGCGGTGTATTCCTGCTTTCTCCAAAGAGCCCATAGTATCGGGCATTCATTGAAAGAAGGTCGGGGAGCTTATATATACGTACTCGAAGGAAACCCGGTGGAGGTAAACGGCAACCATACCGAAGTCTTAGGAGCAGCCTAGGTCGTGGGACCGATGGATATACATATCTTCAGTGGTGGCGATGCCGAACTGCTATTTGTAGATGTCTTGCGGGATGGGTCATGAGGAAGAACAGATTAGAATCATTTAGCGATGGCTTTCTGGCCATAATCATCACCATCATGGTATTGGAGATGAAGGTGCCGCATAGCGCAGACTTCAGGGCCTTAGGTTCGCTGATGCCGGTGCTATTGAGTTACGTATTGAGTTTTGTGTATTTGGGCATCTACTGGAACAACCACCACCACATGCTGCATGCCACGCAACGTGTGACAGGGGGCATTTTATGGGCAAACCTGCACCTGCTCTTCTGGTTATCCCTTTTCCCGTTTGTCACGGGTTGGATGGGAGAAAATAATTTTGCCTCTGCGCCGGTCTCACTTTATGGCATTGTTTTGTTAATGGCTGCTATTGCATACTGGATACTGCAGCGTACTATTATCTCAAGCCAGGGAGTTGACTCGTTACTCGCAAGGGCGGTGGGTCGCGACATTAAGGGAAAGCTGTCCCCTCTTCTTTACGCCGCAGCAATCTTAATAGCTCCTCTTGAACCGTGGATCGCAGGTGTAATCTATGTATTTGTCGCATTCATGTGGCTGGTACCTGACCGACGGATAGAACGCGTCCTTGGTGACCAGGAATCATAACCGGCATTCCAGCCGAACCTCCTCTGACAGCAGGTTTACGGCCTCGAACCCCGGCGGATGCAGTTTTGTTAATGTGCAGGTCTGGAGATAAGGGTACTTCCTGAACCCCTCACAACTATCTCGTGATACGATTGCGCGGATTACAAGTGGAATTTAAGTCAAACATCCTCTTCATGAAAAACATGTTGACACCTCCAACGAGGAGGGCTATGGTTGGTTAAAGGACGCCATTCCGCGGAAGGGTGAGCCCGGAACCAAGAAACTGGGTTAGGGAGCAGGGTGAGAAATACGGTGAGCAAGCTCCAGCACAAACAAGGAGGAGATAAATGGCACTTGAGTCTAATACACAGGACCCTGTTTTAACCGATGGGGACAAGTATTCGGTTGTCCTGGAAAACGAGCGTGTCAGGGTGCTCAGGTATCACGATAAGCCAGGAGACATAACTTTACAACACTATCACCCTGACTACGTGTTGTATGCGGAGTCCTCGTTCAGACGACGGTTGACATTTCCTGATGGTAGAAAGCACGAGGTTGACGTCAAAGCCGGGAGTGTTGTCTGGATGAAAGCGCATCAACACGTTGGAGAAAACATTGGAGATACCGATACTGATGTAATAATTGTCGAACTGAAGGGATAGAACATTATACCGGACGGATACGAATCTCAAATAAGCCGCAAAGACAGGACTCACCTTGTCCGACGTAAAAAGAAGAAGGATCATCTTCTTCCTTGAGCCCGTACAACAATGCCCCGAGCAAAGCACGCTGAGAACCGGCATCCCTGATAGTTGTCTTTTTTCCGGAAAGTTCAGCAGTCACTCCTCGAATCCGAGCCTCGGGCCGGATGTCTTTGCGGCATATCTCAACTGATAGGCCGTTATGCCGGCGAGTGTAAGGACGATGCCCAGGACCTGCAGCAGACCGAGCGGTTCGAGAAAGAATATACATCCCCATAACGTAGCAAGGAGAGGCTGAAGCAACAACAGCAGGCTTCCCTCGTGGGCCGGGATTTCCGTAATGCTTTTTGTGATGAGATACCAGCCGAGGGTCTGGCACATAAACGCGGTCGCCATCATGATCGCGTGACTTCTGCCGTCCCATAGCAGGAGTGCGGAATGTTCGACGGCAGCTGCATAGAGAGCAATCACCGAGGCCGCCGCAGAGAATATTGCGCCCAGCGAGAGCAGTTCAGGGTACTCCCCCGCTGAAAGCGTCTTGGCATATCTCAGGCTGATGAGCATGCCGGCGTATGTGAAGCCCACAGTAAGGCCCATTACATATCCTTTCATCCGGCCTGCCGACAGTGGTGCGGCGGGTGTCAGGAGATAGAGTCCCGTCAGCACCATGGCTACCGCCATGTAATAGACTGCCGGCATCTTCTCCCTGAATATGAAGGCGGCAAAGAGGGTGACAAAGATGACCTGGGAATTTCCGAGGAAAGTTGCAGGTCCAGCTCCCAGGAATATGATGGTCTTATGCCAGACCGTCAGGTCGATACCCAGAAACACTCCTGCCGCCAGAGAAGGCGGAAGCCACCTGTAATGCCCCGGACCTTTTTCCCTTCTGTATCTGAAAAGCGAGATTATCAGAAAAAATAAAGCGGCGTAAAAGGCGCGGTAAAAAGCGCTGACGGTGGAGGTGAAGGTCACAAGCTTTACGGCCAGGGGCGAGAAGCTTATTGCTGTAATCCCGGCAAGAAGCTTAATGTAATTCGAGGTGTTTTTCATAAATCGAGGAGTCTGACCGCTGTCGCTGTTTTTGCTCACTGCTGCGGGCCTTTTAAGTATTCTCAGAAGTATCCCGGGCTCAAGCCGGCCTCTTTAACTCGCTATCGAGTTAGTTTATCAACTTTGTCCTGTCTCAATCCATCGCAGCGGGGGAAATCATGATAAGGCGGTAATTATACGGACATGAGATTGATCGGTGCTCCCGGTGAAGAAGATCCGGCCGGCAGAGACGTCCGATCAAAACACACTCTGTGCGCAAGGAACAGGGCCTGCCCCTGAACCGTCTCCCCAGTGCCAAATGGTTGAAGGCGCTTTATCTCATCGCGGGCGCCCCAGGCTACTCTATAGAGATCCTGTCTTTGTTTTCGGCAAGCCACCGGTCAAACGTTTTCAACTCCGGATTTAGCGAACGTGTCACATCCGGATTGCGCGCGCCGCAAATTTCCTTTTCGAAATCACGATAGATCTGAAACATGTTGCCCAGATCGTCTGCACCTGGGAAGCCTAAATTACGATATTCTTCCTGCGTGATCTCATTGTAACGCACGGGCTGGCCGAGTGCCTTGCTGAACGCCTCAGCCATCTGAGTGCAGGTGAGGTGCTCACCGGCGATCCCGATGGTCTTTCCAATCAGATCCTTCCCCTTCCTGAAGATGCCGTATGCGCACTTGCCGATGTCGTCGGCCGCTATGCCCGCAAGCCGTGCGCTACCCATCGGGAGGGTAATGGCCAGACTACCGTCCGGTCCCCTCTTCGGTCCCATGCCTGAGTTAATGAAGTTGTCCCAGTAAAAAGACGCGCGGAGAAAAGTCGCAGGTACGCCAAGCTCAGTGAAGACCCCGTCTGCCTCACCCTTTGCGTCGAAGTGCGGGACCTTGTACTTGCCCTTGAGTGTGGGCATGCGGTTATCGCCGAGGGGCACCAGTTTGCGCGTATCCTCGAGTGTGGACCAGATAACGTGGGCGACTTTTGCCTCCTTCGCCGCCTGCGCAAGGTTGCGTGCTTCAGCGAGTTCCCTCTCCGGGTCCATGTGCTCCCAGAAGAAGGTGACACAGTAGGCACCATACACGCCCTGAAATGCTCTCAGCAGACTGGCCGGGTCATCCTCGTCCGCCTGCACGATCTCGACCTCCAGGGCGGCGAGCGCCTTGGCCTTGTCTGAATCGGGATTGCGGGTGAGGGCCCGCACCGTAAAAGGACCGCCCTGGTCGGCCGTTATCGCGCGGACCAGGCCGCCGCCCTGGGCACCTGTGGCGCCCGCTACTGCTATTATTTTCTTATCAGCCATGACAATCCTCCCTGTTAAAAACAAATCCGTGCGAGAACTGACATCCCGGCTCACCATTGCCAAAAACTGCGCCGGTTTCGCGTCCGTAGAAATATAACTTTAACTGAGTTGCGTGATCGCTTCGTTAATTCCTTATATCACCTTAAAAGCAGCTCGTCAACAGGCGGCGAGTTTGTGAGGGTGCGATGACTTCTGTTCGGTCCTTAAAGCAACTTCGCAAGAGGCGCTGGTGGTTTGGCCTAAAGATCATTTTCCGGATGACGGCACCGTTTAAGCGTGATAATATTTACCTGACTGCATCGGGTCTCCAACGTATCTCTGTGCAAAATCGACAGGAATGACTGACGGCAAAAAAGAGGCGCCTGATCGAGGCGTGAGTTCAACCTCCCGAGCGTTTCGGCCTGTAGCCCATCTTTGCCAGTACTGTCATGGCCGCACTACAGTGATCGCCCTGGATTTCAAGAGATGAGTCCTTGACCGTGCCCCCGGTACCCAGGCCGGCTTTCAATCTCTTGAGCAGCGTCTCCACGTCCTTTATCGGCAGCGAGAGGCCCTCAATCACCGTGACCGACTTCCCGCCCCTCCCTTTCCGGTCGAGCCGGACGATCACCTTCTGCCGGGAAGGGGCCGCCGCTGGTTTGACGCTATCTTCAGTCGCCCTTTTCTTCCGGGGAATAGCCTTGTCAGTGGAGTATACTAATTTTGATTTTTCTTCAGGCATGATCTGTTGTTTTCCGTGTCCTTTTTCCCTCGTAGAGGTGATATGCGCAGTCAGGACCGACGATCTTCACGGCCCCTTCGAGGGGAAGCCTTATCTTCTTCCCGGGATCAGGTCCCTGTAAAGGTATCTGATCCGCATCTCTTCAGCCTTGTTATTCACAGGAACAACCACATTTTAACATATCCCGCGGCTGTATAAATCTCGCACGGATAGAGCGTTATCTGGCCTGTGCCTCCTCGTGTACCTGGATCAGTAACGTCAGGCACGGGTGCCCCGTTTTCGCTGACAATCAGCTCGACGCCGAAGGCCAGGTTTCTCGCCATGGACTTTTTTGTCGCCAATAAATCACAGATGCGATGTTTGACTGATACTCCGTAGTTATGGACCTACGCAACTCCGCAAGACTTTGTCCTGAAAGACGCAATCATGTCGGCTGGGTCATTACAGTGCCAGTCCGTCTCCTCGTGCCGGCCCGACCGCTCCGGTGACGTTTGTTTCGACCATGATTCGATAAGAAGAAGGTTCCTTTCCTCGACCGCGCAGGTTATATCCTGTACCAAACATGGTTCCGTGACGCTGAAGACGACGATTCTGCGGTGCTGGTGATCATAAGTCCACCGACAAATAAACGCGTTTCGATTACTTGCAACACTGAGGAGTCTTGATAATAACCGACACGAAAATGGGGCGGAAAGACACTTAGTCTCGTCGCCCCTTCTGACAAGTTGATCCTTATTTAAGTGCTAACGTCTTTGCAGGATGTTCCATGGCCGCCAGTCGTGCCATCATTGCCGTTATCATCGCCTGTTGTGTTTCTAAGGATTTCTTTTGTTTCTGAAGCGCCTTTTCAAGTCTCTCGATCCGGGCGTCTTTCTCCGCGATCTCCCTTTTCTCATATGTAATCTCCTTTTGCTGCTCCTTCACCGCCTCGATAAGCACAGGGCCGAGTTTGTCGTAGGAAAGCGTCTTATAGCCATCGCTATCTGTATGCACCAGTTCCGGGAGCACCTTCTCCACTTCCTGCGCAATCAACCCTATCTGCCTACCTTCCTTGAAGCCGGCCCCATGGACCTTATCTTTGTCCCACTCATAGGCCACCCCTCTGAGTTCAAGTACCTTCTCAAGAGACGACTTAAGGGGATGTATATCTTTCTTGTAGCGAATGTCGGAAGGTGTATCCATGGTGACGATGGTGAGGCTGCCGTCGATCTGGAGTGTGCGGGCAGCAAAATCACCCTTTATAAAGGGCTGCGTACAAGAAGATCCCCCGGTATAGCAGTTATCTATGTAGAGTTTGTCCGACCCCGTTTCATGATAGCCTGCCTTAACTCCAAGGAAAACGTTCCCATGCCCCTCCGTATTGGCATAGCCGGCCAGATAGCCAAAAAAACTATTGCCAGAACCCGTGGTGTTCTGCATGCCGGACCAAGCGCCAAAGAAACTATTGCTATCGCCATCGTTGTTGGCATGGCCGGCTAAGGTACCAAAGAAGCTGTTGCGCTCGCCGCTGTTATTATAGCCGGCTTCATGACCAAAAAAGCTGTTATAGTCGGTAGTGGAGTTAGAGTAGCCAGCTCTGTAACCAAAAAAGCTATTGTGATCCCCATAGATGTTGGAATAGCCAGCCTGATAGCCAACAAAGCTGTTATAGGAACTAGGAAAACCTTCGGGACTCTGAGCATTTCTGTAGCCAGCCTGATAGCCAACAAAACTGTTAAAGCTACCATTGATATTTGAGTAGCCGGCTCTATGACCGATGAAGGTATTGTCAAAACCTACAGTGTTACGGTAGCCAGCCATATATCCAAGAAAGCTGTTATTATAACCCGTGGTGTTGTATCGGCCGGCGCCGTGTCCAATGAAGCTATTGTAACCACCTGTCGTGTTCAGATAGCCCGCCCTATAACCAAAGAAGCTGTTGCCGATGGTGCCACCAGTGCCGGCGACGGTGGAATAACCTGCATCTGCGCCAATGAAGACGTGGCCCTGGGTCCCGGTAGAAAAGGTTCCTGCCCCTATCATGTCATGTGCCGCATTAGTGCCAAAGGCAGTGTTATAAGTACCTTCCTCTATCGACTGCGGCGTGATGGCGCTGGCCGTTCCCGCCTGCTCTGAGGTCTCGCCAGTCGTGTCTGAACCAGCCGCCTTGCTTGTCGCATCTAATAGGTCGCCTGTCACGTAATCCCTGACAACCTCCTGTACCGCCTCCTTCTGCTCAACGCTCAGGGCTGCAGCTTCCACCTGAAAACCCTGGCCCTCCGACCATTGCCCCTTTCTCTTTGCGTCCACTCCCTCTACATACCATACATATCTCATCCCCCGGCTGAGGCATTCCCCTGATGAGGGTGTCCACGAAAGAGCAGGAGCAGATATCTCCCTTGCAATCACTGGATTGCCAATCCCTCTCATGCTGTCCCGGTCTATGATGTCACTCGTCACCTGCTCGTAGACCTCCACCCTGTACGACTGCGCTCCTTCCGAGGCCGACCAGCTGAAGGTCGGACAGCTCTGAGCCGTCAGCTCCGTCCCTCCTCCGGGGGATACCGGCACCGCCATGCCGGCCCAGGCACTACCAGTAAGGATTGCAAAAAACATGACTACCCCAAGAATTGTCTTTTTCCCCTTCACGATTGCCCCTCCTTTTGTTTATGCATCGGTTGACAAGGTGGCGAGCTATAACCCCCTATAACGTCAAGATACCATACGATGTGATGTTCGTCTATAACAGGAGATTCAGCGAGGCTGTAACAAGAAAATGCCGGGGCGTTACTGTCGATTTACGATTGTAATCTCTAGTCGCCCATCGTCTGTTACAAGTGTTTGTTACAGGAAGGAACCAACAAATTTGTGGAGATCCTATGACGTATCGATTACTGTGAGTAAGTTTGTTCTTCGGAATTCCCGGAGGCTCTATTTACTGCGTATCGTCTCAGGCCTGACCTTATTACTTCGAGTCGCAGGGGAAGCATCGCGGTTGCGCGACCAAGAGCTTATTTCTTTCTAACAGGCACTGTATAGCAGACCCGCAGTGCCTTCCAGGACAAGAGTGCCTGTAGCCGCACTCATTATGGTTGGTTCAACTCCAACCGGTCTCACGCTTGATGTCCCGGAGCCTGTCCAAGCTTCTGCACTAGAGAAAGCCTATCACGACGGCGACCTCGACCCGGTCGCTGAGCTCGAGACGCAGATCTGGTTTGGTGGAGCGGACCGTGAACCTGCTCAGGTCAATCAGACGACGCGCAGATTGGGTTAGTGCGGGGCTAAGGGCCGGCGTTGCCGCACCCTCCGGAGGAAGAGTGCCACGCCGATACAGATCAGGGAAAGGACGGCGATAGTCCTGAATGTTTCAACAAAGGCCAGAAGCTGCGACTGCTTCAAAAGGGAGTCGTATATAAAACCTTGTGCATGACGAGCCGCCTCAGTCGGCGCTATGCGGGCGGCGAGGTAGTTCTGCACTTCTCCGAGCTTCTGCTGGTAGGGAACATCCCACGGAGTAAGGCGTGAAACGAGCGTCGTCTGGTTCGCCTGGGTATGGCGGACCAGATATGTCGTCAGAAGAGAGACGCCGAAGCTGCCCCCGATGTTTCGCATGAGATTAAATACACCACTTGCGTTTCCGATATCCTTCTGCGCCAGGTTGCCCATGGCAACTGTCGTCAGGGGGACGAAGAGCATCGAAAGTCCCACCCCGGTCATGACAGACGGCCAGGCGATATTCACTATTGGTGTCTCAAGGCTGAGGTCGCTGATGATCCAGAGGGAAACGGCCACCAGGAAGAAACCTGTCCCGATGAGCTTCCTGAAATCGATCTTGTCCGTCAGATAACCGACCAGAGGCATGGCCAGAAGGGCTCCCACCCCACGAGGACTCACCGCCAGGCCGCTCTGCAGCGCCGAGTACCCCATCAGGGGCTGCAGAAAAAGGGGTATAAGGGTGATTGCGCTATAGAGCACTACTCCCACCAGAGCAAACAGAAAGGTTCCGACGGCGAAGTTTCTGTCCCGGAAAACCCTCAGCCTGACGACGGGATCCCGGGTCTTCAGCTCCCAGATAATGAATACGATCAGCGAGGTCCCGCTGGCGAAGGCGAACCACCTGATCCAGGCAGCCGCGAACCAGTCGTCCTGCTGCCCCTTGTCAAGGATGATCTGGAGCGACCCCAGGGCGACAGCCATCAGGAAGAAGCCGAACCAGTCGATCTTTCCCGGCACGGACCCGCGCAGGTAGGGAGGGTCCTCGACAAAAGTCCCTATCATCAGCACCGCCAGCACCCCCACCGGAACATTGATATAGAATGCCCACCGCCAAGAATAATTGTCGGTAAGCCACCCTCCGAGTGTCGGCCCCAGTATGGGAGCGACGACCACTCCCACGGCAAAGGCAGCCATGGCCATCCCCCTTCTTTCGCGGGGAAAACTTTCAAGCAGTATGGCCTGGGAGATGGGCTGCAGGGCGCCGCCTCCGGCCCCCTGGAAGACGCGCGCTATAACGAGCATTTCCAGGCTGATCGCCGCCCCGCTTACTATCGAAGTAAGTGTGAAGATAACGATACAGGCGATGAGAAATCGCCTTCTGCCGAAATAGACCGCAAGCCAGCCGCTGGCGGGCAGGACAATGGCGTTTGAGACCAGGTAGCTCGTCAGTACCCATGTGGCCTCGTCATTGCTCGCCGAGAGGCTGCCTGCGATATGAGGGACTGCAACTGTCACGATCGTGGTGTCCAGCACCTCCATGAAGGTGGCAAGCATCACGGAGACCGCGATAAGCCACGGGTTAACTGCAGGACGCCATTCTCCGTTCGGGCCGGAATCGGCAGTGGTTCGCGATTTTTCCATTGTTTTCTCTTCGGTCGGCCCTCAGGCGCGCACGTCGAAACCGTCTCAGGTAAGACAAGCTTATCAGGTTTCAGGAGGATTTCAAGATCTGCCCGAGTGCAGCAACATTTAACCCTTGCCTGGAATCGTCAGAAACTGCGAGCCGCAGGGGAAGCATCGCGGTTGCACGACCAAAAGCTTATTTTTTCTAACGGGCATTGTATGGCAGACCGCGGTGCCTTCCAGGACAATAGTGTCGTCGGGTAGTAAGACGCGAGTCTCCAGCTCGACAACGGCTTTATCCTCGCGCACAGCGGCGACCTTTACTTCACCGCTGATCGTATCTCCCGGCCGCACCGGTGCCTTGAAACTCCAGTCGACATGCAGAAACACTGTCCCCGGGCCGGGGAGATCTTCAGCTACGACGGCATTAAGTATTGCGCTGGTTATACCGCCTTGCACTACTATGCCGCCGAAGCGCGTGTTCCTGGCCGCTTCCTCATCATAGTGCAAGGGATTCCGATCTCCGCTGATCTCAGTGAATAATTCGATGTCACGGGCAGTAGCTACTCTCGATCGTTGCGTCTTTTGGCCAATGGCCGGCATTCCGTTCGGCTATTCTTCGCTGCCTGCACCCATTCGGCTTTCTCCCATAACCCCCGATAGCTCCTACCCATATTATCCATGGATTCAGATGAGATGCCAGTGAAGTGAAGGAGAGGCGAAGGGCGGTCATGACTGAGTCGACTGACGAGACTCGGCGGGAATGGATCTTGACGACGCTGTGGTTGTGAGGCGCGTCGGTCCCACCTCAACGAGTTCAATTCTTATGTTCCATCCCGGCTTATTAAGATCAGCTATTTCCCCTGTGCGAATTTTTCAAATTGATGGTCCTGTCCGAAAAGAAGACGTTCTTCTACTATGGTGCAATCGGCAAGATTCAGGACCCAAAAATAATCCGGCTCCAATTTCCTGGATTTAACAAAGAACCCGACTTCCTCATCACTCTGGCAGGCAATAAAAGAATAATTTTCACTATGGTCAATAACAAGAAAACGTTCTGTTTTATCTCTGAATGATCCCATAAAACCTCCTTTTTGAAAGGAATTTTAAAGATATTCATTTTCAGCTAAAACAGACATCCCTTTTTATCACATCATACTATGACAGGCGCTTTACGTCTACTTAAAAGTGTCTTGCTGCTTCACTATCCGCGCCAGAAAAATGAGAGAATGCCGGAAAAAGCAAGCTTTATCCACTTTCTTTGCCGCATAATAGAATAATAATGTTGCTTTTCTCGCTTATTAGTGCTATTAACAAAGTGTCGCTTTTTAAGCGGTGACCACGGGGCATTTTGTCCTGTTTTTGTTTATTTCATATCGCAAGGAGAACAACAGTACTATGAAGGGAACAGTAAAGTGGTTCAATGACTCAAAGGGATTCGGATTTATTACAGCCGAAGATGGAACCGATGTTTTTGTCCATCATACCTCTATCGTGGGAAGCGGCTTCAAGTCGCTTGCTGAAGGTGATCAGGTGACGTTCGATGTCGAACAGGGCCCAAAGGGACCAAAGGCTGTCAACGTAGTAAAAGAATAGAAGACTCCAAAAAGGCAGAAAACATGGCGGGTTTACCGGCCCGCCTTTTAACAATCAAGCGGGGAGAAGACAAACGATTAGAAGCAACGTCCGCGATCCCACTTACAATCTTTACCCTTGCCCTCTGGCTTCCTTTTACGTTTTGGACTACACTTAACAACAAAGAAGTGAGGAGGGAGAAAAATGAAGGTTTCCATATCCTGCGGAATGGCCGCAGTCGTCATGATAGTGGCCCTGGCTGCGGGCAATTTCCCGTGCGATGCTCATCAGCAAGGAGGATTTGCAAACGGCGCCAAGGCGGTCTTCACAAAGCATTTTCAGAAGACACTCTTCGATATTACGGATCATGCGGCGTACAGTGTGGAAATCCTTCCCAATGACGAAGAGTACAACATCGGGAAGAACGTCATCGGCATCGTAGTCCATAATGCCCGCGACGAGGACGTTAAGGGCGCGGAGCTAAGTTTTGTCCTCACGGATCTCACCAGCGGCAAGAGCTCCAAGTTGACCCCGACGATAAAGGACAGGGGCAACGGACTCTACATTGTTTCGGGACTTCATCTGAAGAAAAAGGGAAAGTGGAAACTTGAGGTGACCGTGAAAAAAGGCAGAGTCGAAGACAGTGTGAAATTTGTTCTTCCGGATGCGTTCAAAAACCCTCTGCCAAAAGGCAGATATTCCCAGTAGCATAACCCTGTTCGCTGGGAGGGCCGGCAGGTCTTGTTCCTTGCAGACTCCCGTCCCTTATTGTAAAAAAATATTTTAATTGTAATAATACGTGTAATGGTTGTGTTTTTTCATGCATAATGCAGACGGACGGCCAGGACAGGCTGTTCGCTACAGGGTAGATATACCTGCCAGGATTTTTTCCCTTTTTCCCCTTCCGGTTTACCAGTTCACGTCTCCGGTGTTCAAAAAATATCGAGGAGGGCATCTATGAACTTTCTCATGGGACAGTACGTCCGCATATTTTCGGGAAGGAGACAGGCGAGACATGAAAAAGATCTACGTCCTTGACACAAACGTCCTCATCCACGATCCAAAATCTGTCTTCAAGTTCGAAGACAATGACATTCTGATCCCCATCTCGGTGATCGAGGAGCTCGACGAACTGAAAAAGGGGCACGGCGAGATACCCTACTCGGCCCGGCAGGCACTGAAGTTCCTGGGGTCGCTCTGCAAGAACGGCAGCGGCGGCAAGGGCGATCTGTCGAAAGGGGTGATGATTCCCAACGGCAAGGGGGGGACGCTGCGGATAGAGACCGATGAACGGTCAACGCTGTTACTGAAGGACTCGCCCGACAACAGGATCATATCGGTCGCCGCGAAGTTTGCCGGGAAGAATAAGAACGGCGGTGTGGCGGTTGTGTCGAAGGACACGGCGGTCAGGATCAAAGCCGAGTCCTTCGGGATCTCGTCCCAGGATTACAAGCATGACAAGACGTCCATCTATAGAGAGCACGGGCGGGTCCTGGAGGGGAAAGAGTCTTCAAGGAAAATACTGTCCATACGCTATATGCAGTCAGACTCCGGCATCTTCAGGCTGCAGGGAAAGGACAACGAGTCGAAGATAAAAAGCAGCAGGTCGCTGGACAATATCTCTCCGAAAAACAGGGAGCAGGAATGCGCGATCGATGCCCTGACCAGGCCTGAAATCGAGATAGTGGCCCTCACGGGCACGGCGGGTACGGGCAAGACGCTTCTTGCACTGAGCGCGGCCCTCCACCAGACGACCAAGAAGTCTCCGCTTTACGAGCAGGTCCTCGTTGCACGGCCGACGGTCCCTCTGGGGGGCATAGATATCGGGTATCTGCCCGGCGATATAAAAGAGAAACTGAACCCCTGGATGCAGCCGATCTTCGACAACCTGGAGATTATTGTGGGGACGCCCAGGGGCCTGATCAAGGACAATATCTCGGTAAAGTACAGGAGCTATCAGTATCTGATCGATTCGGGCGTGATTCAGATCGAACCCCTGACTTATATACGGGGCCGGTCTCTGCCGAGGCGTTATTTTATCGTCGACGAGGCGCAGCAGTTGAGGCCTGTTGATATCAAGACGATCATAACGAGGTGCGGCGAGGGCACAAAGATCGTCTTTACGGGCGATCTGGAGCAGGTGGACCATCCGTTCCTCGATTCGCACTCAAACGGTCTGGCATATCTTATCGACAGGTTCATCAACGAGGAGAATTTCTGCTATCTCAATCTGAGCAAGACGGCGCGATCCTCCGTGGCCGAACGGGCGTCCCGGCTGCTGTGAAAACTTTTTACAGATCCGATCTCCGGCATATTTGTGGAGGGTGCACGCCGGACAGAGAGGTCCGAGGGGCCAGGTCTTTATTCTTGATTATTCCCCGGCCATCCATATTCGGCACTCTTCGATCCCTCGCCTACCCATGATATCAGCTGCATAGTTATGGCGTTATTCTTCGTGTCTGTCCATAAGAAAATGTGCCCTTGGCCTTACATCTTCAAAAGAGCTTGAAATTTCAATATTTCTTCACAATAATAAGTTACTTTTATAAAAACATATGAAAGCGAGGTAATAACATGAGGCGCTTGAATGTCGTATTGTACGGTATGGCAATTGCCGTCCTGTTGATTGCGGGAACTGCGGAAGCAGCCGACAGGTACGCAAGCGGCAGGTTCGACCAGTCCCTGAGATACGGGGAGACAAGAGAAACCCTCAACCCTGACACGTTTACTAATTCCTGGTTGAGACAGGCCCACCAGGCTGCAAAAAACATCCCCTGGGTACTGGACAGCCTCTACTGCGCCTGTCTTTGTGAAGAGTCCCCTGCATTTAGACACAAGAGTCTTCTTAGCTGCTATGTTGACGGCCACGCTGCAACTTGAAATATTTGTCTCAGGGAGGCCTTGATGGCTTCCGAGTTGTATAAGCAGGGACATACAGTAAAACAGATAAAGGAAAGGGTCGAAAAAGAATTTGGCGGTAAGTGACACTGCAAATTCAGGAGCATCGCGACCACTTATTTTGGTCTGATCGCGACATTTTTGGACACCCTTTCTGCCCTTGCATGGTTTGACGGCTAAAAGACGACCTGCAGGACCTTGTCTATTTCCCGCAGTGTCTTCAGAACATGCACGGCTTCGCCGGGTTTCAATTCTTCCGCCTTTACCCGGCAAAGCACGTCCTGCATCGCATCGAAGGCCGATTTTACGTCGAGGTCTTCGTCCATCTTTTCGATGAAGACCGAATGTAGCCGTCGTGAGACATCGCAGGGGACGGTCCTCCCGGCGACGGCCCTTGCCTTTATCTCCTTAACGTATTTTCTGAACCGGCCCAGTTTCCCTGCTGCCGATTTCAGAGCAGTGTCCGAGAAGTTGAGCCGCCTTCGGTAGCGGCCGTAGATGAGGAAGAACCTGACTTCCTCTGCATTGTAACCTTTCTTCAGAAGTGTGTCCGTATAGTGGATGTTTCCCTTGCTCTTCGACATCTTTTTGCCTTCCACGAGGAGATGCCGGCAATGGAGCCAGAACTTCGCGGCCGGGTACGGCCTCACCGACTCAAGGACGGCGCATGTATAGTCATGATGTCTCACCAGATTGTCGATACCGCCGCAGTAGGCGGACAGAGGTTCGTCGAAGTACCGGCTGACCATCGCGGGGTCCTGGATGTTCCAGGCTGGTCTCCCCCGGCCTATCTTCGTGTCCCAGTAATATTTCTCGCCGTCTTTGTATCCGTGCCATAGAATAAAGTCCCCGAGGTTCCATCTCATTCCCGGATAGGTGTCTTTGTGAAACCTCCTCTTTTTTGAAGGCCACCTTGACATGTCCAGGCCGTAGAGTTTCCCGAAGCCGGGGAACTTCAGTGGATCGAAGTATACGTTGTCTTCATGCCAATAGGCCACCTTCTTTCGGAGGAGCGACTCTATCAGGTCCACCGCCTCTTCCACGCTTTCCGACGCCCGGGGAAGGAAGTCCGGGACCTTTATGCGTAGCAGTTTAGCGTCTCTGAGGAACCTCCTTATGTTTTCCTCGGCCAGCCGGTACAGCCCGTTCCTCTTCTTTGCAGCTTCTTCGATCGCCTTGTCCTCGACGTCCGTAATGGTCATCCCTCTTTGCACCCTGTAACCGGAATATTCCAGGTACCGCACGAGGACGTCCTCGAAGAGGAACGTCCTGAAATTGCCTATATGGACCCTCTGATAGACCGAAGGTCCGCAGGTAAAGATATTCACGACCTCTTTTTTGTCGATGGGATGGAACTCTTCCATCTTCTTCCCCAGTGAATTAAACAGTCTCAACATACCCATATTCTATCCTGATCAGGCTCAAAGAGAGGCGAACATGCTGAAAAAGTCCATATCCTGAACTCCGCATAGCCCCTAAGGCCCTCAGTCTTACGTGGCATTTACCATAACGTTTCATAAGAGATCTGCTTTTCAAGTTTGTCGTTCCCGAGGCAGTAATCGGGTCGAAGCGACTCTCAGCGAAGTCGTAGCGACCCTAAGCGGAGACCCGCATCGGGAATCCGGGTTTGCAGGCAGATTGGCCGGCCCGTCTGAGAATTTCGGACATGACGACAATATTTGTATTTGGCGGCATCAATCCACCTTCAACGTTTTCCAATGCCCCCTGTGAAACCTCCTTGCCATCAGAAGACCCTGGGCGGTCATCGAGGTTATCATAACCACCCAGACGCCTGTTGCCCCGTAATCGAGCACCAGGGCGACGACGTAGGCAAGAGGCAGCCTGATGATCCACATGGCGATTATGATGACCCACATCGTCCCCTTTGTATCACCCGCCCCCTGAAGGCCGCCGCCCAGTATCGCGCTGAGCGCCATGAAGGGCTCGGAGAGCATGTTGATCCTCAGGTAGATCGTGGTCTCCTCAAGCACCGCAGGGTTCCTGGTGAGCGAAGACGCGACATGCCCCGCCCAGATGAAGATGACGAGGGCCATCAGACTTACAAGCAGGATTCCCGCCTGGGCGATTTTCCAGCCGACCTTTTCCGCCCTGTCGGGGTTCCCCGCCCCCAGGTTCTGGCCCACCAGGACCGAGGCGGCCATGTTGAGGGCGAAGGCCGGCAGATATATGATCGCCTCTATCCTGAGGCCGCTGGTGATCGAGGCAAGCGCCGTGACACTCTCCGCTCCGAGACGGCCCAGGATATTGTAAAGGACGATGGTGCCGGCGTTCCATGCCACTTGGAGCATCGCCGCTGGCCAGCTGAGCCCGGCGATCCTTTTGATCAGATCGAGAGAAAGCTTCCAGGTACCGGAATAAAAGGCCCTCCACCATCCCCTGGTCAGGAAAAGGAGATTAATGACCATCCCCGCAGTAACCGAGACCGCGGTTGAGGCCGCGATGCCGGCGTATCCCATCTTCGGAAAGAAGGAAAGGCCGAAGACCAGCACAAAATCGCCTGCCATGTTGCAGAGGCTCACTATGAACATGGTGACAAGCGGCTTTTTCACTTCTCCGCTGGCGCGGAATACGGCGTTGGAGATGATCAGGATATAGTTGGGGCCGAGGGCCAGGGCGAATATCCTCAGGAACTTTTCAGCGATGCCCCTGATATCGGCGGGGACCCCGGCCAGTATGACGATCTCCCTGTAGAAAAACAGGCCGATCAATGAAATCACCAGGGCGATCAGCACGCTGAAAAGAAGCGACTGGCGGGCGATCAGAAGGGCCCTCTCCTTGTCCCCGGATCCCGCCGCTCTCGACACCAGGGCCAGCGTGCCCACACTGATGGCGTTGGCGATGATTATGATGAGGAAATAGAGCTGGTCGATAAAGCCCACCGCTGCCTGTACCTGCGAGCTTATCAGGCCGGCCACATATATATCGGTAAAGCCGACCAGGAAAAAGAACACCATGATCAGGAGCATCGGCCAGGAGATCTCCCATATGTTCGCCCACAGGCTTCCCATGGTCAGACTTGTGGTTTCATTTCCGTGTGTCAAAAGGTCTCCTAACTTCAGATGTGGTGACGGCCCATGAGCAGGACCGCATAATAACCATGATATCATCATTGCAGGTGAAGTTCCGGTTTCATTCGCTTTCTGCGGCAGTAGCCTCAAAATAACAACGAAATTACTTGTAAAATCCCTGCAGGCCTCCCTTTGCCAAAGGGAGTTCGAAGCGACTCTGCGCGAAGACTCGCTCCGAGAGATGTGACCTTCTTTGGATAACGCCCCCGCCTTTGGCACCCCCTCTTAAGATAAGTCGGAGGGGTGGGGAGATCTTCCGGATGATAAGAATTTCAAATATGAGGCTGATCGTAGGAGGGAAGTGACAAAGCCTCTTCAACTGCCGACATCAGAAAATGTTTGATATACTGTACTATGTGAACCGGAAGGGACGAGGGCCTCTTCCGGGGCCCGTACGCCTTAAAATCTGAACGCAGGGAGGCGCCATGACCGTACCCGGAGACAGACGACCACTTACGAATCTTCCCGCCTGGCAGGAACTTGAAGCACATCACCGGGAGATCAGGGACGTGCACCTGAGGCAGCTATTTGCTGATAACCCGCCGCGAGGCGAACGCTTTGTGGCGGAGGCGGGCGGGATTTATTTCGATTATTCCAAGAACCGCGTCACGGAGGAAACCATGCGGCTTCTTGTGAAGCTGGCCGGGGAGTGCAAACTGGCAGAACGCATTGAAGCGATGTTCCGGGGCGACAAGATCAACCTTACCGAGAAACGGGCCGCCCTCCATACCGCGCTGCGTGCCCCGCGCGACGAGACGATCCTTGTTGACGGTGAAAATGTGGTGCCGGATGTCCATGCGGTCCTCGACCGCATGGCGGATTTTTCAAACAGCGTTCGCAGCGGCGAATGGAAGGGGCATACGGGAAAGCGCATCCGGAACGTGATCAATATCGGCATCGGAGGCTCCGACCTGGGCCCCGTAATGGCCTACGAAGCCCTCCGCCATTACAGTATGCGCGACATGACCTTCCGCTTCATCTCCAACGTGGACGGAACGGACTTCGCCGAGGCGACCCGGGAACTCGACGCCGCTGAAACTCTGTTCATAGTTTCGTCGAAGACCTTCACTACCCTGGAGACCATGACCAATGCCCGCACCGCCCGGCAGTGGTCGCTCCGTTCTCTGGGAGACGAGAGGGCGGTCGCGCGGCACTTCGTTGCGGTATCCACCAATGCCGAAGAGGTGAAGAAGTTCGGCATCGACACTTCGCATATGTTCGGTTTCTGGGACTGGGTGGGCGGCCGGTATTCGATGGATTCGGCCATCGGCCTTTCGACGATGATCGCGATCGGGCCGGAGAACTTCCGTTCGATGCTGGCAGGTTTCCGCGCCATGGATGAACATTTCCGGAAGGCGCCTTTGGAAAGGAACCTGCCCGTGCTTATGGGACTTCTGTCGGTCTGGTACAATAACTTCTTCGGCGCCCAGACGGTGGCCGTGCTCCCTTACGACCAGTATCTCAAACGTTTCCCCGCATACCTCCAGCAGCTGACGATGGAGAGCAACGGAAAGCATGTTACTCTGGGCGGCGGACGGGTAAACTACCAGACGGGCCCAGTCTTCTGGGGCGAGCCGGGTACGAACGGCCAGCATTCCTTCTACCAGCTCATCCATCAGGGAACAAAGCTGGTACCCTGCGATTTCATCGGCTTCTGCAGGCCTTTAAACCCCATGGGCGACCACCACGATCTCCTGATGGCGAACGTCTTTGCGCAGGCCGAGGCCCTGGCATTCGGCAAGACGGAGGAGGAGGTGAAGGACGAGGGGACTCCGGATGAACTGGTTCCACACCGCGCTTGCGAAGGAAACCGGCCGTCCAATACGATTCTGATGGAAAGTCTGACCCCTGAGGCACTGGGTAAGCTCGTCGCCCTTTACGAACACAGTGTCTTCACTCAGGGGACGGTCTGGCAGGTCGATTCGTTCGACCAGTGGGGAGTGGAACTGGGGAAGGTCCTCGCAAAAAAGATCGTTCCCGAACTTCAGGCCGCCGGCGAGCCCCGGCTCAGGCACGACGGTTCGACGAACGCCCTGATACTGCACTACCGGAAGCTGAAGGCGGGAGGGCGTGGCGCAGAGTGAGCTCTGAATTAAAAATACTTGCCGGAAGACACCAAAAAGGGTCCTTTTGCCGTCATGCCCGAGGCAGTAGCCGGGCGTCCATGAGACTGAAAGTGGATTCCCGCCGAAGGACTGCGGGAATAGCGGCCCTGGGGCCCATTTTGGGGTCAATGACGGCAGGAAATATCCGACCTCATCCACAGACTGCACGTAAGGGGAAGCAGAGTGAGTAACGAGGAAAGGGCTAACCCTTTATACTCATTTCTTCCGGCCACGGTCGAGGGGGTGGAGCCGCTTGCGGAGCTCGCCCTCGACATGCGCTGGTCGTGGAACCATTCAGCGGACGAAGTGTGGCAGCAGCTGGATCCGGTGCTCTGGGACCTTACCCACAATCCCTGGGTCGTGCTTCAGACCCTCTCCCGGGACCGTCTCGAAAAAGTGCTGTCGGACTCTGCATTCCGGGAGAAGGTTGACGGACTGGTGCAGGCAAGGCGCGAGGACGCGGAATCGGCAGCGTGGTTTCAGCAGGAACATCCCGGGGCCCCGCTTACCTGTGTGGCCTATTTCAGCATGGAATTCATGCTGAGTGAGGCGCTCCCCATCTATTCGGGGGGCCTGGGCAACGTGGCGGGCGATCAGCTCAAGGCGGCCAGCGATCTCGGGGTGCCGATCATAGGGGTGGGGTTACTCTATCAACAGGGCTACTTCCGGCAGGTGATAGACCGAAACGGCTATCAGCAGGCGCTCTTTCCGTACAACGATCCGGTGCAGCTTCCGATTACGCCGCTTCGGAAAGAAAACGGCCAGTGGCTGCGGCAGGAGGTGAAGATGCCAGGTTACTCTCTCTGGCTCCGCGTCTGGCAGGTAGAGGTGGGGAGGGTGAAGCTCTACCTGCTCGACAGCAATGACGCCGCAAACTTCCCTGCCCACCGCGGCATCACGAGCGAGCTTTACGGAGGAGGGCCCGAACTGCGCCTCCAGGAGGAGATGGTGCTGGGGCTGGGCGGATGGCGTCTTTTGCGCATGCTGGGGATAAAGCCGGAAGTCTGCCACCTGAACGAAGGGCATGCAGCCTTCGCCGTGCTGGAGCGGGCCAGGACCTTCATGAAAGAGACCGGCCAGCCTTTTGAAGTGGCGCTGGCGGTCACCCGGACGGGCAATCTTTTTACCACCCATACTCCCGTGGCCGCCGGTTTCGATCGTTTCCCTCCTTCCCTTATGAAGCAATACCTCGGCTGGTATGCGACAAGCAGGCTGGGCATCAGTCTCAAAGACCTGCTTGCCCTGGGCCGCAGGAATCCCGATGATCCGTCCGAATACTTCAACATGGCGTATCTGGCGGTGAGGGGCAGCGGCGCTGTAAACGGGGTGAGCCGGCTGCACGGGAAGGTGAGCCGGCGGATCTTTCAGCCCCTTTTCCCGCGCTGGCCTGAGGCCGAGGTGCCGGTAGGACACGTCACCAACGGCGTCCATATGCCCTCCTGGGATTCGCAAGAGGCGGACGAGCTCTGGACGCAAAGCTGCGGGAAGGAGCGCTGGATGGGAACAGTGGAGACATTGGAGGAAAAGATCCGGAGTGTCCCCGATAACATGTTCTGGGAGTGCCGTTCCTCTGCCCGCAGGTCGCTTATCGAATTCGTCAGGGCGGTGCTGGCCCGGCAGCTTGCCGTTTCGGGGGCCTCACCAGAGGAGGTCGAGAAAGCTAAAAATATTTTCGATACCAACACCCTGACGCTGGGCTTCGCACGCCGTTTTGCGACATACAAGAGGCCGAACCTCCTGCTGCACGACCCGGAAAGGCTCCTTCGCATATTATCCGACCCCCGCCGTCCCGTTCAGCTTATCCTGGCCGGCAAGGCCCATCCGGCCGATCAGGAAGGCCAGGACATGATCCGGCAGTGGATCAAATTCATTGCCCGACCCGAAGCGCGGCAGCACGTGGTGTTTCTGAGCGACTACGATATGCTCCTGACCGAGCAGCTTGTCCAGGGGGTGGATGTCTGGATCAACACACCGCGCCGGCCGTGGGAGGCCAGCGGTACGAGCGGCATGAAGGTGCTGGTCAACGGCGGGCTGAACCTGTCGGAGCTGGACGGCTGGTGGGCCGAGGCCTACACGCCCGAAGTGGGATGGGCATTGGGTGACGGCAGGGAACATGACGCGGACCCCGCCTGGGACGCTGCCGAGGCGGAAGCCCTCTACGCTCTGCTGGAAGGGGAGGTGATTCCGGAGTTTTACGCATGCAACGAAAGGGGAATACCGACCCGGTGGGTGGCCCGGATCCGGGAGAGCATGGCCCGTCTGACCCCGCGCTTTTCGGCGACGCGGACCGTAAGCGAATATACCGACCAGTACTATATCCCGGCTGCCAGGTCATTTCTCGGTCGCGCGGCTGAAAAAGGTGCGGAGGGTGCGAAGGCGGTGGACTGGCTGCGCTCTGTGGAAAGAAAATGGGCCAACCTGCGGTTCGGTAAAATCGGGGTTGAGACAAAGGAGGGGCAGCACCTTTTTGAGGTCCAGGTGTACCTCAACGGTCTCGATCCCGATTCTGTCAGAGTGGAACTCTATGCGGATGTTCCGGGAGGCGAAGAACCCGAGCGGCATGAGATGGCCAGGCAGCGGCAGCTCGTCGGAGCAGAGCACGGCTACGTCTATAGCGCAAAGACGCCGGCTCAGCGCCCGGCGGGCGACTATACGGCCCGCATATTACCCTTTCGCGAGGGAGTTATGGTTCCGATTGAAACCGCCCGCATCCTGTGGCAGCGATGATTTTTCCCGCCGTCCTGCCGCCCGCAACAGCCCTGTCTGTCAATCTTACATTTGGAGAAAGTACCGGTCCGTGCCGGCAGACCCTTCTTCTTCGGACAATTCCCTGAAGAGTGCCTTTGTCACTCCGCAGAGGGGGCACAACCAGTCATCGGGTAGGTCCTCGAAGGGGGTACCGGCCGGTATCCCGCGGACCATGTCGCCTTCCTCCGGGTCATATATGTATCCGCAGACAATGCATATATATCTTTGCATTGGGAATTAAGTATTCCCGATCCTGCTTTTCAGCTTCTTCAGATATTCGATATGTTTTTGCTCCCATCCCATGAGTTCCTCAAAAAGGACCTTCATGTTGGTCTTTGAGGCCTGAGACGCGAGCTGTCTGTAAAGGTTGTACTCTTTGGCTTCAACTTTAAGGGCGAAGTCTATCGCCCCCAGGTCATCCAGATATGTGAATTCTTCTATTTTCCCCTCCAGCTCCTCAAGCGGCATCCCTCCCTCCACGATCTCGGGCTTCACGCCCTTTGAGAATTCCTCGAAGGAGACGAGGTCCCAGTCCTCCATCAGCCCCTGATACAGGAACTGAATGTAGCGCGCATGTTCGGCCTCCCAGCCGGCCAGATCGCTGAAGGTCTTCCTTGTCTCCTCATTGCCGGCCTTCGATGCCACGTCCCCGTAAAACTGGTTTATGCCTTTTTCCATGATATAGACGTCCATGAGCGCCTGTACCAAACCTTCGTCGGCATTTATCATCCGTTCACCTCCAACACGTTATCGGCGTTATTCGCGATACGCAATGAGCCGCTTTTATTACAGTCTGTCCGCCTTTTTCTATTATCCCAATCTTTTCCCGATAAGCAAAGCACAAATCTCTCTGTTTGCCATCCCGCATCCTTCCTGATACTCTTTATTCATGATAGTCGTTGAGCCTTTCAGGGGAAAATCCGTGACAGACCACAGGGTGGAGGTCGTGGAAAGGAAGGGGACGGGGCACCCCGATTTCATGTGCGACTCGATCATGGAATCCATATCCGTCGCGCTCAGCCGCGAATACAGAAAGACCTTCGGGACTGTTTTGCATCATAACGTCGACAAGGGGCTGCTTGCGGCCGGAAGGACGAAGATAAGCTTCGGGGGAGGCAGCCTGGCAAAGCCGATGGAACTTATGATCGGGGACAGGGCGACAGCTTCCGCAGAAGGCCGGAAAATCCCCGTGCGCGACATAGCGGTGGCGGCCGCAAAGAAATGGATAAAGGACAACCTCAGGTTTGTCGACCCCGAGAAGCACGTGAGATACCGTGTCGTCCTCGCGCCGGGATCGGAAGAACTGACCGATATCTTCCTGAGGCCCGGGACAGTTAGGGGCGCGAACGACACTTCCGCCCTGATAGGCTATTACCCTCTTTCACCCACGGAGGAGGTGGTTCTGAACCTGGAGAGGTTTCTGAATTCAAAGAAGTTCAAGAAGAAGTATCCCGAGACCGGCGAAGACATAAAGGTCATGGCACTCAGGACCGGAAGGAGTCTTGGCCTGACCATCGCCATGCCTCTTTTATCTCTTTTCGTAAAAAACGAAACGGATTATTTCAGGAGGAAGGAGCTTGTAAGGAAGGAGGTAGAGAAGTTTCTCGGCAGATACAGGGAATTCTCGTCAGTCAGCGTGGATTTGAACACCCTTGATGAAAGAGGCAGAGGACTCGGAGGCATTTACATGACCCTTCTGGGCACATCTGCGGAGGGTGGAGATTCCGGCCAGGTCGGGAGAGGAAACAGGGTAAATGGTCTTATTTCCGTAAACCGGCCGATGGGTACGGAGGCCGCGGCAGGGAAAAACCCGGTCAGCCATGTGGGGAAGATATACAATCTCCTGGCCCATAAGACGGCGGAAAAGATATATAAGAATGTCGATGGGATCAAAGAGGTCTACGTACTTCTTCTAAGCAAGATCGGCACCCCTATCGACAGGCCGACCATGGCAACGGCCCAGGTCCTTCTGAAAGAGGGATTCGCGCTCCGCGACATCTCGAGGCAGGCAGGACTGATAATTGAAAGGGAACTGGCCGACATAGAGGACTTCTGCGAGCGGCTTGCGGTTGGGACGTATGCAGTCTGTTGAATTGGGGCCCCTTCGGAAAAGGGGACAGAGGCAAGAGGCCGGCGCGTTGTGATCTCCTTGAGCAGGACGCCAATACAGGATGCATTTGTCGTCATTCCCAGGATAGCAATCGGGAACCCACTTTTTTTAAAAACGGGAACCTGGATTTCCGCCTGAGCGGGAATGACGGTTGAAACCAGACCCGATAATATGTAAAGAAGAGTTGGATGTACTACTCCAGGGTTTATTTCCCGGTCTGAAGAAGCCCCTTTTTTGCCTTTTCGTTCCGGGGATCGATTCGCAGAGCCTCCTGAAAACTGCTGCCGGCCTTTTCTCTGGTGCCTGCCTTAAGGTAGATAAGCCCGAGGTTGGCATGGTAATCCGCATTGGAGGGTTCCAGCCTGATTGCCGTAAGTAGCGCCTGCTCGGCAAGTTCCAGCCGGCCGGCCACCTTTGAATACGCCAGCGACAGGTAGCTCCAGTAGCGGCTGTTGCCGGGCATCAGCTTGGCGGCCCATCTGAAGTGATCGACGGCCCCCTCGAAATTGCCTTTCTTGAACTCTTCCACTCCCCTGCTGAACCGGTCTTCGGCAGTTGCCCCCGGCTCTTCCTCCCCGGCCGAAGGGGCCGGCGTGTAACGTTCATCCCCTCCCTCTTTCAGTGACTCATATGCCTTTGTAATCGCATCGAAAATCACCGCCAGTTTCGACTTGGCAGATTCATCGGTGATGGTGAAGTATCTGTCGGGATGGAACTCCTTGGTCAGACGGTAGTAATTCTTCTTCACCGTCTCCGCATCGGCCTTCCCGTCAACTTCGAGAAGCTGGTATGCATCCATTTCAGCCAGGCGTGAATACAGCGAATCTACCTTCCCGAGAAAAGCCTCTTCTTCTCCGGAAAGGGGATGCAACACATCGTTGACAGACACAATCCCCTGTCTTTCCCGCCGGGCTTTTTCCCCTTCTGTTGCCGTGGCGCCCTCACGGCGCGGCCGGGTCTCTCTAACCATGCCCAGGGAATAGAGAACATAAATTATCTTCAGGACTTCGAAAGACCCCATCAGTGAATTTTCCACGATCTCCCCGAGTGTCGTCTGCCCGGCTATCATTGAAAGGATCTTCTTGTCCTGGGGAGTCAGTTCCATGTCCCGGAAGAGGCTATGCGGGTCGTCACTCAGCGTGAGCACCATTTCACTGTCGGGCAGTTCATTCCTGATTCTCGTCCAGTTTTCTATCCTCTTGACGCCTTCGTGGATCAGGTTTCCCATGCTCATCTTCAGGGTTATCACTTCCTTGGTGGGGATGTCGCCCTCCTCGAAGGCATAATCGCCGTCTTCGATCTGAAACATGCTGTAGATTATTTCCTTCACCTGGTATTTCACGCCCCAGAACAGCTCCTTGGGCGTGATGTATCCGAGTTCAACCAGTATCGCCCCCTGCCGCTTCCTGGAGGATTTGAGTATTTCGACCGACTTATCGTACTGTTCGACCGTTATTTTGTTGGCTTTGAGAAGCATTTCTCCTAGCCTGTCATCTTCGTAAGTCGAGGAAGCGAAGACCGCATCGCCCGTGTTGAGGTAAATCTTCTTGTCGAAAGTGGGCGTTCGGACGGAGAATGTTCCCGTTTTTCTGTTCCTGTTGAGGTCGACGAGTATTCTGGCGAGACTCGTGTTTCTTACGTTACCTGACAGAGGGATTTCCATCTGCATCCTTTCGGGCTGCGTATTTTATCGAAGACATCTCTTTCTGAAGTTCAGACCTTTCTTTTTTGAGAGACTGCAATTGCATCGATATCCTGCTTAATTGATCCGAGCGGACCGAAAAACTCTCCCGCAGCAAAATAATACAGTATATCTCGCAAACCAGCAGGCTCAGAAGGAGACCGCCGGCGAAGAACCTCAATGTCCACCCATGTCGTTCTCCGCTGCCCGCTCCGGCCCGTCCTTTCTTCCCCGGGATCAAGAATATCTCTCCACGGTGAACCGGAAAATTTCGATTTCCTCATCCGGCAGGATGCCCGCCTTCATCCTGGTGATCCGTATCTGCTCCTCAACAGAGTCGACACCCTCCAGGTCCGGCAGCAACAACCCCCTCTTCCGCCCGCTGACGACCATCACCCCGTATTTTTTCGGGTCCAGGGCTGCGGTATCGGCCACCTTTTCCGGCGGGGAGAGGACGTCGACAGTATATTCGAGATCAGGCAATTCCCCCTCGTTCACAGAAGCAAAGCGAGGGTCGTTGGCGGCGGCCGACACGGCGTTGCGTATCGTCTCGCTTGCGACATTTTCGCTGCAGGCGAGGAAGGTGCCTATACAGCCCCTCAGCTGACCCTTTCTCTTGATACAAACAAAGACACCCGCCCTGCGGGCCATCTCGGGGGAAAGAGATTCCGGTGTCTGCAACACCTTCCCGCTGCGAACATATTCTTCAACACTCTTTTTGGCCAGGGTCACAAGATCATGCACATTGAACTCCGTTACGGACACACCGGCTTGAAGCTGACCGGGGTTTCCCGGGATCACCAAATATTTATAATCCCGAACCCGGCCCGTTCCGAAGAATTATACATTATTTTTCCCGGCGAAGGGAATAATCCGCAATCGTCAAAAGGGCGCTCTTGGCCTGGCCGTCGCGGAAAACAGAAAGATCCTGTTTCGCTTCCTCCACCAGGGACTGGGCTTTTTCGAAAGAGGCCTCGATCGCGTTGTACTTTTTGAGCAGGTCCATGATCCGCTGAAGGCCGGCTTCGGAAAAGTCCCGTATAACGCTCTTTACTTCCGACACTTCTTTTTCATCAGCCGACCGGAGCAGAAAGAGCAACGGAAGGGTAATCTTGCCTTCCTCGAGGTCCTTGCAGAGTTTCTTGCCCAACTCACCCTCCTCCGCCATATAGTCGAGGATGTCATCGGCCATCTGAAATGCTACGCCGGTCTTCATCCCGAAAGCGGCGAGGGCTTCTTCCTTTTCGACCGGGACCCTTCCGAGCAATCCTCCTATCCTGCAGGCAGCCGAGATAAGGGCACCGGTCTTTGCGGCTATGATTTCCCGGTATTCCTCTTCTGTGATGTCGGGGTCGCTTATCCTGTTGAGCTGCAGGAGTTCCCCCTCGGTCATCCTGGTTGTGGCGTCGGAGAGTGTCTCCATTAACCTCTGGTTCTTCTGCATCACTGCGTTCTTCAGGGCGTTGGAATACAGAAAATCCCCCACCAGCACTACCACTTGGTTGCCCCAGATCGAATTTGCGGTCGGCCTTCCCCTTCTCACCTCGGCCATGTCCACCACGTCATCATGGAGCAGGGAAGCGGTATGGATGGATTCGATAATACCGGCGATTTCGATATGGGCGTCACCCGCATACCCGGAAAGGTCTGCGCTTATCAGGTGGAAGAGGGGCCTCAGCCTTTTCCCCCCGCTCGACAGGATGTAACTGCCGATCAGGGGTATGACCGCAGCCCTGTTGCTGAACAGTTCCCTGATCCTGTTTTCCACCAGCTGCAGCCTGTCTTCGTAGAGGTCAAAGACGTCCTGCAGTTTCATCTTTTGCCGGTCGGATAAGAGATATTTAGACATCAGTCACGAGGCCCTTCATTGCTCCTTTTTTATCCTGAACCTGTCAAGGTCCGCGTCCGGCCGTGACAGTTCCTTCAAATCCCCGGGGCTGAAAGCCCCTTTTTCCGTGATGATCGCCGTCACGTATTTTGCCGGAGTTACATCGAAGGCGAGATTCCTTACAGCTACTCCCTCGGGTGCGATACGGCACCTCCCGAAAACATCGGTAACTTCTTCCGGCCCCCTCTCCTCAATGGGTATATAATCGCCCGAGGGCATCGAAAAATCTATGCTGCTGAGCGGCGCCGCGACATAAAAAGGTATCCCGTGCTCCCTGCAGAGCACGGCAACAGTGTATGTGCCGATCTTGTTCGCGACGTCGCCGTTCAGCGCTGTCCTGTCCGTTCCCACTATGGCGAGGTCGATCTCGCCCCTTTTCATGAGCGCTCCGGCGGTGTTATCGGTTATGAGGGTGACGGGTATGCCCTCCTGCATGAGCTCCCAGGCGGTGAGTCGGGCGCCCTGAAGAACCGGCCTTGTCTCGTCGGCGACTACCCGGAAGTTTTTCCCCTGCTCCCTCGCGACGAACATCGGGGCCGTCGCGGTGCCGTAACCTCCAGTTGCCAGGGACCCCGCATTACAGTGGGTGAGGATGGTGTCTCCGTCCAGGATAAACTGTGCGCCCCACGAGCCTATGGCCCTGTTTATCTCCTTGTCCTCCTCAAGCATCCTTTTCGCTTCCTCGATCAGCATTTCCCGGAGCTTTGCCACGCTTTCTTCTCTGTGGCTGTTGAGGAATGCCCGGAGTCTCTCCACCGCCCACCTTATGTTCACGGCGGTGGGTCTGGTAGAAAGGATGGTCTCACAGGCGGGATCAAGCTTTTTCGTGAACTCCTCGAAGCTTCCGGCATCTATTTCCTGGGCGGCAAGCGCAACTCCCATGGCGGCCGCGATGCCTATTGCCGGAGCCCCCCTGATGCAGAGCCTCTTTATGCATTCGGCCACCTGTTTGTAGCTTTTGCAGTCTATGTCCACGACCTCGGTGGGAAGTCTTGACTGGTCGAGCATGACCACCCTGCCGTCAGTCCATTCGATTGTCTTTACCATTTATGCGCCCCTCGCATTTCACCTATTATAAACTAAACCAATTATAAACCAAAGTGGCATCGGCAGGACAGCGAAGGGAAAATCAGGATCCGCTCCGCAACGGGACCAGGGTGGACACTATCAGAAATCCCGTGAGGACAATGATGACGGCCACCGTACCCCAGGATATGTAATTATAGGACCGGCGGTTGACGTATTCTCCCATCAGCTTCCTGTTGTTTACCAGGGACAGGGCATATACGAGCACGAACGGCAGCAGCAGGCCGTTCACTACTGCGGAAAGCACCATAAGAAATACCAGGGGCGCGCCGGGCAGAAGAATGAGCAGGGCGGACGACACTATGATGATCGTATAGATCCACATGAACTGCGGCGCCTCCCTGAAGGTCTTGTTCACGCCCCGCTCCCATCCCATCGCCTCGCAAATGTAGTAGGACGTGGCGAGCGGGACGATGATAGCGCCCAGCAGCGAGGCATTTGCCAGGCTCACCGCAAAGATCAGGGATGCATATTGACCGGCAAGGGGTTTCAGGGCATAGGCCGCCTCCGACGCCTTGTCTATGCGAAGTCCCGCGGGGAAAAGCGTGGTGGCGCAGGTCACGATGATGAAGAAGGCTATGACGTCCGTAATGCTGCATCCCAGGATGACATCCAGCCTCGTTGCCTTGTATTCGGCCTTCTTGACGCCCTTTTCCGCTATCGAGGACTGGAGGTAAAACTGCATCCAGGGGGTGATGGTGGTCCCGATGATGGCTATGGTGATATAGGCATATTCGGCGTTCCATCTGACCGCGGGGAGAAAGGTACCTTTTACCACGCCGGGCCATGAAGGATGTGCCATGAGGCCGGATATCACATAACCGAAATAGAGGAGACAGGCCGCAAGGAGTATCCTTTCCACGGTGCGGTAACTCCCCTTCGTGACCAGGAGCCAGACCGCCGTGGCGCCCACCGGCACTATGATATATTTGCTCAATCCGAGAATCTCCATGCTGGCCGCCCACCCTGCGAAGTTCGATACAGTGGTGCCGAGGTTGGCGGCGAAGAGGGCGACCATCATGAAGAAGGCGGCCCTGACGCCGTAGTTCTCGCGTATGAGGTCCGAGAGCCCTTTTCCCGTAACCGCTCCCATCCTGGCCACCATCTCCTGGATGACGACGAGGGCGACGGTGGTGGGAATGAGCGTCCACAAAAGTGTATAGCCGAACCTGGCCCCGGCAACCGAGTAAGTGGTGATACCGCTTGCGTCGTTGTCGATGTTGGCGGTTATGATGCCCGGCCCCATGATGGAGAGAAAGAGGAGCAGCCTTTTCCACCTGCTCATACCTTTCTCCTCTTGCGTTTTGCGGCGGGCGGCAGCAGGATATCGATGATGTCGTCCACCGTCACGATCCCGTGCATATAGCCTCCTTCGTCCACCACGGGGATGGCGAGGAGGTTATACTTGGATATGATTGCAGCGACGTCCATCTCGTCATCCCCCGGCGAAACGGTCTTGAGGTTCGTCTCCATGATGTCGGCCAGGATGCAGTCCGGCTCCGCAAGCAGGAACTCCCTCAGGGAGCAGATGCCGATCAGTTTCTCTTCCGCGTCAAGCACATAAATGTAATATACGGTCTCGACATCTTTGGCCTGGACCTTCAGACGCTCCGAGGCATCCCGGACCGTCATGTCGGGAGGACAGGCGACAAACACGTTCGTCATCAGGCCGCCCGCCGTGTCCTCCTCATGGCCCAGGAGTTCCTGGATGTCCTCCGCGTCCTCCTTCTCGATGCGTTCCAGGATTTCCTGGGCCTTTTCCGCCGGCAGGTCGCTCAATATGTCTGCCGCCTCGTCGGGGGGCATCTTTTCGATGATGTTCGAGGCCTTCCTGCTGTCCATCCTGTTGATGATATCCTTCTGCACATTGGGTTGGAGTTCGGAAAGCGCCTCCGCGGCCGTCTCGACAGCAAGGTTGTTGAAGAAACTTACGCCCTCCTTCTGGGATACGCTGCTGATGATTTCCGCGATGTCGGCAGGGTGCAGCTCCGAAAGCATCTGCCTCGGCACGGTAAGAGTTATCCTGGTGAGTTTCGGCTCAAGAGGCTGCAGATAATTCCAGCTGATAAGCGAATAGGGAAGCGTCTTCTGGAACAGTCTGAACAGGTCCTCTCCGCCCCTCTCCACCCCGAGGCGCCGCATGATCCCCCTGGCCCCCACATCCACCGCGACCAGCACGGCGTTGGTGTTGAGGCCCTCCAGCTTGACATCATTGACCCTCACCACCCGCGCGCCGTTGACATCAACAATCTGCTTGTCCAGGATGTCCCTGACGATCAGCAGGTCCTCCTCTCCGGGTTCATATGGCTGCAGGGCATCGCCGTATACCGTGGAAGAGATGATCCTTTTGTTGAAGATGTTCAGATCGTTCCAGGGAAGAAGGAAGGGCTGTTTCCGTATTTCGACGACAAGGGCGGACACCTTGGGGAGCTGTTCACCCTTTACGACGACGAAGTCCCTGACACGGCCGATCTCTTCACCCTTCGGGTCAAGGACGGGCTTCTTCATTATCTCGCTTGCAAAGACTTCGCCGTAAAATGACATCGAATCTCCCGGATTCTGCAGTGAAAACAGAGGCTTGCCCTAAAGTATACTCAGGCAGCCGTGTTTCGGCAACCGGCTTCTGCGCAAAAGTTGTTTCCGTCCCGCAAATTGCTTACAATATTGCTATGGCCGACCTTCTAAGTCAACTCCTTGACCTGACCAGAGAGCCGAAGATCGCCTATTTTTCGATGGAGATAGGCGTCCATAATGATATCCCTACCTACAGCGGCGGACTGGGAGTCCTCGCCGGGGATACCATACGGTCGGCTGCCGACCTTGAGCTGCCCATGGTGGCCGTTACCCTCCTGGCCAGGAAAGGCTACTTTACGCAGGACATCGATGCCGCGGGAAGGCAGATGGAGTATCCGTCGGAGTGGGAACCTTCCCGGTATATGGAGCTTCTGCCTCAGAGGGCGATGGTCCTGATAGAGAAAAGGGAAGTCGTTATACAGGCCTGGCAATACAACGTCAGAAGTCTCACCGGGGGCTCGGTGCCCGTATTTTTCCTCGACACCGACCTCGTGGAAAATTCGGCGGAAGACAGGGACATTACCTCTTATCTTTACGGAGGGGACAAGTCTTACAGGCTCAGGCAGGAGATAGTGCTGGGGATCGGCGGGGTGAGAATCCTGCATGAGATGGGGTTCGAAATAAAGAAGTACCACATGAACGAAGGCCATGCGAGTTTCCTGACTCTTGAACTGCTCAGCAGGTTCAAGAGGCCCATAGAGGATGTATGGGACGAGAAACTCGTCTGGGACACTTCCAGGGTGAAGAACCTTTGCGTATTTACCACCCATACGCCGGTGGAGGCCGGGCATGACAAGTTTCCCTACGACCTTGTTACCCAGGTCATGGGGGAATTCATTCCCCTTCAGGTCCTGAAGGAGCTGGCGGGAAAGGATCACCTCAACATGACGAACCTTGCCCTCAACCTGAGCCGCTACATCAACGGGGTCGCAAAAAAACACGGAGAGGTATCCCAGAGCATGTTCCCGGGATACCAGATACACGCCATAACCAACGGTGTTCATTCCTATACGTGGACCTGCGAGAGCTTCAAGAGGCTGTACGATGAATACCTGCCGGGGTGGGCAAACGAGGCCGAGCTGTTCGTAAGGGTCGGGCGCATTCCCGACGAGAGGCTCTGGGACGCCCACCGGGAAGCCAAGCGGATTCTCATTGACTATATAAGGAAGACGACGGGGTCCGAATTTTCCCCCGATGTCCTCACCATAGGCTTCGCCCGCAGGACCACGGCTTACAAGAGGGCCGACCTTCTGTTCAGAGACCTCGACAGGCTGGAGAGGATTGGTTCGGGCAGGATTCAGCTGGTTTTCGCCGGGAAGGCCCACCCACAGGATGAGGCAGGCAAGAAGCTCATTCAGAATATTTTCGGCTATGCGGAACGGCTCAGGGGAAGCATAAACATCGTGTATTTGAAGAACTACAATATGGAGACTGCGCTGAAGATAGTATCCGGTGTGGACGTCTGGCTGAATACCCCTCTCAGGCCACTCGAGGCATCGGGGACCAGCGGAATGAAGGCCGCCCATAACGGCATCATGAACTTCAGCGTTCTGGACGGCTGGTGGATAGAGGGACATATAGAAGGGTTCACTGGCTGGTCCATAGGCCCGCCCCCGAATGAGCTGACACCCGGCACGGACACCGACGTAAAGGACGTTGCGGATCTTTATGACAAGCTCGAAAATATTGTCATTCCCCTCTACTATAACGACAGGCATACCTGGATAAGGATGATGCAGAATGCGATCGGCAAGGTGGCCTATTACTTCAACAGCCACCGCATGATGCGCAGATACGTCACCGAAGCTTACATCAGATAGGTACCCGGGATCCTTGCAGGAGGTGTCTTTCGGGGGCTGAAGCCCTTTTTTCATCGGTGTTCATCCGCGTTAACTGCTTCTTCAGGTCTGAAAACGCGCCGAAAAGTTTTGTAACCCCTTCGCGGATTGCCGCCCCATCCTGTTATAATGGAGTATGAATTATGGCGATAAGGGAGGCAAGCGATGAGCGAAGAGACAAGAGACAGACAGGTGGCGGAAACCATGAAGACATGCGGGCTCTGTTCGCATATGAGGATAATGAACAAGGGGAAAATCGCAGAGTGCGAGATGAAGGGCAAGGGCGTGCACCCCAACATAAAGTTCCAGCGCAAACCGAACAACGACTTCGACACCTTCGCATGGCTGAAGGCCAGGGACTGTGCCTATTACGACGGCGACGAGGACGATACGGCAGAAGGCGAAGTTGCAGGGGCGTAGCTTTTTCCCCATTTGATTTCCCCGGCAGTGCTCTTAGAAATGTCCATAAGGTCCTTTCTTCCGTTGCCTCAGCGCAAAACCAACAAATCCCTCTGCGGCTGGTCGCAAGCAGCACGGGGACAGATCAAGTGGATTGAAGTGATCGGCATCCGCGACGTCAGATCCTGCTGAAAAGAGGATAACGCCGACCGGCTCCCTCCTCTCCCGATAACGCTCAGGGTTTCCTCTCCTTAACTTTCGATGACAAAATAAAGCTGGTATAATGAAAAGGGCGCCTTAGGAGAAAAGGGGAGGTCCGACATGAAAATCTATGTCGGTACGAGCGGTTACGGGTACAAGGAGTGGAAAGGGAAATTCTATCCCGAAAAAATCTCGCACAAAGAGATGCTCAGCTTTTACTCGGAACGCCTGGACGCCGTTGAAATCAATAATACCTTTTATCGCATGCCCACCAGGACCATCCTGGCATCCTGGGCGCGCCAGGTCCCCGACGGTTTCATCTTTGCGATCAAGGCGCCGCAGGTTATTACCCACGTAAAGCGGCTTAAAAACATCACCGAGGAAACAGATTATCTCTTCAGAACGCTGTCTGTCCTGGAGGGCAAACTGGGGCCGGTCCTTTTCCAGCTTCCATCAAGCTTTCATGCAGACGGTTCCGCACTGGCGGATTTTCTCGACCTGATTCCCTACGATATGTCCTGTGCGTTCGCTTTCCGCAGCCCTTCCTGGCTCGACGAAGAAATACTGGGTCTCCTTCGCAAAAAAGGCTGCAGCCTCTGCATGGAAGACACCGATGAAAGGTCGGCGGATGTTATTAGAAGTACGGCGCCATGGGGGTACCTGCGCCTGCGCCGCTCCGCCTATTCGGTTTCCGATCTGGAGAAGTGGATTGAAAGAATCCATTCTCAAAAATGGAAAAAGGCCTTCGTCTTCTTCAAACACGAGGGAGAGGCCGAAGGCGCCGAAACCGCCCTTCGTTTTCGGGAACTGCGGCACAACTCGTAATTGAAAGCCTGCACCTCCCCGATGTTTCAAAAAATCCGGAAGGAACATCGAAAAAGTGCCGCAGGCACTCAAATCCGTCGGGCGGCTTTTCATGTAACGGTTACCCGCGGCGAGATCGAAAGACTCATGGCAGGGCTTCTTTATGCGGCCTCTTCCGCCGCAGGAAAGACCAAACTGACCGGATGGGTCCTGGAGCACGAGTTGCCGAAGAAACTTTACAGGGGCAGTCCCCATTTTCAGTCCCCACTTTGAACCGCAAAAATATGTTGATTCTTGGGTCGGCCCGGGCTATATTTTAGCTATGGACACATGCATTATGCGGAGGCCGAAGGACGATCCCCGGGATTGCAAAGCGGGGCAGCCGGACGGGTTGCGCATCTGTATTGTTGGCGTGCTATCGCAGGATCCAACGCGGGAGAGTGAACGGGGCGGAATGGAGGGAGTATGTTTTACACAGACACGAACGGACAGCTTCCGCTTTCCTGCAATCTGGCTCTTTATGTGCTGGGCATCCTCATGGCGTCGAAGCCGCTCGCAGAGGTCGACGTTGAGGCATTCAATTCGCTGGCCCTTGCGATAGACGCTGAGGAGTTGAATTTATGTAATGTTATTTGACCGCGCACCCATTCTTTCTTCGAATGCGTTTTGCCCGGTTCCCGTAAAGGAGGGTCATCCATGTCGAAGATCCAGGCGCGGCAGAAGAGCGCTCTCTCCGAAGGTTCGTCGACCCCGGGAATTACAAGACACATAGCCTTCGAAGGCGAAGGTTATATCGTAGTTCGGGCACGAAGCGAACCAGGGATAATTTCGGGTTGGCATCACCACGGAGATTACGATGTCTACGGATACATCGTCTCCGGCTCTGTTCGTTTCGAAAGCGGACCTGCAGAAGAAGATGTTGTTTCCCTCGGTCCGGGCGATTTCTTCCACGTTCCCGCCAACACCATCCACCGGGAAATCAATCCGTCAGAGGACGAGAAAAATGAAATGATCCTGTTTCTCCATGGAACGGGTCCGCTGGTTGTCAACGTGGACGATTCAGGCCCCGGCTTAGCGCTTTAAACTTTTTGAAGAAAACGGAGCCTCGGGGAAAAGAAGCTCAGAAACAAGAGAAGAGGAATGAGGTAAAAGCCCCGGCAATGTCAAGGACATCCCGGACAGTCAGGGTCGGCGGAAGAAAGATAGAGCTTTCGAACCTGGAGAAGGTTCTCTACCCCGGCGACCATATCATGAAGGCAGAACTGATCGAGTATTATCTGAAGGTCGCGCCTACGATACTTGCACATCTGAAAGGACGGCCGCTTTCGCTGGTCCGCTTTCCCGATGGTATCGACGGCGAAAGTTTTTTCCAGAAGAACAGGCCCCGGTGGGCCCCCGGGTGGATCGAGCATATTGTGCTGGGAGGCCCGGGGGAAGAAGAAAGGATCGATTATGTTATGGCGACCGAAGAGGCCTCCCTGGTCTGGCTGGCAAACCTGGCATCTATCGAGCTTCATCAGATGCACTGCCGTTCGCCGCACTTCGACAAGCCCGACTATTTTGTGTTCGACCTGGACCCGCCCGGGGATTTCAAGTTCGGGGACCTTGCGGGAATTGCCCTGGACATGAAAGCTCACATCGAGAACTTCGGCTACCGCCCGTTCGTGAAGACAACCGGGGGCAAAGGTCTTCACATCGTCGTGCCCATCGAACCGAAGTGGCCGTTCGACGCGGTGTTTGAAGCGGTGAGGGAACTGGTCAAACCGTTTGTAGGAGCGCACGGCCGGTCGACCACCCTGCACGTCAAAAAGGAGGCGCGCAAAGGAAGGGTGCTGGTAGACATTTATCGCAACAGGACCTATCAGACCATTGTGGCAGCATACGGTGTGCGCGGTCTTCCGGGGGCCCCCGTTTCGACGCCGATCGGATGGGAAGATCTGGAAGGTATTAAGAAAGCAGAGGACTTTAACCTGCGCACTGTGCCAGGCCACTTGATGCAGTACGGAGATGTATGGGAGGGAATGGCCGCGTATGCCACGGGCCTTCATACGGTGAGGGCGAATATGAAAGCAAAG
The DNA here is from genome assembly GCA_037380845.1 of Candidatus Sulfobium sp. Taxonomy (GTDB): domain Bacteria; phylum Nitrospirota; class Thermodesulfovibrionia; order Thermodesulfovibrionales; family UBA6898; genus JARRRD01. The sequence goes on along the minus strand of JARRRI010000022.1, from coordinate 14,662 downwards.
AAGAAAAACGCGGCTTTTATAAAGCCGAAGCCTTCGGGGAGGCTCGGCGAATATGCCCGAAAGCGGCGTTTCGGGAAGACGCCCGAACCCCTGCCCCGGATTGCAGCGGGAGAAGGGGATGCTTTTGTCGTGCACAGACACCATGCCACCCGTCTACACTACGATCTGCGCCTTGAACGGGAAGGCGTGCTCAGGTCCTGGGCCGTTCCGAAAGGGCTGCCTCCCCGGCCCGGGATCATGCGTCTTGCCGTCTCCACCGAAGACCATCCCCCGGAATATATCAACTTCGAGGGGACGATACCGAAGGGGCAATACGGCGGCGGCCGGATTTGGATCTTCTCCCGCGGAAAATACAGGATTACCAGGGAGAAGAAAGACGGGTTCCACTTCAGGCTTGAAGGCGACGGGATAAGCGCGGAGTACATGATGCATAAGACCGGAGACAGGGATTGGCTGCTTGAGCGCCTGGACAGGCCGCAGGTCGACTGGCTTCGCGATCCCGTGGGCCCGATGCTCGCACAGTCGGCCGACAAACCACCGGGCCGGGGGGACTACCTTTATGAAGTGAAATGGGACGGCATACGGGCGATGGTTTCGCTGGATGAAGGTGAAATGAGAATCCGCAGCCGCAGCCGGCGAGAGATAACCGATAAGTTCCCGGAACTTCTGATACCCGACCGCACCTTCAGGGCGACCTCCGCATTATTCGACTCGGAGATAGTCTGTCTTGACGACAAGGGCAGGTCCGTGTTCAGGAATGTCATACACAGGATGCAGCAAAGCGGAGAGGGAGCGATCGGACGTGCCCGCGCCAGGTACCCGGCGGTCTGCTATATCTTCGACTGCCTCTACCTCGACGGGCGGCCCGTAGTGAATGAACCTCTTTTTCGGCGACG
>JARRRI010000022.1:0-13724 GCA_037380845.1 Candidatus Sulfobium sp. | reverse complement strand
AGTGAAGCGATCTCCGAGGGTGCCGACCTGTTCGAAGCCGCTGTGAAGATGGGACTCGAAGGGATCATGGCGAAGGAAAGAAACAGCGCCTACAGGCCGGGCACACGGAGCGCCCAGTGGCTGAAGATCAAGAAGCGGCGGACGATGGAGTGTGTGATCGTGGGGTATACAAAGGGAAAAGGCGGCCGCCGGCCCCTTTTTGGCGCCCTGCATCTGGCTGTGCAGCAAGGCGGCACCCTCCGCTATGCAGGCAAGGTGGGAACGGGGTTCGACGAAAAGTCGATGAAAGAGACGTCGGCCTGCATAAAGAAAATCAGGCGGGTAAAAAGGCCGGTCAGCGAAAAACCGGTTGATGATGCACAGACCGTCTGGATCGAGCCCAGGGTGATATGCGAAGTGCAGTACTCTTCGCTGACCAGGGACGGGAAGCTTCGGGAGCCCGTGTTTCTCAGACTGCGACCCGATCTGGACCTGTGATCGATCCGGAGCGTGGTTAAAAAGTGACTGAATGGGGTTATAATGTGAATGAATAAGAGATCAGAAGGAAAGCCGGGTATGGGTGCTATTTGTCATTCCGGTCCCGGACACCGCCGGAGGCGGGTAAACTTGTCCGGTCGGAGCGACTCTCGGCGAAGTCGTAGCACCTTCTGCGGAGATCCGCATCGGGAGTCGGATCGGGAATCTTTCCGTTTTCCGGAAGGATTCCCTGCCTGCCGGCAGGCGCGCTTCACTTGCGGGAATGACATCCCGAGGCTTTCTCAACCCGGTTTTTTTAGTAGATCTGTCCCGGGAGGTGAAACATGAGAGCAATCTGGAAGGGTCATATCCGCTTTTCGCTGGTAACGATACCTGTCCTCATATATAACGCCGTGGATACTTCAGAGACAATAAGCTTTCATCTTCTTCACAGGGAGGACCACGGCCGCATAGGTTATGACAAACGGTGCAAAAAATGCGATAAGGTCCTGCCGTCCGGCGAGATTGTCAAGGGATACAAGTATGAGCCCGAGCAGTATGTGATCGTCGAAAAGGAAGATCTGGAAAAGATAAACCTCAAGAGTACAAGGATAATCGAAATAGAGGGCTTTATAGACGCCGGGGATGTCCATCCCACGCTGTATGAAAGCCCCTACTACGCGGGACCCGACGGTGCAGTAGCGGTCCAGGCCTATTCCCTTTTGGCTGCCGCGCTGAGGGAAACCGGGAAGGTGGGGATGGGGAAGGTCGTGTTGCATGACCGGGAAGATGTGGTGATGATCGCGCCCTACGAGAACGCCGTGGCGCTTTACAAGCTTCGGCTGCCCGCAGAGATACGGGACATAAACGAGGTCCCCCAGCTTGACGGAAAGAATATAGACAAGGAGGAGCTCAAACTGGCACGCAGTCTCGTTTCTTCCATGAGTACTACGATGGACAAGATTGATCTGACCGACAGGTACCAGGACGCCCTCAGGGCGATGATCGAGGCCAAGATCGAGGGGAAGGAGATCGTCACAGTGGAAGAAGAGGAGAAGTCGCCTGTGGACATCATGACGGCCCTGAAGCAGAGCATCGAACAGGCCAGGTCGCAGAAAAAGCCCATGAAAAAGGCTACGGGGAAGAAGAAAGCTGCTGTATCCAAAGAGGAAAAGGGGAAATCCAGGGCGGCGGGTTAGCCCCGGAAAATGAAACCGCGCAAGATGCCTGAAAAAATAAAATAATAGTTCACCACAGAGACGCAAAGGGTATAGAGGCGGATGAATCTCCGGGTGATAATATTTTGGTTTCTGCTCCGCCGGGATGGTGTAAAATAGAGCATGGGTAAAATTGTTCCTTTTCCTTTGAGACAGTCGTCGAAGTTCGGTTTCGAGCGGGCAAGAAAACGGAGCAGGGAAAACCCGGACCAGTTGAATTTGTTCTCTCCAAAGCCGGCCGGGGTCAGGCGGCTTCCGACAAACATCAGCCCTTTCGAGGAAGCCCTGCTGCTGGAAGAACGCGATGACAGCCGGGCTGAGAAGTTATACCTGAGAGCGATCGCGGAGGGCGATCAGATAGCCGATGCATATTGCAATCTGGGCATTCTCGAATCCAGGGCGGGCAGGATGACGAAGGCGTTTGACTGTTTCACAAGATCACTCAGGCATGATCCAAGACATTTCGAATCGCATTACAACCTTGGTAACCTTTATTTCGATGGAGATAACCTGCGTCTGGCGAGGATGCATTATGAGCTGGCCTCAGAAATCGAGCCCGGATTCCCGAACCTGGTTTATAATCTGGGCCTCGTCCTGGCCCTCCTTGACGAAAAAGAAGCCGCACTCGAAGCCTTTGTCAAATATCAGCGGCTTGTGCCCCGGGAAGAGCGCTGGACCAGGGATTTGATCGGCGGACTCAGGAAATCCCTTACCACGCCGGGCCAGGGTACACCCTCGTAAGAACGCTCTGGCGGACCTTTGGAACATCTGATAGCGTCACCGGCTGATGGATAAAAAAAGGCGGAGCGCCCGGACAAACCGGTTCATTCACCACCGCCCCGGGGGCAATATGGTTGAGACGGCGTTTGACCGGGGTCGACGGAAGTGTTTTAATCTGCTGATGGCAGCTGCACTGGTGGCGATGTTTCATTCGTCAGCGGAATCTGCATCGCTGCCCGGCCTGCCCGTCGTTCAGGTGTGCAAGGACAGAAGTCATTGTATCGCCGCCGAAATTGCCGCCACCCCGGAAGCCCGGTTGCGGGGCCTGATGTTCCGCGAAAACCTGCCCGAAGGCCGCGGCATGTTGTTCGTTTGTCCGCAGAGTGACTATTGGGATTTCTGGATGAAGAACACAAAGATGCCCCTCGACATAATATGGCTTGATCAAGCCAGACGTGTTGTCCACATTGTCGACGGCGCAAGACCGTGCGCGAGGGGGCCGTGCAGGACTTATACTTCCGAAGAAAGGGCGGCTTATGTCCTGGAATCGGTCTCCGGCATGTCGAAAAAATGGCAGTTGAATATCGGAGACCAGCTAATATTTGAACTGCCGGCAGATGTTGCGGGCAGGCCGGATGACAATGACGCCAATCGAGGCAGGCGGCCGAGGGACGGTGTTGACTGACTTGACCTGAAGATTGCGGAAGAGAATGATGTAACGTGCGACCCTTTACATGTCTTCAGGCTAAAGATTCGAGCGGTGAGGCCCCTTTTTCGGTGTGTTAAACTAATAGTAAAGGAGGTATCATGTTCCACTGGCTCCGCGACCACCGCCGGGCCGAGGCTGTAAAGCGGCCGTTCCCTCCCGAGTGGGAGGACTTCTTGCGTGAGAACCTGGTTCACTACCGCATGCTTGACGCCGCTGAACGTGCCGAACTGCGTGCGATGATACAGGTCCTCCTGGAGGAAAAGCAGTGGGAGGGATGTGGCGGGCTGGAGCTCACCGACGAGATCCGCGTTACTATCGCGGCCCAGGCGTGCCTGCTGCAACTGGGGCTTCCTCACGACTACTATCGCAACGTGCAGTCGATCCTTGTCTATCCCTCCACCGTGGTGCCTCCCGAACGCCACCACGGTGTATTTGAGCGCGTAGACGCGCCCGTAGCGGCTCCCGTTCCCATTCTTGGTCAGGCATTGGCCCAGGGGCCGGTGATACTTGTGTGGGACGCCGTCCTCCACGGTGCTCGCCATCCCGAGCAGGGGCATAACGTTGTTTACCACGAGTTCGCCCACAAGCTCGACATGCTCGACGGAGGTGCCGACGGCACCCCGCCCCTTTCCGACCACGCCCAGTTCGACGAATGGGTGGCCGTATGTTCTCACGAATTTCTGCGGTTGCGGCGGCTCGCCGGAAAGGGCCACAAGACCTTCCTTGACGCATACGGAGCAACGAATGAAGCGGAGTTCTTCGCCGTGGCGACCGAGGAGTTCTTTGACCGGCCCCTTGACCTGCGGAAGCACGCCCCCGATCTCTACCGTGTCCTCAGTACCTACTATCGCCAGGACCCGGCAGACCGGGCCGGCCGCACCTGTCTGTTAAAGGAGTAAGCATTTCCGCTTTGACCGGGAGGGATGGTCCACTTGAACTTCGGTGTACGCGAAGGCCCAGGGAACTGTTCCCGGACAGCGCAGGAAGGTCACACCTTGAGCTTTCTGTGACAGTTCGAGCAGTATTCGCGCTCGGGGACGAAGCTGCCGCACTCCCTGCAATGTACAAGCTCTATCGGGAGTTCCCTCTTGCAGTAACGGCAGACAGTGTCTCCCGCCGGGACTATCCGGGAGCAGTGGGGGCATCTCTTTGTGCGTCCTTTCGCGAGGACGGGCGGGAGCAGGAGCACCACTAGGACCGCCAGCGGTATCACCCCGCAGGCCAGACCCCAGAGGACCACGCTCCTGCCTTTTCTGTGCGCGACATAGCCGCCGATGAGCGCGGCAAACACCCTCAGCAGCAGAATCCTATACAACTTCGTCCTTCTTTCGCAGGACTGCCAGGACCTTCCGGTGGAGCCGTCCGTTCCCGGAGACGAGCAGCGCTGAACTCCGGCCGAGTCCGAGCCGGACGTCCTCTATGTCCTTCCCGTCCATATCGGTGAAAACCCCGCCCGCCTCCCTCACTATGAGATATGCCGCGGCAAAATCGAAACTCCTTGAAGGCGAGGGCGAAACGAAGGCGCTCACCGCCCCGGAGGCGAGATGGCATAGATCCAGTGCGGTGGCGCCCAGACATCTGGTCTTTCCGGAGCGGACAAGAAGGGGCAGGATCAGCGGGATGTCCCGCGGGGGGGACTGCGCCTCGTAAGCGGTCAGATACAGTTCTTCGTCCTTCTGGGCAAGGAGCCGCCGTCCGTTAAGGAATGAGCCCTCACCCTTTTGGGCCCAGAATTCATCACCGCTTATCAGATTGAGAACGTAAGCATATCTTATATCGCCGAGCGTCTTTCCCCCGGCCGCAGCAATTGATGTGCAATAGAAAGGTATCCCGGAAACGGCGTTCTTGCTCCCGTCTACGGGGTCTACGATCACTACCGTTTCCCCGCCCCCCATCTCCACGATTCCGGCCTCTTCCGATATGAAGGTGAGGGGCTCCCCAAGCTCGCGGAACCCGGTGATAATGATGTCCTCGGCCTCCCTGTCTATTCGAAAGGTCCTGTCCCCTCCGGCCCCTCTGCCCAGAGACGTCTTCAAGTCGCCGGAATTCCTCATCGCCGGGATCTGTTCCATCAACCTTTTGCCTATCTCCCTGAAGTCGCGGATTTCCATGTTAAGGCTATTGTACGTTAAGAGCGTCCGCCGGGCAACCGGGAGTTGGAAACGTACAACCGATACATGTAAAATAGGCAATGAAAGTTTTCCGGAACCTGCTGGCTGTCCTTCTCATCATGGCCCCTGTTTGCGCACATGCGGTCAATGCCAGAGAGTACCGGCTCGACAACGGTCTGAAGTTGCTGATCGTGGAAGACCACAAAGCCCCGACGGCTACTTTCCAGGTGTGGTATCGCGTGGGGTCCCGGGACGAGAATATCGGCGAGACCGGCCTGAGCCATCTCCTGGAGCACATGATGTTCAAGGGCACCTCGACCCGCGGCCCAAAGACTTTTTCCCAGGCCATCCAGAGGGCGGGCGGATGGGACAATGCCTTTACCACGCGGGAATATACCGCATATTTCGAAATGATTTCCTCCGACCGCATAGGGCTGCCGATTAGCCTCGAGGCCGACCGGATGCGGAACCTCGTACTGACACCTGCTGCGGTCCTTTCCGAGCGGGATGTCGTGATGGAAGAGAGGAGGCTTCGTTATGAAGACGACCCCCAGAACCTCCTTTTTATGGAGGTCCTGGCGGCGGCCTTCAATAGTCATCCTTACCGCTGGCCGGTGATCGGCTGGAAGTCCGACCTGAAGACCCTGAAGCCGGCGGAACTGGCCTCCTATTACAGAACCTACTACGCCCCTAATAATGCGGTAATTATAGTGGTGGGGGATGTGAAGCCGGAAGAAGTGCTTTCTGCGGTCAGGAAATCCTTCGGCGAAATCCCCCGGGGGCCTGCAATAGCTGAAAGCGCTGCCGGGGAGGATGAACAATACGGGGAAAAGAGGATATACATAAGAAAAGAGGCGGAACTGCCCGCTGTTCTTTCGGTCTACAAGGTCCCCGGCATCAGGGATGAGGATGCTTATGCGCTCGACGTGCTGGCGACCGTTCTTTCGGAAGGCAAGAGTTCGAGGATCTACCGTTCCATTGTCTATGACAAGCAGCTGGCCCTGTCGGCATGGGCAAGTTACGAAGGCATGTACCGCGATCCCTTCCTCTTTATGACCGGGGGGACCGCCGCCGGAGGGAAGAATATAGAAGATGTCGAAAAGGCGATACTGGACGAAATCGAAAGGATAAAGAAGGAGCCGCCTTCCGGACGTGAGGTGCAGAAGGCGAAAAATCAGATAGAGGCGTCCTTCGTTATGGGGCAGGACTCTATCTACATGCAGGCCAGGATGATCGGCGCCTTCGAGATGATCGGAGGGTGGCGGCTTCTGGATACCTATCTGGAAGGGATAAGGAAGGTTTCCCCGGAGGAAGTGAGCCGGGTCGCCCGGAAATACCTCGTCCCGGAACGCAAAACGACGGGCATCCTCATACCCCTGAAAAAAGGGGCGGGACTATGACCGGAAAGACTGGCGGCCTGAGGAGACTCCCTGTCCCTTTTTACTTCCTCCTTTGTCTTCTTGCCCTGCATCTCACTGCCATTCCTGCAACGGCCGGCAGGACAGCGGACAGGGAGGTGCTCTCAAACGGTCTGGTACTCCTTCATTCTGAAAAGACGGAACTGCCGATAGTGAAGGTGGTGGTGGCGGTAAAGGCGGGAAGTGTTGTCGAGCCGCCCTCCGAACCCGGGCTTTCGAACCTCACCGCCGACCTCCTGAACGAAGGGACCGCGAAACGGACATCAAGGCAAATCAGCGATGAAATCGAATTTGTCGGAGGGCAGTTGAGTATCTCGGGCGGCCGCGATTATGTCACCGTGTCGCTTACCGTTTTGAAGAAAGACGTGGAACTGGGGTTCGACCTCCTATCCGATATAATCATACACCCCTCATTCAGCCGGGACGAGATCGGGAGGCGGAAGGCGATCATAAAAAGTTCTATCCTCCGGCAGAAAGAAGACCCGGGAACAATAGCATCAAAGGCCTTTCTTAAGACCGTTTACGGGAAGCACCCTTACGGCCGGCCGGTGGAGGGCACGGAGGAGAGCCTGGACTCGATTTCGCGCAGGGACATAGTAGACTTCCACGACCGCTACTATGCTCCCAATAATGCCATAATGGCCGTTGTGGGCGATCTGGACAGGAAGGAGACGGTATCTCTGATCAACAGACACTTCAGGGACTGGCGGAGGAAAGATATATCAGGCGGTGTGCCGGAAGCACCTCGGCCGGCAAAAGGCCGGAAGGTCATCAGGATCGACAGGAACATCACCCAGGCCAACATCATCCTGGGTCACCTCGGCATAAAAAGGGACAACCCCGACTACTATGCCGTGTCGGTCATGAATTATATCCTGGGCGGTGGCGGGTTCGCGTCGAGGCTGATGGACAACATTCGTGACAACAGGGGGCTCGCCTATGACGTACGCAGCCATTTCTCCGCCGACAGGTACGCCGGAGGCTTTCAGGTTCAACTCCAGACGAAAAACTCCTCGGCCAATACCGCCATCGACGAGGTATTCAGGGAACTGAAGAGGATAAGGTCGAAACCGGTCACCGACCGGGAGCTGAGCGACGCGAAGGCATATCTGACAGGCAGCTTTCCCCTGCGTATCGACTCGATCAGCAAGATGGCCGGTTTCCTGGTCGCCGTGGAATTTTACGGCCTCGGTCTCGACTATGCCGACAGGTACAGCGGCTTCATAAACTCCGTCACCAGAGAAGATGTCCTGAAAGTGGCGAGGCGATATCTGCATCCCGGGGACTGCGTACTCGTAGTAGTGGGTGACATGAAGAAGGCTTTACTCCGTTACTAACCTTTCTACCTGGCCCTTCTCCTGTCCATTATGTAGATGCTTTTGGCGAAGGTCTTGGCGTACTGCTTGATCTCCGCCACCTTCATGGCGACCTCTTTCGGCTCCCTTATCACCGTGCGGTCGGTATTGACCACCGCTATGGAGAGTGTCATTATTCCCACTATCACCGGCCTGTCATTTCTGTCGACGGAGACAATATAGCCCTTCTTGAGATCTTCCGGATCGTAATGCTGTGCGATACCTCTGTCGAACTCTTCAATGATCCTGCTGCAGATAGACCGTACCTCTTCAGGAGAACAGATAATGACGAAATCGTCTCCCCCGATATGCCCCAGGAAATCGCCGGGGTTGCCCGTCTCCTTGATGACGGTTGACAAAAGTTCACCCATCCACTTGATCACGTCGCTCCCGCGGGCGTAGCCGTACCTGTCGTTAAAGGCCTTGAAGTTATCCAGGTCGGCCAGACAGAAAGAAAAGCTGAGTGTCTCATTCAGCCTCGTGAGCAGCTCCTTCTCTATGGCGAGGTTGCCCGGAAGCTTGGTCAGCGGGTTGGCGTCCAGGTTCATCTCCTCAAGTTCCTTCAGCCTGGCGGACATCTCCTTGAAGGAGATGGCCAGGTCGGCAAGTTCGTCGGCGCCGGCAATCTCGGGGAGATTATCGAAATCACCGCTCTGGATAGAGACGGTTGCTGCCTTTAACCTGTCGATGGCTGTCGTGACGTACCTGGTTATGAAGGACGCGAAGAAGATGCCGAACAGAAGGGACCCTGTGCTGAGCATGATAGTTACCATGAGGGCCTTCTCTCCGAAGGAATATGAACGGTTTATATTCCGGTTCTGCCGGTCCTTGATTTTCTGCGAAAGGTCTTTGACCGAAAAGAGCATCTTGGTGAAGACGTTTTTCAGCTGGATCGATGAAAGGAGGTCGGCGTCTTCCGTACGGCCTTTCCGGACAAGGGAGAGCTCCTTTACGAAAAGGTTCGTATATTCGCTGTGGAAAGCTCCGATATCCTGAAGGGCTTCCTTCAGAGACGGCTGGTTGCCGGCCATTTCGGAGACCAGGGACCTGAACTCCCTGCTCCTGCCCCAGAAGGCCTCCTCCGCATCGGGTTCCTTGAATGTGAGCGCACGTTTCTCATACAGGTTCTGCGCCAGGAGGAGGTCGTTCAGTTTGGTTATCTTTTCCTGCGTAGACGCGTCGTTGAGGATAATACCTGTAGAAATCTCGTTCAGCTCTACGAGGCTCCAGATAGCATACCCCCCGACTATCAGGGTAAAGAACACCATGGCCATATATCCAAGGAATATCTTCTGCCGCAGTATCAGATTCATTCTCTTTTTCGGAACCCGCGGACCCGCCGGGGTACTTTATTATAGCGAAATTAAAATAATTTGCATCGTGCTCCCCCGCGTGACGGATGATGCTGTGGTCCGGGCAGCCGAAGGCTGTTGAAAACAAAGGCTGCAAGTGGCAGCGATATGGTAAAATATCTGATCTCAGAGAGGAAGGTATACGATGTCTAAACTACCCATAAACATAGAAGAAGAGATGAAGGTGAGCTACCTTGATTACGCCATGAGCGTAATCATAGGCAGGGCGCTCCCGGAGGTGAGAGACGGTCTCAAGCCCGTGCAGAGGCGCATCCTTTACGCCATGTTCAGGGAGGGACTGCTGCCGGGCAGAAAGTATTCGAAGAGCGCCGGTGTGGTCGGCGAGGTCCTGAAAAAATACCATCCCCACGGCGATTCCGCTGTCTATGATGCCCTGGTGCGACTCGCACAGGATTTTAACATGAGATATACGCTGGTGGACGGCCAGGGCAACTTCGGCTCGGTGGACGGTGATCCGGCCGCGGCCTACAGATATACAGAGGCAAGGCTGGCCAGGATAGCGGAGGAACTGCTGGCCGACATTGACAAGGAAACGGTTGATTTTACAGCCAATTTCGATGAGACTACGGAAGAGCCGATAGTTCTGCCATCCAGGATACCCAACCTCATTATCAACGGCGCCGCCGGCATAGCTGTGGGGATGGCGACGAACATACCCCCCCACAACCTCGGGGAGGTTATTGACGGCCTCGTCATGCTTCTGGAGAACCCGGCCGCCGCGGCGGAGGAGCTCATGACGGCGATAAAAGGACCTGACTTCCCCACCGGCGGGATCATCCATGGCACAGCAGGTATCAGGGACGCCTATGCGCGCGGCAAGGGACTGATAAAGATAAGGGCCAAGGCAAGGATCGAACGGGAGCACAGGGGTGGCGAGAACATAATCATATCCGAACTTCCCTATCAGGTCAACAAGGCCAGGCTGATCAAAAATATAGCCGAACTGGTGAGGGAAAAGAAGATAGAGGGTATCTCGGATCTGAGGGACGAGTCTGACAGGGACGGCATCAGGGTGGTGATCGAACTAAAGCGGGGTGAGGTTGCCGAGGTCGTTCTTAACAATCTTTACAAACATACGCAGATGGAGACCACCTTCGGCATCATAATGCTCGCCCTGGTGGGCGGCCAGCCCCATGTGCTCAGCCTGAAGCGGATACTCGATTACTTCCTCCGCCACAGGCGGGACGTCATCATCAGGCGGACGCGTTTTGAACTAAGAAAGGCCGAAGAGAAGGCCCACATACTCGAAGGACTGAAGATAGCCCTCGATCACCTGGATGAGATAATCGCCCTGATCAGGGCATCGGCAGGTCCCGCAGAGGCCAAGGCGGGACTGATGAGCGGATATCCGCTGTCCGAAAGACAGGCACAGGCTATTCTCGACATGAGGCTGCAGCGTCTGACCGGCCTGGAGCGCGAAAAGATAATAAGCGAATATAAGGAGACCCTGAAGGAGATCGAACGGCTGAAGGCCATACTGGGCAGCGAGACCCTGGTTTCCAGGATAATAAAGGACGAGCTCCTTGAAATAAAGACAAAATATGCGGACGACAGAAGGACCGAAATAACGGAGGAGACGAAAGAGATAACAATAGAGGACCTTATCTCCGAGGAGGAGATGGTGATCACCCTTTCCCATACCGGATACATAAAGAGGAACCCCCTCAGCGCATACAGAAGTCAGAGGCGCGGGGGGAAGGGACTCATCGGCATGGAGACGAAGGAGGAGGATTTTGTCGAACAGCTCTTCATAGGGTCGACGCACGACTACATGCTGTTTTTCTCAAACCTGGGCAGGCTCTACTGGCTGAAGATCTATCAGATCCCCGAGGCCGGGAGGGCGGCAAAGGGAAAAGCGCTCATCAACCTCCTTCAGCTTTCAGAGGGAGAGTACGTCTCCACCGCCCTGCCTGTAAGGGACTTCAAGGAAGGTTATCTCGTAATGTTTACCAAGCACGGCACCGTTAAGAAGACCGCCCTTACGGCATACAGCAACCCCAGGGGGAAGGGCGTAATTGCTATAAGTCTGGACAAGGGGGACGAGCTGATAGCAGTCAGAAGGACTAGCGGCAGCAATGACCTCATCATCGGGACGCGGAACGGCCTGGCCATCAAGTTCAACGAAGAGGACGTGAGGGAAATGGGCCGGACGGCCAGGGGGGTGCGGGGAATAAGGCTGGCAAAGAAAGATGAAGTAGTGGCCGGAGTCTTCGTTGAAGAGAAGACCACTATCCTTACCGTTGCCGAGAACGGTTATGGCAAGAGGACGAGGACGGAAGACTATCCCCTTCACCACCGGGGTGGCAAAGGCGTCATCGCCATCAAGCTGACTGAAAAGGGGGGAAAAGTGGCCGGCCTCCTCCAGGTGAGGGACGAAGACGGCGTAGTCATGATTACAAGCGTCGGCAAGCTGATACGAACGACAGCCGAAAATATCTGTGTCCACGGCAGGAATACCCAGGGGGTGAAACTCATGGATACCGAGGACAAGATCGTAAGCATTGCCAAGGTCGTTGAGAAGGATTAACCCGGCCCATGAAAGAGGCCGCCGATCTTCTGCGGGAGGGCCTTCGGGAACTGGGCCTCGGGCTGAATGAATTTCAGATTGCCTCTTTCTTGACCTATCTCTCGGAACTAAGGAAGTGGAACCGTACCTATAGCCTCACCGGCTTGAAGTCTGCGAGTGACATAGTAATCAAACACTTCCTCGATTCCCTGCTCTTCAGAAAGGTACTGCCCCCGGAAGTGCGCTCACTGGCCGACGTCGGAAGCGGGGCCGGATTTCCCGGAATCCCGCTGAAGATTGCTGATCCGGCGCTTGAAGTCTACCTTGTCGAGCCTACCCAAAAAAAGGCCGTTTTTCTCAGGCATGTATGCTCCAGACTCGGCCTGGAAGGTATTGAGGTCATCAACAGAAGGCTGGAGGAGGTCGAAGGACTGAAGGTGGACGCCGCAGTGACCAGGGCGCTGTTCAGCGTGGGCGATTTCCTGAAAAAGGCTGCCGGTATCCTGAATGAAGGGGGAATCCTGGCGCTTAGCAAGGGACCGAAAGTCGACGAGGAACTGAAGGGGGTTGAGCCCGGCAGGATCATCCTGACCGACCTTCGGCTCCCTCTCTCCGGCATTACCCGGCGCCTGGTGGTCGTAAAACCCTGAGCCGATCCGGCTGTCAGCAGTCAGCAGTCAGTCATCAGCTTTCAGTTTTCAGCGTCAAAGATTCCGGCAACGGCGGTCCTCAGGGCGGAGCCCTGCCCCCGGCGGGCAGATGACTGTTTGGGCCTTTTTCTGACCGCCGACAGCTTATAGCTGATTGCTGATCGCTTCATTGTCTGCATGTTAGCGGATTATATGTACGTCCACAAGCAGGTAAGCGTAATAAAACGCCATGAAGGAGAAAATCAGGGCAAGGCTCCCAAGGACCAGGTAAAGGGTCCCTTTATTTTTTCTGCCTGTCTTGAACTCGAAATACGACTTCGGGAAGAGAGTCGCCACTCCGAAAAGGAGCATCAGCCCCACCATTATCTGAGTAACCATTCTTACCATGTCAGTCACATCCTTTCAAGAGGACAGCCGCCGCAAAGCGGCTTCGTCCTGCAATTTTCCTTGGCCAGCCTTACGAAGAGGGCATGAAATTCGTTGTACGTAACAGTATCCATTTCAAGCGATGAATGGAAAAGTTGCTGAAAGTTGTCGTAGGAAGAATCTTGCCTCATAATGTTGTGTCTGGAGAGCACCCGCTTCGTATATGCGTCTATCACGAAGACAGGCCTGTCCAGGGCGTAAAGGATTATGGAGTCGGCCGTTTCAGGGCCTATTCCGTTGACGGAAAGCAGCTTTCCCCTGATCGTCGCCTCATCCCCGCCTCCCATTTTCCTCATGCTCCCCCCATATTGCACGGTGAGAAATTCGACAAAGTTCTTCAGTCTCTCTGCCTTGATATTGAAATAGCCGGCCGGCTTTATCAGTTCGGCCAGCTGCCGGACCGGCATGAGATGAAGCCGTTCCGCATCGAGCAGCCCCTTTTTCTTAAGGTTGCCTATCGCCTTTTCGACATTTCTCCAGTTGGTGTTCTGCGTGAGGACAGCTCCCACGGCAACCTCCAGTGCCGTTTCCCCCGGCCACCAGTGCTGCGGCCCGAAAGCAGCGAAAAGCCTGTCGTAAATCTTCTGCAATTTCTTTTCTTTCATTTATCAACCGGCATTTCCTGCGGCGAATGTTTTGTTCGATTCCTCCCTGGCAAAGGGGGATAAGAGGGATGTGCCTTTTCAAACTTATACAATCCCGTCCCGTTTTCCAGAAGCGGAATCTGCAACCGCCTTTCCCCGGTCGCGCTACATCTCATTTTCGGATGTATGAGACCTGAGC
>JARRRI010000021.1:0-22998 GCA_037380845.1 Candidatus Sulfobium sp. | reverse complement strand
GCGCCGATACCGGGGGAAGTGACAGGGTTCATCGGGGGCTACCTGTATGGTCCTGTCCTCGGTATCTTTCTGTCAACTGTTGGCCTGACACTGGGTTCCTGGGGAGCTTTCGCGCTGTCCCGAATATTCGGAAGGCCCTTCGTGGAAAGGTTTGTAAGGAAGGAGACCCTGGATAAATACGACTATCTCCTCCATCACAAGGGCGCCTTTCTCGTGTTCCTTCTCTTCCTCATTCCCGGCATGCCCAAAGACCTGTTGTGCTATATCCTGGGTCTCGGACATCTCAGCACGAAGGAATTTCTCGTTATCAGCACTGTGGGGAGGTTTCTGGGAACCGTCCTGATCACGCTGGGCGGCTCCTTCGTCCGGCACCATCAGTATTACCGCTTTTTCATCCTCTTCGGGATAGGGGTGGTGATCATATTTTTTTCGATGTTATACAAGGACAAGCTCAACAGGCTCTTCCGGATGTGGCATATAAGGTCGGCGAGAAAGAATAAAAAGAAGGAATAATTACTTATTCGTCAAAAAGGCTTTTTTCAGCCTTAGTGCCCCGGAAGTCCTGGTCGCCCCGCCTGCCGGCAGGCAGGCGTCCAGGCTGTCTGAAAACATGGATTCTCGATGCGAGTCCCGAAGCGGGTCTCCGCGCAGGGCCGCTACGACTTCGCTGAGAGTCGCTTCGACCCGGTTACTGCTTCGGGAATGATGAACCTGAAATGCAAAGCTGTTTGCAGCCCAACGTCTGGCTGCCTTCACAAGTAGTCATATTTACCCGCGGTCTTTGCGCCCTGGCGAGAATGGTTGCCGTTTTAAGGATAACCGGCTACCATCTTATCAGGGAAGAGGCCCAGGTGAGACCACCTCCGAATGCTTCGAGCAGGATGTAGTCACCGTCTTTGACCCTGCCTGCCCGGACTGCCTCGTCGAGAGCGATAGCTACGGACGCCGCGGAGGTATTGCCGTATTTCTCGATGTTGACGAACACTTTTTCCATCGGCAGCTTCAGCCTTTTTGCAGTTGCCTGAATGATCCTGAGGTTCGCCTGATGGGGTATAAGAAGGGAGAGCTGCGAAGGGTCCAGCTTACTGTCCGCGAGTGTCTTTTCGGCAAGTTCCTCAAGCGTCCTCACCGCCACCTTGAAGGTTTCATTGCCCTTCATCTTGATATAATGAAGCCGTTTGAGAATCGTCTCCCGCGAACTCGGATTGCGCGATCCCCCGCCGGGCAGGGCTATCAGATCGGATAAATTACCGTCGGAGTGTATATGTGTGGCATATATGCCCTTTTTTTCGGTGGTCGCTTCGATTACTACTGCGCCGGCTCCATCTCCGAAAAGCACACAGGTAGACCTGTCCTGCCAGTCCGTGACTTTGGTGAGGGATTCCGCCCCCGCCAGCAGGATCCTCTTGTGAAGGCCGGATTTGATGAGGCCGTTTGCCACGTGCAGACCGTAGATAAAACCAGAGCAAGTGGCATTGATATCGAAGGCGGCTGCGTTTTTTGCCCCCAGCCGGCTCTGAAGAAAACAGGCAGTGGAGGGGAAGGGCATGTCACCCGTGATGGTGGCTACAATGATAAGGTCGATGTCTCCGGGCTTGAGACCCGCCCTCTTCAGCGCATTTCTCGCCGCCTCGAAGGCGAGGTCGGAGGAAGCCTGGTCGCCGTTCACCGACCTGCGCTCCCTTATGCCCGTCCTCTCTGTTATCCATTCATCGGATGTATCGACGATCTTTTCGATGTCCCGGTTGGTGATGACATTTTCCGGGACATACGAACCGGTAGATAATATCCTGCCTCTCAACATCTTATTTCCCTGTCTCTCCCAGATTGTATTCAATGTCCCTGGAGATGGCCTCCGGAACCTTCTTTGCTGCGAAGTCCGCCGCGACCTGGAGTGCGTTTCTGATCGCCTTCGCCGAGGACCGGCCATGGCTTATTATGGAGACGCCGTTGATTCCCAGGAGGGGAGCTCCTCCGTATTCGTCATAATCGGTTCTCTTCTTGAAGTTGCGTATGGCAGGTTTCATAAGAAGATAGCCGACCCTCCCGGTGGATACCGAAGTGATTTCCCTTTTCAGCATTCTCAGCACCGTTTCCGCGAGCCCCTCGCTTATCTTCAAAGCGATATTCCCTATAAATCCGTCGCAGACCACAACATCGGCACGGCCCGTAAAGATGTCTTTCCCCTCTATGTTTCCGATGAAGTTTATTTTTGTCTTCCTGATAAGCTTGAAGGCCTCTTTCGTCAGTTCGTTGCCCTTGGTGTCCTCTTCGCCGATACTGAGAAGAGCGACCTTCGGCTCGGGCCTGCCCAGCACAAGCTTGCAGTAAGTATTGCCCATCAGGGCAAACTCCAGGAGGTTTTCGGGTTTGCAGTCCACGTTCGCTCCCGCGTCGAGGAGCACGAAGGTGTCCCTTATCGTCGGCATTATGGCGGCTATCGCCGGTCTGTCCACTCCCGGCGCGGTCCGCAGCGCGGCCGCAGGGGACTCGTTCAACTCGACTACCTGGGAGGCGTGCAGCAACAGGATACGGCCGCCGGGGAAACGTTTGTTGTCGAGCTCCTTCTTTATCAGTTCGCTGTTGCCGACAAGGGTGACCTCGATGTCTTCATGCTCGTTAACCGTTTCAACCGCCCCCTCAACATTTACAGACGGAGCATGGTCTCCTCCCATAGCGTCAAGAGCGACTCTCATTTCTATTTTTCGATTATCTCGAGAACCTTGTGGCCGTTATAGGTACCGCAGCCGGGGCACGCTCTGTGCGGCAGCTTCATTTCCTTGCATTCGGGACACTCATTAAGGTTCGGGCGCTGGCCTTTCCAGTTAGCCCTTCTCTTGTCCCGTCTTGACCTCGAATGTCTGTGCGTGGGATTTGCCAATTCTTCTACTCCTTTCGTTTTTCCAGAAAATTCTTCAAAACTTCCAGCCTGGGATCAATTTCCTTCGTAACACAACTGCATGTTTCCGTATTCAGGTCTGCGCCGCACTTCGGACAGAGTCCTTTGCAGGATTCGCTGCAAAGGGGTTTTATCTGTATGTTAAGGAGAACCTGTTCCCTGACGAGATCGTGCAGATCGAGTTCCTCTCCCTTGTAGAAGCCCGTATCCATTTCGTCGTCCCTGAGCGCATGGCGTCCGGCAGAGGAGTCTTCTACAGGGAGATATACCGCGCTCACCGGAATATCGATCCTGCGTTCAAAATCCTTGAGACACCTGCTGCACCGGAGCCCAAGCTCCGCATGCAGGCCGCCCCTGACCTCTATCTCATCTCCTGTCCTGTTAACCTCGAGATGTCCGAAAACCGGAGAAAACAGAGTTGCATCTTCTGTCTCTATTTTCTCCTCCAAATCTATTTCCAGACCTTCGTCCGGAATATCCGCTATCAATATCTTCATGTCGGTGAAACCGGGGAATGTCTTACAGTATAAAGATATTTTCGGAGATAAGTCAAGAAATCACGGCTACAAAATATCAAGGTTGAACTTTCACTATCCGATATTATTTAATAGGTGTGATGTCCGATCTTACACCCCTGATGAAGCAGTATTTTGGTATAAAAGAGAGATACCCTGACGCCGTCGTGCTCTTCAGGCTCGGAGACTTCTATGAGATGTTCGGCGAGGATGCGGAAAAGGCGTCGAAGATCCTTCAGATTGCCCTTACTACCCGGGAAAAAGCTAAAGACAATCCCATACCCATGTGCGGCGTGCCCTATTTTGCCTCCGAGTCCTATATCGCCCGACTGATAAGGGCAGGACAGAAAGTGGCTGTCTGCGAACAGATGGAAGACCCCAGGGAGGCCAAGGGGATTGTTGCCAGGGAGGTCGTAAAGGTAATTACGCCGGGCACGCATGCGCCCGAAAACCCTAAAGAAAACAATTTCATCGTCAGCATTTTCCCTTCGGGTGACAAGCACGGCATTGCGGCAGCAGATATCTCTACCGGCGAATTCATACTTTTTGAGACGGGTGAAGACATAGAAGACGAGGTCAGCAGGTTCGAGCCCAGGGAGGTACTTCTGCCCGGGGGCGTCGGAGAAAATATTCATTACAGCGAAGCCCTGTCGGGACTCTTCGTGTCGACGGTAGAGGACTGGTATTTCGACTATCCGGAGGCCTACAGGACTCTGCTAGGCTATTTTCAGGTCTCCTCGCTCGAAGGATACGGATGCGAGGGGCTGACCGCGGCGATTTCTTCAGCCGGCGCCCTTCTTGCCTACCTGAAAAACACTCAGAAGGAAACACTTTCATTCAGGAAGATCACTACTCTCAAACAAGCCTCTTACATGTTTATAGATGCTTCCACTCAGCGCAATCTGGAGTTGACCCGGAACCTGAAGGACGGTTCCAGGGAGGGCACATTGATCGGGGTCATGGATGAAACTCTGACGTCGATGGGTGGAAGATTCCTGAGATCGGCGCTTCTCAGACCGCTGGTGGATCTTTCCGAAATCAGGAAGAGGCATGAGGCGCTGGACTATCTTGTATATGACTTCGAACTTCTTGAGGCGCTCCGGAGCTCACTAAGGAAGGTCCAGGACCTTGAGCGGCTCTCTTCGAGGGTCACGTCCGGCAGCGCCAATGCCAGAGACCTGGCGGCAATAAGAAATTCTCTTTCGGAGCTTCCGGGCATTAAGTCTGCCCTTTCTTCTGCCCGTGAACCCGGGCTGAAGTCTTTGCCTGAGGATATACCCGATTTCTCGCTGCTGGGCGACCTGATCGCGAGAAGTATCGCAGACAGCCCGCCATTCAGTGTAAGGGAGGGCGGCATCATAAAGGAGAAGTTTCACGATGAAGTCGACGAACTCAGGAATATCTCGACGCGCAGCAGGGACTTTATCGCTGAGATGGAACTCAGGGAGAAGAAGAGGACCGGTATATCTTCTCTGAAGATCGGCTACAACAGGGTTTTTGGGTACTACATCGAGGTGACAAAGTCGAATCTGGATATGGTCCCCGACGACTATGTCAGGAAGCAGACCCTTGTCGGCAGCGAGAGGTTCACAACCCCGGAGCTCAAGGATTATGAAAATAAGGTGCTTGGCGCCGAGGAGAGGCTCAAGAGCCTCGAATATGAAGTATTCAGACAGGTCCTTGAATCAGTCCAGGAGTATACGGGGCGCCTTTCGATGGCCTCCGATGTTCTGGCGGCGATCGATTTCCTCGCGTCCCTTGCCGTAGTGGCAAAGCGCCATAATTACGTGCGGCCCGCGGTTACCGAGGAAGGCGCCGACGAGATCGTCGACGGGAGACATCCGGTCCTTGAACGTGTCCTGCCCGGAGAGCGGTTTATTCCGAACAGCACCCTGATCGATAGTCAGGACAGCATGCTGCACGTGCTTACCGGCCCCAATATGGCCGGAAAGTCCACCTATATGAGACAGGTTGCCTTGATCGTTTTAATGGCCCAGATGGGCGGCTTTGTGCCCGCGGCATCTGCAACCATCGGGATAGCAGACCGTATATTCACGAGAATAGGTGCCTCGGATTTTTTGTCGGAGGGGCAGAGTACCTTCATGGTGGAAATGATCGAGGCCGCGAACATTGTCAATAACGCCACATCCAGAAGCCTTATCCTTCTGGATGAAGTGGGAAGGGGGACGAGTACCTTTGACGGTATCAGCATAGCATGGGCCCTGGCTGAACACATTGTGAACGGCATCAGGGCGCGCACACTCTTCGCCACCCACTATAACGAGCTCACGGAGCTGGCCCTTGATCTTGACGGCGTAAGAAACTATAACGTGTCGGTGAGGGAATGGGGTGATGAAATAATTTTTCTGAGAAAGATAGAAGAGGGACCGGCGGACAAGAGTTACGGCATCCAGGTGGCGCGGCTCGCAGGCATCCCCGACAGCATCATCGCCCGCGCAAAAGAAGTCCTCCACAACCTTGAGAACGAAGAACTCAGTGAGACGGGAACGCCGAAGCTCGCCAGGAAAAAGACCAGAAAGAAGAAGGAGCAGCTGGATCTGTTCTCGTCGATCAACGATTCAGTGGTGAATGAACTTATGAACCTCGACGCTGACAGCCTGACACCGGAAGACGCTCTCCGGAAGATCATCGAGCTCAGGGAAAAAATAAAATTTTGATTTCTTCCCGACGGCTTTTAGTGATATAGTTATACTAATCACGAGGCCGCGCAGCGGCTCAAGACGTTCTTGGCAAGGTGTAAAAGGCCGTGATAAGAAAGCAGAACCCAACAGCGCATAAAGGAGGATAATACTGATGAACCCTGATGACAACAAATACCACAAGGAACATACCTGGGTAAAGGTCGATGGCAAGAAAGGCACGGTCGGGATTACTGATTATGCGCAGGACTCTTTGGGAGACATAGTCTATATCGATCTGCCGGAAGTAGGTTCCTTGGTGGACGCAGACCATGAGATATCGGAGATAGAGTCCACTAAGGCGACGTCGTCAGTCATCTCCCCTGTCAGTGGAAAAATTGTGAAGGTCAACGAGGAACTCGCTGAATCTCCCGAGATTATCAACGAAGACCCCTATGGAAAGGGCTGGGTGGTCGTCATTGAACTCGACGACCCTTCCGAAGTGGATGAGTTGATGGACTCCTCGGATTACGAGAAATATATCGAAGAAGAATCGAAATGAGACTGGCCATTGTCGGATCCGGCCCCGGCGGATACGTGGCGGCGATTAAAGCCGCCCAGCTTGGTGCCGGCGTGACTGTTATCGAAGACGACGAGGTGGGCGGGACATGCCTTAACTGGGGTTGTATCCCGACCAAGACCATGATCGGCTCTTGTGAGGTGCTCGCGAAGGTCAAGGAACTCGAGAAATTCGGGATGCATCTGAAAGGAGAAATTGTAGCCAGCCTTCCCAGGATAATGGAGAGGAAGGACAAGGTTGTAGGTATCCAGGTCAAGGGGATCAGGGGTCTTTTCAAGAGCTGGGGCATCGAACTGAGGATGGGAAGGGGCGTTCTGACTTCTCCGACCAGTGTGGAGGTAAAGACTAAGGATGGCAACACTGAGACCGTTGATGCCGACAAGATCATTATCGCTACGGGATCGAGACCGGCGAATATCCCCATACTGCCTTTTGACGGAAAGAGGATCATATCTTCGAGCGACGCTCTGAAGCTCACGGAGATTCCCGAAAGTCTCCTTATAGTCGGTGCCGGCGTCATAGGGTCCGAGTTTGCCTGCATCTACCGGGAACTCGGGACAGAAATTACGATGGTCGAGATGATGCCGAGGGCCGTGAGCACAGAAGACGAGGAGATTTCGGATCTCCTGGAGAGGGAGTTCAAGAAAAAGAAGATAAAGCTGCTCACAGGTGTCAAGCTTGAAAAGGTGGGTATCAGGGACGACGGCGTGCACGCCTTCCTTTCCGACGGGAGTGAATTATCCGCCGAGAAAGCGCTTGTTTCCGTCGGGAGGGCCCTGAACAGCGAAAACATGGGACTGGAGACTGTTGGAGTGAAAAGAGGAGAAAAAGGGAACATCCTGGTAAACAGCAGGATGGAGACCAATGTTGCCGGTGTCTACGCAGTGGGAGACGTCACCGGAGGTATGCTACTGGCCCATGTTTCGTCGGCGGAAGGCATTGTTGCTGTGAAGAACGCATTGGGGCAGGAATGCGAAATGGATTATGGAGTCGTGCCGGCGGCGATCTTTACTTCCCCCGAGATTGCTTCGGTAGGTCTGAGGGAGCACCAGGCGGCCGAGAAGGGTATTGCCTTCAGGACCGGTCATTTTCAATTCAGGGCGCTCGGCAAGGCTCACGCCATAGGAGAGATTTCGGGCTTTATAAAGTTCATATCCGAAGAGAAGACGGACAAGATCCTTGGCGCACATATCATAGGGCCGCATGCCTCGGATCTTATACACGAGGCGGCAGTGGCAATGCGGGCCGGCCTTACCGCCCGGGATATTGCCGAGACGATACATACTCATCCCACTCTTTCCGAGGGGGTGAAAGAGGCTGCGGAAGATGTCCATGGCGAAGCGATACATGTACCCCGGAAGAAATAGACGGAGTAAGCGACCGGGATGATCCTGAAAGAGGACAGAGGGCATGCGGAGAACTGGGTTTTGGCGTCCAGAAAGGGTAATAGTGAACTTTTCTCTGAAGTGGATGTCCTCCTGCGGTCGCTCGAACGTTTTTTCACCATTGAAAACGTCCGCCCCTCGCAGGAGGAAATCACTGCTGCGAACTTTTCCGATGACCTGATTACGGTGAGGGACGCGATCCTTCGCCTTCTGGGAATCCTGGAGGTTATCATTCCCGACAGCAGAAAGAATGTTTACTGGTTTCAGAAATTTGCGGAGACCAAACTCCTCACCGCCGACAGGCGGGACGCCTTCAGGGAGAATCTTTACCGTCAGGATACCCCGGAAAAATCGCTTTACCTCCTTTATGACACATGCATAAACCTGAAAGGGATAGTGTCAGACCTTCTTCAGGCTGGAAATATTTCATACCTGAGTTTCATGAACATCGGGCGTCTCATCAGCAAGGAGATAAGGGAAAACAGGTTTTTCAATCCTTTCAGAAAGGGGCTGAATCCGGAGTACGACTTCATCGGCAGCAGGGAGATATCGGAAATTGTGAAGGCGGTGAGTCCAAAGGAGTTTAAGAAGGAAGTCTCCCTCATTTACATATATCTTTTCAGATTCCTCCGGTTTCTGAGCTTTGTTGACATAGCGACCCGGCGGGAGGTTACCCTGAACTCGTCCCTGATGATTTTGTCTCTGGTGAGGTCGGAGATAAACATATTCATCGGGTTCCTCGACAAGACTGTCAAGGCGTCGTCGGACAAGGTCCTGGCCGGACTGCTAAGGTCTGCCGCATACCAGTTTTCAATGGAGAGCAAGCGGGTGTTTTCCCAGGAACTGCGCGACATTTACAAATTGAGGACATCACCTCATTTCAGGGGAAAGATAGAGAACAGTCACGGGATACTGAAGAATCTGACGGAACAGGTTATAGTGCAGCTGACTCAGTTTTTTAACCCTGACGTGAAAGGGGAGGCGATTTTCCCAAGCTTTGTTACAAGGCTGCAGCAGTCTGTCATGCTGCGTGAAGACGCATTCGTCCTTCATGAGTTCGTCTGGATGGCGGAAAGCGCTGCGCGGAACGTCCGCCAGAGGGTTGCGGCTTTTGAATCACTCAGGAACTATATGGTATATTTTGAAGGATCAGCTTTCCGGCTGCTGAGATACGGCGACTACGAAGAGTTTGCGTCGTTCTTTCAGGAAGTCAATTTGCTGCCGGAAGTCGTGGCGGAGGGGCCGGGTTTCTACAGGGCGCACGAGAGGATTAAACAGTTCAGGGTGTTTCTGGAACTGACGCTCAGGAATATCGAAAACAGGGCCGAACTGAGCGGCGGGTCTTTTGATAACGGCAGGATAGAGACGATGATAAAGAAGTACCTGAGAGTGGGCGAAAGGTAAACTCCAATGGCGAATTTATATTACATCTCATAAAGGGGGAATGATGGGCGGAATAGTCGATGTGCTGGCGCGGGAGATTCTGGATTCGCGGGGTAATCCCACCGTGGAGGTTGAGGTTTATCTTGAGAGCGGCGTAGCCGGAAGGGCGGCAGTTCCTTCGGGGGCATCCACTGGAAAGAGGGAGGCTCTGGAGCTGAGAGACGGAGGCAAGAGGTTTCACGGGAAGGGTGTCCAGAAGGCCGTCAGGAACATACTGGGTACGATTGCTCCGAAAGTCCGGGGAATTGACTCCGATGAACAGGCATACATTGACAGCCTCATGTGTGAACTGGACGGTACGGAAAACAAGAAGCGCCTGGGGGCCAATGCCATACTGGGGGTATCGCTGGCTGTCTGCAGGGCGGCTGCGGTAGAAAGGGGGCTTCCTCTTTACCGGCATATCGGCGGGATTAACGCGAAGGTTCTTCCGGTGCCGATGATGAACATCCTGAACGGCGGGGCCCATGCGGACAACAATCTTGATATCCAGGAATTTATGATAATGCCGGCAGGACTCGCCGATTTTTCGTCGGCCCTGCGTGCGGGTTCTGAAATATTCAATACTTTGAAGAAGATATTGAAAAGCAGAAAACTGAGTACCGCGGTAGGGGATGAAGGCGGTTTCGCTCCGAGTCTTGCAAGCAACGAAGAAGCCATATCTCTTATTATTCATGCAGTCGAAGAATCAGGCTATGTCCCTGGTAAGGACATCTTTATAGCGCTTGACGTCGCTGCATCGGAACTTTACGATAAGGGCTCTTACAGGTTCGAAGGGAAAAAGTCCCGTTCCCGCGACCTCATTGATTATTACGGAGACATAATTTCCCGGTATCCCGTTCTCTCCATAGAGGACGGCCTCGCAGAAAACGACTGGGACGGATGGGGGGAGATGACCTCGTCCATAGGTGAGAAGGTCCAGCTTGTCGGAGATGATATCTTTGTTACCAACACGAAAATTTTGAAGAAGGGCATCAAGAAAAGAGTTGCGAATTCGGTCCTGATAAAGCTCAACCAGATAGGTACACTTACCGAGACCCTCGACGCGATAGAGATGGCGAAGACCGCCGGCTATACTGCGGTAATATCCCACCGGTCGGGCGAGACGGAAGACACGACGATTGCCGACCTTGCGGTGGCCTGCAACACCGGTCTTATCAAGACAGGCTCCCTGGCCAGGAGTGAGAGGGTGGCAAAATACAACCGCCTTCTGGCCATAGAAGAGGAACTGGCAGGGGTCGCCGTGTACAGGGGAAAGGACGCCTTATACAGCCTGAAATGACGGGAGGCCATGAGCACTAATAATCCGCTCCGGGACCAGGTCAGATCGGAACTGAAGAAGAGAAAGCTGGTATTCGTAACAGTTTTTGTGCTGTGTTTTATCTATCTGAGCGTGAGCATTATTTTCGGAGATATGGGTCTGATCAGGTATATTAAACTCAACAGGACGAAGGACAAAATGGTAAGACAGATGGATGATATCAGGAAACAGAACGAAAAGCTCAGGACCCAGATAGAATTGTTGAAGAACGATCCGTTCTACAGAGAGAAATTCGCAAGGGAAGAATACGGTTTGGCAAAGCCTGACGAATATATCTTCCAGTATGACAGATAAGCCCCTTCACGTCGTTTTCCTCTGGCACATGCACCAGCCCTTCTATAAAGATCCGATGAAGGGCGGTTATCGTCTTCCGTGGGTAAGACTGCACGGGACCAAGGATTATCTGGATATGGTGGAGATCCTGGACGAATTTCCCGGGATCAGACAGAACTTCAACCTGGTTCCCTCCCTGCTGGAACAGTTGACCGATTACAGCGAGAACGGGGCTTCCGACGTCTATCTGGAGATGAGCAGGAAGCCGGCATCCGGACTCGACCAGGAGCAGAGGCGGTTCATCCTTGAAAACTTCTTCCTCGCCCATTGGGACAATATGATAGGTATTTTCCCCAGGTACCGTGAGCTTCTTATAAAAAGAGGAACCCACCCCGGCGGAAGAGAGTTGGCGAGAGCTGCGAGGTATTTTAACGACCAGGATTTTCTCGACATTCAGGTTCTTTTTAACCTGTGCTGGATCGACCCCCTTTTCAGGGAAAAGGATCCTTTTCTCAATGCTCTCTCCCGAAAGGGAAGAAATTTTTCCGAAGAAGACAAGCGGATGCTGATCGAAAAACAGATGGAGATACTGGGGAGGATAATCTCCGCATATCGCGAAAAGGCGGCAAAAGGCCGGATCGAACTGTCCTTTTCGCCCTTCTATCACCCGATACTGCCTCTTCTATGCGATACCGACATAGCCGGGGTTTCGATGCCGGAGGCGAAGCTGCCGGGCCGGAGGTTCCGGCACCCCGAGGACGCCGTCAAACAGGTGAGGTCGGGACTGGAATATTTTGAGCGGACCTTCGGCTTCAGGCCTGCCGGAATGTGGCCCCCGGAAGGGTCGGTAAGCGAAGAGGTGCTCGGTATTGTATCCCGGGAGGGGATAAAGTGGGTTGCGACGGATGAGGGTGTTCTCTCCAATTCGCTGCGGAAGACCCTGAGGGACACATCCGGGGAAGTCAGGAGGCCGGATCTGCTTTACAGACCGTACAGCTTTAATGAAGTCTCGATCGTCTTCAGGGACCGTGTCCTTTCCGACCAGATAGGCTTCGTTTATTCCCAGTGGGACGCACGAAAGGCGGCCCGCGATCTGATTCGGCGGATGCTGAGCATAAGGGATGCCCTGCCCGCCGGCGGTCCCTGGCTGGTCCCGATCATTCTTGACGGCGAAAACGCCTGGGAGTATTACAGGAACGACGGCCGTGACTTTCTCCTCCGACTGTACGAAGGTC
This sequence comes from Candidatus Sulfobium sp., assembly GCA_037380845.1. Lineage (GTDB taxonomy): Bacteria > Nitrospirota > Thermodesulfovibrionia > Thermodesulfovibrionales > UBA6898 > JARRRD01. The sequence goes on along the minus strand of JARRRI010000021.1, from coordinate 10,711 downwards.
TTTCCCTCGATGACAGGCTCAGGACGGTTACGATCTCGGATTTCATCGGTGAGAACGGGAAGGGTGAAAGACTGGGCGGACTCTTTCCGGCTTCCTGGATAAACGCTGATTTCGGGATCTGGATAGGACACGAGGAGGACAACACCGCGTGGGACTATCTTGGAGATGTGAGAAACAGGCTGGAGGAGTTCGAAAGACAGAATCCAGGCGCGAAGACCGAAGCTGCATGGAAGGCGATACATGTTGCCGAAGGCAGCGATTGGAACTGGTGGTATGGCGAGGACCACGTATCGGAGACACAGGAGGACTTTGACGAACTCTTCAGGCTGAACCTGATGAAGGTCTTCGAGGAGACGGGCGCTGAAATTCCGGAGTGGCTCTTTGAGCCGGTTCTGAAGCGGGACAGAGGAATATCGCCGACGCTGGCCATCAGGGGTTTTATTTATCCTCAAATAGACGGGAAGGTGACCAGTTACTACGAGTGGTATCAGGGAGCAGAACTGGATGTCAAGAAGTCCGGCGGGAGTATGCACAAATCCGAGAGCCTCCTTGCGACGATTCACTTCGGGTTCAACAAGGACTATCTTTTTTTGAGAATTGACCCGAGGGTCCCGTTCGACGATTTCGAAGATGACACCGAGTTATCGATAGTCGTATCTCAGCCGGCGGACCGGAAAATAATCTGTCCCGTCAAGGGGGGGCGGATAAAGGCGGTCCGGTATGAAAAGGTCGGTGGCGAATGGGAGGCCGCCGGCGAGGTAGCCGATGTGGCTGTCGAGGAGATCTTTGAAATCGGCATTCCTTTCAGCGCCCTGGGGGCGGCGGAAAAGGATGAAATACATCTCTTTGTAAGCGTCGACAGGGGAGGCGAGGAGATCGAGCGCTGCCCGTGGCGCGGTCACCTCATTGTTGTCGTACCGACTGAAAATTTTGAAGCCATGATGTGGTACTAGGTGTGGGCGAACTGCAAAAAATACATGTGAAGAGGACGAAGAGGCTTCTCGCAGGTCATCTCTGGATATTTTCCAACGAGATCGTAGAAAGCCCCGGGGGATATGAGGCCGGGTCGCTGGTCGGCGTATATGACATGAAGGACAATTTTCTCGGGGCCGGCTATATCAATCCCAAAAGTCTTATTGCCGTGAGGCTCCTGGCGCGGGAAAGCGGAAAAGTCGACAGGGAATTTTTCGCGAGGCGTATAACTGCCGCCATCGATATGAGGAGGAGGCTGTCCGGCGCTTCTGACGCGGGGAGACTGGTCTTCAGTGAAGGCGACTATCTACCAGGCCTCATTGCCGACAGGTACGGGAACTGCCTGGTCCTTCAGTTTCTGACCGCGGGTATGGAGCGGTTCAAAGACGAGATCATATCGATATTCGATGAAATTCTCAGCGCTGAACTGATAATACTCAGGAACGACAGCCGCTCCAGGGTCCTGGAAGGTCTTCCTCTTTATAAAGAGATCGCCAAGGGTCTTCCCGTCCCCCTGCCGGTGGTAAGTGAAGACGGTGTGATTTTTGAAGTTGATGCATACGAAGGGCAGAAGACGGGGTTATTCCTGGATCAGAGGGAAAACAGGGCTGCCTTCGCGCGTTTGATAAAAGAGGGGAAGGGACTTGATCTCTTTTGTTACACCGGGGCGTGGTCCCTCAGACTTGCGGCGGCCGGGGCCGAGGTTACCGGCGTCGACGAGTCGGACCGGGCGGTAAAGCAGGCGGAAAGGAATGCGGAACTGAACGGCCTGCGGGACAGGACATCTTTCGTCAGAGAAGATGTCTTTTCATTTCTCAAAAATGAACTTGCCAACGGGGAAGGCCGGTACGATTTCATTGTCCTCGATCCGCCGGCTTTTGTGAAGAGTTCCTCGAAGATAAAAGAGGCGGTGAAGGCATACCGGCGGCTTAACGAGCTCTGCATGAGATTGCTCCGTCCGGGCGGACTGCTGGCCACATCTTCCTGTTCCTATCATCTGGGCAGGGAAATGTTCCTCGATATGCTCAGGGCCGCCGGAAGGGAAGCGGGACGGAGCCTGCGTATGCTTGCCCTGCGCTCCCAGGCGGCGGACCACCCGGTGCTGCTGCCGATGCCTGAGACGGAGTACCTGAAATGCGCCTTCCTCGTTGTAGACAGGTAACATTTGCAGTTGTCTGGAATCACAAATGCCCCTACAAATGCCCATGTGGGCGAGATTAACACGCGAAAAGTTCCCCGTTTTAGATGTAGTCAATGCAGGTGTCACTTCCTCAGGAGCCAACGCCGGCCTTAAAAAGAAATAGACTGCACTAGGTAAAGAATTCGAATAAAAAGTCTCTTACCCCGCGGGGCACCGCCAACGGCTAAGGCTAACATACAAGGACCGATAAATCAATGGCTTGTATTAGTTCCATAAGGATGCGTCGACGCCTTTTTAGACGAATAAAGTGAGCTAGTTCGGGTGGTGCGGTGGGCAGGGGTTTGCCGGCGTTGACGATTTCAACGGCCTATGAAAATCTCCAGTAGAAATTAGCCTGGGTGAAAGCCGTCGCTTTGCTCAAATCCTTGCGCTTCGAGGCAAGGGTGATCATCGTGTTCTCGCTGTCCACGGGCTCCATCCACGCGCATATGGCGGCGTCGTATGAAAAGACGCCTGTACCGACGCTTGCTACCATGTAATCTTCCTTCCGGTCTTCTTTTATATTATCGGCCCCTTCCCATCGGAACACCACTTCCGTTATATCCCAGGCCTGTTTCACCGTTATCGGATAAACGCGGCTGGTCCCTTCGCTGCCGGACCGGACAAAGTCGTCTGTGGTCGCGCATGACTGGAGTGCGAGCAACAGAAGCAGAGATGCCGTAATGGTGAGGGACAACGATCTCATCGACGGCCTCCTTCTGTAGAGAATATATACCGCAGAAAAGGTGAGTTACTTTACCACAACCAGAAAAGATTGAAAAGAGGCGGGCACGGCGGAGAAGGCTCGCCGATGGAGGCAGCCGGTCTGTAATAATACCTCATGACGCAGAGAATGATAAAAGCAGCAGTCGTAACTTTACTCACTATCGCTGCCTTACGCACTCCTGGAGAGGTTCGGCCGGGATATGTCAGGACTCGGGTTGGTAACATATGAACTTATTTTAATCAACGCTCTCCCTTTTTATGGCATCAGCTACTTTAGCGACTTTTGCCATCTCCCTGACATCATGTACGCGGACTATGTCGGCACCCTTTGTGATAGCGATAGCCACGGCTGCCGCTGTCCCCTCGATCCTTTCGTCAGGGCTCGCGCCGCCCAGCAGCCTGCCCAGGAACGCCTTTCGTGAGGGACCGATGAGGACCGGCTTCCGGAGTTGAGTAAACTGCCGGAGGTTGCCCAGAATAGAGAGGTTGTGTTCAAAAGTCTTTCCGAACCCGATGCCGGGATCTATGGCAATAAGGTCTTCTCTTATACCCGCGTTGGCGGCAGATTCTATGCGCTCCCTGAAGTAGTCGAGAATTTCCGGAATAAGCGCGCGATATTCCGGATTGACCTGCATGTTCTTCGGCGTACCTTTTATATGCATTATCATGACCGGGACTCCGTACTGAGATACAACCTCCGGCATCCGGCGATCGAATCTCATGCCGCTGATATCGTTGACCATGGATGCGCCGGCATTTAGTGCCCGGATTGCTACTCCCGACCTGTATGTGTCAATTGATATGGGGCAGGAAATCTTCTTTGCAAGGGTTTCTATGACAGGGACTGTCCGCCTGGTCTCCTCTTCCGGTGAAACAGGATCTGAGCCGGGGCGGGTGGATTCGCCGCCTATGTCTATGATGTCCGCCCCTTCGTCAATCATCCTGAGCCCGTGGTCCACAGCTGAGGACTTATCGAAATGGAGTCCTCCGTCTGAAAAGGAATCGGGCGTTATGTTCAGGACGCCCATGATATATGTCTTTTTTGAAAAGTCCAGGCAGAAGGATCGCCAGAACAGCTTCACGTGAGTTTTTATGCCTCGACTGGCGTCGGGCTTTCGAACTCATCGATCATCCGGTCGATCTCAGGTCCGTCAAGGGTCTCTTTCTCCAGGAGCTTGCGTGCAAAGGTGTCGAGAAGAGGGTATTTGTCTTCGAGAAGCCTCTTTGCGGCGGAATAGGCATCGAACACGATGCGTTTGACCTCCTCGTCGATTTCGACGGCGGTCTTCTCGCTGTAATCCTTGTGCTGGGCTATTTCCCGGCCGAGGAATATCTGCTCATCCTTCTTCCCGAATGTGAGCGGTCCCAGCTTCTCGCTCATGCCCCACTCCGTCACCATTTTTCTGGCCAGTTCGGTGGCACGCTCGATATCATTGCCGGCCCCGGTTGTCATATGCTTGAGGGCCAGTTCTTCCGCTACCCTTCCACCCATGAGGACCTGGAGAGTCTTCAGTAGGTAATCCCTGGAATAGGTATACCGGTCGTCTATCGGCAGCTGCTGGGTTATGCCGAGAGCGCGGCCGCGCGGTATTATGCTGACTTTGTGAATGGGGTCCGTGCCCGGGGTGAGCTTGGCTACAAGGGCATGGCCGGCCTCATGATAGGCAGTGTTCTTCTTCTCTTCATCGCTGATGATCATGCTCTTTCTCTCTACGCCCATGAGCACCTTGTCTTTTGCCGCTTCGAAATCGGAATTTTCCACCTTGCTCTTGGAGTTCCTGGCTGCCAGCAGCGCGGCTTCATTTACCAGGTTGGCGAGATCGGCGCCGGAAAAGCCCGGTGTCCCCCTCGCAATCTTTTCGAGGTTGACATTATCTGCCACAGGTATGTTTCTCACGTGTACCTTCAGTATCTCCAGCCTGCCTTTGACGTCCGGCTGGGGGACAACCACCTGTCTGTCGAACCTGCCGGGCCTCAGAAGCGCCGGGTCAAGTACGTCCGGTCTGTTGGTGGCCGCTATGATGATGAGTCCTTCAGTGCCCTCGAAGCCGTCCATTTCAACGAGGAGCTGGTTGAGAGTCTGCTCTCGTTCGTCGTGTCCTCCGCCAAGTCCTGCTCCCCTGTGCCTGCCCACTGCATCAATCTCATCAATGAAGATTATGCAGGGCGCGCTCTTCTTGGCCTGTTCGAAAAGGTCCCGCACCCGTGATGCACCGACGCCCACGAACATCTCAACGAAGTCCGAACCGCTTATGCTGAAAAACGGCACCCCCGCTTCTCCGGCTATGGCCCTGGCAAGCAGCGTCTTGCCGGCGCCGGGTGCACCGACGAGGAGTACCCCCTTGGGGATCTTGCCCCCAAGCTTCTGGAATTTCTGGGGGTCCTTGAGGAAGTCTATTATCTCCTGGACCTCGCCCTTGGCCTCCTCTACGCCGGCCACGTCGGCAAAGGTGACCTTCACGGTCTTTTCTGAGACAAGCCTCGCCTTGGATTTGCCGAAAGAGAGCGCTTTATTCCCTCCGCTCTGCATCTGCCGCATGAAGAAAATCCAGATGACGGCTATGAATATGATCGGTCCCCATGTGAAAAAAAGATTGACGTACCACGGGCTCTCGTCCGGCGGCTTGACGGTTATCTTCACGTTCTGAGAACGGAGCTGCTTCACCAGGTCGGGATAGTCGGCATAGTAGGACTTGAACTTGACTCCGTCCTTCAGCCGTCCCGTGATGGAATGATCTTTTATGGTCACCTCATCGACCTTGCCGGCTTCAACCTTTGTCAGAAAATTCGAAAAAATGAGTTCTTCCGAGGTCTTTTTGGGGGTGTTCAGAAGGTTGAAGAGAAGGATTATCATCAATCCTATGAGGACCCATATAAAGAGACTTCTATATATATTCAAATTTCTCCTCCAGAGCTATCACTTATTTTACCATATAAAAAAAGTTATTTTCAGTTTTTGGGGGAGGGGGATCAGACAACCACGGGGCGGGGAATACCCGGTATCAAATCTCTCTGCAGGGAGACCAGTTTCGCAATGCCTTCTGCCGACAGTTCGAGCATTGCATCCAGCATTTTCGATGAAAAAGGATTGCCTTCGGCTGTCCCCTGGACCTCCACGAGATCCCCGCTTCCGGTCATTACAACATTCATGTCGACATCGGCCGAACTGTCCTCCCGATAACAGAGGTCGAGGACCGGCCCGCCGTTCACGACCCCCACGCTCACCGCAGCAAGATAATCTTTAAGAGGATTCTTTATGATGAGTCCTTTGTCGACGGCGAAGTCGAAGGCATCGCTTGCGCAGATAAAGGCGCCGGTTATGGCTGCCGTACGGGTGCCGCCGTCGGCCTGTATCACATCGCAGTCTATCCATAGCGTCCTCTGCCCCATTATACCCATGTCTACTACAGACCTCAGCGATCTTCCAATAAGCCTCTGTATCTCGTGTGTCCTTCCACCCACCCTGCCCGCCGTGGACTCTCTCATCATCCTGCTCTGGGTGGCCCTGGGAATCATGGAATATTCCGCCGTCACCCACCCCCTGTTCTGGTCTTTCAGAAAAGGCGGGACCTTTTCTTCGATGGAGGCGGTACAGATAACCCTCGTATTTCCGAGTTCCATGAGTACGGACCCTTCCGCAGTGCCGATGTAATTTCTGGTGACTGCCACCGTCCTCAGTTCGTTGTCTTTTCTGCCGTCTGGACGCATCTTTTACACCTCCGGACTCAGCTCAATTTTCTTTATGCAGTCTATTTTTCTCCCAAGGAATCGTTCTCCCACCGTCACGAACTTCTCGGGGGAATCGGTCACGTAGAACTCGCGAGGCACCTTGTCTGTTCCCTCTTTCAGGAGGGAAAGCTCCCGGAGAGTGCTCTTTACCTGGCTCGCGGTCTCTATCGCGGAATCTATGAGTACCACCCCTTGTCCCATTATCTTCGAGAGGACGTCCTTTATCAGGGGATAGTGGGTGCAGCCCAGCACAAGGGTATCGATGCCCTTGTCCTTCATCTCCCGAAGATACCTTTCCGCAGTCAATTCTACTATAGCGCCTTCTGTCCAGCCCTCTTCAACCAGAGGAACAAAGAGGGGGCAGGGCAGGCCGAAAACCTCTATTGAGTGGTTGACGGCCTTTATAGCGCGGCTGTAAGAGCCGCTCCTCACAGTGGCATCAGTTCCTATCACACCCACTCTGTTGTTTCTCGTGACGGCAGCCGCAGCCCGCGCTCCGGGCTCTATGACCCCGATCACCGGTATGCCGATGGAAGCCCTTATCGCCTGGATGCTGATGGAAGAAACGGTATTACAGGCAACGACCAGGAGTTTGATCCCAATGGAAAAGAGAAACCGGGTATTCTCGAAGGAATACCGGGTTACGGTGTCCGCGGAACGTATACCGTAGGGGACCCTAGCCGTGTCTCCAAGGTAGACGATTCCTTCGTTCGGCAGTACGGCGAGGAGTTCTTTCAGGACCGTAAGACCGCCTATGCCGGAATCGAATACGCCGACCGGGAGATCGCCCCTATTCAAGCGAAATCTCCTCGTCTCCCTTATAGTCGTATGATACTGCGTCTTTCAGTGTATACTTCAGATAGATGTGCCCCCCGAGAGTTTCAATCTCCTTGCCGTCCACAAGAACTTTGATGTCGCTTATGCCCTCCAGATTGGATATGAGACTTTCGTAAAGGCCCTGGAGGAGTAAATATTCCTGGAGCGCGTCACCCTGAAAGTTTCGCCGCAATTCGTCGGAGAGGTCAACATACAGGACATGGTCGCCTCCATTATACAGACCCAGCAGCTTGACATTTTCGGGTATGCATGACACCTCTCCTTCTCCGGGGCCTTTGAAGTATTCCTCTATCACCGCCTCGGTGATCGCAGATTCCTTCGTTCTCCGGGGCAGCACTTTTTCGACCATCTCCAGACGGTTGCCGACCGGGTAGAACATCCTGAGGTTGAAGAGGTCTTCCTCCTGAGCGCTGGCCGGAGGTACTGCGCCGACAACCGCGACAGGCTGCTTTTCGGTCTGCAAGTAGCGGCTCAGAAGGAAATAGCCGCCTGCCGCTAACGCAATGCAGAGAGCGACAAGCAGGACGATCCAGATCCCTGTGGTTTTGCGATTACTGGTTTTCATATGCCGAAATCCCTTCTGCAACCGACGATGCAAACTTGCCTTGCATTGACCGTGCCCGACCGAACAGGTCAAGGGAAGGGTATTCTATAAGGACCGCGGGAGCTTTGATCGAATAGAGTACCGGGAGCGGCAATTCCCTGATAACCACCGTGTTTCCGAATTCCTTTTTGAGCGACTTCCCGACATCCTGCGCTATTTTTCTACTCTCATCGAAGTAAGTGTTCTGGGCTGAAAAAACACTGTATTGCTTTGCAACCGGGTCGACATTCAGGTCCTTTACCGTCGATATATAAACCGCGAACCTGTCGGTGGATGAGGACGCATGGATACTGACGAACAAATCCGGCTTTTTGCCGTTGGCAAAATCTATCCTGTCAGCAATGGAAGCGGCCTGGTCGGACCCTCGGGTCAGAAAAACTGACTTGCCCTCCTTTGAGAAAGCGGAAGCAAGGGCTTTTGCGAGGGTGAGGTCCACGTCTTTTTCCTTTGCGTCCTGGGTCACCATGCCATAATCGTAGCCCCCATGACCAGGGTCTATCACGACCGCCGAGATCGGGGGCTTTTCCGGAGATTCTTGCAGCAGTCACTGGAAAACATCTTTCAGGGTCATCTGTTCGGGCCGCTCCGCCGTCTTCGACGTCCCGGAGGGAGAAACCTGCGGAACGCCTCGGCCTATTGCCGCCCGGCCGATGGTCAGATCGAAAACGAGGCGGGCGGGGTCCGGCAGCCTCGACGTTTTCACTTCGGCAACGTCTCTCAGGTTTATCGTCAGAGATCGGCCCTCTTTTACAGTTTCGTACATAAAATTGCCGGGCTTCCTGAACTGGAAGTCGGACGGAAAAGTTATCCGGATAGCCGATGTCGAGGTGGCGGAAGACGCGCCTTCTATTAATTCGCTATCGGAATCCAGAACGATTCTGACGTGGTCACCCTGCCCGGCGAATCTCAGAGAAACCTCGGGAATCTTCTCGGCGAAGAGCGGAAAGGCCGAAAAAAGTATAAGGATAATAATGAAAACCGTCTTTTTCATGATACTATACATATTTCCATATAAGGCCGATGTTTTGCAATATGGGCGGCGTGAAGGCCTTGCGGCCGGGCAAACGACGCGGACGGCTGTATAATGTAATGGGAGATACAATGTTCCTGATCGTCCACGGAGGTGCCGGGAGCAGGCGGCCCTCGCTAAAGGCATTGAAGAGACTCGCCGAGTCTGTCCTGGCGGGATACGACATATTGCGTGCCGCCGGTACGGCGCTCGAAGCGGTGGTGAAGGCAGTGGAGATACTTGAGAACTCGGGTCTCTTTAATGCCGGCTGCGGAGCCAGCCTTCAGTACGACGGGATAAGGAGGCTTGACGCTTCCGTGATGGACGGCAGGACGCTCGGGGTTGGCTCGGTGATGGGACTGGAAGGAGTAAGGAACCCGGTCATCGTTGCAAGGATGCTTATGGAAATTCCTTCCGTCATGATGACGAACGTGGGAGCCGCCAGGATCGCAGCTGCCCATAACCTCGATCTGCTGGCGCAACCCGACGAAAAGGCCCTCCGAAAGCTCGAAAGGGCCCTGAGGCGCCGAATGGGGATTTCAAAGCTGTATCACGAGTACTTTTCCACTGTGTGGGCCGTAGCCGTTGACGAGGGCGGGAATTTTGCGGCCGCCTCTTCCACAGGCGGAATAGCCGGCATGCTGCCCGGCAGGGTCGGCGATACGCCTGTAATCGGGGCCGGCATTTATGCAGAAAATGCCCAGGGCGCGGTTGCATGCACCGGGCTTGGAGAGTATATCATCAGACTTTCGCTCGCCAAGGAGATATGCATGAACATGCGGGAGATGAAGGCCGAACGTGCGGCGAGATTTTCTCTAAAAAGACTTCTGGGCCTTGGCGGGGAGGGGGGCGTCATAGTGCTGACCGGGAGAGAGACGGTCATAATGCACACGACGAAATACATGCCGGCAGGCTACGTCAACAAGAGAGGCCTGTCGGGGGTCAGGGAAGCTTTCAGACGGATATCAGTCCGGTAAGGACTTCAGCTTTTGTCGATACAGGACTAGTTTCCGCTCCAGGAACATTCTCACCCGACATGTTCCACGCTATGCCGCGATAACTCGCGACCCTCAGTGATGTCACGGGCAAGTAATTTTTCTATGTAGTCGTTTAATTGCTGATGCTCGTGCCGGCCAAGTCCCTTGAATTCTATCGCCATGCCGGGCGGGAGATCGAAGGAACCGGTGAAAAGTTCCCTCGTATAAATGACGCTGCCGGTCACGTGCACAGGAGTGTTATCCAGCAGAAGAGTCACCTCGACTTTCGAACCCACAGGGAGGGGAACATCTTTTCTGAGGTATATCCCGCCTCCCGAGAGACTTTCCGAAAAAAGCTGATATTGCCTGCCCTCATGCATGAGAGAGACCTTCTTGTGGAACGCGGCCCTCAAATGCTTCCTGCTCATGCCCCCCCGAAAAGAAAAGCATCTCTCTATCGTGCCATGCAGAACACGTATTCTCACGGGTTTAAGGATAAAGTCGAAGCAGCCCATATCCCTGCAGGTCCGGATTATTTCTGCGTCGGAAACCGAGGACAGGAAGATCACCGGAATGTGTGAGATCTGCTCATCCTCTTTCAGACGTCTGAAGACCGAAACGCCGTCTGTGGGGTTCATGTTTACATCAAGGAGTATGAGATGAGGCTCAGACTTTCT
>JARRRI010000020.1:52045-90505 GCA_037380845.1 Candidatus Sulfobium sp. | reverse complement strand
GAGATCGGTTGCAACTTCTTGAAAGTGCGGACTTGTCGGTGTTAACAACACGAGTCGATGAAAATCGTGATCAGTCATCTTGAGTGGTCTGCGGGTGAAACTTTCTCTCGGCATTTCGCACTGAAGAAAGTGAGCTCTCAAAGATTCTCATGGGGCATGATCACGCACCGAAAGCAACAGGTCTTTCCAAGCAACGCGGCGAACTTAACAGTTATCGCCAACCAAAACTCCCCTTTGTTCCTGTAAGAAACAGCAGCTCGCCCGGATTATCGTCGATTGGCTGGCCTGTTCAGGACTTCTGCCCAGGTCGATGCCGAAATCTTTTTCTGAAAACTACTGCAGTCCCTCCTTCCTCCCCTTTTCCACAAACGGCTTGATATCCAGAACGGGCGTGCCGTCCAGCATGTCTATCCCCTTCACACGGATAACGTTTTCTTCCATCCCTACGACCTCCAGCACCGACATGCCAATCGCGTTCGGCCTGACAGGGGAGCATATACTGAAAACTCCTTTCTGTTCGTTGATGTGAGGAGGCGTCTGGACAAGAAAGTGGGAGGCAAATGCGGGGCTTTTGTGAAAATGGAATATAACCACTATTCGCTGACCCGCACGGATGTCTCTCAGGCCGGCGACAAACTTTTTGTCCACGATTATCGTCCCTTCGACATCCGAAACCGTCCAGTGTCTCGGCACCTTTTCAACTTCGGTTCTGACGGTCCCTATCGGCTCAAACTCGATCTTCACAATATTATCACCAGCCTCATGGAGAGTTCAGTATCGTCTGCATGTTTTCTGAAAAGCGCTTCCATATCAGCAGCAGTCGCTCTTGTTGCTGTCGCCGCTGCAGCCACAGGAAGGCTCGCCCCCGCTTATCATGCTGTTAATGAGGGCCGAGGCGCACCCTACACCCTTATCCACCGTGAGTGCACCGAAGGCGCAGTTACCGGCGCAGGCTCCGCATTCCATGCACCGGTCCCTGTCCAGAATGAAGGCCTTCCTGCCTTCAAGGGTGAATACCCCGTGCGGGCATACCTCGACACACATTCCACAGCCGGTGCATCGGTCGGAAAAAAATTCCAAACTTGCCGTATTTGTGAGATACTTCATATGATCCTCCATTGAAAGAACTTGTAGCCGAGCAGAATAACAATGGAAACCGCCACACCCGCCATGTAGACAGGGACGGATATCTTAAGTTCCTTTTTGACGCCGGACATCCCGGTAAAGGTGGTCGAGCCTGTGAACTGAAGTGCAATGTAGGAACTCGCCAGGGGGAAAAACAGGAAAGTAAATAACAGGAGTACGGGATTCAACTGCCCGGCCATCGGAATAAATCTAACAAATAGTAAGACGCACACCAGCCCTGCCAGCCAGCCTTTCAATGCAAAGGATCTGAAGGGTATGAAGGGCAGAAGAACCGGCGTTACCAGTGCACCGGCCAATACGCTTACCAGGCCTAGAGAGGATAGTACTTTTTCATTGCGGGACTGATCTCCATGGGCGTCAGCACAAGCCTGTCGACAACGGGAAAATTCACTGTCCTCATGTCGCCTGTTGCCTTATATCCTGCCGCGATATAGGCTCCGATATCCCCGGCCCTCACAGGACCATAATATACTTTGAACCCTGAGGCCTTTTTCACCTGGTGGGAACTGATCCCCGGTGCCCCGAGCTGGGGAACTATTATCTTCCTGTGATCGACCACCCTTTCGAGAGAGGTAAGCGATATAAGCCGCAGCAGTTCCCCGGTTCCGAATACGCCTTTGCCTGCTGCGCACCACACATTAATGCCTTTGGTGTCGAGCACAAGGACCCAGGCATTCAGTCCCCTCAACGCCTTCCGGAGAGTATCGAAACTCAGTTTATAATTGGCGCTTACCAGCACATCCGAGTCCCTGCCGGGTGAGCCCGCGGCGTACAGACCCGGTTTGACAGTGTAGCCGTTTCTGAAAGCGCTCGTCCTGCACTTTACGTGCTCCCAGTAATCGCACATCGCAAGGTCAGTCGATATCACGGGAATGATGCCCGCACCGGTCTTGATAGTCCCTGTTATCCAGGCCGGTCGTTCTTTATCGGTCTGAGTCGGGAGTTCACCCTGCACACTGCAGGAACAGGCCGGTTCTCTTTCCTGAGCGCCCACTTTAAGAAACTTAAGTTCAGCCATGTTGTTTCACCTCCATTTTTCTATTTTAAGTTATTAAGGAGATCAAAAATAATAGTGGACCACATGGAAACGAAACCTGCGCGTTTTTCAAAACGGCTCCGTTTTTTTAATCCTGCAGTATTCGATCGTGAAAAACCTCTTCTGGAAATAGAGCGCCACGTTCACGAGCCCTATGAGGACAGGCACTTCCACAAGCGGTCCTATTACGGCGGCGAAGGCGGCTCCGGAATTTATGCCGAAGACCGCAACCGCAACCGCTATGGCAAGCTCGAAGTTGTTACTCGCCGCAGTAAAGGAGATCGTGGCGGTTTTCGGATAATCAGCTCCGATCTTCCTCCCCAGATAGAAAGACACGAGGAACATGACCACAAAATATATGAGAAGCGGGATCGCCACGCGGACGACGTCCAGCGGCAGGCTGACGATGTAATTGCCCTTGAGCGAGAACATGACCACGATGGTGAAAAGGAGGAAAATAAGAGTAACAGGGTTTATCTTCGGAATGAACACCTGCTCATACCAATCACGTCCCTTGATCCTTAGCATACTGAAACGCGTCACCATCCCTCCCAAAAAGGGGATGCCGAGGTAGATGAATACGCTCTTTGCGATCTGTCCTATCGTCACATGAACGACCGCCCCTTTCAGGCCGAATAGGGGCGGCAGGACGGTTATGAAGACATAGGCATAGAGAGAAAAGAACAGCACCTGGAATATGGAGTTAAAGGCCACCAGGCCGGCCGCATACTCCGGGTCTCCACAGGCCAGGTCGTTCCATACAATGACCATTGCTATGCACCGGGCAAGGCCGATCATTATCAGGCCGGCCATATATCCGGGATAGCCGCGAAGAAAGATGATCGCCAGAAAAAACATGAGTACCGGCCCTATCACCCAGTTTTGAGCCAGAGACAGGCCAAGCACCTTCCTGTTCCGGAAGACGTCTTTCAGTTCCTCGTATTTCACCTTCGCAAGAGGAGGATACATCATGAGGATGAGTCCGACGGCTATCGGGATGTTGGTGGTACCGACCTGGAACCTGTCGATGAAAGCCGCAGTCCCCGGAATGAAATAACCGAGACTTACGCCCATGCCCATTGCCGCAAATATCCAGAGGGTAAGATACCGGTCGACAAAAGAGAGCCTCCTCGTTGTTCCCCGGGTCATGACGGATCCCGCCCTGCTCTCAGGTCCTCAATCAGAGCACGGACCTTTTCTTCTATTTCGTCCCTCGCCCGCCTGAATTCGCCCATGATTTCCTCTTCTGTGCCGACGGTCCCCACCGGGTCTTTGACCGGCCAGTGGATGCGCTTTATATTCGGGGGTGTTACGGGGCAGGACTCCTCGGCGTTAGTGCATAACGTGACCACGATATCCATCTGTCGCAGGAGCCTTCTATCTATTTCCTCAGACCGCTGACCCGATATATCAATCCCCTTCTCCTTCATAACCCGGGCCGCCCTGGGGTGGACACCCGCTGCCATAAGTCCGGCACTGTATGGCTTGACGACCCCCTGACCGAATTTTCGCGCGAAACCTTCGGCCATCTGTGAACGGCACGAGTTCCCCGTGCATAGAAACATCACCTTAACCACAGTTTAACCTCCGGCTGCAAACCTCTGAAAGCACGGAAGGGCCGCTGAAGAATGTCTCGCAGCGACACCTTATAGTCTCAGGAAATGGTCTGCTGGCCTTTTTCCGGATGTCAAATATCCCCAAGTCATCATTTATGTGGAAGATAAATATGATCATGTCGTCATTGCAAGACTTTTTCGGTGTCTCTTCCGGGCTCTCTCCAACATCAGGGGTTACCTCCGCAACATCTTCTGTCGGCCGGCATGCTGACAACCTTTCCTGCCGTGTCCTTTCCTTCCATGAAGGCCCCGAGTCTCCTCCTGTCGGCCTCAACCGCATTCTCCGGTATCCGTTCCATCACGGAGAGGACCAGCATCCGCCTGAACAGGTCGGAGTCATCCAGCCGGTAATGTGTCCACCGCCCCTGTCTTCTGTCCTTGAGGAGACCGGCTGCCTTAAGTGTAGCGAGGTGGAACGATATCTTGGGCTGGACAGTGTCCAGCGCAGCCACTATATCGCAGACACAAAGCTCGCTGTGTTCGAGAAGCTTCAATATCCTCAAACGTGTTTCATCGGACAGGGCCTTGAATATGTTCAGCAGCTCCTGCATGTCATGCCTCTTCCACGATCAGAGTTTTCACCTTTTCGAGACCGCGAAGCTGCTTGCCGGAATGCCTCAGTTTGCCGTTTACCAGCACCGGGAGTGGACATGGTGTACTTCATGATCTCCGCAATGTCCGATACCTTCCCGACCGTAGCATCGATGCCGATTTCCTTAATCGCGGCTTTGGCCAGCTCCTCCATTTTTTTGCAGTTGGGACAGCCCGGACCCAATACCTTAATCTCCATTTTCGATTCTCCTTTCCTGCCTTATAATCTCCCTTAACACGTCAACGGGGGGGACATTCACCAGTCTTCCCGACCGGTCGCTGAACATCCTTCAGGTAAATCCCGTAAGCTCCCGCGGTTGGACCTCTCTGCCGTTGACGAATATGGCCGGTGACCCCTTCAACCCCTTCAGGGAGGCCTCGACGTCAGACAACCGATGAAAACTGACCTCGGCCTCCATGTCCTCTCGGGTCAACGCCTTCCGGATGTTCTCTCTCAGGGCCGCTTCGGCCCCGCACTTCTGTGACAGGTAGCAATCGATCTTCATCATAACGCCGCGTTAAAGAGATAGCCTACACTCATTATCATCACGGCCATCAGAGCCGCGATGACCTTTCCTATCAACGTTTTTTTATGCGTTAAAAGCTTTTTCGTTCGTTCAGGCGGGAAATAACTCCGTATCACCGAGACGGCGAAGATAATCACCGCGAGGAGAAAAAATATCTTTATTATGGTATATTCCATAACTCAAACCATTGCTGTTCCCTGGGTCCGTCACATCAGATCATTTACCGCTCATAACGCAGAATCTTTCATTAAGGCAGTAGTCCTTTCATCTCCAATATATAAACACAAATTGATGTCATTGTCAACTGCCAAGGGCGGGAGACCGCAAAAAGTATTTTGCTGCCGCCTCTGCCGGTTCGGTTTATACTAAAATATGGTGGAAAATAGGAATCGGGATTACGACATGGTTGCAGAGACATAATATGACGCACGCATTTATCCTCGGCATCAGCGGGTATTCCGGGTCGGGGAAGACGACCCTGATAGAGGAGGCACTGGTACATCTCAAAAAGGATGGCCTTTCCGTCGGGGTGGTAAAGCACACGGCCCACCATAAGCTCTCTCTTGAAACGGAGGGAAAAGACAGCGCCCGTTTTTACAGGGGGGGCGCGGATTTCGTCTTCGCCTGTGACGCCGGGCAGGCTTTCGCAAGATATCCGCTGGAAGATGGCGATGCGGGCCATGCGCTGAGTCGTCTGCCGGTCGGTCTTGACCTTGTCCTGGTAGAGGGATATAGGGCACTCTCCGGCATCCCGAAGGTCTGGCTGGAGGCCGGCACTTCTGAGATCGGCGGCCCCCCCGACGGACAGAAGCCTGATCTGGTCCTTTACAGGGATGATCCTGCTCACACGGAAAAGCTCATGGACTATGTGCACCGGGAACTGGCAGATTATCATTCACGGCGCATCTTGAGGGCCGGCCTGCTCATAGGTGGAAAAAGTGCCAGGATGGGGACATCGAAGGCCCTGCTTCGCATCGGGACCCAATCATTGATTGAACGGTCCTGCAGGGTCCTTTCCGGAATTTCTTCCGGGACGATACTGTTGGGCTCGGGAGAGGTCCCGGATGCGCTGGCGTCGTCATGGCGTCTGCCCGATGTGCCGGGCATAAAGGGGCCTCTTTCGGGCATGCTCAGTGCCTTCAGATGGGACCCCGGCAGCACATGGATCATTTCCGCAGTCGACATGCCCCTGATGACCAAACGTGCATGGCACTGGCTCTTGAGGCAGAGAAGGCCCGGGGTGTGGGCAATATTGCCGCGCCTTGACGCGAAGAGCGCCGCACAGACGACGGCGGCCTGCTATGAACCCATGATATTCGACTATGCGGAGGAACTCGCCCGAAAAGGGGTCTCTAGGCTGCAGACGTTTGCCAGCCACCCCAAAGTAATTACACCCCTGATCCCTCCGGCCATAGCGGCCACCTGGAAGAACGTCAACACAGCGGCGGAATGGAAAGAGGCCCTTTCGAAGCTCAAAGCCCGGTAACCCCGGGATTATCACTTCTCTCCGGATGCCTGGACCGATGCCCTTAAGCCCGGCAGCTTCAGGAGCATGACTTTTCCCACCGCCAGGCCGACAACGGCACCGGCCAGGATGTCAGAAGGGAAGTGGGACAGGCCGATGACCCTGCTCAGCGCTATCAGAACGGCGAAAAGATAAAAGCAGACCCTGTACTTCGGAAGATAGAGGGAAATGATGAAGGCAAGAGAGAACGCCGCGGCCGTATGGCCCGAAGGGAAAGAATCGTATCCGCCCCTGAGGGAAGGTCCGGTGAATAATGTTTCATAGGCTATTCTCGGCCTCGCCCTCCCCAGGAGGTGCTTGATTATCTGCACTGTAATCCCGGATGCCGCGAACCCCGCGACCAGGAACTTCCCTGCGTCGGAAAAGGTCTTGTTGTTTCGGACCCTGCCCGCCAGATAGAGAAGAATTGAAAGGACGAGCAGTGTCGCGCCGTTAGAAACATAAGCCACCCAGTGGTTGGCCCCGGGGTCCAGCCAGTAGGTGTAAGCGCCGAAGTTCGGCTTGAGATAATCCCTGACCCATATTACAACGGCCTGATCGAAGTAAAAGGCGGGCAGTATCAGGAGAGAGGCATAAAGGAGTCTATTTCGCCACAAGGAGCGCATAATTTCCGGTTTCTTCCTTCACTGAAAGACCCGTATTCTTCAGACTTCCCAGGTCTTTGGTCTTTGCTATTACCAGCAACTTCCTTCCTTTCCTGACAAGAGGCGCCAGCTCTCCGGGGTCGCCGACCTCCTGCACCTCGTGTCCTGAATAAAAAACGATACTGGGGTTGTTTATACGATAGACTATCACCTTCTCTCCCGGGGGAAGGCTCTCTTTCGCATACAGGCTGAACTTGTGCAGGGCGCCCTGCATGTAACCGCTTGCGAGAGGAAGAGCGTCCACGGAGAGGAGCAGTAAAAAGGCGAGCATGAGCGCCGCGAGAACGCCCCGGGGTTCCTTTTTGGCAATGGCCATGTATGAAGCGGCCCCGGCCATCGCAATCAGGACAGCGGAGACAATAAGGACCCAGCCCGTCTCATCGATCCCCAGCCTTGAAAGATACCTTCGGGAGATGACAAACGCGACACCCAACAATATGGAGAGGCAGGCCAGAAACACATATTCGTAACGCTTCCACGAACCCCACCGCTCCGACAAACCGGAGGCGATAAGAAGGCAAGCTGCAGGAACGGCGGGAAGTACATAGTTGGGAAGTTTCGTTGTAGAGAAGGAGAAAAAGACAAAGATGAATGCAAACCACAGGAAGGCCAGCAGCATGGCGGACCGGTAGAGGTCATTCCCTGAAGCCGCCTCTGCGGGGCCAGGACCACCGGTCGGGGCGGCAAGGGGATTGCGCGGACCTTTCAGGGCGTTTCTGATCCCGCCGGGCAAAAAAACGATCCAGGGGAACAGGCCGATTATCAGCACCGGGATGTAATAGAAAATAGGGCCCCTGTGGCCGGATATTACCCCGGTATATCTCATGAAATGGTGCTTTATGATGAAAAGCCTGATAAACTCCCGTCCGTTTACCGCCAGTTCCGCCCCGTACCAGGGAGCGGAGACGATGAAAAAAAGGACAAACCCTTTGAGACTGAAGACCCGTCTCACGCCCCTCATTCTTTCCCTGGAGTACATGTAAACGATTGCTATGGCGAACGGAAAGACGATTCCTATGAGCCCCTTGGTCAGAAAAGCCAGTGCAGAAAACAGATAAAAGCCGTAGAGATAAAGGTCCTCTCCGGGCCTGCCCCCGGCCCTCGCCGCCCGCGAAAGGAAGAGGGAAAACAGAGAAAGGGTGATAAAAAGGGTAAGAGCCATATCGGTAACAGCCGCATGAGAATAAACGAAATAAAACAGGGAGAGGGCCATGACGCCCGACGCGTAAATGCCCGTGCGAGCGTCGCCCACGCGACGGCCGAAGAGGAAAACCGCCAGGCAGAGCAGGAGACCGGCGAGGGCCGAAGGGAACCTGGCCCCGAAGTCGTTGATCCCGAATGCCTTGTAGGAGGCGGCCATGAGCCAGTAAAAGAGGATGGGCTTGTCATAGCGGTTCACTCCATTATAGGTCGGCGTTATCCAGTTGCCGTCATTTACCATCTCTTTCGTCGCCTCGGCGAATACCGCCTCGTCCACATCAAAAAGCGTGACCGACGCCAGCCTGTAAAAAGACAGGAAAAGGAAGACCGCAACCAGTACCGGAAGATAATAGGACTGTAAAAGCTTCATGCCGCCGCTGATCTTTGCTTACCCGGGGTCGTAATTACCTCGTGTTTTATGTCGAGTCTGCAATGTTTAAACATCAAGAATTAATAATAACATACGAAACCGGTATTATCCTCAATGATAAAGCCCGGTGGTTATAAGCCCCCTGCATACCGAATAATTACCCGCAGGCCCGCCTGCCGGCAGGCAGGGATGAGCAGAGATGCCGGCTTTCCCTGCAGCCCGCCGCCTCCCTTTTTGACACCGGGGTAAGGCGTCCGGTATGTTTAAACCGCAATGAAAACATTAAATAAGCCGGGAAAACCTTCGCCAAAGCGCTTGTTCCTGTCTTTCTTCAGGCTCGGTCTCACCGCATTCGGCGGCCCCGCCATGATCGAGCACATCAGGAAGATGTCCGTGACGCGCTTCGGTTGGCTGGATGAAGACACGTTCGGAGACGGGGTGGCCATCTGCCAGTCCGTCCCGGGCGCCACAGCGATGCAGATGGCGGCATACGTGGGACTGAGGGCCGGAGGTGTGCCGGGTGCACTGTGTTCATTTACCGGTTTCGGTCTGCCGGCGTTTGTTCTGATGATGGTTCTGTCTTCGCTCTATGCCGGCTCACACAACCTCCCGCAGATTGTCTCCCTTTTCAGCGGCCTCCAGGTAATAGTGGTCGCCATCGTTGCGGGGGCTACACGCTCCTTCGGCATCAGCATATTGAAGACCTGGCGAGACGCTATGATCGCCTTACTGGCGGCCGTTCTGTTTGGGGCGGGCCTGAGCCCCTTTATTGTAATCGCGGGCGCGGCCCTCACCGGGGCACTTATACACAGGACTTTCAGCCTTGACATACCGCCGTCACCGCGAAAAATAATGGACAGACGCATCTTCCGTCATGTCCTGATACTGTTTTGTGTTTTCATTGCAGGGCTTGGCGGGCTCTACCTGCTGTATCCGACACTCTTTTCCCTTGCCGCCCTCATGGTCAGGGTCGACCTTTTCGCTTTTGGAGGAGGTTTTGCCTCACTACCACTGCTCCTTCACGAAGTCGTGGGTGTGAGGGGCTGGATGGACAGCAAGACATTCATGGACGGCATAGCGCTCGGCCAGGTCACGCCCGGCCCGATAGTCATCACTTCCACTTTCGTGGGCTATCTCGTGTATGGCATTCCGGGCGCCGTTGTGGGCACCATTGCCATTTTTTCACCCTCCTTCATGGTGCTTGCCGGGGTAACGCCCTTTTTCGACAGACTCAAGTCGTCCGCAATCTTCCTGAGGGCAGTCAAGGGAATACTGGCCTCCTTTGTGGGTCTCCTTTTCTTTGTGACGGTGAAATTTGCGTGGGCGGTACCCTGGGATGCGGTCAGGCTCCTGCTGGGGCTGACCGCGTTCATTGCCCTGGTCAGAAAGGTGGATATCCTCTACGTCGTCCTGGCCGGCGCGGCCCTTTCACTGTTCATATTCTGAAACAAGAGTACTACACTGAGCTACCTGTAGTTGATGAAGTCGATATGGATCCCGAAATCCTTCTCCTTTATCGCCTTCATGACAGCCTGCAGGTCATCTATTTTCTTTGCCCTGACGCGCACCTGGTCCTTCTGTATCTCTCCCTGGACCTTCATCTTCGCGTCCTTGATTAGCTTAACGATCTCCTTTGCCTTCTCGACCGGTATCCCCTGCTGAAGGGTCACTATCTGCCTTACCGTACCGCCCGATGCCTGCTCTGTCTTGCCGTAGTTCAGTGCCTTGAGTGATATGCCCCTCTTCACGAGTTTTGTCTGGAGTATGTCTATAACACTTTTCAGTTTGCCTTCGTCATCCGAAACAAGGGTTATCTCATGCTTGTCCCTGTTCAACTCTATATTGCTTTTGCTGCCCCTGAAGTCGAAACGCTGCTGTATCTCCTTCATCGCCTGCTGGACGGCGTTAAGGACCTCCTGAAGGTCTACCTTGCTTACAATATCGAATGAATGCTCTTCCGCCATGTTCCACCTCCGTAAAGTTGTGATAAGGATGTCATCGAATGATGCATAAGCCTTATAAAGACTTACCACAGATTACGACCGGTCCCTCATACGGGCCGCGCCCTGCTCCCTCAGACCGTCCCTCCGGGCACCGGTTTGCAGACGGGACAGAACGGCTCCCCCAGGTCCAGGGGGCAGCTATGCCCTCAGCCGAGGCAGCAGACGCACTCTTCCAGGGGCCGCCCGCAGGTGTCGCATGTTTCCATGCGTGGATTATAACCGCTCGGCGCGGCCGATGTCCAATGCCCTCCAAGGCCCATTTAGGCCGGAGCCTAATGCGACAATTCGACGTTCCTGACAAGTCCTTCGACCAGAAATATCATTGATTCCGCGTCGAGGAATCTGTCCGCCGAGGAGTCAAAGAGTATTTTGACCTTGGAAGGGAAATCCTCCTCCGCCGGCCAGTAAAGTATCGCTACGGGTATCCTGGGCAGGAGGCGGACATACCATGCGCTTTCGGTAGGAAAGTCCGCTCGCCGCTCCGCACCCATCCTCAACAGCGTCTTTTCGACCCTGCCGAAGTCACTGTCAAACAGCTGCCTGAGGGGTTCCTCGCAGTCCCTCTCGAATGATGAAGCCTTTACCATGCCGCTCTTCAGTTCGCCGAAAGACGTCCACTTCCCCGTTAATTCTCCCGTGCCCTTTGTCCTGACGTAGTGCAGAAGAAGAATCTTGATCCAGGGCGTCATATGACCTCTTGTCACTATATCCCCCTCAGGCGATATAGTGAACTCCCTGCCCATGCAGGTCAGAAAGAGGCTGCTGCCCCTCACCTCGGCCCCGATCCCTTCGGCCACTTGACTGAAATCCATGCCCTCTACCTCCTCCCGCAGCTTCCGTATGAGATCCTGCCTCCAGTCGGTAAGGGAAAGGGAGCTCTCTATCGCTCCCCTTTCCTCTTCGGACAGGAGCGGGCAGTCCGCCAGAACAGCGTCCCCGGTTATTACGGACAGCGCAAAGGGCATGCAGGTCCTGAACCCGCATTTGCCGCAGTTTTCCCGGGGAAGTTTCTTGTAGAGGTCAAGGGGATTCATACTCATTATCCATACCGGTTACTTTTAATTATAACAGGTACCGGACGGGAAAGGCCGCCGCTCGCCGCCGCGATGATGTATGCAAAATTGAAACTGCTTACTATATAATATTAAATCGTGGGGTTCTCCGTTTCAATATGATCGAAATTTTACGCCATCACAGATGGATCCTCGACATCCTCGACATTACGGTAATGGCGGTAATTCTTTACCGCCTCCTGCTGATTGTGAAGGGGACAAAGGCCGCACAGATGCTGATCGGACTCGGTATTCTGCTGCTTGCGTCCATAGCGTCCCGCTACCTCGAACTATACACGATCGACTGGCTTGTCCAGAGTTTCTGGTCCCAGATTGTTATCGCGATAATCGTGCTCTTCCAGCCTGAGATAAGGAGGGCCCTCGCCCATATGGGCGAAACGCAGTTTCTCACTTTTACAAAGGCCGAAGAGCTCAAGTCTCTCGAAGAGATTGTAAGGGCGGTGGTTTCCCTCGCCAACAGAAAGATCGGGGCACTGATCGTGATCGAGCGGGATACCAGTCTGAAGGACTTCGTCGAGGTCGGCACCCCCCTCGATGCCAGAGTTTCCAAAGAACTGCTGCTCAGCATTTTCCATCCCACTTCCCCTATCCATGACGGAGCGGTTATTATAAAAGGCAACAGGGTGGCTGCTGCCGGATGCTTTCTCCCGATAACTCTGAGTTCGGAATTGAGCAAGTCGATCGGCACCAGGCACCGGGCCGGCATCGGCCTTACCGAAGAAACAGACGCCGTGGCAGTAATTGTTTCCGAGGAAACGGGGTTCATATCGATGAGCATGGACGGCAGACTGGAAACTAAACTGGATATGGGGACGCTGAGAGATTTGATGACCGACCTGTTCGCTGCAAGCAAGGGGAAGAAATGAGGAAACTGCTTTTCGGAAACCTCAGTCTCAAGATATCCGCCCTGCTGCTCGCTGTATTCCTGTGGCTGTTCGTGACATCGAGGGGGCAGTCCGAAATATCTCTTGAGGTCCCCCTGGAATTCAAGAATGTCCCTGCGGGCTATGGCATTGTCACCGCCAGTACCAAAGAGGTGAATGTGACGATAAGGGGACAGGAGCGGATCATGAAAAGCCTGCAGCCCGCCGACGTCCGGGTGTCCGTGGACCTGACCAGGGCCAAGACCGGAAAGGCGACTTATTACATTAACAAGGACGATATCAGGCTGCCTTATGCCATGTCGGTCATGAACGTCGCACCCTCCTCGGTCAAACTCGACATTGAAGAAACGGTCACGAAATCCGTTAAGGTGAGGCCCACCGTGATAGGAATTCCCGCAAAAGGATATTTTATAAAGTCCATAGACGTCCAGCCCCGGACCGTCGAAGTACGGGGGCTGGAGTCCGAAGTAAAAAAGATACGCGAACTCAGAACGGACGTAGTCGACATCTCGGGGCTGACAACGACCACGGTTAAAGAAGTAAGCCTGGACGGCACCAATACGAATGTCAAAATAGAGGTCAGCACCATCCAGGTTACTATAGTGATTGAAGAGGGGAAGAGATGAGGCTTTTCGGTACAGACGGTATACGGGGAAGGATCAACCGGCACCCGATGACACCGGAGAATGTCCTCAAAATAGGAATGGCTGCGGCTACGGTGCTCAGGAAGGAGCATCACGGGAGAAACATGGTGCTGATCGGCAAAGACACGCGGCTTTCCGGTTACATGATCGAAAGCGCCCTAACGTCGGGAATATGTTCCATGGGTATGAACGTTACTCTTGTCGGTCCCCTGCCCACGCCGGGCATAGCCTTTCTTACGAGGACGCTGAGGATCGACGCGGGCATCGTGATTTCTGCCTCTCACAATCCTTATCAGGACAACGGGATAAAATTCTTTTCCTACACCGGGTTCAAACTTCCCGACAGCGTCGAAAAGAGAATAGAAGAACTGGTGATGGACGACTCCCTGCACAGGTTCAGGCCCAAGGGTGAGGAAGTCGGCAAGGCCCACAGGCTTGACGATGCCACCGGACGGTATATCGAATACATCAAGTCAACGCTCCGGAAGGGCACGACACTCGAAGGCATGAAGATTGTGGTAGACTGCGCCAACGGGGCCGCATACAAGACCACTCCCTGGCTCCTGCGGGAACTGGGCGCCGATGTGATAGCCGTCAACGACAGGCCCGACGGGGTCAACATAAATTCGGGGTGCGGATCTCTTCACCTGGAAGGGCTCCGCAAAACAGTAAGAAAGCACAAAGCCGATATCGGTATTTCTCATGACGGGGATGCTGACCGGACGCTGCTGGTCGATGAGAAAGGGAAGATTGTTGACGGCGATCAGATAATGGGTATTTGCGCCTCTGCCATGAAAAAAGAAGGCACGCTCAAGGGAAATGCGGTGGTGGCGACGGTGATGAGCAATCTGGGGCTGGAGAAGTTTCTGGAAAGGCAGGGAATCGGGCTGGTACGGACGAAGGTCGGCGACCGGTACGTGGTCGAAAAGATGATCGAAGGGGACCATAACCTGGGGGGAGAACAGTCGGGGCATCTCGTCTTCCTGGACCTTAACACTACGGGAGACGGACCTGTAACGGCCGTGCAGGTCCTGAACGTTATGAAGAGCAGTGATATGCCGCTTTCGAAGCTGGCATCCAGGGTCAGGCTTTTCCCGCAAGTACTCCTTAACGTCGAGGTCGAGAAGATGCATGACCTTTCAGCGATACCTGAAATCGAAGGGGCGATCAGGACGGCCGAAGAGCAGCTTGACGGCCGGGGCAGGGTGCTTGTAAGGCCGTCAGGCACGGAGCCGAAGATACGCATCATGCTCGAAGGGGATGACCTGAAAACAATAAGAAGGCTCGGCATGGATATATCGAAGGTTGTCAAAGAAAAGATGACCTGATGCCGGTCTTTGCTTCATTCCTCGCCGGCGATGCCCTGTTACATCTTTACCGTTTCTTCCCCCTGTCCGCCCTCTTTCTCCTGGTCGCCGCTTCGGTCTGTCTCTGTCTCAAAAGAAAGATCTTCCTGCTCGCCGTAATCGTTACAGGTGTGCTTTATGCCTTCCTCCGATTGACACCTTCGCATCCCCCGGCAGATATCCGGAACAGGACCCTTTCCATCACCGGCACGTTCTCGTCTGACTCCGGGGTCGCTTCCTCCGGGACGCCCTTCCGCACCTTCACAATAGAATCTGCGCGCGACCAGGAGACAGGCAGGGAGGTGGATGAAATGAAGGGACGGCAGACCGACATTTTTCAGGACATAAAGCCGGACCCCGATAAGGGTTACGAACTGCTCTTCAGGACCGGCGGCGACAAGGCGGGACTGAACCCCGGCGGATGGAAGAGCAACAGGGTTTACGGCAAACTCGTCGCTTACCGGGAGACTGTCGGCAGCCGGTCCTTACCGGGCGAGCTGAACAAGCTCAGGGATGAACTTAACCGCTACATAACGAACAGGTTTCCCGGAGATGGAGGAGCTCTGGTTTCAGCCGTCACTACGGGCGAAAAGACATACCTGACCGACGCCGGAAGAGAATCCTTCGCCGTGACCGGTCTTGCCCACCTCCTCAGCATCTCCGGTACTCATTTCGGGCTTTTTTCGGTGATACTTTTCGGGATCTTCCTTTTCCTCCTGCGGCGGCTGCCTTACAGACCGCTCCAGAGGCTGACAATATTTCTGACTCCTCCGCAGGCAGCCGCCCTGCTCTGCATCCCCTTTATGCTTATGTACCTGGGCATATCGGGAGGTAAGGTCCCGGCAGTCAGGTCCTTCGTCATGATAAGTCTGTTCCTTGCAGGTCTTCTCCTGGGACGGAAGGGGTTCTGGCTCAATTCTCTCTTTTTTGCAGCCTTTGTCCTTGCTGTATGGGACCCTGCCGTCATACTCAGCCTTTCTTTTCAGTTTTCTTTCATCGCCGTACTTTTCATAGGGTTCAGTGTCGAAAAGGAGGATGAAAAAGAGGGAGCACACAGGGATAAAGGCCCCCGGATCCTCAGTTTTTTCAGGAGTTCCGCAAAACTCACCGTGGCGGCCTTCCTGGGAACGGCCCCGCTGGCGGCTTATCATTTTCATCTATTGCCGGCAATCGCACCCCTTTCGAACCTCCTCGTGGCGCCGTTGATCGGCTTCGTCCTGGTGCCGCTCTCTCTCTTTTCGGCTTTCTCGTTTCTGGCTACGGGCGCTTACATCTTCGCCCCCCTGGTCGGCGAAACGGCAAAACTGTGCGTGGTGCTCGTGAGACATATTGCGGAAATCCCCTTTGCCGCCCTGCCGGTCCCGTCTTTTCCACCCGCCCTCTGCATATTTTTTTACGCCGGGTTCCTCCTTTATCTCCTCCTCGGAAAAAGGAAAGAACTCCTGATTTTACCTTTTGTCCCTTTTGTTGTTTATGCGCTGGCAACCGGTCTTGCAAAAAAAGACCTGAGCGTAACCTTTCTGGATGTCGGCCAGGGTGATTCGGCTGTAATCGAGCTGCCGGACGGGAAGACTGTGGTAGTAGACACGGGAAGGACGGGCAGGGAAACAGCGGCATTTCTGAAATTCCGGGGGAAAAAGACGATCGATGCCATGGTCCTGACCCACATACATCCTGACCATACCGGCGGTTACGAATACCTTATGGACCGCTTTTTCGTCAAGGAGATCTGGGACAACGGACTTATCCGATATCCTGAAGACATGAAGGCCTTGCATCGGGTTCTGGGCAGAGGAGACAGGGTTGAGGCTGCCGGTTACGCAATGACCGTCCTTCACCCTCATGGCGGATTTCGTCCCTTCCAAGGCAGCGAATACGACGGGGAGAACAACTCTTCACTTGTCCTGAAAATATCGGGAGAAAGAGGCTCTTTTCTTTTTGCCGGAGACATAGAAGAAGAGGCCGAGAACGACCTGGCCCACCTGAAAGGACGACTCAGCAGCGATATCTTCAAGGTCCCCCATCACGGCAGCAGCACCTCGGCCGACGCTGCATTCCTGTCCCTGGTTTCCCCTTCCATTTCCGTAATCTCGGTGGGAAAGGACAATCCCTTCGGCCATCCCGGCGGCGAGGTCCTCGAAAAACTGGCCGGTTCCACAATACTCAGGACGGACAGGGACGGGGCTGTGAAGATAACGGAAACGACCGCCGGCTTCCGCGTAAAGACTTGCCGCGAGTCGGACTTCCGGGAGACTGAAAGCCTGGACGGCGAGTTGAAAAACCTTAAACTCCTCTTTTCCTCATGGTAAATTTGCCATTGTCTCCAAACCTGTTATACTGGAGTCAACAAACACTTCTTGCCGCCTCCAGCGGCTGAATGCTGCAAACGGAAGGCCAAGGGGATGACATCCGTTCCTGTAGAACGGAGAAGATGCCGACGTACTGTTTTCCCGTCACCCATAGAATACGAAATGAAGGGCGAAGTGCCGGGAGGGAAATTCAAGGGAGTTGCCGTTAATCTCAGTGAGTCGGGCCTCTACCTATATACGTCCAATGTCCTTAGAGAGGGACAGAAGGTCGAGATAATGTCCGTTCTGACCGTTCCATCCAGGACTGCGGCCGTGCGGTGGACGAGGAACTTAAATGAAGATGTGTGCAAGGCGGGGCTGATGTTCGTAACTGACGACGGCTCCTGAAGCCCCGTATTTGCCGATTCCCTAATGTGTTACCGGCCGACAAATACCCTCTTTCCGTTTTTCGCCCCGCGGCCGGTGACGTCACCGATGTACGCCGCAATCAACCCTTCTTTATGCAACGCATCGACCAGCCTGTCCCTGTCCGCATCCGGCACAAAGATGAGGAGGCCGCCGGACGTCTGGGCGTCGTTCATCAGAATCCTCCGGCTCTCCGTAACGTCTTCGTCCCACGACACGTATTGCTCGAAGGTTTTCCGGTTTTCCCTCGTGCCTCCCGGTATTATTCCCTTATCCGCCAGATTCAGGGCGTCTTGAAAAAGGGGCACCCGGCCTGAGTAAAGCCGTGCGGTGCAGTCGCTCGCCCGCAGCACTTCAAGGAGGTGTCCTATAAGACCGAAGCCGGTTATGTCCGTAGCGGTGTCAACCCCGACCTCGACCATGATCTCTCCGGCCTTCTTATTCAGGGCAGCCATGGAAGAGGTTGTGAGAACAAGCGCATCTCCGGGACGTGCCTTCGCGTTATGAAGCACCTTGCCGGGATGGACGACGCCCATAACCGTGTAGCCGAACTTCGGCTCTTTGTCCCTGATCGTATGCCCCCCCACTATCGACACCCCGGCCTCTGTCATCTTGTCGATCCCCCCCTTCATGATCCTTTGCAGCACGGGAAAAAATTCGGGCTGGTGAGGAAACATAGCAACGTTCAGGGCTACTATCGGCCTGGCTCCCATCGCCCACACATCCGACAGGGAGTTTGCGGCGGCGATTGCACCGAACCAGTATGGGTCGTCAACGATAGGAGTGAAAAAATCAGTGGTTAAAACCACTGCGGTCTCGTCCGATATGCGGTAAACTCCGGCATCGTCCTCATTGGTGGAGCCGACCAGCACATTGGCATCGGTAATCGCAGGCAGCTGCCCCAGCACGTGGGACAGGTCCGAAGGACTGAACTTAGACGCTCAACCGGCGCAGCTTGAGAGATTTGTCAATTTGATGTCCATATGTACCCTTTGTTGATAACCTTTACTCGCTTGTCTTTATCCCGCAATACTGCCCGGCCGGGAAACCGGCATTTTCAGGCACATGTAATTTATAATCTTTCCTCCAATTTATCAACCCGACGCCGCAAAAAAAGCCGGGCAGGAACACCTGATCATTCAAATCAGGGTTCAACCCCGGTGTGGCATTCGTAACAGGCGCCGCTCTTCCAGGCGTGGCCTATGTCAATGGGATGCATGAAATCCAGACCCGTCTGAAGGTCCAACTTTTCGGTTCCTCCCCGTCTTTCAGCGCCCTGTGACAGAATAATATGGCATGTACGGCAGTCATTGGGTATGACCTTTAACCCGTCGCCACTCTTATGGTTGCCGTCGTGGCATCTCATGCATCCCTTTGAGATAAAGTGACCGATATTGTTCGGGTACACCGACCACCTGACATTCATGGCAGGGAACATATTGCTGGAAAATTCATGCTGGGACGCTTTTATCGCCTCGTCGATTTTCCCCTTTTCCTGCGAATACAGAGCCGGATAATTTTTCAGATAGAAATCCGTGACGGCATCCGCTATGCCCGAGTAAGCATCTGCCGTAGTTTTGTACTTCTTTTTCAGTGCGTTGACGGTCACCCGCTTTATGTAAGGTATGGCCCTGTCCATGCTGCCAGAAAATATGGCGAGATCGACCGCGTAATCAGGGGAATGGAAGTCGTGGCTCGGATGGTTGTGGCAGTCTATGCAGTCCATGATCCTGGGCCGGGCAGCGGAGATAACCTTTTGGGGGAGCGGCGCGGAGACATTCTGAAAGACCGTTATCTCCCCCGTTTTTCTGTTGGTTACCCTTATCCACGGTATAACCTGCCGATGCTTGTCCCTGGCGATATATTCGATCGTTATCCAGGGGTTCATGTGCCAGTGAATTCCGCGCTTTGCTGAAAAGGGCGGACTTTCCCGGTTTCCCCCTCCTATCTTGACGAGCATGTTGATCGGCCAGTAGGTATTGGCCTTGTCGTACAGGTAATTATTAAACATGCGCTGCTGTGAGCCGAAAAATTGCCGGGGCCAGTGACATTGTTCGCAGGTCTCGCGCGCCGGCCTGAGATCGCTGATCGGCTCCGGTATCGGCCGGGGATAGACGTCAGCGAGCACGGCGTATACCTGATAGAGGCCGGCGACTTTCGACTTCGCGTACCATCCCACTCCCGGGCCTATATGGCATGCGACGCACGCGACCCTGGCGTGGGGAGATTCCTGGTAAGTAGTGTACTGGGGGGCCATTACTTTATGGCAGGTCAGGCCGCAAAACCGGACCGAATCAGTGTAATGATACGCCTGGTACATCCCCACTGCGCTTATAAGGATAAAAACAACGGTGCCGAACACGAATGTCATGGCGGCATTGCGCTGTCGCCTGTTGTTAAGGTCGATGGAAGGCCATCTGTGGTAGGTTATCTTCCCCCCTTCCTGCTCCCTGCGCCAGTGGATGTACATGCCGAACGGGATGATGAGCAGACCCCCTATAAGGGCAAGCGGCAGGACCATGTAAAGAATGATCCCCACATAAACATTTCGTATCGGAGTTATTGCATTTATGACGAGCAGGAATGCGATTATGAAACCCGCGACCAGGGCTATCATTGCCCCCGAGAGGCTCACCCAGTTATATGCCAGCCAGGGAAATCTCCTTTTTTCAGCCATCCCCATCGCCTCCGGTAAAATCCGACGTCATTTACGTGGTAAGGACGGGACTCACATTTCCGCGAACTTTTTCCGCTCGCTCTTTATCGCAGGCTCCGCACGACTGTATACATGTTATGACCTGGCAGGCATGCTGTCAAATTCATGCTCGGCGTTTCCAGAGAAAACCTGCTCGCTTTTTGTCCTTGCAGGGAACATGTCCTTGACAACAGGTGCCGCATGTGATAGAAGTATTCATAATCACGATTGCAGTTTCTTTAAGATCCCGGGCAAAAATATGAACAGGTTCAGGAAAAGAGTTCTGTCGGCGTTTTTAGCCGGCCTTGCTTTTCTCGCGGCAAGTCCGGACAGCGCCCGTGCCGTCCCGAGTTTCGCCCGACAGACCGGACTGTCATGTTTTGAGTGTCATACCGTTTACCCGGAGCTTACGCCGTTTGGACGTGACTTCAAATTGAGGGGATACGTAATGAGCAAGACGCCCGGACCCTTCCAGTTTCCTCCTCCGCTGGCCGGAATGATTTTGTCCTCTCTGACTCACACCGACTCCAGGGTGCCCCCCGGCTACTACTTCGACGAATGGTCAAACAGGATATTGTCGGGTGGGAACAACGTTCTGGCACTGCCCGAGGAAGCCAGCCTTTATTACGGAGGTCGTATTTACGGCCGTCTGGGAGCCTTTGTACAGAGCACATTCGAAGGGGATACCAACACCTTTCACCTGGACATGACTGATATCCGCTATGCCGGCGGCACTTCCTTGGGCGGAAAGGATCTCGTGTATGGAATTACTGTCAATAACAGTCCGACGGTGCAGGACCCGTGGAACACCACGCCTTCATGGGGTTATCCTTTCGAGAGTTCCGAAGTCGCACCGTCGCCTGCCGCTGCCGCCCTTATCGACGGCACGCTGGACCAGCAGGTCGGCGGGATCGGACTTTACGCGCTCTGGAACCAGCTCATCTATGCCGAGATCACGGTTTATCACACCACCAAGGGCAGCATTGCACATCCCCTCGGTGCGGGAACGAATGTCGAAACGGCTATAGACGGCTTCGCTCCGTATTGGCGGATGGCACTTCAGCACCTGTGGGGCGTGCATTATTTGTCAGTGGGCACCTACGGAATAACTGCCGCGGTCATTCCTGACGGCAGAGACAGCGGGCCTACGGACAGATTCACCGATTTCGCGTTTGACGCCGAGTACCAGTATCTCATGAGGAAATACAGCCTCAGTGCGGAGGCTACCTGGATACATGAAAAACAGGACCGTGACGGGAGCTACGCCATGGGATATGCCGAAAACAAATCCGACACCCTTAACACACTGAAATTCAATGTGGACTATTACTATCATGCGTCTTTTGGACGCATAGGAGGCTCTGTTGCCTATTTCTCCACTACAGGAAATTCAGACTCCCTCCTCTACCCTCCTGCTGCTGTCGACGGAAGCATGAACGGCAGTCCGGACAGCAACGGCTTTATACTGGAAGGCGATTATCTTCCCCTGGATAAAGTAAGACTGACCCTGCAGTACACGATTTATAACAAGTTCAACGGCTCTGCCTCAAATTACGACGGATCTGGCAGGAGCGCATCCGATAACGACACCCTCTATTTCTCATTCACATTGATGCTGTGATCCGCATCGTCTTAAGCGGCGAACCGGCCCGCCGTCAAAGAGCTGATCGCTTTCAATATGGCTCTTCATCACCATGCCGTGTCGTGCATAAGTCCTTTTTTTCCTCTCTGTCATTCCCGGCAGTGAAACCTTCCAGATAAACGAAAAGCTGACAATATTCGGTTCAATTACGAAGATTCACGCGTTTTCCCCCAGGGACAAAGGGTGCCATTCTTCGCATCACGTTGATGAACAAGGCCGGTTGGGCCTCCGGGACGGCGCCCTGAAAGCCGAACTTGTTTTTACACCGGATTTCTGATAAGTATATGGAGCCGCACCCGCCGGGCCTGTGGTATCGTATCCCCTGGCATGCGGGAAGATCGGCCAGTATTCAAGACCGGGAGACATCCGTGAACGTCGTGAAGATGACATCTGTATTCATAATAGCCGCTATATTGTGGGCGATTCCGGCTGCCGGTATAAACGCCGGCTACTACAATGACCGCGGCAATAAATATTACGAAAAAGGGCGGTACGACAATGCCATCCAGGATTACACCAGGGCCGTGGAGATAAGCCCGGATGACCCTGTGGCCTATTATGACAGAGCCAATGCTTACTACCGTAAGGGTCTGTATGATGAAGCAATCAGGGATTATACGAAGACACTGGAACTCCTGCCGGAAGATGCCGAGGCATATTATAACCGCGGCCTGGCATATTTTCACAAGGGAATGTTCGAGTATGCTGTGAGAGATTATACCAGGGCCCTCGAAATTAACCCCGGGGACCCCGGGACTTATAACAACCGGGGCAATGCCTACGCAAGGCTGGGAAGATACGATGATGCGATTCGCGATTATTGCATTGCCCTTGAGATCCGTCCGGGGTATAAGAACGCATATTACAACAGGAAACTCGCATACGCCGGAAGAGAGGAGGCTGAAGCCGGCTTCTGCAGGGAAGATCCGGCAGATGCGGAGCATCCCTGCGGCGCGAAGAAGGAGCAAAAAACAGGGGCAAACGCGGTATTGTCAAAAAAATCCGTTGAAAACCGGCCGAATGCGGCCTTTTACAGGGGGCGGGGAAAGGCATTCATTGAGGACGGCCGGTATGACGACGCCATCCGGGAATTCACCCGGGCGACGGAAGTGGACATTAGGGACGCCGAGTCATTCAAGGGACGGGGGACCGCCTACTATGAAAAGGGAGAGTATGACATGGCGATCAGAGACTATTACATGGCCCTGGATCTGAACCTCGGTGATGCCGACATTCATTGCAGGCTGGGCAACATATATTCCAGGACGAAACGGTACGATGAGGCGATAGAGGAATATACGAAGGCAATTGAACTCGATCCTTTATTTGCCGAAGCATACAATAACCGCGGGAACGCCTTATACCGGGAAGGATCCTTCGAAGAGGCCTTCCGGGACTGGCGGAAGAGCGAGGAAATGAGCCGTCGTCACCCCGGAACTTCTGACCGGTAAATGCCCCCAGGCGCCTCACTGCCACGTGTCGAAAAAAACAAATTCGTTCAGCGGCTTCCGTTCCGGACCGGTCCTGTTTGAATCCTTCGGATAGCCGACGGGGAAGATTCCGACAACCCGGATATTCTCCGGGATGAGAAGAAGTTCGCGGACTTTAACCTCGTCAAAAACCCCCACGAATACGGTCCCGAGGCCCAGCCCGTGAGCAGCGAGCATCAGACTCTGCGCGGCGATGCCGAGGTCGGTCATGTAATAGTGCTGGCTCCAGATGACGCCCGACTGTTCCGGGTCCGCACAGGCAACGATTACGACGGGCGCTTCTGCCAGGCCCTTCTTCGACGGGTTCATCTTGTAGCCGAGCGGAGTGAAGAAGGTCTCCACGTAAGACAGTTCGCTGATCTTTTCCCTTGCCTCACTGTCCCTGACCACCACAAACTTCCAGCACTGGAGATTCGCCCAGGAAGGAGACATTCGCACCGCTTCGAGGATAGCCTGGACCTTCGCCTCCTCGACAGGTTTATCCAGAAAACGCCTCACACTCCTTCTTGTCCTGATCGCTTCGAGTACGTCCATGTTGTCCTCCTTTCGCGGATCGATTTCCGGTAAATCAAATATCACCTTCGGGTCAATGACCCTTCAATATCGCCGCCTACATAATAAATATAGCAAAATTTGAGGCGAGTATGTCTCGAAATCGAGCCGGCTTGAACGCTGAAGAAAAACTGATATCATGTTAATAGGTAGCTGCAATAACCCTCTCCGCAAGACTGCAGGGTATCCGAAGTTACTGAAGGAGACTCGTCATGAAAGCAATGGTATTGGAAAAAATCGGGAGCCTGAAAGAGGATACGCCTGCCCTCAGGGCGGTCGAACTGCCGGACCCTGCTCCGGCTGAGAAAGAAATTCTGGTCAAAGTCACTGCCTGCGGGGTGTGCCACACCGATATGGACGAGATAGAGGGCAGGACCCCGCCGCCGGAGCTGCCGGTTATTCCGGGGCACCAGGTTGTGGGGACTGTCGAAAGAAACGGACGCGGGGCCGGCCGGTTCAGGACCGGCGACAGGGTGGGAATCGCCTGGATACATTCGGCCTGCGGGAAGTGTAGACACTGCCTCGCCGGGGAAGAAAACCTCTGCGACGATTTCCGCGCCACGGGAAGAGACGCAAACGGCGGTTACGCCGAATATACAACTGTTTCCGAGGATTTCGCTTACCGGATTCCGGAAGTCTTTTCGGATGAAGAGGCGGCGCCTTTGCTTTGCGCAGGCGCCGTGGGATACCGCTCTTTGCGTCTTTGCGGCATGAAGGACGGCGACAATATCGGTCTCGTCGGCTTCGGGGCTTCGGCCCATGTGGTCATTTCCGCGGTCAAGAGAAAATACCCGAATTCCCGCGTCTTTGTTTTTTCGAGGACGCCTGCCGAACTGGATTTCGCCAGGGAACTCGGAGCGGCATGGACGGGGAATATCGGCGCCTCGCCTCCGGAAAAACTGCATTGCGCGATAGATACGACTCCGGCCTGGAAGCCCGTAGTGTCGGTCCTCAAAGACCTCGAGAAGGGAGGTCGACTGGTAATCAACGCTATCCGCAAGGAAGACACCGACAAAGAATCACTGCTGGGACTTGACTATGCACGGGATCTCTGGCTGGAGAAGGAGATAAAGAGCGTGGCCAACGTAACACGGAAGGACGTCGCAGAATTCCTGGAGGTCGCGGCTGAAATCCCGATCAGGCCCGAGGTGCAGGTATTCGGACTGGAAGAGGCGAACAGGGTCCTGCTCGAAATCAAGAAGGGCAGGATACGCGGGGCAAAGGTACTGAAGATAGGGTAAGGGAGAAAAAGCCGCCTATTTCTCTTTCTTTACCCTGTTCTCCGAATCAAGCATGATGATTTTGGGCCTGTGATGCCCCGCGGTCTCATCGTCTAGATACCCGTAGCAGAAAACAATCACTACGTCGCCGACCACGCCTTTCCGCGCCGTAGGGCCGTTGAGGCATATCTCACCTGAATTTTCTATGGCGGGTATAACATATGTCTCGAACCGTTCACCGTTATTGAGGTTGCTGACCATCACCTGCTCGTAGGGAAGTATACCGGCCCTCTTCATTATGGCAGCGTCAATCGTAATGCTTCCCTCATAAGCGAGATTGGATTCGGTCACCGTCGCCATGTGTATTTTGGATCTGAGCATGCACCTCAACATATGAACTGCCTGAAGTCAGAAGTCAGAATGCAGAACGCAGACTTAAGGTCGAGGAAGTCAGAAGTGAAAAAAACTGTGGACTGTGCCAAAGAGAAATTATTGGCTGTGTTATTTATTAACTTCTGCATTTTGCCTTCTGACTTTCTTATTTATTCTATGATCTTCGGGACCCGATAAAACCTGTCGGTGCGATCAGGTGCGTTCATGAGCGCCTCGTCCCTGCTCAGGGAAGGCCGGGGCGAGTCTTCCCTGTCCACGTTCCGCAGAAGGATAACGTGCGACGTAGGCTCGACGCCCGTCGTGTCCAGTTCGTTAAGTTTCTCCATATAAAGCAGGATGCCGTTGAGCTGGTCTCCGAAAAGCTTCATCTCATCGTCGGAAAGTGATAGTCTGGCAAGCCGTGACAGATGCTCTATCGATATATCCATGGGAAACCCTATATCTTTGTGAGATTGGCCAGTTTCAGGGAGAGCCTTTTCACGCCGACATTCGGGAAATTTACCATGACCTTTTGATCTTCCCCGTCTCCATAGCAGTCGCGGATAACGCCTATTCCCCATACCGGGTGCCTGACTCTGCAGCCGGACTGAAAGACAGGGCCTACTTTCCTGGGTTCGACTTTCTTTTTCTCAATACGGTATTTCGGGGGAGGCGCTTCGGTAACCTTTTCGATCCACCGGCAGTAATCTTTCGGCAGATCCTTCAGAAACCTTGACGGTTCCTGCTCCTGAACCCTGGAGTACAACCTTCTTTTGCGGGCACCCGTCAGCAACAGGAGGTCCTTCGCCCTCGTCATCCCGACATAGAGGAGTCTCCGTTCCTCGGAGATTTCCTCCTCGTTTCCTATCGCCTTGAAATAGGGCAGTATCCCCTCTTCCATGCCTGTTATAAAAACAACAGGGAATTCAAGGCCCTTGGCGTTATGAAGGGGCATCAGCGAGATATGGTTTCCCCCCGGCCCGTCATCCAGGTTCGTCAGCAGTGATAAGGAGTCAATAAACTCCCTGATGTCTCTACCCTCGGCAAGAGCGATCAACTCCCCGATATTTTCTTTTCTTTCTTCATCCAGAAGCGTCATATAGCCTGTTTTTGCAATGATTGTCTTCAGTGCGTCCGCGGCAGAACCATGAGAAGCGGAACGAAGCTTGTCAATGAGGCCCACGAAACTGTTCAGCTTTTCCTTCGTAGAGGTCACGATTCCGTTGCCGCGCACACATGTCTTCATGGCATCGTAAAGACACACCGACTTTTTCTTCGCTTCATTTTCTATCTTGGTCAGAGTCGCCGTTCCTATCCCGCGGGGCGGGCAGTTGATGATTCTTCTGAGGCTGACGTTATCGTTGTGATTAAGCAGGAGCCGGGCGTAAGCGATGATATCTTTAACTTCCCTCCTCTGATACAAGCCCAGCCCGCCCCTTATATGGTACGGCAGGCCCATTTCGTTCAGCGCATCCTCTATCGTTCTGGACTGGAGATTTACCCTGTAGAATATGCCTATGTCCCTGTAAGAATAAGCCCCTTTTAGAAACAATTCCTTGATGATCTTGGCGATATGACGGCCTTCCTCCTCGCCGCTGTCCAGCCAGCAGAAGTGGATTTTCTCCCCGCGCCCCCTGTCCGTACAGAGCTTTTTTGCCTTCCTGCCGGAGTTCAGCGCTATCACCGAACGGGAAACGTCCAATATATTCTGAGTGGACCGGTAATTCTTTTCGAACCTGACAACCTTTGCCCCCGGGAAATCTTCTTCAAAGTCATATATGTGCCGGAGGTCGGCCCCCCGGAACTTGTATATGCTCTGGTCGTCATCGCCGGCAGCGGATATATTGCGATGGAGCTTCGACAGCAGCTTGACGAGATTGTACTGGGCGAGGTTCAGGTCCTGGAACTCATCGACAAGCAGGAACTCAAACCGGGACTGATATTTCTTGAGGATTTTCGGGTTCTCGCTGAACAGTTTGACCGTGAGCATAATAAGGTCATCGAAATCAAGGGCATTGCTCCTCTTTATTTCGTCCTGGTATCTCACATAGACTTTTGCCAGTTTTTCGTCGAAACCGAAGCCGTCGCCGGAAGCGAGGAAATCCTCGGGACCGACAAGGGAGGCCTTCAGGACATTTATCCGCGACGAAACCCCCCTGTACAACGCTTCATATATCTTGAATTCCTTCAATATATGTCTGATAAGATTGCAGCGATCGTCTTCGTCGTAGATCGCAAAGTCGGAGGCATACCCCAGGACCTTTATCTCTTTCCGGAGTATCCTGCCGCACTGGGCATGCAGCGTACCGATCCAGGACTGGCTGAAATCCCGGGCAACCTGGCTTTCGATGCGCTCGCGCATCTCAATGGCCGCCTTATTGGTAAATGTGACGGCAAGGATAGAGTCAGGCGACATCCTGCGTTTCTTTACAAGGTATGCAAATTTGTGGGTAACGACCCTGGTTTTGCCGCTGCCTGCACCGGCCAGCACGAGCAGAGGACCTTCCACATGTTTTAACGCTTCTCTCTGCTGCGAATTCAGATCCTGCATCAAACCTTCTTTCGACATCGATTTACCCCGGGCATTTTAGAATAACAGATAGCGGGCCCTTAAATCTACTGCAATCCGCGGAAAAGCCCGTCATTCCACCGTTACGCTCTTAGCGAGATTCCTGGGCTGATCGACATCACACCCCCTTAGCACCCCGATATGATAGGCCAGCAGCTGGAGTGGCACCGTCAGCAGCACGGCCGACATATACGGGTTTGCGTCGGGAACCATGATACAGTCCTGAGAGATTTCGCACACATCCTTCATGCTCTCACCGGCTATGGCAACCACTCTTCCACCTCTGCTGTTTACTTCCTGAATGCTGGTGATCATCTTCTCATACAGACCGTCCCGAGACACCAGCACAACAACCGGAAGTTCCTCGTCGATCAGCGCGATGGGACCGTGCTTCATTTCGCCCGCCGGATATCCTTCGGCATGGATATATGAAATTTCCTTCAGCTTGAGCGCTCCTTCAAGGGCAACCGGATAATTGATGCTCCTGCCGATATAGATAAAGCCCCTCGACTTGAAGTAGCTCCTGGCGATGGATTTGAGCGCCTCGCCGGATGAAAGGGTGCGCTCTACCTTGCCGGGCAGAAGCAGAAGTTCGTCCAGCATTTCCCTGGACTTTGTTTCGTCGAGGCCTCCTTTTATCCTTCCCAGAGCCACAGCCAGTAAATATACGGCCGTCACCTGGGTAAGGAATGCCTTCGTTGAAGCGACGCCTATTTCAGGACCCGAATGGGTGTAAAAGACAAAGTCCGCTTCCCTCGCGGATGTACTTCCGACAACGTTGCATATCGACAGCACCTTTGCCCCCAGCCTCTTCGCTTCCCTCTGGGCTGCAAGCGTGTCCGCGGTTTCGCCCGACTGGGTAATGGCGACCATCAGGTCTCCGGGCCGTATCAACGGCTTCCGGTACCTGAACTCGGACGCGACATCGACCTCGACCGGGACTTTCGCAAGGTCCTCGATCATGTATTTTCCCATCAGGGCCGCATGCCAGGAAGTACCACAGGCCACCATAAAGATCTTGTTAATCTCTTTCAGCACATCTGCGGACAGACCGAATTCATCCAGGTTTACGGTACCCCTCTCTGCAGAGAACCTGCCCCTGATGGTGTCGCTGACCGCCCGGGGCTGTTCGAATATTTCCTTGAGCATGAAGTGCCTGTA
This sequence comes from Candidatus Sulfobium sp., assembly GCA_037380845.1. Lineage (GTDB taxonomy): Bacteria > Nitrospirota > Thermodesulfovibrionia > Thermodesulfovibrionales > UBA6898 > JARRRD01. The sequence continues at coordinate 61,485 of JARRRI010000020.1, read as the reverse complement.
GCCGCCTTTTTCGGCCATCGACGGACTCCAGGTGATAGACGTCACTTCCTTCCGCACAGGCATGCCTTCCAGAGTGGTTACGACTACCCCGTCGGCGCTGAGGACAGCCATTTCCTCCTCACCCAGGAACATGACGTCCCTGGAATACGGCAAGAAAGCCGGCACGTCCGACGCCAGGAAGTACTCTCCGTCACCCAGCCCGACAACCAGAGGACTATCCTTGCGTACACCTACTATCTTGCCGGGTTCACCCGCATCGATGACCGCAAGCGCGTAGGCCCCCCTTACTTCCCTCAGCGCCATCCTCACACCCTCTTCGATAGGACGGTTTGCTGCACAATCCTCGATGAGATGGCACAGCACCTCTGTGTCGGTCTCGGAGAGAAACCTGTACCCCTTTGCGGCGAGTTTCCTTTTCAGCTCCAGGTAGTTCTCTATGATTCCGTTGTGGACGATGATTATGCCTCCGGACCTGTGAGGATGGGCGTTCTCTTCCGACGGCTTCCCATGCGTGGCCCATCTGGTATGGCCTATCGCCGTGCCGCTTGCGGCTTCAGCAGTCCCGACAATCGACGCCAGGTCCCGAATCTTCCCCTTGCACCGGATAACATCGACCCCGTTACGCGTAAAAAAAGCCACCCCCGCCGAATCGTAACCCCTGTATTCCAGCCGTTTCAGCCCTTCGAGCACAACGTCTACGGCATTTCTTTTCCCTGTATAGCCGATAATTCCGCACATGTCAATTCATCCCGGGACCGGGAAATGCCGCCACCCGCCATTTCCCTTGTCAGAACTCAGTCCCTTTATTCCTTTCCCTTCTTTTTTGTATTCTTCGTCCCGGTCTTTGACCGCTTGCGCACCCATCCCCATATATTTTTCTGGCGGCTCCTGCTTATGGCCAGGGCGCCTGCGGGAACGTCCTGGGTTATGGTAGACCCCGCTCCGACATAGGCGCCTTTTCCGACCCTGACCGGGGCGACCAGCTGTGAATCGCTGCCCACGAAAACGCCGTCTCCAATTCTCGTGACATGTTTTTCTTTGCCGTCATAATTGCAGGTTATAGTCCCGGCACCGATATTGACCCCGTTTCCGATCTCCGCATCCCCGAGGTAGCTCAGGTGGGATGCCTTGCTCTTCGCTCCCAGGACCGTTTTTTTCAGTTCCACGAAGTTTCCGACCTTCGCCTCCCTGCCTATTTGAGAGCCCGGGCGGATGTGCGCGAAAGGCCCGACGGAAGCCCTGTCTCCGACCGTCGCATTCTCTATCAGGGTCGAATCCTTGATCACCACTTCCCTGCCTATATTACTGTCAAGTATCCTTACATTCGGGTAAACCGTGGAGTTCCTGCCTAATCTCGTGCGACCCTCAATATATACGTTGGGATAGATTACGGTGTCCCTCCCGAGGGACACATTGTAATGGATGAAGACCGAGCCGGCATCCATGAAGTCCACCCCTTTTTTTGTCCAGCCGGCTATGATGCGTCTCCTCAATATGTCGGACGCCCTGCGGAGCTCTTCTCTGGTGTTGACACCCATGAACTCTTCCTCCGCGCCGACAGGATATGCGGAGGTTTTCATTTTCTTCAGGAGGGCCTGTGAAACCAGATCTGTAAGATAATACTCTCCCTTGGACCTGTTGAGCTTAATCTCGCCCACCAGCGCCAGCGCATCACGGCGTACGGCATAAAGACCGCTGTTCACTTCGCTGATCCTCTTGCGGACCGGGTCGGCGTCCCTGTCTTCGACTATCGCCTCGATCTCACCCGAAGCGTCTCTGACAATCCTTCCATAGCCGGATGGATCGGCAGCCTTAAAAGAGAGCACTGACAGTTCATTGCCGTCTTTCCTGTGGCGGCGCAGGAACTTCTTTATCGTTTCGGGCCTCACCAGCGGCGTGTCGCCGTTAAGGATCAGGACATCGCCCCTGAAGTCTCCGATCACCGGAAGGGCGCACCGGACGGCGTCTCCCGTGCCTTTTGCCCCCGGCTGCACCGCGAACAGGACTCCGGGAGAATCTATATTTTCCTTAATTTTCCCGATATGGTCCCCTGCGACCACCACAATCCTGTCCGGCTTCACACCGTCCACCGAATTCAGGACGCTCTGAAGCAACGGGATGCCGCATATGCGATGCAAGACTTTCGGCAGGTCCGAGTTCATCCTTTTCCCGAGACCGGCCGCAAGCACAACGCATGCGGTCTTCACTTTACCACTTCCCCTATCCTGTTCGGGGCCGCAATCCCGCCCGAAAGGATTATCTTCACCCCTTCGTCGATCGGTATGTCCGTATAAAAAACTTCATCTTCACTGACGAGGATGACCTCTCCCAGATAAAGATTGTTAGTCGGAATATATACTGCCCGGAGGCACTTGTCGGGGCCGTCATCGACGGACTTGAAGGTGCATTCCTTGGTAAGGAAACCGAAAGCGAACAGGCCTTTCCTCGGATATTCCACGATGACGAATTTCTTGAATGAGACATTCTTGTTGTCGGGCGAAAACGCATCTACGAGGTGCTTGACCGCTGTATAGAAGCCCTTGAAAACAGGTATCTTGAGAAAGATGCGTTCAGAGAACTCTATGATCCTTCTGCCGAAGACGTTTGTTGAAATCACGCCGACTATGAAGATAAGCGCAATGGCCGAAAGGAAACCCAGGCCGGGAGTTGGACGACCCAGGAGCCTGTTATAGAAAGGACCGAGCAGCCCGTCCACGAACCGGAAAAGCCACTCGATAGCGAGAAGGGTGATAATTGCAGGGATGGAGACGAACAGGCCCGCAATAAAACGTCTCTTAAAAGAAGCACTGATAGACATACCCATGATGTTTCTATGATAAATCGGCGCGTATAAGTATATCAATGGCCGAATAATAATCAATAAGGTGCAGCGAGTCCCGGGACAAATCCCTCCTTACCCCTCCAGGTGCCTGCTACCGTCCTATCTTTTCAGCGACCTCGGCCGGGATATCGAAATTCGCGTATACGTTCTGCACGTCATCGTGATCTTCCAGTGCCTCCATCAGTCTTATCATCTGTTCGGCCGCCTTTTCGTCCAGTACCACGTAACTCTTCGGCAGCATGGTAACTTCCGCCGATTCCACGGTTATATTCGACCGCTCGATCGCGTTCCTCACGGCTTCCAAATCTTCAGGCGAGGTGACGATTTCGAAGTTTTCCTCCCCGGGATCGTTCTTCATGTCCTCCGCTCCCGCCTCAAGGGCGGCCGTCATCACGGCGTCTTCAGACGCTGCGGACTTGCTCACAAGAATGTACCCTTTCTTGTCGAACAGCCACGAAACGCAACCTGTTTCACCCAGACTGCCGCCGTTTTTCGCCATAATGTGCCTGATCTCCGGAACCGTCCTGTTTTTGTTGTCGGTCATGACTTCGATCATGACCGCAACACCGCTGGGTCCGTAGCCCTCGTAAGCAAGTTCCTCGTAGGTCACGCCCGGAAGTTCCCCCGTCCCCTTCATGACAGCCTTCTTGATGTTATCATGCGGCATGTTGACTTCCTTTGCTTTTTCTATCGCCGTGCGCAGCCTGGGATTCCCTCCGGCGTCGCCGCCGCCCAGCCTTGCCGCTATGGAAATCTCTTTCACGATCTTGGTAAAGACCTTCCCTCTCTTTGCATCGGTATGCGCCTTCTTGTGCTTTATCTGCGCCCACTTTGAATGACCTGCCACAAAAACCTCCGTCGTTTTATTTCCCTTCCCGTCCGCAGTTTATTCGGCTACAACATCCGGGAAACAGACGATCCCCTTTAGTGTCCAATGCGCCGTTTTTCCCGACGGAACCCGGCAAACGGGGAATACAGGGATTTAACGAACTGCCAAACCAAGACTTTTTATAATAATTCTAAGCACTTGACGCTGTCAAGAAGACGGGATTCCAGGCAGTGGGTCAGTTTACAAAAAAGGGTCAAATGATCGTCATTCCCCGACCTGATCGGGGAATCCGGTATTTTCCTCCGGATACTCCGGCCAGGTTTACCAGCCAGACTCACGGAGGGTTTACCCGCCTTTGGCGGCGCCGAATGAGACCAGGGCCGGAGTATCAAGGTGTCTGAATGTGATCGCATATCGAACCACTACCAGACTCCTATGTGATGGTCTCAACTGCGGATTCCGCCCTTTGCAAAATGTGCCCGGGTCCTGCTTCTCAGGATTCGATGCCGTAGTCTTTTATCTTGGTAAGGAGGGTTTTGTAACTTACGCTCAATAATTCCGCGGCCCGGCTCTTGTTGCCCCTCGTCTCTTTCAGGGCGCGCAATATCCTTTGCGTTTCGGCGACGCGTGCCGCCCTCTTCGCCGCATCTTCGAGGGTACCGTCCACGGGGAGGTCCTTCAGGGAACTTTCAAGGGTCCGCTGAAGGTTCAGCGAAAGGTGCTCCGCCGTGATCATGTTACCGTCGCAGAGTATTATGGCCCGTTCTATGCAGTTTTCAAGCTCCCGGACGTTGCCCTTCCAGGGATAATCCACCAGGATTTCCATCGCCTCCCCGGCAATGCCCCTTACCCCGGCTCCCAGCTCGACGCGATATTTGGAGATGAAGAAGTCCGCCAGTAAAGGTATGTCGTCCTTACGTTCTCTCAGGGGAGGAATCAGGATGGGAAACCCGTTCAGCCTGTAAAAGAGGTCCTCCCTGAAGAGCCCCTCCTCTACCGCCTTTTCTATGTCTTTATTGCTGGCCGCCACGACCCGGACATCGATCCCGATGGGCCCCAGGCCGCCGACGCGCTCTATCTCGCCTTCCTGGAGGACCCTGAGGAGTTTTGCCTGCAGGGACAGGTCCATTTCTGCTATCTCGTCCAGAAATATGGTCCCCTTTTCAGCCAGCTCGAACTTGCCCAGCTTTCTCGCATCGGCGCCCGTAAATGCGCCTCTCTCGTGGCCGAAGAGATCGCTTTCCAGAAGTTCCCCGGGGATGGCCGCGCAATTGATCGGAACGAAGGGCCCGCTGTTTCTGGGGCTCAGATTGTGGATGGCCCTGGCGAAAAGTTCCTTGCCCGTACCGCTCTCGCCGAGGAGGAGGACCGTCGTTTTGCCGGGTGCAACCTTCCTTATCTTCCGGGCCACGTCCAGGATCCCCGCGCTCTTACCGATGATCCTCGGAGAACCGTATTTTGAGGCCAGTTCCTCTTTCAGAAGCGTGTTCTCGGCCCTTAACCTCTGCGCTTCCAATGCCCTTTTGATCAGGAGGAGGAGATGGTCGGTGTCAAAAGGCTTGGTAATGAAATCAAAGGCGCCTTCCTTCATCGCCCTTACGGCGGTTTCGACCGTGCCGAAGGCGGTCATCATGATGACCGGAGCAAGGGGATTTTCAGCTTTTGAAGCCTTGAGAACCTCAATCCCGTCCTTTTTAGGCAGCTTAAGGTCAGACAGAACAAGGTCCACGTGATTCTCTTTCAGGAGTCTTATCCCCTCAGCCCCGTCGCGTGCAATAATGGACCTGTAGCCCTCCGACTCCAAGGTCTCCTTCAGCATCCGGGCCATCGACTCCTTGTCTTCGACCAATAGAACCGTCTGCATGAAATCTATTTTACCTTATGAATGATAAATAAAGGCTATAGACAACAACCAAAGGAAAGGAGGCGCTCACATCCCGGCATCTTCCAGAGCCCGCCCACAGCCGCATCCGGGAGCAAAAAAGGTCAGGGCAAAAAAAGCCTGCAGCAGTAGCCTGAGCCCGTCGAGGGAGTCCTGCATGGTCTCCACCACTTCTGCGGTAGTCAGTTTCCCGGACCCTATGCCGGCGGCGAAGTTGGTAATCACGGATATCCCGGCGAAGCACATCTCCAGTTCCCTGGCCAGCGCGGCCTCGGGCATACCGGTCATGCCGACAATATCCGCTCCCCACAATGAAAAGGTTTTGATTTCAGCAGCGGTCTCCAGCCTGGGACCGTTAACGCAAATGTAAGTCCCGGACTTTATTACCGGGACTCCGGAACTTTCCGCAGCCCTCAAAACATACCCCCTCAGGTCCGGACAATAGGGCTGTGTCAGGTCTACATGTATGACATCTTCGGCGTCATAAAAAGTAGACGCCCTTCCGCTTGTCATGTCGATTACCTGGTCCGGCACCATTATCGCGCCGGGTTTAATCTCACTTCTTATCCCCCCCGCGGCGCTTATGGAGATTACTTTCTCCACCCCGAGTTCCCTGAAGCCCCATAAGTTGGCCCGGTAATTGATCCTCTGAGGCTGTATGCGATGGCCGGGGCCGTGTCGCGACAGCAAAACCACGTCCTTTCCCGCCAACTTGCCCGCCCTGTAAACGTCCGAAGGCTCACCAAAGGGAGTGGACAATCTTTCAGACGGGCCGATGTCCATCCCTGGTATGTTGTCAAGTCCGCTTCCCGCTATGATCCCGAATGCCGGCATAAAATTCCCTGTTTGTGTTTACCCGCAAAGTCATTTTTTCATCGTCCGCCCCATCCGGAACGGATCCGGCGACGGCCAATTTAAACTGACCTGTTCAGCCAGGCGCTCATCACACACCTGCCGCCTGACCCGCAGCAGGACTATTTCAGTCCCGCAGCAAGCCGTGCCGATAATAATGATATAATATTTGACTGATAAATTGCGGTCAATGGCAGGAACAGGTAGTGGGTCAATATGCGATCATTTTCAAATGCGTCATACCCCGGCCCGGGTCGCCTTCGATGCCGCCGGAGGCGGTCGGATCTGCTGTGAGTCCGGCGGATAAACCTGACCGGAGCGTCCGGGAGAGGATACCGGGTTCCCGATCATGTCGGGGAATGACAGTCATTTGAGCTTTTTTAAACCGGGCCCAGGGGCATAAAAGGGTTTCTTTGTTGCCCTGAAACCGGACCTGTCAGAAATTCAGGGATTTCCGCGGACACAACCGCTTTAAAAATTTCTCAGTCGCGCCGGATTTTGATCAACGGCCTGCCGAACGGTCAAGTCCGGATAGAAGAAAGGAAGAGAATGCTGGACAAGGAACTTCATCTGGATCTGATCAGGAAAACCCTTTCCAAGGGGGGAGAATATGCCGACATTTTCACTGAGGTGCGAAAACAGACATCTCTCGTTATGGACGACGGAAAACTGGAGAAGGTCATCCGGGGCTTCGAAGCCGGCGTCGGCATCCGGCTTATTTATAAAGGCAGGACCTCCTACGCTTACAGCAATGACTTCTCCGAAGCTGCATTAATGAAAGCGGCTGCCGAAGCAGGCAGGGCTGCTGCAGGTGGGCAGTGCCCGTCGACTCTTGATCTGAGGAGGAGAAGGCCGTCCGTTGCGTTCGATATAAAATTGATGCCGGAAGGTGTTTCGCTGAGCAGGAAGATTTCGGTGATCAGGGCCGCCGACAATACCGCGAGAAATTTCAGCCCGCAGATAAAACAGGTCTCTGCGGTTTACAGGGACCTGGTCCAGAAGGTTCAGATCGCGACGTCGGACGGCTTTATTTCGGAGGATGAGAGGATCTATACGTCAGCCATAGTGCATGTGGTTGCCGTCTCCGGCAATGTGATCCAGACAGGCTACGAGAGCGCAGGCGGTTTTATCGGCTTTGAACTGTTCGAAGAAGATGACATGAACAAACTGACTCTGAAGGCGGCCAGAAGAGCAGTAATGATGCTTTCCGCCCCCAGGGCACCGGGAGGGAGAATGCCCGTAGCAATTCTTTCCAGCGCGGGCGGCACCATGATACACGAGGCAATCGGACACGGACTGGAGGCGGACCTTGCGCAGCAGGGCCTCTCCGTATATTCGGGAAAGGCCGGCAGCCGCGTCGCCTCTCCTCTGGTGACCGTGATAGACGATTCCACCCTCCCGGGAAAGAGAGGATCATTCAGGTTTGACGACGAGGGTTCGCCGTCCAGGGAAACCGTACTTGTGGAGAAGGGAGTGCTGAAGAATTATATGTACGACAGGCTGACGGCCATGAAGGACGGTGCTGAATCTACAGGAAACGGCAGGCGGGAATCTTACATACACAGGCCTGTACCCAGAATGTCGAATACATTCATAGCACGGGGTAACACGCCCCCTGAAAAAATAATCGGCTCCCTCGAAAAAGGCCTCCTGGTCGAAAAGATGGGCGGAGGCCAGGTCAATACGGTGACGGGAGACTTTGTCTTTGATGTCCAGGAAGGGTATGTGATTGAAAAAGGTCTGAAAAAAGAACTCGTCAGGGGCGCCACACTCACCGGCAACGGCCCCCAGATATTACAGTCAATCGATATGGTGGGAAATGACCAGGGCTTTTCAATAGGCACTTGCGGAAAAGACGGCCAGGGCGTGCCGGTGTCAGACGCCATGCCGACAATCAGGATTCCCGAGATTGTCGTCGGCGGCGTTTACGCGTAGCCCGCCACACGTTAAATCCCGGATTATCGTCCGCCCCCTCCAGGTCAATGTGGCCCCCGCGGGCGGACTGTGTTAAACTGGAGACAGTTGAGGATATTTATCTACACCGACAGGTAAAGGTATGCCGATATATCAACAAATACAATGTGGCATGCAGCTTGCAAGTTGCTAGCCGTGGCTATGCGTTCACAGAGGACTATAAGAGAAGAAGTCTGCTTTGAGGGCATCGGACTGCATACCGGAAGATATGCCAGGGTGACCCTCAAACCTGCCTCCAGGGATACCGGTATAACCTTTGTCCGCACCGACAAGAAGGTGTTGATAAAGGCACACGCGGGTTCGGTAATCGATACCGCTTTTGCCACCACTATCGGCTTCAACGGGGTCAAAATAAGGACGGTCGAACATATACTGGCCGCGGTAGCGGGTCTCGATATAGACAACATCGTCATAGAGGTGAACGGCCCCGAAATTCCTATTCTGGACGGCAGTTCGATGGAGCTGATAGCCATGATACTGAAGGCCGGAATCGCAAAACAGGGGAAGAAAAGGCCTTACCTGAAAATCAAGAGGCCCGTAATCTTCGACGACGGTCATTCGAAGATAGCGGCTCTCCCTTACGAGGGCAGAAGGATCACGTACAGCATATTTTTCAACCACTACGGTTTTGGGGAACAAAAGCTCTGCCTCGATATCAGCGGAGAGTCTTTTGTCAAGGAAATCGCTCCTGCCCGGACCTTCGGTTTTTTGAAAGACATTGAATATCTGCGCACTAACGGCCTGGCAAAGGGCGGCTCGCTCGAAAATGCCATCATACTGGGTGAAAACGGCGTGTTGAATTCATCCGGGCTGAGATTCAAGGACGAGTTTGTCAGGCACAAGGTACTTGATTTAATTGGAGATTTTGCCCTCCTTGGTTTCCCGATAGACGGGCACATAATAGCAAGCAGATCAGGACATTCGACCAACGTGAAGTTTCTGAAAAAATTGCTCTCGGTCCCCGACGTGTGGGACATCACCGTGGAAGAGCACGCTTCAGTCAGCCCGGTTTTGCAAGTAAATACTTAAGGTCAGCTTTAAAAAAGAATTTCCAAATCCCG
>JARRRI010000020.1:0-52033 GCA_037380845.1 Candidatus Sulfobium sp. | reverse complement strand
GCCGTCTTCTTCGCTGTCGCTTTTCTTACTGCCATCTTGTTCACCACCTTTCCATCCCCTGCGAAAAGGGGAAATTTGAATTAAAGCTTACCCATCAGCATTATCTTATTCCCTGACAGGAGCTTTTCCAGGTCAGCGTCGCCGCTTTCCCTTTTCTGCTTGAACTCGCTTTCTTCCATGGAAACTATGATTATCTTCTTGCTGAATTTCTCTTCTATGTCTTTAACCCCGTCCGCAATCGAAGAGGCGGCCCCTGCGATAAAAAGGTTAAGGGTATCGGATTCTTCATTTTCCGCATATGGACCGTAAATAAAGGCTATCTTTATCCCCGAGGGCTTGAGCAGCGTCTTTAATGCGCCGGGGGCACCGAGTGATTTTGCAATAAGACTTTTCAACTCTGAAAAGAGGGGAGATGATTTGTCCGCCTGGAAATATTTCAGGTTTGCGACTCTCGTACTTTTCAGTACACCCATCTTTTCGAGGTTATCGAGTTCCCTTTTGACTCCGGAAGGGTTCTTGCGAAGAAGGGTTGCAAGTTCCCGGACGTAGAATTTCTCATCCGGATTATTCAGCAGAAGCGCCAGCAGATCAGCCCTGACTGATGATGAAAACAGACCTTTAAGTGTGTCCCGCCCATGTGTCGACATTCTGTATGATACTTTACAACAATCTGATCGCAATTGTCAACAAAAAAATCTCAAAAAAGAACGGAGCTTTTAAAGAAACAAACAATCGTACTGAAAATTGAATGTGCCATTCCATTTAAAAATACAATCCATCAAATTTGCAGAACAAAAAGATAGCGGGCAGGATCGGATTGGATAGGTGAGATGAACGACCGGTTGCAAATCAAGAACGATCGGATGCAAAATCAGGAATATCGTTGACTAATCTCTTGACCAGGTCTAACCGTCACGTTCACCAACCGACCAGCTTTCTGACTATATCCAGATTCCTTTTGTCGTCGTCCTTTTCTTTTTTCGGGGTCTCGAGGATAAGGGGGACATCCGCCAGGGCGGACTCGTTCAGGATATTCCTGAGGCCGTCGAGGCCGATTTTGCCTCTGCCGATATGTTCGTGCCGGTCTATGCCCGAACCGAGACTTGCCCTGGAATCGTTCACATGAAGGAGCTTCACCCTGTCCAAACCTATGTACCTTTCAAGTTCCTTTGCCATGAAACTCGCGGCCGGGCCGGTCCTCATGTCATAGCCCGCCGAAAAAGCGTGGCAGGTGTCGATGCAGACGCCGGAGATCAGACCTTCCGGGACGGCTTCCAGTATTTCCCCAATCTCCTCAACCCTTGAGGCGATGTCCCCCTTTTCCCCCGCCGTATTTTCGAGCAGAATGCCGGATTTCCAATTTCCCTCCGCCGAAATCCCGGCAAGGCAGGATATAACATTCTTTCTTGCAGCGGACGGATCTTCTCCAGAGGCGCTCCCGGTATGCAATATGACGTAGTCCGCGCCCATGGCATCCGCCATATGCAGCTCGGCGGTGATCATCTCCATGGATTTCTTTCTCAGGTGCCCGTCTCGTGAGGCAGGATTGATGAGGTACGAAGAATGAATGAACACCGGGGATATGTCGTAAGCCCCTCTCAGCCTTCTGAATACGTCGCATTCACCCCGGTCCCTCTCTTTTACCTTCCACCCCCGGGGACTATGAGAAAATATCTGCATGGTGTCGCATCCGAGTTCTCTTGCCCTCTCGAGGCTCATAGTCGTTAAAAAAAGTCAGATGGAGCAACTGCCTGGTGAGTCGGCAATTTCTTTGTGCAGAAACTCCGCTAAAGAATCCCCGCATCCCGTCATTCCCGGGGCACTAATCGGGAATCCATTTTTTAAGGACAGGAACCCGGATTTCCGCCTGCGCGGAATGACTGCTGAAACAGACTTGGCAACCGCCACGATATGTTAAAAAATATTGGACGCACTGAACACTACGTGAGGGATTTCAGTCGTCCCAGGTCCCTTATGACGATCTTTCCGGCCCGGGATGTAATAATGCCGGCCTTGGAAAGTTTGCTCGTTGTCCTTATGGAAGTCTCGACCGTTGTTCCGACCATCTCGGCGATATCCTGCTTTGTAAGGACCATGTTTATCGTGACGCCTTCCGCACTTTTTTCTCCCGCCTTGTCTGCGAGCTTGATAAGAAGAGACGCAATCCGGGACTCCACCTTTTCAAGGGCTATACTCTTCAGCATCTCGTGAGACCCCTTTATCCGGTCGCCTATGTTGGTAGCCATGGAGTACATCAGGTTCGGGAACCTGTCCATTATCGTCATAAGGTTTTTCCGGGAAACCTTGAGGACCTCCGTGCTTTCCATCGCCACCGCATTGGCGGGATAGGGGAATCCCCTGACTGCCGCAACTCCCCCGAAAAAATCCATGGGGGAGATGATCTCGAGTATTATCTCCTTGCCCTCCTGGGAGAGTTTGGTGATTTTGACCTTGCCTCTGACTACTACATACATCCATTCGGAAGGGTCTCCCTCGGAAAAAATCAATTGTTTCTTTTTGAACGCCTCGGCTGTAAAATACCCGGATATTTCCTTTGCCTCCCGGGGGGCCAGAGTGCTGAAGAAGGGAACCAGTCTGAGGTCAAACATAGCACTAGAATAATAGAAAACCTTCCGAATTACAATAAATCATTTATTTTTGATGAGTTAACTTCCGGCGCCGGAACCGGCAGAAATACGGGCATAACCAGACCCCGGCTAAAATTGAAATTTATAAGTCAATTGCTTTTTTTGCTTGACAAGTTTCATAAAGTTTGGTTTCATATAGGTATTAAGCGCCTCGTTACCTCCCCTAAGCTGCTGTCCACATCCCACGGGCAGCAGCATTTTTTTGTCAGCTGGCCGGAATTTAATTTGTGGATGGTGTAACCTAGACCTCGGTCAACTCATATTCTCTGACCCCGAGTCCGAGTCTTTCGGCCTCCGTTATCTGGATCATATACGGCCTTCCGTGAAGTTTCATCAGGATGTCATCGCCTTTCTCAGAGCCCCTGTCGCCGGCCAGAGACTCCGGCAACGGACTCGATTCCCTTAGCATGTCTACGCTGGCCTGCTCTATCGAAACCAGGTCATCGGATATCAGGATGCCTTTGTCCTGTATGACAGGCACGTCCGCTGAAGGCATGCAGTCGCACTCCGGCTGAATCTCGCTCAAAAAATTGACATACACCACCTTCCGGGGCTCGAATGTGCCGAGAACGGCCTTTGCTGCCTCAACCAGAGATACCATGAAACGTTCACTGTCCGCAGGCAGTGAAAGCGATTCTGCCTGACAGACACGTTCACACCTGCCGCATCTGAAGCAGACGTCACCTTCCCAGACGAGCGCGTCATCCTTGAAGGTTATCGCGTCCAGCGGGCATACATCCCTGCACTGATAGCATAGTTCGCACCTTTCTGCGTCCCAGACAAGTTCACCTTCACCGAAGGTATGCATGGAGCCCCGCCCGCACTTCCACCCACCTGTGCGGTGGTAGGCGCTAACCCCTCCCATTGCAAGGTTCTTGATCGCCCCGGCATAGCCGGAAGCTATGTGGCCCTTGACATGCGAACACACAACCATGGCGGGGACGTCATGAATGAGGGAAGCCACGGCGATATTGCCCAAAGCTTCGCCCGCTTTTACCATAACATTGTCATTCCCGTAGAGCCCGTCGGCGAGCACGACCGGCGCACCCACGGAAAGGTGATTGATGCCGTTCTGGTTGGCCACATCGAGGTAATCGAGACCTTTGATCCTCACGGTATCGGTAATAAAAGGTCTGGCCCCGATCTTCCTGAGGGACTCCGCCACCTTTCTGAGAAAGACCGGCCGCACGATCCTGTGGGCTCCCTCGGAGCCAAAATGCGTCTTGACCGCGACCCATTCATCGGGACTGAAATAGTGCAGCAGGCCTATCTCTTTGAGCAGCCTTTCGAGCTTTCCGGGCATGCTGTCTTCATACTTCCATTTCAGGGACCGCGCAGAGGCAAAGTAGACCTTCGACATATCCGCTCCTTTACAGCTTTTCGATTATTTTAATCCATTCCCCTTATCAGAACAAAACTCCTGAACACCGCCGGCCGGATTTCGGGCCTGAAGCCGGGTGGAAGGGAATGAAGTTTTATTGTAATCTTATAACATCAACCGGCGAAAGGCGGGTATCATGCGGGGGAAGACCACTTAACGATGCTTGAGCGGATAGCGGACATCTGGCCGTATGTCGCCAGCACCCTTGCATTGCTGGTCACCGTTCTGGCCTCCGGCCATGTCATTCTGTACAAAAGGGACACCCACGCCGCCGTCGCCTGGGTGGGTCTTATATGGCTTTTGCCGGTATTCGGGGCCGTGCTGTATCTGCTGCTGGGGATAAACCGGATCAGGCGGAGGGCCAGGTCTCTGCGCGGGGAACGCAGGGGACATACGACGCCGGTCGTGGTCCGGCCGGAGTTCACTGGAGCCCGGGGACTTGCGGCCGTCCCCCCGGGTGACCATTATCCCGACCTTGTGCGTCTGGTAGATGTGATCGTCCAGAAACCGGTCCTGGAAGGCAATAATGTATTGCCTCTCGTCAACGGTGACGAAGCGTACCCTGCCATGATAAAGGCTGCAGGAGAGGCCAGGAACTCCCTTTCGCTGTCAACCTATATTTTCGACAGGGACGAAGCAGGCAGGTCCTTCCTGCAAGCCCTTTCAAGGGCGGTGACCCGGGGAGTCGAGGTAAGGGTGCTGATCGACGCGGTCGGAGTGCGTTATTCATGGCCGCCCATGGACCACCTCCTCAGACAGGCCGGCATCAGAGTTGCCCGCTTCATGCCGACAGTGCTGCCGTGGCGCATGCCCTTCATGAATCTGAGGAATCACCGGAAGATACTGGTTGTCGATGGCCGGAAAGGTTTCACCGGTGGGATGAATATCCGCTCCGGCCATGTAATCGGTTCTCACCCACACCACCCCGTCCAGGACCTCCATTTCAGTGTGGACGGACCTGTCGTGGCCCATTTTCAGGAGGTCTTTGCCGAAGACTGGTACTTTGCCACGGGGGAGTCCCTGGAGGGAGAAAAATGGTTCCCCTCAATTGAGCGCCGGGGCATGGTTGCAGCGCGCGGCATACCTGACGGTCCCGATGAGGATTTTGAAAAATTGCTCTGGACCATTCAGGGGGCCCTTGCATGTTCCAAATCCTCCGTGAAGATCATGACCCCGTACTTCCTGCCGGACTCCGACCTCATGAGGGCACTCGGACTTGCGGCCATGCGGGGCGTAACCGTGGATATCATTCTGCCGTCTGTAAACAATATCCCGTTTATTCATTGGGCGTCGAAGGCGTCATTTGCCCAACTGATCGAAGAAGGATGCCGCATATGGCTTTCCCCGCCACCTTTCGACCATACGAAATTGATGGTGGTCGACGGGATCTGGGTCTTGTTCGGATCGGGCAACTGGGACCCCCGGAGTCTCATGCTGAACTTCGAATTCAATGTCGAGTCTTACAGCCGCGAACTCGCTTCCCGCCTGACCGGCCTGCTCATCGAACCGCGAATCGCCAATTCAGAGAGGGTCACACTTGACGCCATGGAAGGCCGCGCCTTTCCCGTAAAGCTCCGAGACGGCATTGCACGCCTTTTTTCTCCCTACCTGTGAAAGACAGACGCTTGAATTTAACCTCCCGTTATTACATAATTACACTGTTTATAGAGTGAGTATCGCCGCTTACGACAGGTAGAGATTTTAGACACAGACCCACAAGCAAAACAGAAATGTCCCATTTTTCGACGAAACCGAGATTTCCCGCGCCGCGCCGGGAGGACCTTACGACCGGCCAGGCACCGGATTTGACTGGCATTTCAGTGCTGATCGCAGACCATGATGTCCCGTTTGCGCAGTCGCTGAGGCTGTCACTCGAAAAGTTCGGAGCGAGGGTCTTTGTAGCTCCGGATCATAACGGTGCGGCAGCAATACTTTCCAGCGGGGTGATCGATGTTATCGCCGCCTCCCTTCTTATGGCCGATGAACGGCTTATCGGCATGGTCAGAGACTATAAAACAGCCCATCCGGCGGCCCTTTTCTACCTCCTCACGGAAGAGGAGTATGACCTGGTGGAGAGTTCCGAAGAGTCCGTCAGGTTCGTCGTCGACGATTACATTCAGAAACCGGTGGATGTGACGAGGTTCGGCGGCATGATCGGGACCGACCTCGGAAGGCCGCGTACGGTCAGCACCTCCCTGGCCGTAATTGAGCCGATCGTCACGCAGGTAAAACCCTATTTTATTTTCCGCTCACCCGCCATGCGCCGGGCGCTCGCCAATATCGCAGAAATAGCGGCGTCGAACCACACGGTCCTTATCTCCGGCGAGACCGGAACAGGCAAGGAACTGCTTGCGCGTGCGGTTCACGTCCTGAGCCCCCGCTCCCAGGGTCCCTTCGTTCCCATCAACTGCGGCGCGATACCGGAAAGCCTTATTGAGGGAGAGCTCTTCGGTCATGAAAAGGGGGCCTTCACGGGGGCCTATGCGACAAGGAAGGGAAAGTTCGAGACAGCCCACCAGGGCACCCTTTTTCTCGACGAGATCGGTGATATGCCGCTGGGGCTGCAGGTGCGCCTGCTCCGCGTTATCGAGGAAAAGAAGGTCTACCGCATCGGTTCGGAGCGGCCGATTCCGGTAGATGTAAGGGTGATCGCCGCCACGGCCGTAGAGCTTGAAAAGGCCGTAAGAGACAGACTCTTTCGGGAAGACCTGTATTACCGCCTGAACGTTCTCAGGCTGAGCCTCCCGCCGCTCCGCGAAAGGGTAGAGGACATTCCGCTGCTGGCCCTGCACTTCCTTGAAAGGGCCCTGGCAGAGATGGGCCGCAAACGGCCCTTTCCGGGTCTGTCGCCGGAGACGATCCACCTCCTGCAGACATTTCCGTGGAGAGGTAATGTCCGCGAGCTGAGGAATATCATGACCAGGATCGCGACCTTACTCCCTCCGGACAGCAGGAAGATATTCCCCTTCCACGTCCTGCCCCATCTGGAAGACACGGGGGAATTGTTTCGTCCCGCGTCGCGGACGGGGTCCGATTCCCGTATCACGGTGCCCTTGGGAACGAGCCTCGACAAGGTCGAAGAACTGGTTATCCGGGAGACGCTGAAAAAGACGAACGGCAACAAAACGACGGCGGCCGGGATTCTGGGTAACCACAGAGGGATTGCCCTACCGATTCCGAAATACACCCTTGAAACGGATGACAAGACATTTTGGCCCCCTGCGGACAAGATGTCCCGGCTAATCGGACATTTTGTCCGTTACTTTCTGAACTCGAAATCACTTTTTTTCTCAAGTGCTTGAATATAGCGCAGATCCCGGGTTGGCATCCCCGTTGCTATTTCCTGAAGACGAGAAGATTTCTCGCGATCACTATACATAATCGACAAGGAGGAAATGAGATGTTGTGGACAGATTTTGAGAGGTCTGGAAGACAGGTTGATCCATGGCGTGAACTGGAACGCATAAGTCGCTCGTTGGCAAGGGCCGGCGCACCTTCTGAAAGGGAATTCCCGGCGGCGAATCTGTGGGTCGCCTCCGAGGGTGCGACGGCAACGATGGAGATTGCCGGAATGGATGCGAAGGATATCGATATTTCCGTAGCGGGAAAAAGCATCACGGTGCAGGCTTCCCGCCGGCCTGAAGAGACGAAGGAAGATGAACAGTTTCACCGGAGGGAGAGATGGTACGGCCGGTTCAGCAGGTCCCTTGAACTGCCTTTTAATGTCGATGCCGACAAGGTAAAGGCCCGGTATGTAAACGGGGTGCTCTCTCTGGATCTGCCCCGGGCGGAGGCAGAAAGGCCCAGAAAAATCGAGATAAAGTCTGAATAGGAGGTGAACGCAATGCCTGACACCGTTAAAGAGTTGGAGAAGAAAGAGGCCGAGTTACAGACCGGTGTCGAACGGACGAGGGCGACCAAGGTTTACACCCCTTCCGTCGACATCATCGAAAGGAAGGACGATAACATCGTAGTTGCGGACATGCCGGGTGTCGATGAAAAATCCGTGGACGTCACCCTCGAAAAGAATGTCCTTACGATTTACGGAAGGGTCGAGCCCGCGATACCTGAAAACCACAGGCTGGTCGTGTCGGAATACAATATAGGTGACTATCAGAGGGTCTTCACGATTTCGGATGAAATCGACAGGGAAGGGATTCGGGCGTCTGTCAATAACGGCGTACTGAGATTAACGCTTCCAAAGGCGGAGATAGTGAAAACAAGAAAAATAGAAGTCACTTCCAGGGCATAGCGGCGAAAGGAGGGATAAGGATGACGATGAAAGATCTGATGCCATGGACTTTCAGGAAAAAGGAAGTCCCTGTGAGACGGGAAACAGGGAATCCCTTTTCCCTGCTGCAGCGGGAGATGAACGATCTTTTCGACAATTTCTTCGGGGACTTCGGCATACGGCCTTTTGATACGGGCTTAAATGACTTCGGTCCCATAGTGGATGTATCCGGGAGCGACAAGGAGATCAGGGTGACAGCCGAACTCCCGGGCATGGAGGAAAAGGACATCGATGTTTCCATCAATCATGAATCACTTACCATGAAGGGAGAAAAGAAAGAGGAGAAAGAAGACAAGGGGCGCAGTTATTATGTCACGGAGCGTTCCTATGGTTCCTTCAGCCGGAAGAGGCGAAGAAGATCAGGGTCAGGATCGAGTAACGACGCCGTCATTTCAGGGCCGGGATTGATTCCCGGCCCGCCCGGCTTACCCGCCGGAGAGACTCCGGTCGTAGAGTTCTTTCCTGCTCAGTCCGTATTCCGTGGCGACCCGCTTTACCGCTTCTTTCCGTCCGAAGCCTTTCTTCATGAGGGCCCCGACCTCCTTCAGGGCTTCCTCACCGGCGGGGCTTTTTTCGTCGCGCCTGCCCTCAATGACAACCACGTATTCCCCCGCCGTTACGCTGCCCTCAAGCCTCTCCCTGATCTCAACGGCATCGCCCCTCGTGATCTCTTCGTGCAGCTTCGTCATTTCGCGCGCTACAACGGTCTTCCTGTCACCGAACAACTCCGCGATATCGCCGAAGCATTCCATTATCCTGTGGGGTGCCTCGTAAAAGACGACCGTTCTTTTCTCACGACTCAACTCTTCAAGTAATTTTCTTCTGCGGGACTGTTTTGAGGGAAGGAACCCGCAAAACATGAATTCCTCCGTTGAAAAACCCGAAACAGACAGCGCCGCTATGACTGCCGCCGGACCGGGAACGGCTTCGACCCTGATTCCTTCCTCCCACGCCCTTCTTATCAGGACGCTGCCTGGGTCCGCTATGCCTGGAGTGCCGGCATCAGAGATAAGGGCCACGTTTTTCCCGGCCTTCAGCAGGGATATCGTTTCTTCCGCCCTCACCTTCTCCTTTTCGCCCCAATAGCTGACGAGCTGTCTGGAAATACCATAATGGTTCAGAAGTCTGAGGGAATGTCTTGTATCCTCGGCAGCGATCACATCCGCCTCTTTAAGAACCCGCAGCGCCCTGAGGGTGATATCTTCAAGATTGCCGATGGGCGTGGCAACAATGTAAAGCCTACCGGTCGGCATTCACCCGGCCATCCGGCTTGAGCACCTGTCTGAGCTGCCGGTCCACCTTCAGGATCTCCCGGGCGTCGTCGCCGGAAAGCTCCCAGCTGTATACACCCCTGACCGACCTTTTTAATTTTATCCGGACCGGCTTTTTCGGTTGTATCCTCTGGAGCTCACTTACCTTCCTGAACTGGAAAGCGCCGTCATCCGCAGAGCGGGAGGCAGAAGCGGGAATGAATATCAGAAAGAACAGGACGAACAGGGCAGGTTTCAGAGGAGCAGTAGAAAATCCGGAACGGTTCATCAGTAACTCCTGTACCTGTTGGTGATGGGGAAACGCCTGTCCCTGCCGAAGGCCCTGGGAGTTATTTTTATCCCCGGTGGCGCCTGTCTCCGTTTGTACTCGCTCCTGTCCACCATCCGTATGACCTTCCGCGTGCATTCGAGATCACAGCCCAGTTTCAATATTTCCTCGAAGCTCATCTCATCTTCTATATACGCCTTCAGTATCGGATCAAGCAACTGATAGGGCGGCAGGCTGTCGGAGTCTCTCTGGTCTTTCTTGAGTTCGGCTGTCGGCTCCTTCCACAGCACCCTGTCCGGGATTATCTCCCCTTCGCCCAACGCGTTCCGCCACTTGCACAGGTCATACACCAGCATCTTCGGCACGTCCTTGATAACGGCGAAGCCGCCGGCCATATCGCCATAGAGAGTAGCATATCCGACACTCATCTCGGACTTGTTTCCGGTCGTCAGCACGAGCCAGCCGAACTTGTTCGAAAAAGCCATGAGAAGGTTTCCCCTGATTCTGGCCTGCAGGTTTTCTTCAGTCGTGTCCTGTTCCCTGCCCCTGAAATCCTCTTCCAGTTCTTTCAGATAGCCCCCCAGAATCCGGTCAATCGGTTTCTCGGTCACCTTCATCCCCAGGTTCTTAACGAGTTCGAAGGCGTCCTCCCTGCTCTCCTTAGCCGTGTATTGAGAGGGCATGAAGAGTCCGTGGACATTTTCCCTGCCGATGGCATCTACCGCTATTGCTGACACCAGAGAGGAATCGACCCCTCCGCTCAGGCCGATGACAACTCCGCCGAAACCGTTCTTTCTCACATAGTCGGAGGTGCCGAGGACCAGGGCGCTGTATATTTCCTCTTCCCTGCCCGGCCGGGCCGGCAAAGGCGGCCCTCCAAGTGGTTTTCTGGCGGGCACGGGGGGTGCGGCTATCCTTATTCTCCCGGCGGGACGGTAAACCGGGCCGCCTCGCCGCTGCCTCCCGCTATTTCTGCGCTCACGCCCGACCTCGCTCATATCAAGGTCGACTGTCAGCATGTCCTCATCGAACCGCTTTCCCCTGGCCGTAATCCGGCCCGTGTGGTCCGAAACCATGCTCATTCCGTCGAATACCAGTTCATCCTGCCCCCCTACGGTGTTTACATAGGCTATCATTACGCCGTTTTCGGTCGACCTGTCGGCCAGGATGCGTTCCCTCGTCTCGGGCTTGCCTTTCTCGAAAGGTGAGGCATTAATATTTATGATAAGTTCCGCACCGGCATCCGCCTGCCTGCGGGCCGGACCTTCACGGTGCCAGATGTCCTCGCAGATATTGATCCCGAACCTTACGTTTCTGAAGTTGTAGACGGGGAACCTTGTCCCCGGCCTGAAATAACGGAACTCGTCGAAAACGCCGTAATTGGGAAGAAGGATCTTGTGATAGATGTCTACAAGCTTTCCGTCGCAGATAAGGGCCGCGGCATTATACAGTTCTTTATTCTTTCCCCTGTCGACAAAACCGACAACCGCCGCAATCCCCCTGACCTTTGGAATGAGCCGTTCGACCGCTTTTATGTTGTCTGAGATGAACTGGGGTTTCAGGACCAGGTCCTCCGGCGGATAACCCGTAACCGCCAGCTCCGGAAACGCCACGATATCAGCCTTCTTCCTCCTGGCCTTTCTCGTCCAGGCCAGGATGACTGAGGCGTTTCCTTCCAGATCTCCCACGGTCGGATTAATCTGGGCCATCGCCAGGCGCAGGACCCTGCCCTTCTTGTCTTTTTCGCGCATAGTAAATGATAAAAGAAAGGCTGTCCTTTGTAAAGAAATGCGGGGCTTTTCGAGTTTTTTCCCGCAAATGTAAGGTAAATTAAACTATGGATAACTGGAAGGACAACATATACTTCGTACTTGTGGAACCGAAAGAACCGGGCAATGTCGGGGCCTCGGCCAGGGCGATTAAGAACATGGGTTTCAGAAACCTCGCCGTTGTAAACCCGCCCGCCTCTCTGACCGAAGGAGAGGGCAGGTGGTTCGCCCGGAACGCCCATGACGTGCTGAGCTCGGCCCGGACCTACGGGACGCTTGTAGATGCGATAGCTGACAAGCCCGTCGTCGTCGGTACCACCCGAAGAAAGGGGAAAAGGCGGGGTCTTATTATGCCGGCGGATGAGGGCGCCTCGCGGCTGTGCCGGATGGCGGCGGTCAACAAGGTCGCGGTCCTCTTCGGAAGGGAGGCAAAAGGTTTATATAATGAAGAGGTGGAGGAATGCGGGTTCATGCTGTCTATCCCCAGCAGCAAGGCCCAGCCCTCCCTGAACCTCTCGCATGCCGTCCTGATTATCGCCTACGAGCTTTTCCTGGCTGAATACGGGGGTCGGCTGACTGAAAAGGGCGATGGACCTTATGTCATTCCGCCCGATCTCCGACTTTTTCCCGGCCTCGCAGGGCATGGCGAGATTTCTGACCTGTATGACAGGATATCTCACGCTCTGGAATTGCTGGAATACATCCCGAGAGGCGACAGAAACATAAGAAAAAAGATCATGGCCAACCTCAAACATTTCATCGGCAGGGCCGGCCTCACCGAATGGGAGCTAAAGATGCTCTATGGCCTCTGCCACCAGATTGAGAAGAACGTGAAAAGACGATAAGGATATTTGTCCAGTAAAATGAAGTTGCCCTTTAGTGGAAACGTTGGAGCCTTGATTACAGGAAGGATCTCTGAGGGATTACTTTAACAAGCTATTCAGGAGACTAACTTCGTAATAAACGAGACCAGAATAGATTATGATCGACAATCCCAAGAAAACCCTGGTGACAGCACGATGACTGAAAACACAGAAAATGAATACAGCCATCGATGTTATCAGAAATTTTTCCAAAAAGAACGTAATATTGCCGGCTTCCAAATACAAAGCCATAATAGGATTGAGCTCTATTGCGTCATATGTTTTCACCAGGGTGAGGGTCAAATAAGCGTCGGATATACTCAACATCAATAGAAGCAAAATAACTATGAATGTCCTCAGATCGTAACTGTCTACTAAAATATGAGACTTCTTGTCCTCTCTCCTCCTGATAATCCTTCTTCGACCGCCGAAAATTGTATGCTTGGACAGAAATCGTGACCGCAGCTTTCTTCTGTCGCCAACGATCCGCCTATCTCCAATGTAAAAACTATTTTTCACGGCACTCAATAATATCCCCTTCTTTCATCATTCCTATTTGAAGTTTATAAACTTTTAAGGGAGACTGCAATTGGCTGATTAGGAAGGAAGCCTGCTCCGGGTTGTTCGAAAACGTAAAGGCTTTCTCAGTCAGACTTGTGATCCATCAATAATTCCTCTTGACCAAAATATGCGCCAACGACTTCACAAATGCGGCGAATGGAGGGAGCGGGCCTTAAGAATCTTACTTCTGCTTTATTCCTATACGGAAGTGGTAGTGCTGGTAGTCGAAGACCGCTCCGTCTGCCGTGATCTTATCGATCCTGAGTCCCGGGGCCACTTCCTGACCTTCCCTCAGCGTCTCCCCGCCGATGCTTACCAGACGCGAGGAAGGGTCATCGGTAAAGTAGTGAAGAGACATCTTCAGGTCAGGCAGGTCCTGCCGGACTGAAGGGGGCAGCTGGTTTACGGCGTATATCCTGTTTCTGTCCGGAGATGGAAGCGGACCGGACCGGGCGTCAGCTTTCTCTTCAATGGCCGGCCCAGCCTCCATTTTGCGGGCCACACTTTCCTTGGTGCCGGGTTCCTTCGCCGGCGATGCGACGACCTTCTTTCGGACTGTCCTTATCTCTCTCGAAGGAGGCGTTTTTTCTGCGTTCCGATCAACGGCAGCCTTGTCGGCAGGACCCGGCTCTGTTTTTTCGGCCGGAGATGCGACATCAGGTCCCCGGCCGGACATATCCCCAATCTCCGCGGTCGCGAAAGTCCGTCCAGCCTCAGTCCTCGGCACGGCCTTCCCGGTTCTTTTCATATTCCACGGTCCGAGCCACCACACCAGCACCCCCGCGTTGAGCAGCAGCACCGCCAGCATCAGGTAGGTCCACACCGAACGCACACTGCTCCCCTGAACGGACGCTGTATCCTGGACGGTCGTAATGTCCGGCGCAATGCCTCGCCGCCGCTCATCTTCGGCCTTTTTCAGCGCATCGAGTATGTAGGACACCGCTATTCCCCTCCCCCAGCTCCGTTCAGCCTCGGGGTCGTCTCTCCGCTCCGGGAGTTCAGGAGAATCACGGTCCTGGGTCCTACTATCCCGTCGGGATTAAGGCCGTTCGCAAGCTGAAACTTCTTGACCTGCTTTACCATTTCCTTATTGTACACCAGGTCGTTGAAGGGTTCTACACCCGCACCATCGATACCGGAAAGCTGCCTGCCGAGCCACTTTACTGTCTGACCGCTGTCCCCGGGCCTGATGTCTCCCCGGTAGTCAGGCGGTGTACGCCACAGCACGGAAAAGTCGCCGAACCACCACCTCTCGATCCGGTGAATGTCAACCTTCCTGGTTTCACTGCCCAACCTGAATGTGGCTTTATCTCCCTGGACTGATATCAGGGCGGCGTAATATTTTCTCCCCCTCGAATCGAAAAGTGTCAACACCGCCGGCCTGTTCAGGCGCATCAGGGTATTCATGCCGCCCAGGTCCTGAAGGCATTGCAGACCGTCAGGTACGACCCCGCGACATGCCGAAGGGCCGCCTCCCCCGTAAGAAGCGCCCCATTCCCCGAAGAGTGTCCGGTACGCCATGTCCTCACTCTCCTCAACAGGCTGCGCAGCCGGCCATTCCAGCGTCGCCGGCTCCGTATGTATTTTTCCCGGTTTTATTTTCTGGATCTGGACTGCCCTTTCACTGTCGTCCGACTGCGCCATCCGGGCATAATAAACGGCGGCAACGACAGCCCCGCATATGACAAGCACCATAACCCCGATCGCAAACCGCAGGCCTTTCGCCGGAGAGGGGGCTTCCCTCTGCCCGCCTGAAATCTCCCGCCAGGCCGTGGAGACAGTCGGGCTGTCTATAGCCTTTCTGCCCTGAGAGTAGGCGCCCAACAGCGAGCGGTCACAGAGCAGGTTTATCAGACGCGGAATCCCCCCGCTCAAACGGAAAATTCTTTTGACGGTCCGGGGAGGGAACAACTCCGGCCTTCCTCCTGCGACCGCCAGACGGTGCGAGACGTAGGCGGCAACTTCCTCCCGGGACAGCGGACCGAGATGGTAGCGGGCTGTAATCCGCTGCGCAACCTGCCTCATGTCGGAACGCTCAAGTACATCCCTCAGTTCCGGCTGCCCGACCATGATTATCTGCAGGAGCTTCCGGCTGTCGGTCTCGAGATTGGTCAGCAGGCGTACCTGCTCCAGAAGCTCCGTACTGAGGTTCTGCGCCTCTTCAATGATAAGCACAGTTTTTCTCCCCCGGGCGTGGGCAGCGAGCAGATGAGCGTTTATGCGGTCCAGCAGGTCCTTGTTGCTGGCGTTGGCCCTCTTATAACCGATCCGCAGTTCATCGCATATGGTGGCAAGGAGCTCGCGTACCGTCAGCTTCGGGTAAAGGACGAAGGCGATATCCGTATTCTCCGGGAGCTGTTCCAGGAGGCAGCGGCAGACCGTAGTTTTCCCTGTCCCCACCTCGCCGGTAAGCAGGATAAAGCCGTCTCCCCTGATCCCGTAAATAAGATGTGCAAGCGCCTCCCGATGCTTTCCGCTCATGAAGAGATAGCGCGGATCGGGTGCTATGGAAAATGGAGATTCTCTAAGTCCGAAATATTCAGTGTACATTTGGCTTCTCCGGACCCTGTAAAGGCACAGACCGGATTATTACAGAGTAAAATAAGAAGGCGGGAAAATACAATGTTTCTCTTTTGCGGACTATGGCGACAGGAAACGGCAGGAACTCACACCGAACATATCTTGCACTCGCCTATGTACTCGTTGCTCACCTTCAGAAACCCTTCCTCCCTGGACATCCGGGGCGTCTCCTCCATCGAAAGCACCTGCTCTCTCCTGCTTCCATAGCGGAAGACCGTAATCCCCTTGCAGCCCAGGCGGTAGGCAAGGCCGTTTACATCCTCCACGTCTTCGACCGTAGAGTCGGCCGGCAGATTGATGGTCTTCGATACGGCGTTGTCGGTATATTTCTGGAAAGCAGCCTGCATCCTGACGTGCCACGCAGGGCTGATATCCAGGGCGGTCATGAAGAGCTTCTTCACCTCCGGAGGGACCTCTCTGATCTTCGCGACCGAGCCTTTCCCGGCTATCTCCTCCATCAGGGCCCTGCTGTAAAACCCTTCCTTTTTCGCCCTGTCGACAAACAGCTCGTTCACCTCCATAAGCTCCGTACCCTCCATAACCCTTCTTACGAAGGCGACTGCGAAAAGGGGCTCGATGCCGCTCGATGCACCCGCAATAATACTGATCGTGCCGGTAGGCGCGATAGTGGTGACCGTGGCATTGCGCATCGTCTTAAGCCCTTTCTTCTCCCACATGCTTCCCCTGAAATTCGGGAAGCTTCCGCGCTTTTCTCCCAGCTCCGCCGATGCCCGGACGGCCTCCCCGGAGATCGTCTTCATTACTTTTTCGGCAATCGTCAGGGCCTTTCCGGAAGGATAAGGGACATCGAGCATTATCAGCATCTCCGCCAGGCCCATCACCCCCAGGCCGATCTTGCGGTTGGCATAGGTAATGTCCTCTATCTCCGGCAAGGGATAGAGGTTGGCATCTATTATCCCGTCCAGAAACCGCACGCCCTCCCTGACGAGCCTGACGAGCTCCGTCCAGTCTATCTCCCCTTTCTTCACGACCTGCTTGAGATTGATGGAACCGAGATTACAGCTTTCGAAGGGCAGCAGTGGCTGCTCCCCGCAGGGGTTGGTGGACTCTATCTCTCCGGCATTTGACACCGGGTGAAGCCGATTGATCCGGTCTATGAATATCACTCCCGGATCCCCGGTCTCCCATGCCATCCCGGCGATGCGGCGCCATATGGCCCGCGCCTTCAGACCGCCGGTCTTCTTGCCGTTCCTGGGATTTATGAGGCTGAACGTTTCATCCTTCTCCAGTTTTTCCATGAAGCTGTCGGGGACTGCAACGGACAGGTTGAAGTTCCGGAAGGAGCCTTCCGTCTTCTTGGCCTCGATAAACTCCATGATGTCCGGGTGGTCTATCCGGAGGATGCCCATGTTTGCCCCCCGTCTTCTACCCCCCTGCTTGATCACCTCCGTGCCCTGGTCGAAGATCTTCATGAACGATACCGGCCCCGACGCAACACCGCCCGTGGAGCCGACTATGTCGTTTTTAGGTCTCAGACGCGAGAAGGAAAAGCCGGTGCCGCCTCCCGTCTGGTGGATTATCGCCATGGTGGACAGGGCACCGAAAATCTCCCTGATGCTGTCGCCTACGGGTATGACGAAACAGGCCGAAAGCTGTCCCAGTCTGGTGCCGGCGTTCATCAGCGTGGGGGAGTTCGGCATGAATTTAAGGGAAGCCATCATGTCGTAGTAAATTCCTTCCCGCTCGGAACTGCCGGCGCCGCTGTCATACCTGGCATCGATCTCCGCAACGCTTCGTGCAACACGGCGGAAGAGCTGTCCGGGAGTCTCGATGATTCTGCCTTCGCCGTCCTTGGCAAGGTAGCGCTTCTCAATTTCGGTATGAACAGAAGAGTTCTCGACATTGAAGCACGACGGTTGCAACGGTTCCAAACCCTACCTGCATATTTTCGGATTTCGTCGGCCATCATTCCCGTCAAGGCGGGACCCGGTTCCTTCTTTCCAGTTTCAAAAGAAGTGGATTCCCGACTACCGCCTCGGGAATGACAAGAAGTAGATGGTTTTCAGAAGATCCTGTATAACGCGCGATACGTGCGGCACTGCCGCCTTTGAATGTCTGTCCCTATCGTTTCTTCCCCGGCTTCAATATCACGATGGTAGCCCCCCAGCCACCTGAATCTTCCCCGGCTGTCCTGAAGGACTCAACTTCCGGAAGACGTGAAAGGATAGACCGGACCGTGTCCCGGAGCACTCCCCTGCCCTTTCCGTGTATGACCCGGACCTGGAGGATCCCCTTTTCCCTGCAGGCCGAGAGATAATCGGGCAAGAGGTCTTTAACATCCCGGGGGTTGAAGGTATGCAGATCAAGGATGCCGTCTATGGGAATTTCAACAGGACCGGACTCTTCCACTCCTTTATTTCCCTCCTTTCACATCGCCTCCACCGCTTCAAGAACATACCTTCTGACCCCGGTGTCACAAAGTATGGAACCGTGATTGACGTGGAAGTCCTTGTGCCTGTCGGCGTAAGGCAGCACCGAGCTCCTTGCCGATACGAGCCCGTCGCCCCGCCCCTCCCTCATTTCTTCCGGGATAATGACCTCCGGTACTAATGCAGACAGTATGCCCGAAAGCGATACCGAAACGGCGCGAAGCAGATCCGGGTTCGTCCCCCCCGCAGAAACGTATGCGACGCCTTCCCGTTTTGCGTCTGTCAACTCACTGAAGAACCTCGACCCCGGCAGTAATTCCCTCAGTCCGCTGCTGCCAAGGAAGCCGAGTATCCTCCGGAGGGCGGTATCGACCTCCTTTCTGCCGAATCCCAGCAAGACCCGGTTTGCCGCAGCAGTCAACGGAGAAACGTATGCAGCCCATTTCGCCATGGAAGTACCGTGGTGAGGGGTTGAGAGGGTTATCAGGCCCCTCACCGAATCACTCCGCGATTCAAGGTATTTCCTGGCTACCAGCCCTCCCCTGCTGTGGCAAACAAATATGGTTCCATTCCCCGCAAATCTCCCGTACTCGTCCATGATTTCCCGCAGCTCCATGACCGCCGTCTCCACGGGTCCGACCGGTCTGGCCTGCGACCAGGAAAGGACATGATAGCCACGCGCCTTCAGATCGGCAAAGGACGTTTCCAACTTTCTGTCACAGTCGCCAAGCAGGGCGCTGAGCGGATACTTGCCGCCAAGTATCCGCGCCTTATCAGGCTCGCTCCAGATCCTGACGTTCATACCCATCCCGTGAATGAAGACAACAAGCGGCTTCAATCCTTCACCTTCATGAAATACGATTTCATGTATCATCGTTCCTGTTCCACCAAATAATATCAGATATACCGGATTCGTGAAAGCCCGAAGCTTTTCGGGAAGATAAATCCTAACATTGCTCCGAAAATCTCCCCTTCCCGCTCTCCGGAATCATAACTCCCCCTTCCCCCCTTTTATCTTGGAGCAGATGTGGGTTATCGCTTTCGAAAATTTCAGGTCTGCGACCGAGGGGGCGCGTTAAGAATTTTGGGCTGTCTGAGCGGAGCGAGTTCCCAAAATTCAGCGCAACCGACCGAGCAAATTGGCCCGAAGGGTGAAATTTTCCCAGGGCGCCCTCCTTTTGGATACTTTTCCTGGGCGAGCAGGAAAAGTATCCGGGGTCCGGGGCAGAGCCCCGCCTCTCAGACCAACTCCGTTGATGCTCTCATGTGTTCTTGATGTAGAAGAGATTTCAGGCAGGCGGAAACAGACAGTTCTATCTGATCCGCAAAAATGCCGCCGCTTCGATGTGGAAGGTGTTGGGGAAGAAGTCTATCTGGTGCACAGACTCCACGTCGTATTTATCTTTCATCTTCTTGAGGTCCCTCGCCAGCGTCGAAGGATTGCAGGACACATACACAATCCCCGGCGCTCCGTGGTCGATGACCTTTTTTGCCACTTCCGACGTGAGGCCGGGCCTCGGAGGGTCAAGGATGATGACGTCGAACTTCCGGTTCAACTTGTACCTTTCCGCGGACGACCTGATAATGCGGCAGTTCTTTATGCCGTTGACCTCCAGGTTCCTCGCCGCATCATCCGCCGCGTGCGGATTTTCTTCGACCGCGACGACCTCGGCACCGTGAGCGGCCAGAGGAAGGGAGAAATTGCCGGCTCCGGCATAGAGGTCGAGGACACGTCCACCCTGGATGGGTTGCAGACTGTCCACTATAAAATCTACAACGTTCCTGTTGAGGGCCCAGTGGGCCTGAAAGAAAGTCCAGGGGGAGATACTGTACTTCAGGCCGGCGACGTCCAGCGTTACGTACCCCGTTCCGCCGGCAAGGGCATCGTTGAACGCCACGCCCGACACCCCGGCTTCCCCGATCTTCCGGCACGCCTCTTCATTATACGCATCGCCCCGCAGCAAAGCCGTCAGCGAATCGCCCGAAGCGATGTGGATCTCCCTAAGGCCTCCCGTCGGTACCGTATCCTTTATCTTCTGCAGCATGTCGTTGATCTCCCCGATCATCAGGGGGCATTCATCGAAGACGACGACGTCCCTGGTCGATTCCCTGAAGAAGCCTATCTCGCCCTGTCTGGAGACCTTGAACTGGGCCCTGTGCCTGTAATTCCACTGCGAACCGGAAAAGGCGGCGCCGGGCTCTGTCTCTATCCCCCCTAGTCTCGTAAGAGAGTCCCGCAGTATCTCCCGCTTCATCGCCAGCTGTCTCCCGTAAGATATGAACTGAAGCTGACAGCCGCCGCAGATGCCGAAGACGGGACACCCCGGTTCAACCCTGTCCTCCGAGGGTTCGACGACACTGACGACCGAGGCGACGGAATAATCCCGCTTCTTCTCAACTATCTCAACTTCCACCAGCTCGCCCGGGATGGCGCCCCTGATGAAGATAACCTTCCCGTCCCTCGCTATCGAGTACCCGCCGTAAGCGGGCGCCAGAGACTTAAGGACCTCGCTCATAATTCCTTGTTGATCAACTTCTTTATCGTGGCTTTAAGTTCCGTGAGGTCCGCCGACTTGACGATATAGGCCTCTGAGGCCCATACCGCAAAATCGTCCCTGTAGTCATAGGCCGTCGACATGATTACGGGCATTCTCGGCCTTTTCTCCTTCATCTGCCGGAGAAGCTTTATCCCGTCCACATCCGGCAGCAGGATATCAAGCGTAACAAGGTCCGGATCTTCTTTCTCGAACTGTTCCATGGCCTCCTGACCGTTTGACGCCGTCACGACGGTGTAGCCGTCTTCTTCAAGCTCTTCCTTGTAAAGCCTGAGAATGTTCTGGTCATCATCGACAATGAGTATTTTCATATCTTTTCCTCCTCCTTAAGTGGGATAAATACCTTAAATGTGCTTCCCCTTCCGACTTCGCTGTCCAGCTCGATCCTGCCGTTATGTTCCTGTATGATCCGGTTGGTGATAGCGAGACCCAGGCCTGTCCCCGCGGCCTTTGTCGTATAGAACGGATTGAAAATGAACTGCCGGTCCGAATCGGAAATGCCCGCACCGGTATCCTTTATCTCAACAACCGCGAAATCCCCTTTTATGCCCGTCCTGACGTATATCGAACCGCTCCCTGCCATCGACTGCACTGCGTTGCTGACGATATTCATGATCGCCTCCTTCACCCTGTTGGGATCTATAAACACCTCCGCCGGAAGCCCGAAATCCCTGAACATGGTTATTCCCCTGTCCCGCATGTCGGATTCCATCAGGGTGATTACGTCGTCGACAAGGTAATTCAGGTTCACCATCTCCTTGTTCAGTCTCACCTCTTTCACAAACCCCAGTATCTCCCTCAGGATACCCTCCAGCCTCTCGACCTCTTTCACGATGATCCCCGCGTATTCCCTGAGGTTCCCGTCCAGCTTCTTTTCGAGTCTTTTCGCAAAACCTCCGACAGAGACAAGGGGGTTCCTTATCTCATGTGCGACCTTTGCAGCCACTTCGCCCAGCGCCGCCATTTTCTCGGCCATAACCAGCTTCTGCTGAAGGTTCTTGATCTCGGTTATGTCCCGGACCACGTGGACCGAACCGATGAATTCTCCGGTCAGATCGAAAATCGGAGAACTCGATGTCAGGAAAGTGCCGCCCATGTAAGGATCGTCGAGCTCCTCGATGTAAGCCTTTTTTGTGTTCACCGTCTTGTGGTGAGGACATTTTTCGTAGGGTTCGTTCATGCCGTGGAACACTTCATAACATTTCTTCCCTATGATCTCCGACGCCGGCAGTCCGATCTTGTTGCTCACCGCCTTGTTGACACTCTGTATCACGTAGTCCTTGCTGTTGAAATACACCATGTCGGACATCGATTCAAAAATATTTTCGAGCTGCTGCTCCGCCATCTTCACCTTTTCGAAGAGCCGCGCGTTTTCGATCGCCGAGGCCACATGGTTCGAAAAACTGGCAAGGAATTTCATGTCTTCGTCAGTGATCTGCTTTTTGTTGAAATAGTTATCGACCCATATGACCCCTATAACCCTGTCCCTTGATACGAGAGGTACGACGGCATATGCCTGCGTGCCGAGCTGCTGGATGAGGATGAGGTCGCCGGAGGACTCCCCTTTTACGTCGGTCACGTTGAAGGACCTCCTTTCCCGCACCGTCCTTGTCAACAGGGTGTCCTCCTCGATGGGGATCTCGAGCGACATGGCCAGCCTGTCCAGAAAGGAATCTTTGCTGAGAGGCTCGGTGGCTACGTCCTGCATGATATCATCCAGGGTCTTTTTCTGCATCGAGAGTTCGTCCCATATCTTCCAGGCCTCCTCGGAGCTCGCCGGCCCCACTCCCATCGCCCCCTTCAGGACCTTCTTCGTGTCATCGACGAGAAAAAGGATCGCCCTGTTGAAGCCCATGCCGTCGCTCATCGTAACGGCTACAAGCACCATACGCAGCAGCTTATCAAGTTCCAGGGTGCCCCTCATTGCAGAGCTGATAAAGAAAAGCCTGGAGAGTTCCTGGTTGCGGCGTATCAGTTCCTTTTCGACGTTCTTCTTCTCGGATATGTCCCTTGAAATGCCGCTTATCCCGATTACTTCGCCTGCCGCGTCCTTGATGGGGGAGAGAGTAAGGCTCACCTCTATAATGTTGCCGTCTTTCCTGCGCCTCAGCGTCTCGATGTCCTTAAGGACCTCCCCCTTTCTGATCCTGTCCATGTAATCTTTCTCCCTGACCAGGAGAAACTCCGGGATAAAGGGCAGGAAATTGCCCATGGCTTCGCTTTCGCTGAAGCCGAAAGTCTTTTCCGCGCCCTGGTTCCAGGAGGTTATGGTACCTTCCAGGTCGGTGGTAACGATCGCGTCAGCGGAATTGTCGATTATGCTTTCAAGATACTCCTTGGTCTGGATCACCTCCCTGTACAGACTGAGGGTCTCCTCCTGATACAGCACCCTTTCGGTGATATCCAGGATAAAGACTACGCATTCCTCGATATTGCCGTTCTCAGTCTTTACGGGATAGGCGGTAAGCTCCGCGTAGTTCACCCCCCTCGACTGCATGATGGAATTGATCTCGCCGGTATCGAAGGTCGCCTTGGCGGCGCAGTGGGGGCATATGCCGATCTTGTCGTGGAAGATGTCCAGGCAGTTGCGTCCGACCAGTTCCTCGTCTGTCATGTTAACCCAGTCTTCGACATATCTGTTGGCCGAAATTATGGTGTAGTCCCTGTCGAGGGTGATAATCCCGCCCTGCACACTGTCGAAGAGTATGTCCATCCTCTTCTTTGCCTCGCTGGCCTCCCGTTCCCTCTTTACCTCGTTTTCATAGATCTTTGACTTGTCGATGGCTATGGAGGAAATCAGCGCAAACCCCTCGACCGTATTCAGGTCCTCGCTTGTGTAGGGCACCGGGTTGCCGTTCTCATCGAATTTATCGAAAAGGCCGAGGGTCCCTATCACCGTCTGACCCACCTTCAGAGGCACACATATTACCGACCTCACCTTTATCTGGGGCACTCTCAGTCCGTCGGGCATCCTGGAGACGTCTTCCACCAGCATGGGCTTTCCCCTTTGCGCCACGGTCCCGGCTATCCCGGATCCCAGAGGAAGCTGCATATCGTCTTCGGCGCCTTCGGGGAGTCCCACATGGGACTTGACCGTGAGCCTGCCGTTTTCAAGAAGCCTTATGATGCAGCCCCTGGAGTTCAAAAGCCGTGTAATCTCCTGTGCCGTCTTCGTCAACAGGCTGTGAAGGTCGAGGACCGAGGTGACGGCCCTGCTTAGCTCATACAATACGGTAAGCTTCTGAAGCTGTCTCTTAGTCGACTGGTAAAGTTCGGCGTTCTGGGCCACCGATCCTCTTCTGACAAACAGTATCCCTTTGCAGGTGTTGTCCCGTATTATGGGGACCCCCAGGCACGACTTGTGTCCTTCCGGCAATTTTCCTTCTTCCCCCCTGTAAAGGTCGGCTTCTTCCACGGCAACAGGTTTACCCTCACTGAGGATCGTCTTTATGACTTCTGCACCGGGAGGCAGGCATTCATCTCTCATTTCGGTCCCGGTCCTGTTTGTCGCTTCAAGGCAGTAGGAGTTTATCTCGGGCCTCAGCATGTAGATTACGCAGCTGTCAAGCTGGAGCCTGGCAGCAATGGTTTCGGCCATCAGGGTGAGGGCCTCCTTCAGTTCAAGGGTCGTGCCCGCTATCCTGGCAACGTCCAGGATCAGTTCCGTACCGGACAGCTTCCTGTTTATCTCGCGGTTGGAAGAATCGAGGTCCGCGACCATGCTGTTGAACCTGTCGGCAACGATACCGAATTCGTCCCTCCGGTTCATCCGGATCCTGTATGACAATTCCCCCTTGCTGATCCTTTCGGTCGCCCTCAGAAGCTCGTGAAAAGGTTCGGCTATCGTCCTCCTGACCCGCAGTATCAGGAAAAGCGCCATAAAAGAGCTGAATGCAATCAGTCCGACGAGGTAATAAGTCATGTCCTTTTTCATCATTTCGCCGGCTGTCGCCATACCCATGACGTCATTGATCGACTGTTGACGCATCGTCTCCAGCCCGTCCAGTATCTCCCCGCCGACCCGGTTGATCCGCTGGAGGTAGGTATGTACTTCGGGGTTGCCCACCGGATGTCTGTTGTCTATCACTGAAGACGCATATCTGTCGGCCAGCCTGAACTTTTCCTCCACGGCTTGCAGCTTCTTTCTTTGGGTCACGACACTTCCTGCCTTCGAGAAAGAGTCGCGGAGCTCGCTGGTCCTGGCCTCGTATGATTTTTTAAACCGGGGTGCGCCTGTCAATCCCCAGTCGTTCGTTGCCTCCAGGAAGGCCGAGACCTCCCTTTCCATCTGTCCTATGAGTTTGTGCTCCTCACTCACCGACTGAAGTGTACCCATATTGATGCTCAGTTTTTCGAATATCATGAGGGTCCCGAATGCAAAAACCGCTATCAGAAGCAGCAACCCCGTAAGCATCGCTGTAATTTTTGCCCTCAGGCTCACGTGACCACCTTCCTTAGGGCCTTCCCATAGAGCTCCAGGTATTTCTCCGCGGACTTCCTCCACGAGAAATCGGTCTTCATGGCCCCGGAGACCAGCTTCCTCATCTTCTTTTCGTCAGTGTAAACGCACAAAGCCCTCTTTATCGCATCGAGCAAAGAGGCCGGCGTATAACCGGAGAACAGGAACCCCGTGCCCCTGGTCCTGAGATGGTCGTAATCCTCAATAGTGTCAGCCAGTCCGCCGGTGTTTCGCGCAACCGGGATCGTCCCATATCTGAGTGCAATCAACTGTCCCAGTCCGCATGGTTCGTACTTCGACGGCATCAGGAAAAAATCGCATCCCGCGTAAATTATATGGGCCAGCGACTCCCTGAAACCGACCTTGACGAAAACCCTTCCCGGGTGCTTGCCGGATATGGACGACAAAAGGTCCTGGTAATACTCATCGCCCTTTCCGAGGACAACGACGTTCACCCCCAGACGGACCATCCGGTCGAGAGAGTTAGCCAGGAGGTCCAGACCCTTCTGAGAGGAGAACCTGCTCACTACACCGAGAAGAGGGCGCCTGTCACCCCGGAGTCCCGTCTCTTCCATGAGCCTTTTCTTGCACAGCGCCTTGTCCGCCAAGTTGGCCTCACTGTAATGCCGGGGTACAAACCTGTCATGAGCGGGGTCCCACTCCTCATAATCCAGCCCGTTTATGACCCCGTAAAGATCATGCTTCCTCATCCTCAACACCCCTTCGAGCCCGAAACCGTATTCAGGGTCGAGTATTTCTCTTGCATACGTTTTGCTGACGGTATTTAGCAGATCGGCATAGAGGAGTCCGGCCTTCATGAAGTTCAGCCTTCCATAGAATTCAAGTCTGTCGGGTGTAAAGTAATCGCTTCCGAGCCCCGTAAACGAGATATCTACAGGGGGGAAAAGGCCCTGGTATCCAAGGTTATGGACGGTATAGAGGGTAGCGGTATTCTTCACATGACTCTTATCCGCGTAGAAATACCTGAGGTAAAGTGGGACCATTCCGGTCTGCCAGTCATTGCAGTGTATCAGATCGGGCCTTATGTCCATCGCCAGGCAGGTCTCAATGACAGCTCTGGAGAAAAAGGCGAACCTCAGGGCGTTGTCACGATAATCTCCCTTCGAAGTCCCGTAGAGTTCTTTCCTCCCGTAAAGCTCCTCACATTCTATAAAATATGCGCCCGGTGTCCGTGCAGTCTCCGAAGTCCATATCCTTCCTTCAACACGTGTACTTCCCATTGCTACCACGAACGATTTGCCGGTATCGTGCAGACTGAACTTCTCGGTGATCTTCCTGTAAAGCGGCAGGACAAGAGAGGCCTTCTGCTTCAGTGCGGAAAACTCTTTCAGGAGGGCGCCGGCCACGTCCGCAAGGCCGCCGGTCTTTGCGTATGGAGTTGCCTCGGGGCTTGCGATGAGTATTCTCATATCCGACCTTTCTATATCTTTGCTTCTCGCATAAACTTGGCTGATTCCTCCGGTGGGGTCGGGTTGATATAAAAACCGGATCCCCATTCGAATCCGGCTATCCGGGTCAGCTTGGGCATGAGCTCGATATGCCAGTGATAGTACTCGTTTTCTTCGTCGTAGAACGGTGATATGTGGAGGACGAAATTGTAAGGCGGCGTGTCCAGTATTCTGTCCATCTGCCTGAGTATCCTCTGGAGCAACTCTGCCAGTTCTCCAAAGCTCTTCTCCCTGGGGCCGAACATCGACTCATGCTTCTTGGGCAGGATCCACGTTTCAAAGGGTGCCCTGGGAGCAAACGGTGCCAGCGCCACATACTCGGCATTCTCATAGATGACCCTTTTTCCGCTGTCCAGTTCCTGGCTGATCACATCACAGAAAATACACCTCTCTTTATACTCATAATGGAGTTTCGCCGAGTCGACCTCCTCCTTCACAAGTGACGGAACAATGGGCAGGGCGATGAGCTGAGTATGCGTGTGTTCGAGAGAGGCCCCTGCGATTTCCCCTTCGTTCTTGAACACTATGACATACTTGAAGCGCTTGTCCTTCTTGAGGTCCGCCAGCCTCATGTGCCACGCCCAAAGTACGTCTTCCACCGCCTTCTGAGACATCGTGGCCAGCGACAGATTGTGGTCGGGGGTCTCCACGATTACCTCATGAGCGCCGATGCCGTTCATTTTGTCGAAAATACCCTCGCCAGTTTTCCCGAGATCACCGTATATCTGAAGCGCCGGAAACTTGTTCGGCATGACCCTCAGCGTCCACCCCGGCGAGTTCGCAGGCGCGCCCGGGGGTCTAAAGGCCATTATCTCGGGCGGGGTGGTGTATTCATTGCCTGCACAAAAGGGACAGAAACCGCCCCTCTTTCTCTGGGAAACCGAGACAAAATCGGAAGGTCTCTTTCCCCTCTCTACCGATATGATGACCCATCTGCCGACGATTGGATCCTTTCTTAGTTCTGGCATAAGACCTCCGTCTTAAAATCCGTTAACATCGCAGGAATAAAGGATAAATATTTCAAAAAATTGCCTTCAGGGAATTTTCTCCCGCCGCTTTGCATTATTATATCACATCATTATAGGATTCCTTATTATCATTGCTTAGTGATAAGGCCTTATAATTTAAGGATGAAATCCGGCTTCAGTCACAGGCTGGTAAACAGCCATTTCGAGGATCCTTGTCTTTATGTGCGTATCCCCAGGGAGAAGCGGGCAATCCTGTTCGACCTGGGAGACATTCACAACCTGGCCCCATCCGAAATCTACAGGGTTACCGACGTATTTGTAACCCACACGCATATCGACCACTTTATCGGTTTCGACAGACTCTTGCGCATGACCCTGAGACGGGAATCGCCGGTCACGATATACGGGCCCCCGGGCATCACCGCTTGCGTGCAAGGCAAGCTGAGAGGCTACACGTGGAATCTGATCAGGGATTACCCGGCCGTAATCCGCGTCTGCGCCTTCAACGGGAAAAAACTATCCCGCACCGTTTTCGAAGCAAAAAACGCCTTCAAAAGAGAATGTGCGGTCAGGGAAGACTCTGACGGCACGCTGATTGCGAACCCTGCGTTCAAGGCGAGGGCGGTGAAACTGGACCACGATATACCTTGCCTGGCTTTTTCACTGGAAGAAGAGTTCCACATAAACATCGACAGGGACCGGCTTCTGAAGATGGGACTTCAGGTCGGCCCCTGGCTGACCGAATTCAAGAGGGCCATCAGGGAAAACTCCCCCAGGGAAAGGCTGATTGATGCCGGGGGTAAATCATACAGCATTGAACGACTTTTTGACATCGCCCTCATCACGAAAGGCCATAAGATTTCATATGCCACCGACATTGCCATAGGACGGAGAAATGCAGCGAGGCTGGCTGCTCTGGTGAAAGGTTCCGATGTTTTTTATTGTGAGGCGTATTTCATGGAAAAGGACAGAGACCGCGCCCTTGAGAGGTTCCATCTCACTGCCCGGGAGTGCGGGAAGATAGCAAGGGAGGCGGCCGTAAAAAAGCTTGTTATAACGCATATTTCTCCGAAATATGCGGACTGCCCGGGGAAAGTCGTCGATGAGGCGATGGCAGCGTTTAGAGGTGGATGAGCCGACAGATGTCTTGATTCGCTAACGATCAAGAACGTGAACTTGCGCGTCGAATCGGTCGAAAAGCTCTTTTTCAGGCCGCTTCCAGCGTCTTTCACGGTCTTTTGGCCGGTTATCTGTTTTGACAGTTTGGGCTTGTCGCGCTAAACTAGAGTTAGAGAAAGGAATTGCGGTCTCCTGGTCCGGGTTAAATCGGAGGATCAAGCCACTGGGTTAGGGAGCGGAGGCTGTATGCGGTGAGCAGGCCCTTAGAAGGGAAGCCTAAAGCATACGGGGAAGCACCCACGTAGGAAAGAGCTCTCGGTGGTTGCCCGCTCTGGGGGATTCGCAAGATTATTCCGGAGCCACGCAAGATCAGTCGACGCCGCAGGCGGGCATGAAACGCAGCGAACCGACGGCTGACCGGGTAGAAGTTTTACCCAGGAAGGTGTGGCTCCGTAATTTTTTGCCGTTTTACGAGATACCGGACAGCATTGGGAACATCTACATCCAAAAGAAGGCGTCAAACTACGTTGATTCCTTATCTTCCACCCTTATGAAAACCGATTTGCCGGCCACAATGGACAACCTGTTTATTTCCTTGACCGCGGTGCCAACGTCCTTTTCCCTGGCCTCATGCGTCAGTACCACCAGGGGGACGGCCCTGCCTATGCGCCTGCCCTTCTGAATGACCGAAGCAATACTTATATCGTGTTTCCCGAGAATACCCGAAATTTTTGAAAGGACCCCGGGCTTGTCGATGGCCGAAAACCTGAAGTAATACATTGACCTCACGTCTGCCATCTTCATCAGGCTTCCGGCCTTCCGGGAAGCGGCCGGAACAGAAAAACCGCCGTCCGACCCGTGCTCGATGTCTCTTGCAATGCCGACTATGTCGCTGACGACAGCGCTCCCCGTCGGCATGTCTCCGGCGCCCCGGCCGTAATAAAGGGTGGCCCCCGCGGCATCGCCCTCGACATAAACGGCGTTGAAAACGCCGTCCACCTTCGAAATAAGATTGCCTTCCGGGATCATCGTGGGATGCACCCTTAATTCCACCTTGCCGTCTATCTCCTTTGTAATGGCGAGAAGCTTCAGCTTATACCCGAGTTCACGTGCGAATTCTATGTCCATGGGGGATATCCACGAAATTCCTTCCCTGTATACGTCTTTGATGCCGAACCTGGTCCCGTATGAAAGGGAGGCGAGGATGGCGAGCTTATGGGCGGAATCGATCCCCTCGATGTCATAGGTCGGATCGGCCTCGGCATAGCCCAGCCTCTGGGCCTCTCCCAGCACCTCGGAAAACTCCCGGTTCTCCTCCGTCATCTTGCTAAGTATGTAATTGGTGGTGCCGTTTATAATCCCGTAGACAGCCTTAATCCGGTTCGCCACAAGCCCCTCCCGGATCACCTTGACGATGGGAATGCCGCCGGCAACCGAGGCCTCAAACCCGATTCCCACTCCCGCCTTTTCGGCGGCGCCGAATATCTCGGCCCCATGCGTCGCAAGCAGCGCCTTGTTCGCTGTGACCACGTGCTTGCCGTTCCTGATCGCCCGGAGGACAAGGTCCTTCGCAACAGTAGTGCCCCCGATAAGTTCGACGACTATCCGGATGTCGGGATCCGAGACCACGGATCCAGGGTCGGGGGTCAGGACGCCCTTGGGTAGCCTGATCCCCCTGTCTCTTTTCACATCGACATCGGCTATCCTCTTGAGGTTGATTTTTATACCGGACCTTTCTGTCAGGAGTTTCCCGTTCTTCAGGAGTATCCTTACAGTCCCCGTCCCAACCGTCCCGAAACCGATCACGCCTACATGGATCATCTGTTCAGCACCCTCTTTATTCCCGCGGTCGCCTGACGTATCCTGTGCTCATTTTCTACAAGTGCAAACCTCACGTAATCGTCTCCCCCCTCGCCGAACCCGATGCCGGGAGACACGGCGACTCCTCCCTTTTTGATCAACAGCTTGCAGAATTCGAGCGACCCCATCTTTCTGAAGGCCTCCGGTATCTCCGCCCAGGCGAACATTGTGGCCTTCGGGGGCTCAATAGGCCATCCGGCCTGCCTGAGACCTTTCATGAGGACGTTCCTCCTCCTCTCGTAAACTCTCCTTATGTCCTCCACGCAATCCTGCGGTCCCCGCAAAGCTATTATGCTGGCGATCTGTATAGGCTGAAACATCCCGTAATCGAGGTAACTCTTGATCTTTATCAGCGCGCCCACAAGCTCTTTGTTGCCCACGCAGAACCCGACTCTCCACCCCGCCATGGAGTAGCTCTTCGTCAGGGAAAAGAACTCTACCCCGATATCCTTCGCCCCCGGAACCTGCAGAAAACTCGGAGCCTTGTAATCGTCGAAGACAAGGTCGGCATAGGCGAGGTCGTGGAGGACTATGATATTGTTTTCCTTGGCAAAGTCCACGACCTTCCTGAAAAAATCGAGCCCCTCCGCAACCTGCGTGGTGGGGTTATGGGGAAAATTCATGATCAGCATCTTCGGGCGCGGCCACGTGGTCTTATACGCCTTCTCCATCTCCCCGAAGAAGTCTATTCCCGGTCCTATGGGAACGGTCCTCACCTCGCCGCCCGCAATGATCACGCTATAGGGGTGAATGGGATAGGCAGGGGTGGGGGTAAGGACAACGTCTCCCGGTCCCACGGTCGCCAACACCAGATGAGACAGCCCCTCCTTCGATCCGATCGTGACCACTGCCTCCGATTCGGGGTCGAGGTCCACGTCATACCGTCTCTTATACCACTCGCATATCGCCATTCTCAGCTGGGTTATGCCCTTCGACGCCGAATAGCGGTGGTTCTTCGGCTTCTTCGCGGCCTCCGTCAGCTTCTCGACTATGTGTTTCGGGGTCGCCCCGTCGGGGTTCCCCATCCCAAGGTCTATGATGTCTTCTCCGCGCCGCCTCGCCTCCATCTTCAGATTATTGACCGTAGCAAAGACATAGGGGGGCAGCCTCTTGATCCTGCTGAATTCAAACATGGATGATCATTCCTCCTTCGTTCCGCCGCCCGGCACCGCATCGTACATTTCGGCCGCATTCATGGAGCTTCTGACAAGAGGACCCGATGCCACATACCGAAAGCCCATACCGAGTGCCTTCAGCCTCAGTTCTTCAAATATCTCCGGCCGGATGTATTCTACCACAGGAAGATTGTTTCTTGAGGGCCTGAGGTACTGTCCTATTGTAATAAAATCGCACCCGCTTTGTCTCAGCTCTCCCAGCAGGCCGACGACCTCTTCGGAGCGCTCTCCCAGGCCCAGCATAAACCCGGACTTGATAAAAACATCAGACGAGATGCCCTTCGCCCTCCTGAGAACACCCAGGGAACGCCGGTAATCGGCCTGGGGCCTCACTGTCCCATAAAGCCTCTCTACCGTTTCAACATTGTGGTTGAAGACGTCGGGACGCGCCTCGATGACTGTCTTCAGGGCCTCCATATCACCCCTGAAATCCGGTGTGAGGACTTCGATCCTGGATAAAGGCAGGCGACCCCTCACCTCCCTTATTGTCGCAGCGAAATGCCCTGCGCCTCCGTCGCGAAGGTCGTCACGTGTGACGGATGTGATGACCACATACTTCAGACGCATTTCAGCAGCGGCCACGGCAACATTTTCGGGCTCATCCGTGTCCGGGGGCTCCGGCAGTCCGGATGTCACCGCACAGAAGCCGCAGTTCCTGGTACAGCGGGCCCCCAAAACCATGAAGGTTGCCGTCGGCCGGGAGAAACACTCGCTCCGGTTCGGGCACCTCGCCTCTTCGCATACCGTGGCCACCCTGTGTCTCCTGAGGAGGCGCTTCATATCGTGTGTATCAGCCAGACTTCTTGTCCGGATCCAATCAGGAAGTCGCTTCATCGTTCACCTCGCAAAAATTGTGAAAGCCATTATCGCAAAAAATCTCCCGAGCGCCTTTGCCAAATCCCGGAAGCTTCCGGACTCTCCGGGGTAACGCCCGGCCTTTGGCATCCCCCTCCTTAAGATAAGAGGGGAAAAGGGAGAGTTATGACCCGGGAGCCCTGCATTCCGGCAGGCAGCAGTGAGGGGAGGTTTCAGATAAACGACCATTCAGTTATCCTTGCAATTTCTCATTGTTCCGCGCCTGCCCGCAGAAAAACCGTATCGCCTCCTTAACCTTGCCGAGGTCAACCCGGGTGTTCAGGCAGGGCCCGAAAGGACGGTCGTTGGGTATGCCGATAATTGGTATGGGATAAGTATCGACAAGCCCGCTCGACAAGTCCCTCTCGCAGGCAACCGCTACAATCGCCTCCGGCCTGACGTCCCTGACGATCTTTCTGGCAAGGTTCCCCCCCGTGGCGATAAAGAGACTGAGGCCCTTCTCTTCAGCGATCTCTATGAAGTCCCTTATATTGCACCGCCCGCACCGCTCGCAGTTATGGATGTTATGGGTAAGCCTTATGGTGCATTCATCTATCTGAAGGCAGTGGGGAAGCAAAAGAAGTATCCTTTTCGTTTCCGGCCTCTCCGCACGCACCAGCATGTTGTTCAAATCGACGACCGCCCTCTGAAAACGTTCCTTCCTGCCCCTGAAGAAAGAACCCGCAAGCATAAGGACGGGATAAAATACCTTCAGTACGACCCCCCTCGCCAGGCTAACCGCCGTCAAAAGACGCGCCCTCCTTCGCATGTCTGCCTCTGATGAACGCTCCGGCGGACATGGCCTTTTTGCCTCGAGGTTTTAATTCCAGGACTCTTAGAATCCCGCGCCCCGTGCAGGTGCATATCGATTCGGCCGATATTCCAGTAATGGCGCCCGGAGCACAGTCATGTCCCCCCTCCGCCACGGAGGCCCTTAAAATCGTCACCCTCTCGCCCTGAAAACTGCAATAAGCCCCCGGCCAGGGATAAGTGCCCCTTATCAGATCGGACAGCCTTTCCGCAGGAAGAGACCAGTCTATCCCGCCGTCCTCCTTCTTCAGGGGAGGAGCGTAAGTGGGTTCGCCGGCCTGGGGAAAAGGCTTTACGGTCCCGTTTTTCAACCCTTCAAGGGTCACGGACAATAATGATGCACCCATCACAGACAGTCTCGCACCGAGACTCCCGGCGTTTTCGTCACTGCTTATTTCCGTTTCCTCCTGCAGCAATATACCGCCCGTGTCGAGACCTTCATCCATCAGCATTGTAGTGACACCGGTCTTCTTCTCTCCGTTTATTATCGCCCGTTGCACCGGCGCGGCCCCCCTGTATTTCGGAAGCAGCGACGCGTGGACGTTGACGCAGCCAAGAGGCGGCAAACGAAGGATAGAAGGGGGGATAATCCTGCCGTAAGCTACAACTGCTATAACGTCGGGATCCAGGGATGAAAGCTCTTCAGCAAAGGCCTGAGATCCGACGGCCGCCGGCTGCATGACTCGCAGTCCCCTCGACTGCGCCAGTTCCTTCACGGGCGGCGCCGTCAACTTGCGCCCCCTGCCCTTCGCCCTGTCAGGCCGGGTGACGACGGCAACAATATCTTCTCCGGCTTCGACGAGAACTTTAAGAGAAGGAACGGCAAAGTCAGGTGTCCCGAAAAAGATCACCCGCATGGGAACGTTATTTGACCTGCTTGCGGGTTTTCTGATGGCGCTTTCTGAAAAACTCCCTCTTAACGGGACTTATCCTGTCGATAAGCAGGATACCATCGAGGTGATCTATCTCATGCTGGAGCGCAACAGCAAGAAGACCGCCGCACTCGATCTCCATGTCCTTTCCCTCCCTGTCCAGAGCACGGACAGCAACCTGCTCCGCCCTTTTCACCCGTGCGGTATAATCAGGCAGGCTCAGGCAGCCTTCTTCGAATTCGACCTCACCCTCCCGGCCGAGAAACACGGGATTTATGAGCACCAGCAAAGGCGCCTCTTCTTCTTTTGTGCTGACATCGACCACTGCGAGTCTTTTGGACACCCCTACCTGGGGGGCAGCCAACCCGACGCCCGGGGCGGCATACATCGTTTCAATCATATTGTCGATAAGAGCCTGCAGTTCCCTGTCGAATGAGGTCACCGGCAACGCCTTCTTCTTCAGGACCTTTTCCGGATACTTTTTTATCTCCAAAACAGCCATGCATTAATTATAAAATATTTTGGCCTGTAACAGGGCGCCGAAGAAAACTTATGGCCGAGCCCAGATGCCGTCATACCGGGGAAGATGGTATCGAGGCTGCCGGAATAATTGGATTCCCGTCTGTACGGGAATGACAAAAAAAGCCTGAAAGCACCGTTTTCAGCGCCATGCCAAACGGCATTTAACCATGGATAAACGCGGACTGCATGCCCCTTTCCTGAAAATAGCGAATTGACTGGGTTAAAATAACCTATTGAGAACAGACACGATGTCTACGCCCAATATCCGTCTTTCGGCGGTAACCGCGCTTGGAGAGATTTTCGTATCGGGAACCAGGCCTAAACAGTCCATTGAAGCACATTCCGTCTCACCGGACAGGCGGGACAGGGCGTTTCTTATGGAGCTTGTTTACGGAGTACTGAGGTTCAGGGATACCCTGGACTGGGTCCTGGCCCGTTTCCTCAGGAAACCTGAAAGACTCGGCGATTTCACCCGTAACAACCTGAGAATCGCGGCTTACCAGATACTTTTCATGAGGGTACCGGAATGGGCCGCTGTTCACGAATCGGTAGAGATAGAGAAGAAAGTACGCGGAGGAAAAGCTCCCGTCGTGAACGGCGTACTCCGGAACCTGCTACGCGGAAAAGACGGCTTCTCCCTTCCCATTAAGTTCGATGACCCCCTGATATCCATGGCAGTTAATACTTCTCACCCGAAATGGCTGGTGAGGAGATGGGTGGAAAGGTTCGGGGA
This sequence comes from Candidatus Sulfobium sp., assembly GCA_037380845.1. Classification (GTDB taxonomy): domain Bacteria; phylum Nitrospirota; class Thermodesulfovibrionia; order Thermodesulfovibrionales; family UBA6898; genus JARRRD01. Next base: position 16,614 of record JARRRI010000020.1, on the reverse strand, counting down.
ACAAGAGGCGCTTCTTCTCGCCCGTGCCAACAACGCCGTTCCGCCGATGACGATCAGGGTAAACACCCTGAAAACAACGAGGGAAGAACTTCTTGACCTGCTGGCGCGGAACAGCATAGCGGCGGCGCCGGCGAGGTTCTCACCCGACGGGATAACGCTGGAGGAAGTCAGGGCTTATTCGGATCTCGATTTCTGCAGGGGGCTGTTTGCCGTTCAGGATGAGGCTTCTCAGCTTGTAACTTACCTGCTCGATCCCAAACCGGGAGAAAGGATACTCGATGCCTGCGCCGCCCCCGGAGGAAAGACCACCCATATCGCACAGCTTATGGGGGACAACGGAGAGATCGTTGCGGCGGAGAAGGACGGCAGGCGCATTGGAGCTCTCGTGAATAATATCGAAAGCCTTGGCATACGTTCCGTAAAAATAAGCAACCGGGACATGACAGAACCCGGCGGCATGGGGAGTTTCGACAGAATCCTGCTGGATGCGCCCTGCTCTGCAACAGGCGTCATCAGGCGCAACCCCGATGTCAAGTATCGTCTGAGGGCGGGTGACCTGGAGGCATACAGGAACAGGCAGACGTCACTGCTTCGTTCAGTCTCAACCCTGCTGAAGGAGGACGGCACCATGGTATACTCGGTCTGCTCCGTCGAACCTGAGGAAGGGGAACGGGCGGTAAATGATTTCTTGAAGACGGAGACCGATTTCCGTATTATAGATTCTGTAACTTTTTTGAGGGACTTTAACCGGGAAGGCTTTTTCAGGACCTATCCTCACAAACACGACATGGACGGTTTTTTTGGGGTAAATTGAGCAGCATCATCAGGATTCCCGTCCTCTTCACTGTCTTCGTGCTGCTTGGAATTACATTCGGATACACCACTTTCCGAATATTGAGCTTCAGCCGGACGGTCCAGGCCCCCTCACTCCATAACATGAGTCTTCTGGAAGCCGACGAAGTCCTTAACAAGTCCGGACTCTACCTGAAGATCGAGGGAGAAGATTATGATCCCAGGGTGCAGCCCGGCAGGATACTGCGGCAGGATATCCCTGCGGGCAATACGGTGAAAGAAAAAAGGTCGATAGGGGTGGTCGTGAGCAAAGGGCCGAGGGTCTACTCCATTCCGTTGATAGTAAACATGCCTCTCAGTGACGCAGAGGCGGCGCTGATGGAGAAAGGGCTAAAGATAGGGAAGGTGATAAAGGTGCATACCGACTCGGTCGGAAAAAACAGGATCGTGGCCCAAAAGCCCGCGCCTGATGAAAGACTCACGGAACCCATTACCGTTCTCGTCAGCCTCGGTCCTCAGGATATAGGATACTACTGCCCCGACTTCTCCGGTAAAGACCTGGATGAGGCTAGACGGATCGCCCAGAAGATGGGGCTCACCGTCGAGACCTCCGGCACGGGTCCGGTAATAGCCTCACAAGAACCGCCGGCGGGAACCGAGGTCAGAAACGGCGACAGTTTGCACCTTATGCTGAAAGGGGAAGCAAGCTATGATTAAGATCGCTCCGTCCATACTCTCGGCTGATTTTTCGCGCCTGGGAGAGGAGGTTAAGGCCGCCGAGGAAGCTGGCGCACATATGATCCATATAGACGTCATGGACGGTCATTTCGTTCCGAACATCACTATCGGAAGCCTGGTGGTTGAAGCCGTCAGGAAGGTCACGAAGCTTCCCCTTGATGTTCACCTGATGATAGAGGAGCCCGACAGGTATCTGGACGACTTCGTCGACGCCGGGGCGGATATCCTGACAGTTCATTGCGAGGCGTGCCGTCACCTGCACAGGACCATACAGCGGACAAGGGAGAGCGGCGTCAGGGCCGGTGTCTCTCTGAACCCCGCGACCCCGCTGGGGAGCCTGGAAAATATCCTGGACGAAGTAGACTTGGTGCTCGTCATGTCCGTGAACCCGGGTTTCGGGGGGCAGGACTTCATCACGGGCAGCCTGGAAAAAACGAGATCGCTCAGGAAGATGATTACTGAGAAGGGGCTGCCCGTTTCCATAGAAGTGGACGGCGGCGTAAAGCCTGCGAACGCAAAGGCGGTCGCCGAAGCGGGGGCCGACATCCTTGTTATGGGATCGGCTTTTTTCAATTCTGAAAATTATATGGTCACCATGAAGAGGCTGAATGAACTCCTCGGAAACGAATAGACTGTTCAGAAGGGCGGAGGGACTCAGAGGAAAGAACCGGTATGCCGAGTCCCTGTCTCTTTTCAAAAAAGCACTGAAGGGATATTCTGCCCTGGGCGACCTGCAGGGGATTCTCGACTGCCGTTTCTCGATAGGCGATGTCTGCCGGATGACAGGCGATTTCGACCGTGCGGTAGAGTCCTATCAGGAGGCCATGGCTGCAGGTGAGGCAATAAATGACCCCTGCTCGGTAGCCGACGCGAAAACCAATACGGGTCTCTCGCTGAGGGGAAAGGGTGACTGGAAAAACGCGCGGCCCTTTTTCAGGGATGCGCTGAAGTTTTACCGGAAGACCGGTGACAGACAGGCAGAGGCCTTCGCCCTCTGGGCTGCCGCCGGTAACATGAGGATAGAGGGAGATATATTAAAGGCCATTGAGGGGTTCCGGGAGTCTCTGGATATATACCGGTCTCTGCGGCTGCAGGCGGAGAGCGGCTACAGCCTGTGCGGCCTGGGCGGGACTTCCCGCATTGCCGGCCTTTTCAGGGACTCACTTCGGTATTACAGGAAGGCAAACAGGGTGTTTACCGATATAGACGACCGTTTCGGCATGGCCTATTCTTTTTGCGGTACCGGCAATGCCTTCCGAATGCTCGGCGATTACGATAAGGCCATGGCCAATTTCCGCCAGGCATCCTCCCTTTATAAGAAATTCGGCGACAGGGTAAGTTATGCTTACACACTCTGGAGTATGGGGACTACTCACAAGATGCTGGGGGATTATGATAATGCACGGCAATGTTTCAGGACCGCTCAAGGACTTTTCACCAGGACCAAAGACCCCAGGGGGCTTATTTACTGCAGGCTCGGCATGGGAGAAATAGCGATGCTCCGGGGAAGGAAGGCGCTGGCGAAAAAATATATCGATGGGTCGATAGCGGGGGCCAGGCGGTACGGCTTCAAAGTGGAGAGATGCCACGCCGAAATGATGGCCTCACACCTCTCAGGCGGGAAGAAAAATGCGTGTCATGCCAGGCTGGGGTTGAAATTGAGTTTCAGCGGGATGCCTTTCAACATCCCCTGATGTGGAGGTCCGGGACCGGCCCAGGTCCGGTCCGAGTTCGTGCTTTGCCTCTTCCGGTTACCGTTTAGAACAGATGTTACAGGAGGTCCTTGGTTTTGAGGGTGATGAATGTTCCCAATACGCTGACGATTCTGCGGATAGTTATCATACCCGTGTTCATCACCGCCATGATCTACGGCAGGTACAGGTACGGTCTCTACCTTTTCGTGTTCGCGGCTCTTACAGACATGCTCGACGGACTGTTCGCAAGGATGACGGACCAGAAGACGGCCCTGGGGACGTTTCTCGACCCCCTGGCCGACAAGTTTCTCCTGGTGACGTCCTTCATCTTTTTTTCCATATACGGCTGGATACCCAGATGGTTCACCGTCGCCGTCATAAGCAGGGACGTCATTGTCGTGATCGGGTGGTTTCTCCTGTATCTGGTAACACAGAACTCAAGGGTGGAACCGGTCCTGCTGGGGAAACTCTCTGTTGCGCTGGAGCTGGCAACGCTGGCCTACGTTCTGCTGGGTCTGAACGTGGCCGGGCTGCCTCCGGTGCCCGGCTTTGTCCTGCTGCTGATCGCTTCAGTGGCCGCCGTTTCGGGACTTCAATATATCTACAAGGGATTCAGGATGACCAATGCCGCCTAGAACGAACGGCATAGAAATCGAAAGCGTAATTCCGGGAGGCCCGGCGGAAAAGGGCGGACTGCGCCGGGGAGACATTATCACCTCCCTGAACCGTCACCCCATGCATGACGTCATCGATTTCATGTTCTATAAGTCGGAAGAGCTCGACATCGAATTCCTGAGGGCAGGAGCGAAGAAGAAATTGCGGATCATTGCCGAAGGCGGAAACGACATAGGCCTGACCGTCAAACCTTTTAAGGTGAAGACCTGCAGGAATAATTGCATATTCTGTTTCGTCAAACAGTTGCCCAAAGGCCTGAGGAGGTCTCTCTATGTAAAGGATGAAGACTACAGGCTGTCCTTTCTTTACGGCAACTACATGACCCTCTCCAATATGGACCCGAAAGACAAGAAGAGGATTGTGGAACAGAGGTTGAGCCCTCTTTTCATATCGGTGCACACGACAAACAGGACGCTCCGCAACAGGATGATCGGAAACCCCAAGGCCCCCGATATTATGCGGGAACTCAGATTTTTTACTGACAATAAAATAAGGGTACATACCCAGATCGTTCTTTGTCCGGGCTATAACGACGGGAGGGAGCTTCAGAATACCATCCGGGACCTTCACAAGCTCTATCCCTATGTCGCCTCCATAGCCGTTGTTCCCGTGGGCTTGACGGCTCATGGACGTCATCCCTTCGACCCTTTTTCGAAAGGGGACGCCGCCAGTGCGATAAAGACGGTAGAATCTTTCCAGAAGAGGTTCAAGAAAAGGCACGGAGATTCGATCGTTTACTGCGCCGACGAAATGTATATAAAGGCCGGACATCCGTTTCCGCCCCTGAGGGAATACGGCATGCTTCCGCAGATAGAAAACGGTGTAGGCATGGTCCCCCTCTTCATCAGCCAGTCAAGAAAAGTGAAGCTTCCGCTTCCGAAAGAGTCGGCGCCTGGAGGGGCTTTTCTGACATTCACGGGAACATCGTTTTATCCTTTTCTGAAAAAATTCGCTGACCGGCTTTCTGAAAAGGAAGGCGTGGAGATAGATGTAACGGAGGTCGAAAACAATTTTTTCGGGCCCACAGTCAGCGTAACCGGACTGCTTACGGGCCGTGACATCATAAGGTCGCTGCATGATGTCACGGGGCCCTACAGGGCTTTACTCGTTCCGGACGCTGCGCTCAAGGAAGACGAAGACGTGTTCCTCGATGGCGTATCGCTCCGCGACATCGAGGAGGCGACGGGACTGAAGGCGGTAAGGACCGAGGCAACGCCTCAGGGTCTCGCGGACGCTATCGCGGGACTGAAGTGACCGGCCGGCGGGAATTGCCACGGCCGGCCGGAAAAGGAGAACCGGAATGCATATCAACGGCAAAACGAAGATAACCGGACTTTTCGGCTGCCCGGTGGAGCATACGCTGTCGCCCTCGATGCACAACGCGGCTTTCGAACGTCTCGGGCTGGATTACTGCTATCTGCCCTTCCTTGTCCGACCGGATTCCCTCAGGCAGGCGGTGGAAGCCGTGAGGGCGCTCAATATGGCGGGTGTGAATGTAACTGTCCCCCATAAGCAGGCGGTAATTCCGTTGCTCGACGACGTGGATGAAGAGGCCGCTTTCATAGGAGCCGTAAATACGGTCGTGAATTCGGAAGGCAACCTCAGAGGGTACAACACCGACGGAAGGGGCTTCATGCGCTCCCTCGCCGAAAGCGGCATCTCCGTCGAAAACAGGAAGGTCCTCATAGTCGGTGCGGGAGGGGCGTCGAGGGCTGTCAGTTATTACCTGAGCGAAAAGGCGGAAGCCCTTTTCCTGCGCGACGTTGCGCGGAACAGGATGGATGACCTCGTATCGGACCTCCTCAAAATCAGGTCGAACGTATCTTCATACGAAAAGATGGGTGACCTGTCGGGGTTTGATTTAATAATCAACGCCACTCCGCTCGGTCTGAAAGCCGGCGATCCCTTCCCCTTCGACGTCTCCGCCCTGACACCCGGGCACACCGTATGCGACCTGATATATGGGAAAACACGCCTGCTCGAAGAAGCGAAGAACAAGGGCTGCCGGACCGTCGACGGCATGGGAATGCTCCTCTGGCAGGGTGTGCTGGCCTTCGAGCTCTGGACATCTGTATTTCCTCCCGTCGACGTCATGAGAAATGCGCTTCTCAAGGGTCCCCGGCGGTAACTGGCACACTATTTGCCTTTACTTAACTAAGCCCATATGATAAAATTTTTCATGAGACGCACTCTGCTGGTGATCCTTTCGCTGGTCCTTTGCTCCCTCCTTTTTTATACCGTAAAAGGGGGAAGAGAAAGAGGGCTCGGCTTGCACCAAACCGGTAATTCCTACATAGAAGGGGTAAGAATCGTAAACAGGAAAGACGGGAGCACGGACTGGGTGCTCACGGCGGATAGGGCGGATATCACCCCGGACGGCAGGATCGCATACCTGAAAAACATGGAGATAAAGATCGAAGACCGGGGGCTGACAGTACACTCCGAAAAGGGCAGCTACAACCTGGCCGACAGGAGCCTCACCCTGGACGGCAGGACCGTTGCACAGGGGAATTCCTATTCAATCACTTCACGTAACGTGGTGTTCAAGGGCACAGACGACAATCTGGCCACCAAAGGGGACGTTATTATAAAGGGAAAGAAATTCACGGTCCGGGGAAAAGGCATGGATATGAACAATGCAGAACACAAAGTCAGGATCCTGAAGGATGTTAAAGCGGTTTTCTATAATTAGTATGGCCTTGTTGATATTGCCGGCTCTGGCCGCTTTCGCTGCGCCGAAGCCGCAGGTAAAGGGTCCCATTACGGTCACCTCGGGCACCCTTACCGCCGATAACAGGGCACATACGGCCCTTTTTCAAAAAAATGTTGTGGCAAAGACTCCGGATATGACACTATACGCCGACAGTATGCTCGTGTTCTACACAGAGCAAGGGGGCAATGTTATCAAGATAGAGGCAACGGGTAATGTCAAACTCTATAAAGACACCCGCGTCATTACCTCTCGCGAAGCCACGTACTTTGCCGGCCAGGACAAGGTCGTCTTCACGGGCGAACCGCGGGCGGTAGACGGGGAAAACGTCGTTACCGGTTCGAAGATGACGTACTTTATCGCCGAAGACCGTTCGTACGTCGAAGACAGCAGGGTCATTCTGAAAAATGGCGGGGCGCACTGAATGCACATGCTTGAAGTAAAAGGTCTCTACAAGTCATACAAGAAAAAAGTGGTTGTCAGGAATATCGACCTCCATGTCGCCACGGGTGAAATAGTCGGTCTCCTCGGACCCAACGGGGCGGGCAAAACCACGACCTTTTACAGCATCCTCGGGCTGGTAAGACCCGAAAAAGGGAATATTTATCTCGACGGCATCGATATAAGCGGCCTGCCTATGTACAAGCGTGCCGCGATGGGGATCAGCTATCTCCCCCAGGAACCTTCCATATTCAGAAAACTTTCCGTGGAGGACAATCTCAGAGCGGTGATCGAGATTGCAGGTGTGGCGGACGGCGGGACAGATGCCGAGGTATCGCGCCTGCTCCGGGAGTTCAACCTCGAGGAGTTTTCGGGGAGGAACGGCTACAGGCTTTCAGGCGGAGAGCGGAGACGGGCGGAGATCGCCAGGGCGATTGCTACAAGGCCGACCTTCATACTCTTCGATGAACCTTTTGCCGGAATCGACCCCCTGGCTATTATCGAACTGAAGAAGATGCTCACATACCTGAAGGAGAAGGGTTTGGGGATAATCATTACGGACCATAACGTCCGGGATACTCTCTCCATTACCGACAGGGCTTATATCATCAGCTGCGGAGAAATTCTGGAAGAAGGCGCGCCTGACGAACTGGTCGTTGCCCCCAGGGTACGTGAAGTTTATCTCGGTGAGGAGTTCAGACTGTAATGGCGCTTGAAGGCAGGCTGGAGCTGAAGCTTTCGCAGAAACTGGTGCTGACGCCGCAGCTGCAGATGGCGATCAAGCTTTTGCAGATGCCCCAACTTGAATTGTCCCAGGCCCTCAATCAGGAACTGACGGAGAACCCCTTTCTGGAAGAGGCGACCGATTCCCAGGCAGAGGATTATGCGGGAGGGGATGAAAAGGACACCCTTGAGTCCCGTCAGGACCATGACGACACCGAAATGCCGCTCGAAAAGCTGATAAACTTCGCCTCGGAAGATTATTTCGAAGAGAGGAGCTATGACGGCAGGGACCTCGGTTACTTTACGCCGGGGAACGTAACTCAGCCTTCATTCGAGTATTTTCTCAGCTCGTCCTCGGACCTTTTCGATCACCTCATCTGGCAGCTCCGCCTGTCGAGGGAGAGCGAAACTGTCAGGAATGCGGGGGAGATCATAATCGGCAACATCGATGAAAACGGCTACCTCAAGGTTTCCGACGAGGAAGTGATTGAGCAGGCCTCCACCGACCTGGAGACAGTGCGCAGGGCCCTCCGGCTGGTCCAGAGTTTTGATCCGCCGGGAATTGCGGCCAGGGACATCCGGGAATGTCTTCTGCTTCAGCTGAAGGCGCTTGATCTTCAGGGTTCGCTGGCCGAAAAACTGATTACCGAAAACCTTGACCTGCTGGGGAAAAGAAAGTATCAGCAGATGGCGGGCATCCACGGAGTATCACTGGAAGAGGTCATGGCGGCCGTAAAGATCATAGAAGGACTCGATCCGAAGCCCGGTCGGAATTTCGCATCTTCCCCGGCCAATTACATTACGCCGGATGTTTATATAATAAGGACCGAGAGCGGCTACCAGATAATCCTCAATGACGAGGGGCTGCCCAGAATAAGGATCAACAACTATTATCAGCGTCTGCTTGCCAAGAGGAATTCCATCCCCAAGGAAGACAGGCAGTTTCTGGAGGACAAGCTCCGTTCGGCAATCTGGCTGATGAAAAGCCTCGACCAGAGAAACAAGACCATCTACAGGGTAACAGAGAGCATACTCGCTTTCCAGAATGATTTCTTTGACCGCGGTGTGACTGCTTTGAGGCCGCTGAACCTCAAAGACATCGCCGCCGAACTGAACCTCCACGAAAGTACGATCAGCAGGGTAACGTCGAACAAGTACCTCTCCTGCCCGCAGGGGATTTACAGTTTCAGATTTTTCTTCAGCAACGCGATACCGAGTGAATCAGGCAGTGTCTCTTCCACCACCGTGAAGGACATGATCAGGAAGATCGTCGCCGAGGAGGACCCGCGGAAGCCCCTGAGTGACATGAAGATTGTGGAAATATTCAGGAGCCAGGACATTACCATCGCCAGGAGGACGGTTGCCAAGTACAGGGAAGAACTGAAAATCCCGGCGCAGAGCCAGAGAAAAAGATGACAATCAATTCCAGTCAGTCAAGGCAAGGAGGAAAAATGAACGTCATAGTGAACGGAAGACACCTGGAAGTTACGCCGGCATTGAAAAGCTATGCGGAAGAGAAGGTAAAGAAATTCGAGCGTTACATCTCGGAAGTATCGGAGGCTGTGGTGACACTCAGCATAGAAAAGAAATATCGTCACAAGGCCGAGGTTCTCCTGAGAGTGAACGGTTACCTGATACAGGCCGAGGGAGTTACGGATGAAATTTATGCTTCCATAGACGAGGTTTCCGAAAAACTCGAAAGGCAGGTAAAGAAATACAAAGAGAAACTCGTTTCCCACAGAAAAGGAGGCGCCAGGCCCGCAGATAACCTCCGGAAGGCGTCGCCCCCTGACGAGACAGGCAGAATAATAAAGAACAAACGTTTCGAGCTCAAACCCATGAGTCCCGATGAGGCCTCCATGCAGATGGAACTTCTGGACAAGGACTTTTTTGTCTTCATAAACGATATCAGTTCCGACATCAACGTCATTTACCGGCGACGGGACGGAAATTTCGGACTGATAGAACCCGTCAGGTAACCGGCTGTCCGTGAAGGCCCGTAGACCGGCGGACCGCAAAATCCCGCGATCCCGGCAGGGCGGGGCGGGCCCCCGGATCGTCATAATTTCCGGGCTCTCAGGGTCGGGCAAGACGGTGGCTCTCAGGGCGGTCGAGGACCTCAATTTTTTCTGTGTGGACAACCTCCCGGTTTCTCTTATCGGTTCTCTTGTCTCCAGGATCACCAGGGACACGGGGACCGAGAATATCGCGATAGGTGTAGATATCCGGGAAAAGCAGTTCCTGTCGGACATCGACAGGATACTTCGGGGACTGAGGGCAAGGCGCAGGGTGGAGGTCATTTTTCTGGAAGCCGAAACCGAGGTGCTCGTCAGGAGGTTCAAGGAAACGAGAAGACCGCACCCCCTGGGGGGCGAACTCGAAGACGCCATAAGGAAAGAACGGGCCGACATCTCCGGGCTCAAGGACGATGCGGACAGGGTAATAGACACCTCTTCGTTCTCTCCCCACCAGTTGCGGAAGATGATATCCTCCCTGTACGGGCCTCAGAGCGGACTCAAGGACCTGAATGTAACGCTGATCTCATTCGGTTTCAAGTACGGGGCGCCGCAGAACATCGACCTGCTCTTCGACGTGAGGTTCCTCCCGAACCCGAATTTCGTCCCGGAGCTGAAGCGCCTTAACGGCACTGACAGGCGCGTTGCCTCCTATGTCTTCCGGCAGCCGGAAACGAAAGAGTTCATGAAAAAAATAAGGGAGCTTCTCGATTTCCTGATCCCTCTTTATATCAGGGAGGGAAAATCATACCTGTCCATAGCCGTAGGGTGCACCGGAGGAAACCATCGTTCTCCTGCCATAGTGGAGAAGATTGCGGCCTTTATCGGAAAAAGTGACGTCGACCTCAGTATTATCCACCGGGACATGTCGTGATATAATAAGAATCAATGATATATCTCGACAACAATGCCACCACGCCTGTCGACCCCGAAGTATCAGATGCGATCTTCTCTTCACTCAAGCGGGATTTTGCGAACCCTTCGAGCTCTCACCTGTCCGGCAGAAAAGCAAAGGAGCTCGTGGAAAGCTGCCGGTTCCATGTTGCCGAGTTCCTGGGCGCCCGACACGAGGAGATAGTCTTTACATCGGGCGGCACGGAATCCAATAATCTCGCCCTCCTGGGAACTGCATTGTTCCACGGGAAGGGCCACATCGTGACATCGGTAATCGAACATCCCTCAGTGCTTAACACCTGCCGGCATCTCCAGTCCCTCGGCTTTGAGGTTACCTATGTCCCCGTGGACCATGACGGGATAGTCGACCTCGAGGCCTTCGGTAAATCCATTAGACCGGACACCATACTCGTATCGATCATGCATGCAAATAACGAGACCGGGGTGATCCAGCCGGTGGGCGCAATCCGGACGGTCGCTGAAGGGCGGGGGGTGAAATTCCACTCGGACGCCGCACAGTCGGTAGGCAAAATGCACTTTGAACCGGCTCCTCCCCCAGCGGACCTGATGACAATCGTGGGGCATAAATTTTACGGCCCCAAGGGCGTCGGCGCACTATACGTGAAAACGGGTACACGAATAAACCCTATACTTTTCGGAGCGGGGCATGAAAGAGGCCTGCGGCCCGGCACTGAAAATGTCGCCGGCATAGTGGGACTTGAAAAAGCGTGCCTTCTTACAACCAGGGACATAGAGCTGAGGGTGGCACATACCAGCCGGTTGAGAGACGTCTTTCTCGAAGGCCTCATGTCTGAAATCCCCGGCCTTGTCCTCAACGGCCACAAGACACGGAGACTTCCCAACACTCTCAATGTGAGAATCCCCGGGATCTATTCGGGCGACCTGGTTGAAAAGATCGGCGACAGGGTTGCCGTTTCCACAGGGTCCGCCTGTCATTCCGGCAGACGCAGTCCGTCTTCGGTTTTGAAACATATGGGTTTGTCCGATGAAGAGGCCCTGTCTTCGGTAAGGCTGAGCCTTGGAAAAGGCAATACCGACGAGGAAATAAGAGAGGCTGTCGGGATCATTTCAGCCGCAGTCAGGGAGTTGAGGGAAAAACCTTTACCGGCAGCGACGTCCTGAGGACCGCATTTTCTGCCCGGCAGCTCTGATCAAGGATGTTTCCGTTTCTGCAGAGGGTCATTTTTTTGTCCCCGTCGTCTTTTCAAAAGGATCTTAAGATATTATAATTGTCCATGCGAAAGTTGTTCTTCAATAAGGCTTCCCTGTGAAGAAGACGAAACGGTCCACAGATCATCCGGCACATAATACATTGTCCGGCGAAACTGCAGAAGGACAAAAAAATATGAGCCGGAAAGCATTCTGAGCGCGATATCGGACATCATTTATGTGACGGACCTGACGGGGATCCTCATAAAATGGAACAAGGCAGCAGAGACCGTGTCCGGCTATTCGGCGGAGGAGCTCCGCGAAAAGCCCGCCTCATCCTTCTTCCAACCCGGGGAGCAGCCGCTGATCGCACAAGCTATTTCGAAATGCATGGAGACCGGCGAGGCCGAAGTTGAAGCCGAACTGCTGTGCGCAGACGGGTCCCTGGTTCCCTATCACTGGAAAAGGGCGCTGGTCAGAGACAATGAAGGTGTACCTCTCTGGATTACCGGGGTGGGCAGGGACATCTCAAAACGCAGGCAGACAAACCACTTGCTGATGGAGGCGCTGCGGAAAGCGGAAGAGGAAAGAGCGAAGACGGAAGCCGTGATCTCAAGCATCGGCGACGGCCTGATCATTGAAGACACGGATTACCGATCTCACCGTCCGGGCGAGGCATGGGCGGCAGGGAAACGGCGGAGAAACTTCTTCAACACGATCCCGCCGTGAAGACTATCGTCTTCAGCGGCTATTCGGATGATCCGATAACATCCAGCTTCAGAGATTACGGCTTCAAGGGCTTTCTCTGCAAGCCGTGTCAGATCGAGGAACTGAGCGCGGTTCTGCGTGAAGTCATAGAAGGCTAAGGAACGGGTGCAGGCCGGGCCTCATGCCTCCCTGGCGATCAGGATCCTTGCCTTCAGCGCCCACTTCCTTTCCACGCGGCGCTTGAACAGGGGAGACGATTTAAAGACCCTTATGGACTTTCTGAGATACTCGATGCCTTCATCCTTCATGCCCAGTTTCATTTTTACCACGCCCAGCCTGTAAAATCCCCTTGAACTTGATGAATGTATCCCCACAAACTTTTCGAGCAGCGGCAGGGCGTTCCGGTAGTCATGACAGTCGAGATAGACCTCGGCCATCATGAGATAAGGCTCGCCGTATTTGAGTCTCGGCGAATCCAGCAGGGCCTTCTCGACAAGTTCCCTGCCCTTGCTGATGTCGCCGCTCCTTGCCTCTGCTATGCCGTAATAATAGTTGAATTCAGGATCGTCGGCCATCTTTCCGGCCGTTCGCCGGAAACACTCGGCAGCATTTTTGAAATCCCCCTTCTCGACGAGCAGTATACCCAGCTCTTTCAGGGACCTTCCGTCGTGGGGATTGATTGAAATAACTTTCTGGAGCTCCCCTGTCCGCGAAGATGAACGCAGGGCCTTAAACGGGTCGGGGATAAAGCTGAGATAGGTACGGTCCACGGCCAGTATAATGGCAACGATCACCAGCAGGGCCAGAAGGGGATTTCCCGTCAGCCAGTAAAGAATGTAAAAGAGGATAAACTTGCTCATGCGTCACCGGCTCTTTCTCAGTTATTGTAATATATTCCTGTATTCCTTTTCATAGACACCTTTTAAACAGTTCGAACGCCTTAAACAGTTTAAGCTGTTATTTGACATTGCCGCCGGATATGGTATTTTTTTATGTAATGACGATCTATCGATATCTTCTAGCAAGGAGGCGCACCGGATGAAAATTGAACTGGAAGGCACGCTGCTTAAAATGACCCCTGAAAACGACAGGGAGAAGACGGAACTCAATCAGCTCTGGACTATAATAATCGGCTGCGTTAGCGAAGGAAAAAAACTGGTGCCCGTGGGGGAATACATCCCGGGCATAAAGGAAGTCGCAGTCTTTAATATCGAATAACATGTTGCAGGCCGCTACGGCTCAGACCTTGTTCCCGGGATAATCCCTGAAATATTCCGGGTAGAGTTTTTTTGCACACTCGGGACAGATGCCGTGCGTGAATTCGGCTTCTGAGTGCCTGCTGATATACTCTTCTATCTGGCGCCAATAACCCGTATCATCCCTTATCTTCTTGCATGCCGCACAGATCGGAAGAAGTCCGCTAAGCGTCTTGACTTCGGCCAGCGCGTGCTGGAGTTCGTCTATCAGGATTTCCCTTTCCTGCTGTATCGCCGTGCGCCGTTCGATTTCTTCACGGAGGGCTTCGTTGGCCTCCTTGAGTTCGACGGTGCGCTCCGCAACCTTGACCTCCAAATCCTCGTAGGCTTTCTTCAGGGCCTCGTCGGCCAGTCTCCTCTGTCGCCTCGTTTCGGCATCTTTCAGTTCACGTTCAATCGCCGGGACCAGCCTGGCCAGGTTGCCTTTCAGGATATAGTCATGAGCTCCCGCCTTCATGGCCCCCACGGCGATATCCTCTCCTATCTTGCCCGAAACGATGATAAAAGGCAGGTCCTGTCCGCTTTCCTTCAGCAGGCCTAGTGCCTCAAGCCCTCCGAACCGGGGCATCACGTAATCCGAGATGACTACGTCCCACGTCCGCCCACTGAGGGCGGTCTTCATCGCCCCGCGATTGTCGACACGTTCATAGGTGAGGCTGTAACCTCCAGCCCTTATCTGCCGACAGATAAGAAGGACGTCATCCTCGGAATCCTCTATCATCAGTACGCGAAGCGGCGCGGGCATTATTCCCCTTTCTCGATAAACAATTTGGGCAGTTTCATATACATTAACACAGGGGTATTTCCTTTTCCCAGCGTGCCTGGCACCGGGTGAGCCGTTTGCGATCGCCATCGCAGCGCTGCCTTTGTAAAGGGGAAAAAAGCTGATATACTTTTTACAGGCAATCCCGACTATCTCTTGCACCGGGAGAAACTTACTCCGGGGATAACTGTTACCAGGGGGAGAAATGGCTAAATGGACTATCGACCCAGCCCACTCTGTCGCCGCCTTTTCTGTAAGGCACATGACCGTCGCCAACGTCCGGGGTCAGTTCAATAACATTGCCGGCACGATAGAAATGGACGAGGCAGCGCCGGAACGGTCTTCCGTCACGGCGGAAATCGAGGTGGCGAGCATCACGACGGGAATCAGGAAGCGCGACGATCACCTTTTGAGCGCGGACTTTTTCGACGCTGCAAAATACCCGAAGATTACCTTCAAAAGCACGAAAATAGAACCGGCAGGCAGCAACGGGGCCAGGATTTCGGGAGATCTCACCATCCACGGTATTACCCGTCCCGTCATCATGGAGGCCGAATACTTCGGTCCGGTAAAAAGCCCGGAGGACCTGGGAGGGGAGACGACCATCGGATTTTCCGCTTACCTGACGATCGACCGGCAGGACTTCGACGTCAAATGGAATGTACCGATCGAAGCCGGCCTGATGGTAGGCAACGACGTTAAGATAAACCTTGACATAGAGGCCGATCTCGCAGAGTAACTGCCTGCTTTATAATCTTTTTAAGAATGATAACCTGAACAATTGCGAGATTTATTGCCAATGTCTGCGCTCCGTGATAGATTTTATTCAAGAAGGAGAGATGTGAAAATGTAAGTGGTCCCGAAAAAGCCAAACCCTCTGTAAGGAGGGGGCGGAAAGCGGCGGCTCGGACGTAACGGTCCAGGACTTCACCGGAACAAGGCAGTAGCTGATCATGCCGCATAAACAGCGCGCGGGCCGGAAGCCCCGCCCTGTTTTATTGTCTCTCCTCGGAGCCCCCCCGGGCCTCCGGAAGGCTTGCGGCAATGCCGCACGGGCCGCTCCTGAAGTGAGGAAATATTCCGGACTTTCTGCTAAAATATTGATCGTGCCGGGATAGCTCAGTTGGTAGAGCAGCTGATTCGTAATCAGCAGGTCGTCGGTTCGAGTCCGATTCCCGGCTCCACTTTTTTCTCATAAAAATAGACAGTTACGTCGTTCTGCCGAAGCGCCTATTTTCCCTTCAACTTTATTTCAACTATTTTCATACTTGCGGGGTCGTTTATGCCCCTGAAATATCGTTGCTTCCGAAACAAGAAAACGGGCCAAGTTTGCCACGCGCCGGCTGGAAGATACGGCAATTTTCTGAATTCAGTCAAGAAGCTGGTCAATTATGTTCGCTATAACATACAGAGATACTATATCGTTCACTTAACCCTGACCGTTGCTGAAAATGTCCCCGATGTTGACTTCAGGCACCTACACAGGGTCACACAGTTCATATATCAGCGACTTAAAAGGGCTGGATCGGACTTTAAGTATATTGCCGTGAAGGAACTGCAGCAACGTGGGGCCATTCATTATCACGTTCTATGCGTTTACAGCAAGCCACACGTCTTTCCATCGTCAAACGAGATACGCTCCTCCTGGGGCCTTGGATTCGTGAAAATAACGGCTCCTAAGCTTCGAGTAAAGTTATCTGACATTGTCCGTTATATTGGCAAGTACGTTGGGAAAGGTTATGAATACGAAGCTCTGGAAGTGAAAAAGTCATTCACGGCGAGTCATATAAGACAAATTTACAAGCTTTCTCCGGGTCGTCTGGATAATATTATGGGGAGGTTCGGTAAAAAGTTTTGTGAGATTCTCTCGTGTACGTACAGGCGGGTTTTTACAAAAATGGTAGACGAGGACACGGGAAGAACGGAGACGGTCACTCTGTTTACTTTTGCATCTGATTGGGAGTACGCCGGAGAATATGGAGAGCCTTTCTAGGTTCGTCATTTTTCTTTTAAATTGTTTTCGTAGGATATAAAA
>JARRRI010000019.1:0-21249 GCA_037380845.1 Candidatus Sulfobium sp. | reverse complement strand
CAGTATATCGCTTGATCGGCAAGGCCGCAATGAGAGCTATTGCTTTTCATGTGGCAAATAATGCTGTTCACTGCCGAGAACTTCAGAATGACTGCCCGCTTGATTTTTGAGTGCCTCCTTCAGGATGTTGGGGACGTAGTGTCCGGAATGTCCTTTAGGTTGGCATCTGCCGAATGCGTGGGGTCAGACTTGACTATTGGCTTTACGATCGGAACGTATCGATTCCCACCGGTACTCCGGTGATTTCACAGCGTGCTCTGCTACGAGGGGTACTGTGAGAAAATATCTAAAAGACGTCGCTGATCTCATGTTGTCGAAAAATTACTCTCTGCTACCTGTTTGGTTACCCCTGCTTATCGGTCAATAGGGCGCCGGCTGCATCTCGTTTCTCCAGAATTACCAGCGTTATTCCGCCGAGGATTGCCGCAGAGGCCAATACCAGGCGCAGGGTTATGGACTCACCGAGGAAAACGACGCCACCCAGGGCTGCCATGACCGGAACACTGAGTTGAACAATGGCGGCATGAGTAGCCTTTAAGGCAGGTAGTGCCGTGTACCAGATGGCATACCCTATTCCTGAAGCCACTGCACCGGACGAAACCGCATACCAGAATCCGGAAAAATCCAGAGAGGCGCCTCTGAACGTAAA
This sequence comes from Candidatus Sulfobium sp., assembly GCA_037380845.1. Taxonomy (GTDB): domain Bacteria; phylum Nitrospirota; class Thermodesulfovibrionia; order Thermodesulfovibrionales; family UBA6898; genus JARRRD01. The sequence goes on along the minus strand of JARRRI010000019.1, from coordinate 20,600 downwards.
TATACTCAAGGTTGCCGCGACGGGAACGGCCCGCAGAAAATTCCCGGCCGTTACCCCGGTGGAATCTCCCGCCCCTTTCCCGCGTAAAGAATAGACACCCCATGCGACTCCCGCGGCCAACATCAATATGGCGTTATATAGAGGGGGTGCTGACAGACCCGGCAGCAGCAGACCGACAAGTCCTCCGAAGGCGAGTATAAGGCCGACGAGTTGCAGTCTGACAAGACGTTCTCCCGTCCAGACGCCGTAACCGATCATCGTTGCCTGCACGGCACCGAAGAGCAGCAGCGCGCCGGTCGCCGCAGGCAACCTCACATAGGCAAAAGAAAAACCGGCTGCATAAACAAACAATGCAAATGCCGACAGCCAATTACCACCTCCGGCACGTGCGCCATGGCGAATACGTACAACCACCCACAGAGTCACTGCTCCGGAGACCAATCGAATGGTGGTAAAACTGATTGCGTCAATGCCGGTATGTTTGAGAGCTGCCCGGCAGAGCAGTGAATTACTGGCAAATGCAATCATGGTCAGCGATGTCAGAAAAAATATGCGGGCAACTGACATTCAGGAGTTTCCTTTCCGGTCGTCAGACATTTTCATCTCCGGGACCTTACTCGGCTCTGACGGCGGCGGCAAAAAGAAACCCCGTCGATCCGGGGTTGGTTTGAATATATTATCAGCGATCATGGGCATCACATGAGAGGAGATACCTTCAAGACCCTTTTTTCCCGGGACTGATATTGAAATTCGTACGGAACAGGTTGGCCGGATCATACTTTGCCTTTATCGCCTGCAGCCGGCTGAAATTGTCTCCGAAACTGCCCCGGACCATCTTCTCCATATCCTCGGCCAAGCCGGCAAAATTCAGATAGGTCCTTGCCTGGGAAAGGTCCTGGACCTCCTTGAGAGAGGTCCGTGTCCACTGAATGTTGGCTTGGTCGTTGTCCGCATCGTCCCAGTTGGACTCATAGTTGACCGTAAAGGCGACGTCTCTACTTCCAAAGGCCGTAGCCGCCGGATCGACCCGTCCGAAGGCTCCGCCCATAGGCCATATGTCGATGGAGGTCAGCATCGAAGGCCTCGAAGCAGTCTGCCTTACAACCGCCTCTATGACCGGATCAGTCAGCCCCTTTATGAGGGTTGATTTCCAGTAATATCTTCGACCTGGCGGGTAGTCTTCATCGAAAAACTTCTGGACTTCGACCCAACTCTTTCGGCTGCTCAGGTCCGCGACGGTCGGACGACAAGTTCTCAATGGTTTGACGAAAGCCTCTGCGTCCCCCGGGGGACCGATATAGCAGCCCAGCACGAACAACACGTGGCTTCCGCGATGCTGCGGCGGGATGTCGGGCAGGTCGGGGGCGGTCCAGAGAGCAGCCAGCACCATGAGTTCGTCCGGAGCTTCTGCCATGTAGTCGCGCATGAACCGCAATACTGCAGCCGCATTGTCCAGGCTGAAAACGAAAACAGAAAACAGCACTTCCTCCGGAACGGGGTGAAGACCCGAACTGAAGGATGTTACGACCCCGAAGTTCCCGCCCCCTCCACGGACCGCCCAGAACAGATCAGGGTTCTCCCCGGCATTCGCCCTTAGCAGGCTGCCGTCGGCGGTGACGATGTCCACCCCGAGAACATTATCGGATGCCAATCCGTGTTTTCTCAGCTGCCAGCCCATGCCGCCGTGCAAAGTGAGACCTGCATACCCGGTGGCCGTCACCACCCCCATGGGTGTTGCCATACCGTGAGACGATGTCTCGCGGTCCACGTCTCCCAGGGTAGCCCCTCCCTCTATGTGAACTACGTGGTTATTTACATCCGTCCTCACGGACCGCATTTCCGACAGGTCAATAACCAGACCGCCTTCACAGACGGCGTTTCCGGCCACATTGTGTCCACCACCTCGTACGGCAAGGAGAATATCTTCCTCGCGGGCCAGGTTTATGCACGAAATCACGTCATCCGCCCCACGGCATTGCACTATGAGGCCGGGCTTTCTGTCGATCATCCCATTCCAGATTTTTCTTGCACCTTCGTACGCGCTCTCGCCTGGCAAAATAATCCTGCCGTGCAGTCCCGACCTGAATTCCTCCAGTGCCGCCTTCTTAAGGACGGACCTGCTTCCGGAACTGTCTGCCACGGGCAAATCAGCCATCATTCCACCTCCTCTCCATTTTTCCGCCTGCGTGTGACAGGCAAGTGAGGGAGAGGGCGGGGTGTGCAGAAAAAAACCATATTTTGTGCGGCTCCGCAACGTTATGCGTGCCCGCCCTCTCCTTGTACAAGGTCAAGGTTTAATGGTGTCCAAAGGGCGACTTGATGGACGGCCCGAAGAGCATCATGTGCGGTCTTGCCGGCCCTTTGGTATTCTTCTTTTGCACGTGCATCATGTCGACATGGAAATCCTTGTTCAATGTCATTCCACCATTCTCGTGGTCCACGTCCACCAGGAAGATGCCGTACCTGCTGTTTCGCGTTACACCCTTCGGAAGCTCGGTGTCATCCCAGCTGCTCAAAAGGCTGTTCGTCACATAGAGCCTTTTCTTGTCGGGGCTTATCCGCAGCATCTGGGCATAAGGGATCTCTACCTGGCTGACCAGGACGGGATGAAGCGGGTCTTCGACGTTGTACTGTTGAACGTTATTTCCCATCCAGTTCGATACGTACATGTATTTGTCGTCATCGGTGAGCAGCATGTCCGTGGGGACCGATCCTTTGGGCAATTTTACGACCGGCCTGAAGGTGTACTTTCCATCACCGTCAAGGTCGTCCCACGCCCATATCTCATCCGAGCCCGGCGCGTTGGTGTAACCCACGGTCGAACCCTTCTCGGCCCTCCAGCGCACTTCCAGGGCGCCGGTACCCGCTCCGATATTTCCGGTCTGTATGACCTTTTGCTTTTTCCAGTCCCAGATGTACACATCGGTGCCCAGTCTGTCGACAGTGATGCCGGGAGCGACGTCTTTCGGCAATCCGAAGGATGTCGTCACCATTCGGTTGAGCTCAGGCTTTATGCCGGCATCGTACATATATTGCGGCGGTATCCTTTCGAAGTCCCTTTCGGCAGCCGGTCCGAAGGCCCGCACAAATTCGCCTGTATCACCGTTTACCTCGACCACTCCCCCGGGGGCCGTCGATGCCGAATTTGCACCGATCATGGTCACCAGGTTGTTGCCGTTTTCGAGCCCGATGACGGTATGCGGGGTCGTATATCCGCTCTTTTTCGTAAGGTCTTCATTGACGCTCTTTACAAAGGGTTTTTTGGGGTCTGACACGTCGACGATATAGATCCTTCCCGAAAACAGCCCCGGCACCATAAGATATGTCCTGTCGTGATTGTATCCGAAATGATGAAGCTCATCTCCTGCCTTGAGCATGTCCACCCGGTGGATGATCTTGCCGTACGTAGACGGATCGGCGGGATCCACCCCGACAACCGCCACAAAATCCGGGTCCTCTTTGCCCACATTCACGCAGGCCGCATAGAGAAGCTTTTCACGCTGCATTGCCGCCGGTTTTGCCTTATCCTGCTCAGCCATCTGTTTTTTGCAGGAAACCAATACCATCGCAACACAAAGGACTATAGCAATTATGGACAGTGATCTTTTCATTGGATCCCTCCTCCTTCTTTTGCCCCCCCTTGAGGACTTATGGTTAAATGATGTTCTCCAAAAAACACGAAGCCGAACCGCCCATTTTCCTTCGGCAGCCCGGCCGTCTCTCATGAGACCCGTCACTTTCCGTGCCCTCCTCGCGGAGGGGTGAGCCTTATCGGGACCTCTGTCTATTAAGATTCGATCTCTTGATCAAAATCTATCACTGGTCTGAAGGCGTGTCAAGTTCTAAACACCTCCTTTAAAAAGACTCCGGGCAAGTGGAAAGAGAGGAGTCGGCCTTACGGCTAATATACCCGGAAAGCATGCAAGCCGGCGAGAAATCGTCTTATTGCCCGCCTTCCAGCCCTATAGCCACATTATTCATAAGGCTTCGCGCAGGGCCATAGTAAAGGACGGGACAGAGGTGCGAGCGGTTTCTCCACAAAAGATGTCTGCTTCCCTTTACCGCTCCGCAATGCCGAGTTTCTTGATCTTGCGGTAGAGGGTGGCAAGGTCGACCCCCAGTTCCTCCGAAGTTTCTTCTTTGTTCCACTCGTGGGCTTCCAGAGCGTCCTTTATGATCTTCTCCTCGTAATGGTCCAGTCTGTCCTTCAGGGTACTGACGTTCCTGCCGCCGTCCTGTGACTTGATCTTCTCGGGCAACTCGGCAAGTCCTATCTGCTCCGACCCCGCCAGGACAACAGCGCGCTCCACCACGTTCCTGAGCTCTCTTATATTGCCCGGCCAGTTATACCGGTGCAATACCTCCATAGCATCGTCGGTTATCCCGCAGACCTTCTTGTTAGCCTCCCTGCCGTATTTCTCTACGAAATGTCTGGCAAGGACATCGATGTCTTCGCGCCGTTCTCTCAGCGGAGGGATTTTCACTTCGATCACATTAAGGCGGTAGTAAAGATCCTCCCTGAACAGCCCCTGCCTGATCTGCTCCTCGAGGTTCTTGTTCGTGGCGGCGACAAGCCTTACATCGACGAATTTCGATTTCGTTTCTCCCAGGGGGAGCACTTCCCCGGTTTCGATCACCTTGAGCATTTTGGCCTGCAGGCCAAGCGGCATGTCGCCTATCTCGTCGAGAAACAGAGTGCCCTGATCGGCCATGGTAATCAGGCCTTTCTTGTCCGAGGCGGCTCCTGTGAAAGCCCCTTTCCGGTAGCCAAAGAGCTCGCTCTCCAGAAGGTTCTCCGGTATGGCCGAACAGTTTATCGAGATGAAGGGTTTGTCCTTCCTCTGACTGTTGCAATGGACTATCTCGGCGATCAGCCCCTTGCCGGTGCCGCTTTCACCCAGGATGAGGATACTGCTCCTTGTTGGAATTACCTTCTCCAGCACCTCGAAGACCTTGAACATCTGCGACGAAACTCCCACAAATTCGCGACAGCCGAACTGCTGGCTCAGCTGCTGACGCAGCACGAGGTTCTCCATGAGGACCTTCTTGTGTTCCAGGAGCCTCTTCACCGTCATCTTCACGTCTTCATTGATGAAGGGTTTGACGATATAATCGCTCGCCCCTTTTTTCATCGCCTTCACGGCCGACTCCACCGATGCAAAAGCCGTCATGATGATTACTATCAGGTTCGGGTTCATCACAAGGGCTTTTTCAAGGACCTGCATCCCGTCTATCCCCTCCATCTTTAAATCGGTGATGACCAGGTCAAAATCTTCCGCCTCGATCTTTCTCAGGGCCTCCTCGCCGCTGCCGGCCGCGGTGATCCTGTATCCTTCCCTGGACAGCAGGAACTCCAGGGCCTTGCAGATATCCCTCTCATCGTCTACCACAAGTATCCTGTATGCATCAGCTTTCATAAAACGGTAACCTCACCCTGAAAATAGTTCCGCCGCCGGGCTTGTTTTCCACCAGGATATCTCCCTGGTACCCCTTGATTATACTATAGCTGACCGCGAGGCCAAGCCCGGTGCCCTTTTCCTTCGTCGTAAAGAACGGGTCGAAAATCTTTTCCATATGTTCGGCAGATATTCCGGGCCCGGAATCCGCAATGGATATTTCCACTTCCTTCTCCATCGCGGTCGCCGCAATATCCAGCGTTCCACCCTGGGGCATGACGTCGGCGGCGTTGAGGACAATATTCATGAGAACCTGGATAAACTGGGTTTCATCGACGACGACCTGGGGCAGATCGGGGGGGATATCTATCCCAGTCTGTATGTTCTTCATCCGTTTATCATATTTTACGAGGTCAAGAGTCATGTCCACAAGTCCACGGACATCGTGGTGCCGGAGCTCGGAGGGCCTTGTCTTCGAGAAGCTGGACATCTGCATGACGATGTCGGCGATCCGGTTGATATGCTTTGCGACCGTATCCAGGCTCTCCTTTGTGAACTCGTCGTGGTCCATCTCCCTGAGTATCTGCACATAAGAAGAGATGGAAGTAAGCGGATTGCCTATCTCGTGTGCGACCCCGGCGGAGATCCTCGCCAGGGCGGAGAGTTTTTCGGAATGCATCATCCTCTCCTCTATTTTTTTCATCTCCGTTATGTCCTGGATAAGCACAAGGATATGCGCGTGGCCGCTGCTCTCCGGCAGGGGATTGACCGTAATCTGGAAATATCCGGATTTGCCGCTGAACCTGGCGCCCACAACGGCCTGTACCATCCGCCTGGAATCAAGCGCCTTGTCAATAGGCAGTTTAAAGACCTCTTCCGAGCAGACCGCCTCCGGCTTCAGTTCGTCGACCTTTTCGGCGCCGAGCCATTCGAGCAATGTCCTGTTGGCCCAGAGGATGCGTCTGTCGGAACTGTCCATCACGAAAAGCCCCCCCTCGATCGCGCTCACGATGGCGTCAAGCTTTTCCTTCTCCTCCTCCAGTTCATCCGTTCTGTGAACGACCATCTCTTCAAGCCTGACGGCATATTCCTGGATCTTGGTCTTGAGCTTTACTTCCTCAGTTACGTCGCTGTTGGACAGTATGACGCCCTCTATCTGTCCGTGAAGGATGAGCGGGTTGAGGCTGATATTCAGATGCAGCACCGAGCCGGCCCTGCGGAAGGGATAATTGCTTAACCGGTGGCTGTCCCCCGCAAGGCACTTTTCGAGGATATCGGCGAACTTGTCCCGGTCGGCTCCAACCGGGAAGACTTCGAAGAAGCTCTTTCCGACGACGTCCTGCTTGGTGACCCCGGAAAGCCTCTCATAGGCCGAATTGACGGTCCTGACCTGCAGGCCCTTATCGAGCACCATGATTTTCGACTCGGTACTTTCGAGAATATTTTCCAGGTAATCCTTGGCCTCGACTATTTCCTTTTCCAGCTGTCTCTGCGTCTCAAGATGCTTCGCCTTCTCCTCCGCCTTGGTCCTCTGTCTGTTCATCAGCACGATCGCAACGGCGCCGGTCAGTGTTGCCAGAAAGATTGAAATCACAAGCAATGAATGCAATTTCATGCTGTTCCTTATACTGAAGGTCACCTCGGAATAAGGAATCGATACACAGACAATCCAGGACATGCTGGAAATCCGTGCCCTCGAAAAGGCTATCAGCTTGTCCTCCCCGTACGGCGCGATGTACGAGCTGAACCCTATATCTCCGCTCTCCAGGATCTTCTTCTCCACGTCAAAAGACTTGTGGCACTTGAAGCATGAGGCGTCGACCTTGTAAAGGTTCCTTCCGACCATCTCCGGCTGGGTGGGGTGATAAAGCAGGGTGCCCTCGCTGTCCATCATCCACGCGTGCCCCCTGATACCGGCTTTTATGGGTGCAAGGAATTTCTTGTTTATTACATCTATCGGCATATCCACGATCAGGGCGCCTTTGAACTCCCCATGCCCGACAATAGGTGTCACTATCACAATCTCTCTGCTCTTTTCAAGCATATCCACGAACCTGACTTTGCCGGAAGGAGATTGTTTCGCCAGGTCAAAAAACCTGCGCAGTCCGTTATCGGCTGCCTCACCAAGAGAGCTGAACCTTACCTTTTCACCGGCGTCCATCACGATGACATCCACATCGGAATCCTCACTCAGATCGACATAGGCGGTATATACCGACTCCCCCAGGTTCCTTCCGTTCAATCCCTCCCGCGAAAGCAGCCTGGCAAGGGACAGCGTCTCGGCCTCGACATGATGCATCTCGTCTTCGATGTTTTTCGCCACTGACTTGGCAATGATCAGCTGCTGGCTGTTGAACTGCTCGGCCATTTCGCTCTGATAGGTCTGCTGGAAGAATATGTTCAGCGTGATGATAAGGGAGATGATAAAGACCACCAGCGCAAGCAGGAATATATTAGCCTTCATTTCCCTCCTCCGAGATCTCCCGGACCCTCTTCCTGATTTCGCCGTAGTGTGTACCTTCCCAGTACACTTTGCCGCACCCGCTGCATCTGGCAAAACGGTCATGGCTGAGATAGACGTAATCCGGGACTGCCGCCCTTATCTCTTCCTTCCGCGGCACACCCTCAAGAGGACCGTTGCACACGGCGCATCTGCCGAGCGGCAATTCGGCGCAAGACTTCAGCATATGCCTGATCTCCAGAATCTGCTGACGGACATCGTCGGATCTGATAAAGACAGGGTTATTCAACCCTCTTCGCTTCAGAAGGAGGGTGTCACGGGTGAGCAATGTCCGCTCCTGTTCCCTTGAGATTCTCACCAATTGCCTGTCATCGATGTCCGGGTGGTAGACCACGTCACATCCAAAAATCCTCATCCACTTTGCAAGCCTTCCGAGCATAGCGTCAGCTATGAATTTCATCTCCCCCTGTCACACCCCAGCAAAAAAGAAGAAAAAAACATTGCCTGCACGCCCATGCGGCATATTCATCCATTAATGTCTCATGGCCGGTATTCGAATCCCCCGGGGCAAAGCGGGAGGGATTACAGACCGGCTCAGAGACGGAGGTTACCTTAATTATATTAACACATATTACGGCAGGTACCCCTTTTTCGGGGGCGGCAGGCGGCGGCGAGAAGGCTTCGCGAGCCAGTGTCATTTTGTAAAATGCCGAATACAGCGCAGCAGCAAAATAAATCCCCCGGTTCCTTGCGAAAACCGGGGGCGTCAACCGCAGAAAATCTATTCTTCCACGACCTCGGGCTCGGCTACGGCCTCCACCGCGTCGCGTTTCACAAAGGTATTCCTGTATTTCGACATGCCCGTGCCGGAGGGAATGACCCTTCCCATGATCACGTTCTCCTTCAGGCCGCGGAGTTCGTCGACCATGCCGTTGATGGCGGCTTCCGTGAGGACCCTGGTGGTCTCCTGGAAGGAAGCGGCAGAAACGAAACTGTCCGTGGTAAGAGAGGCCTTGGTTATGCCCAGGAGAAGCGGCTTGCCCTGGGCCGGCGAGCCGCCTTCGGCCTTCACCTTTTCGTTCTCTTCCTGGAAAATCATCCTGTCGACCTGCTCTCCTATCAGGAACATGGTGTCGCCGGGATCTTCTATCCTGACCTTCCTCATCATCTGCCTGACGATCACCTCTATATGCTTGTCGTTTATGGTAACACCCTGCAGCCTGTAAACCTTCTGGACCTCGTCGACCAGATATCTCTGGAGTTCCTTGGGACCCAGTATGTCCAGGATGCTGTGGGGATTCACCGCACCGTCCATGAGCGGCTCACCCGCCTTGACCCAGTCGCCCTCGTGCACGCTGACGTGTTTTCCCTTCGGGATGTCGTACTCCTTGGTGACCTCCCCGCCCTTCACCACCAGAACGCGCTTTCCCTTCTGGGCGCTCCGGAACTCGACGATGCCGTCTATCTCCGAGACAAGGGCCTGTTCCTTCGGCTTTCTCGCCTCGAACAGCTCCGCAACCCTCGGCAGACCGCCCGTGATGTCCTTCGTCTTGGTCGTCTCCCTGGGGATCTTTGCCAGTATATCTCCCGGTGAGACGAGGTCGTTCTTGTCGACCAGGATATGCGCACCGCCCGGCAGGAGATAACGAGCGGGATTGTTGGTGCCGGGAATCTTGAGCGTCGACTTCCCATGCTCGTCCTTGATCGAAATTCGGGGCCTCATGTTTGCCGGGTAATCGATGATCAATTTATGAGAAAGCCCCGTAGTTTCATCCACTTCTTCCTTGACACTGACGCCCTCCATGATGTCGCCGAAGGCAATCCTGCCTCCGAGTTCGGTCAGTATCGGTGTGGAATAGGGGTCCCATTCGACCAGCCGCTGCCCCGCCTCGACCTTCTGTCCCTCAGTGACCTGGAGCCTCGCGCCGTACACGACAGAGTACTTCTCCTTCTCTCTGCCCTTGGAATCGACCACAGCTATGCCTCCGTTTCTGTTCATGACAACGAAGACGCCCTCCTTATTCCTGACCGTATTGATGCCGAGGAATTTGATCGTTCCGGAGTTCTTTGCCTCCAGGACCGTCTGCTCGACCACCTTCGACGCCGTACCGCCGATATGGAAGGTCCTCATGGTGAGCTGCGTACCGGGCTCCCCGATCGACTGGGCTGCTATAATGCCGACCGATTCGCCTGTCTCGATACTCCCTCCCCTTCCGAGGTCCTTGCCGTAACACTTCGCGCACACGCCGAACTTGGACTGGCAGGTCAGCACCGACCTTATCTTTACCTTGTCGATGCCTGCATCGACCAGCTTCTTTACCAGGTTCTCATCTATTTCCTGGGTCTTCTTGACGATCGTTTCCTTGGTAATGGGGTCCTTAATGTCCTCGACGGCAAAACGTCCGAAAATCCTCTCTTCCAGTTGCTGGATGATTTCCCCTCCCTCCACCAGGGAGGTCACGGTTATTCCGTCGGTCGCACCGCAGTCGTCATCCATGATCAGCACGTCCTGGGCGACATCGACGAGTCTCCGCGTGAGGTAGCCCGAGTTGGCCGTCTTGAGGGCCGTGTCGGCGAGACCTTTTCTTGCGCCGTGAGTGGAAATAAAGTACTGGAGAGGAGTAAGTCCTTCCCTGAAGTTCGCCGTAATCGGCGTCTCTATGATCTCGCCCGAGGGTTTGGCCATCAGTCCCCTCATGCCGGCCAGCTGTCTTATCTGGGCCGCGCTTCCCCGGGCACCCGAATCGGCCATCATGAATATGCTGTTGAACGACCTCTTGACCTTCAACTCGTCTTCGGAGGCCACCCTGTCGTCCTCGGCACCCAGTTCCTTCATCATCTCGTCGGCAATCCGTTCGGTGACGTTCGCCCATATGTCGATGACCTTGTTGTACCGCTCACCCTGGGTGATCAGGCCGTCAGCGTACTGCTTCTGCACCTCCAGAACTTCCTGTTCCGCGTTGTGGATCATTTCAGCCTTCTTGGAAGGAATGTGCATGTCCGACATACATATGGAAATGCCCGAATTGGTCGCATACTTGAAGCCGAGTTTCTCAAGATTGTCGAGGAAGACTACTGTCGCGCGCTTCCCCGCATATTTGTAGGAATATTCTATTATCTTCGAAAGTTCCTTCTTCGTCATGTCCTTGTTGATCATTGGAAAGCCGATCTCGGGGGGGACTATGTCGAAAAAGATCATCCTGCCCGCGGTGGTATCGACGAACTCTCCGTCCATCCTCACCCTGATCTTCGCATGCTCGCTGAGCTGGCCGGCGTCGTATGCAACCCGGACGTCTTCCGGATCCGCGAAAACCTTGCCTTCGCCGCGCGCACCCTCTCTCTCCTTCATGAGGTAATAAATGCCCAGCACCATGTCCTGTGTCGGAACGACAATAGGTTTGCCGTTGGCAGGCGAAAGGATATTGTTCACCGACATCATCAGTACTCTGGCCTCTATCTGAGCCTCTATAGACAGAGGCACGTGGACCGCCATCTGATCGCCGTCGAAGTCGGCGTTGAAGGCGGTACAGACGAGGGGGTGGAGCTTGATCGCCTTTCCTTCCACAAGTACGGGATCGAAGGCCTGTATGCCCAGACGGTGAAGGGTCGGTGCCCTGTTCAGGAGGACCGGGGTCTCCCTGATCACCTCTTCGAGGGCATCCCACACTTCCGACGACTCCTTCTCGACCAGTTTCTTCGCAGCCTTTATCGTCGTTGCGTGTCCCTTTTCTTCCAGCTTGCTGAAAATGAACGGCTTGAACAGCTCAAGCGCCATTCTCTTCGGCAGACCGCACTGATGGAGCTTCAGTTCCGGTCCTACGACGATTACCGACCTGCCCGAATAGTCCACTCTTTTCCCCAGCAGGTTCTGCCTGAACCGCCCCTGCTTTCCCTTTATCATGTCGCTCAGAGATTTCAGGGGCCTCTTCGTAGCCGTTTTCAGCACCTTGCTTCTCCGGCCGTTGTCGAACAGCGCATCGACGGCCTCCTGGAGCATCCTCTTTTCGTTCTTTATGATGACGCTCGGGGCCTTCAGCTCCACGAGCCGTTTGAGCCTGTTGTTCCTGTTGATGACCCTCCTGTAAAGATCATTCAGGTCTGAAGTGGCGAAACGCCCGCCTTCGAGAGGCACCAGGGGCCTGAGGTCGGGCGGCAGGACAGGTATGACGTCCATGATCATCCACTCCGGCTCATTGCCGGATTTCCGGAATGCCTCCACCACCTTGAGGCGTTTGGTAAGCTTCTTCTTTACACCGATGGAGGCCGCCTCCTTTATCTTTACCTTGAGTTCGGCAGCGAGGGCCTCGAGGTCTACACCCCTCAGCAGTTCTCTGACCGCTTCGGCGCCCATCCCCGCCTTGAATTTCGTCCCGTATTCCGTGGACTTCTTCTTGAAGTCTTCCTCCCCCAGAAGTTCCTTCGCCTTCAGAGGCGTATCACCGGGGTCCGTTACGATATAACTCTCGAAGTAAAGCACCTTTTCCAGGTTTCTCATCGTCATATCAAGCAGCGTCCCGATGCGGCTCGGCACGCCTTTAAGGAACCAAATGTGGGCTACCGGGGTTGCCAGTTCTATGTGGCCCAGGCGTTCACGTCTGACCTTGGACTGTATAACCTCCACCCCGCACTTGTCGCAGACTATGCCCCTGTGCTTCATCCTCTTGTATTTGCCGCATATACATTCCCAGTCCTTGATGGGCCCGAAGATTTTGGCGCAGAAAAGGCCGTCCCTCTCCGGCTTGAAAGTCCGGTAGTTAATCGTTTCCGGCTTCTTCACCTCCCCATAGGACCACTCCCGGATCTTCTCCGGGGAAGCCAGTTTTATCCTTATCGCCTCAAAGTCCGTAGGGTTCTTGGGTTTCTGAAAAATGGCGTAAATGTCTTCAGCCAATCTACTCCCCCTTCTTCTTTTTCTCCAGGAGCTCGACATCAAGGCCGAGGCTCTGGAGTTCTTTTATTAATACGTGGAAAGACTCCGGCACGCCCGGTTCCAGCGTTGCGTCGCCTTTCACGATAGCCTCATACATCCTGGCTCTTCCCGTCACATCATCACTTTTTACGGTCAGAAACTCCTGAAGCGTATATGCCGCGCCGTAGCCTTCAAGCGCCCACACTTCCATTTCACCCAGCCTCTGGCCGCCGAACTGCGCCTTCCCTCCCAGCGGCTGCTGGGTAACGAGCGAGTAGGGACCTATGGAGCGGGCGTGGATCTTGTCGTCCACCAGGTGATGGAGCTTCATCATATACGTATATCCCACGGTGACGGGCCGTTTGAAGGTTTCCCCCGTCTTTCCGTCATACAGTGTAACCTGCCCTGTAACGGGCAGCCCCGACTTCTTCAGCAGGCTCTTTATCTCCGCTTCCTTTGCACCCTCGAATACGGGGGTAGCGACAGGGAAGCCCTTCTTCAGTCTCCCGGCAACTTCCATTGTCCCTTCTTCGTCGAGTCCCTCAACGTAACGCACGGTGTCTTCATTCACTTCCTTGTTGCCGAAGTCCTTGTAGACATCCCGTATGTATTTCTTCAGGCCGTCCGCCGGCGCACACTTGTCCATGGCCTCGGTCAGGCGCAGACCCAGCACCCTCGCGGCCCATCCCAGATGGGTCTCAAGGATCTGCCCGACGTTCATTCGAGAAGGGACACCCAGTGGATTCAATACGATATCGACTGATGTCCCGTCCGGCAGATAGGGCATGTCCTCTTCCGGCAGGACCATGGCTACAACACCCTTGTTGCCGTGACGCCCGGCCATTTTGTCTCCGATCTGTACTTTGCGCTTCATGGCGATATAGACCTTGATCAGTTTGTTCACTCCCGGTGCCAGCTCATCGCCCTTGCGCACCCTCTCCACTCTCTCGTCGTACCGCGATTCCAGGTATCTCACATAGTGGTTGGAATCGCTATTAACGGCCTCGATCTTCTCCTGTACATCATCGTTTGAAATCTTTATGCGCATCAGGTGTTCATCCTTCACCTGCTCAAGATGCTTTTCGCTGATCGTCTTGCCTTTGGGGCAGATCACCTCTTTCGTCCTTGGCGCCACGATATCTTCAGCCGCGCGCTGCCCCGCAATCATCCGGCGCAGCCTCTTGAATTTTTCCTCTTTTACGACCTTTATCTCCTCTTCCAGGTCCCGCTGGAGCCTCTGTATATCATCTTCCTCTATATCCTTCGCCCTGCCGTCCTTCGCAATTCCTTTTCTTGAAAAGATCCTGACATCGACGACGGTACCTTCGATACCGGGCGGAACATAGAGGCAACTCTCCTTTACCTCTTCGGCCTTTTCTCCAAAAATGGCCCTGAGCAGTTTCTCTTCCGGGGTAAGCTGGGTCTCGCCCTTGGGCGTGACCTTGCCCACCAGAATGTTCCCGGGGCCGACTTCAGCCCCGATCCTTATGATGCCGCTCTCGTCGAGGTCTTTCAGGGCCTCTTCTCCGACGTTGGGAATATCACGGGTTATCTCTTCCGACCCGAGTTTGGTCTCCCTAGCCTCTACTTCAAATTCCTCTATGTGAATCGAGGTATATACGTCCTCCTTGACCAGCCGTTCACTCAGGAGTATCGCGTCCTCAAAATTGTACCCGCCCCAGGGCATGAAGGCCACCAGCACGTTCTGACCGAGTGCCAGCTCTCCGAAGTCCGTCGACTGTCCGTCCGCGAGGATATCGCCCTGTGTCACTTCGTCGCCTACTGACACCACGGGGCGCTGGTTTATGCATGTGGCCTGGTTCGACCGCTGGAATTTCACCAGGCTGTATATATCCACGCCTCCGTCGTCGCCCGTGGTCCTGACCACAACACGGGAAGCGTCCACACTTTCCACCTTCCCGGCTCTCCTGGCAAGTACAAGGGCACCGGAATCTCTTGCCGCCACGTACTCCATCCCGGTGCCCACCAGAGGGGCCGCGGGCTTCAGGAGGGGCACAGCCTGGCGCTGCATGTTGGACCCCATGAGGGCCCTGTTGGCATCGTCGTTCTCAAGGAACGGTATCAGTGCTGCCGAGATCCCCACCACCTGTTTCGGGGACACGTCCATGTAGTTGACCTCCTGCGGGGTAACGATTCTGAAGTCGCCGCCCTCTCTCGCCGAGACAGCTTCGCCCGCAAGATTCCCCTTCTTGTCCACCGCCGAAGTCGCCTCGGCGATGATGAACTTTTCGCCTTCTATTGCCGAGAAATACTGCACATCTCCCGTCACCTTACCGTTCACGACCTTCCTGTAAGGCACCTCGATAAAGCCGTAATCGTTCACCCTGGCATATGATGCCAGAGAGGTGATAAGCCCGATATTCGGACCTTCCGGCGTTTCGATAGGACATATCCTGCCGTAGTGGGTAGGATGGACGTCCCTGACCTCGAAGCCCGCCCTCTCCCTGGTCAGGCCGCCGGGCCCCAGGGCCGAAAGCCTCCTCTTGTGGGTAATCTCCGACAGCGGGTTGGTCTGGTCCATGAACTGGCTCAACTGGCTGGAGCCGAAAAATTCCTTCACCGCAGCCATGACCGGCTTTGAGTTGATGAGGTCGTGGGGCATCGCCGTCTCCAGCTCTGTCAGGGTCATCTTCTCCTTGATGGCACGCTCCATCCTTACGAGCCCGATCCTGAACTGGTTCTCCAGAAGCTCTCCGATACCCCTGATCCTCCTGTTTCCGAGATGGTCGATGTCATCGACTTCCCCCTTGCCCGTTCTCAGGCTCAGGATATACCTTACGATTTCCACGATGTCCCTGTCCGTGAGGACCTTGGTATCCAAGGGCACGTCAAGTCCCAGCCGCTTGTTCAGTTTCAATCTCCCTACGGGTGACAGATCGTATCTCTTGGGATCGAAGAAAAGGCCGCTGAAAAGGTCTTTTGCGGCCCGGATCGTCGGCGGTTCCCCCGGTCTCAATTTCTTGTAAATCTCTATCAGGGCCTCCTCCTGCGTGCCCACCTTGTCCGAAAGGAGGGTATCACGGAGAGAGGAAAGATAATGGACGTTGTCTATAAAGAGCAGTTGCAGGGTATCTATCTTCAGGGAAACGACCTTATTGAAGACGTCCTCTGTCAATACTTCATTGCCTTCCAGAATAACCTCTCCGGTGGTAGGATCGATAATGTCTTTCAGTGTGATCCGTCCGACGATCTCCTCTTTCGTCACCGGAATAGTCTTGATCCCGGCCGCATCCATCTTTCTGAGGGCGCCCTTTGTAATCTTGCTTCCACCCTTGACGATAACTTCCTTTGTAGAAGGGTCAGTAATACTCTTCACTGCCTTGAGGCCGGCCAGAACATGACTCACGGCTATGGAAAAATCGTTGGCGCCCTTCAGGCTTACCGTGTCGACGGGATAAAAGGTCTTCAGGAGGTCTTCGTTGGAATATCCAAGCGCCTTGAGTACTATGGTCGCCGGCAGCTTTTTCCGCCTGTCGATCCGCACATAGAGGATATCCTTGGTGTCGAATTCGAAGTCGAGCCACGAGCCCCGGGAGGGTATTACTCTGGCCGAATACAAAAGCCTTCCGCTGGCATGAGTTTTCCCCTTGTCATGGCTGAAAAAGACGCCGGGTGAACGGTGCAACTGGCTGACTACTACGCGTTCAGTCCCGTTGATGATGAATGTGCCGGTATCGGTCATCAACGGCATTTCACCGACGTAGACCTCCTGTTCTCTCGATTCTTTCAGTTTCTTTTTCCCGGCCGCGTCCATCTCGAACTGGTTGAGCTTGACGCTTATCTTGATCGGTGCAGCGTACGTCGTGCCCTTCTGAAGACATTCTCTCACGGAGTATTTGGGCTCGCCCACCAGATATCCGATGAACTCGATCTCGGCGGTCTCATTGTAATCCGAAATCGGGAATACACTGAGGAACGCTGCCTGCAGCCCCGATTCCTCCCTCTTCTCCATGGGGGTGTCCTGCTGCAGAAACTTATCGTATGACCTCTTCTGTATCTCTATAAGATTAGGGACCTCCAGGAACTGGGGAACTTTCCCGAAATCCAACCTTTTTCTCAAAACTCTTGCCATATTTCTCCCTTGCAAAGATAAAGAGCAAGGAACGGGAAGCCAGACCTTTCACTTCCCGCTCCCTGCCCCGAAAAGTTATTTTACTTCTACCGTCGCTCCCTGTTCTTCAAGCTTGGCCTTGATGGAATCGGCTTCCTCTTTCGTGACGTCGGTCTTCACGGCCTTGGGTGCACCGTCTACGAGGTCCTTCGCCTCCTTCAGGCCGAGACCCGTCAGTTCCCTGACGACCTTGATCACCTGGATCTTCTTGTCCCCGGCCGCGGTCAGCACCACCTCAAAACTGGTCTTCTCCTCGGCGGCGGGAGCGGCGGCTGCGGCCCCGGGCGCTGCCGCAACTGCGACAGGAGCCGCGGCGGTCACCCCGTACCTCTCTTCGAACTCCTTTATGAATTTCGACATTTCCAGTACTGTCATACTGTCAATGAATTCAAAAACTTCTTCCTTGCTAACAGCCATTCTCTAACCTCCTTTATACAGATTCCTTCCTGGATTTATGTACTATCAGTTATTCTTTTGGCTCTTCAGAGCTTCAAGCGCGTAAGCAAAGCCGTTGACCGTCGCGGCAAGCGTCCCAGCCATCTTGGTCGCAGGCGCCTGCATGGCAGCCGCAAGCATCGACAGGAGCATTTCCCGCGTCGGCAGATCCGCAATCTCCTTGATCTCCTTCTGATCGCAGAGCTTGCCCTCGACAACCGCGCCCTTTACCCGGAGCTTTTCATTTGCCTTCGTGTACTCAAGTACCTTCTTCACCACAAGTACCGGATCGTCGTAGCCTATGGCGACCCCCACCGGACCCTGGAACATATCGGCCGCCGTACCGACTTCCGTATCGGCGGATGCTATCTTCGCAAGGGTGTTTTTCACGACCCTGTAGTCCAGCGATGAATTCTTGAGCAGCCTTCTGAATTCAGTGGTTTCCGCCACCGTCATACCGGTAAAATCGGCGAACACCACAGCCTTGGCCCTGGAAAACTTCTCCTTAAGGTCACTTATCACCTGTGCTTTCTCGTCCCTATTCAGAATCGACCTCCTTTCCCAGAGACAAAGGCATGTGAACCGTAACAGCCCGGAAAATTCGGAAAATCAACTTTCCTCCCCGACATCATCTTCACATTTTCCCCTATTCAGCCTCGGCAGGCAAGTACCGGACCGCCCACAAGGGCCTCCGGACCATTAAGTATTGCACACCTGCTGTCTCTGACTAATATATCGACGGACCCAAGTCCGGTTTTGCTATCTGCCGGCGGCCACAGAGTTGGCATCGACCCTGAGACCAACGCCCATTGTAGACGAAATCGACAGTTTTTTCAGATACTTGCCCTTGCTCGTCGACGGTTTTGCCTTGATAACCGAATCGACGATGGCCCTGGCATTGTCCACAAGCTTCTCCCGGTCAAAAGAGACCTTCCCGATGGATACATGAACGACGCCGGCCTTGCCGGTCTTGTACTCGACCTTCCCGGCCTTTATTTCCTTGACCGCCTTTGCGACCTCGAAAGTGACAGTGCCCAGCTTGGGATTCGGCATGAGCCCCCTGGGACCGAGGACCTTGCCAAGTTTGCCGACAAGTCCCATCATGTCCGGAGTTGCCACTACCTTCTCGAAATCCAGCCAGCTTTCTTTCGTTATTTTCTCGATCATGTCTTCGGCACCGACAAAATCGGCTCCCGCGTCTCTGGCTTCCTTTTCCTTCTCGCCCTTCGCAAACACAAGTACCCTGACACTTTTTCCCGTGCCGTGGGGAAGGACTACCGTCCCCCTCACCATCTGGTCGGACTTCCTCGGGTCTACCCCCAGATTAAACGCCAGATCCACAGCCTCGTCAAATTTGGCATAAGCCAGTTTCTTGACCGTCTCGATTGCCTCTTCAAGCGGATATTCCCTGTTGGGGTCTATCTGGCTTTCGGCCGCCTTCAATTTCTTGCCCATCTTAACCTCCGTCTAATCTATGACCTCGACGCCCATGCTCCTGGCAGTGCCGGCCACTATCCTCATCGCGTCTTCAACGTTATATGCGTTCAAATCGACAAGTTTCGTCTGCGCAATCTCCTTTACCTGTGCCGATGTGACCTTTCCCACCTTGTCCTTATTCGGCGTGCCCGAACCCTTTATTATCCCGGCGGCTTTCTTCAACAGTTCCGATGCGGGCGGCGTCTTGGTAATAAAGGTGAACGTCCGGTCCGCGTAGACTGTCATTATGACCGGGATGATCGTATCCCCCAGCGCCTGTGTCTGGGCATTGAATGCCTTGCAAAATTCCATTATGTTAACCCCGTGCGGACCGAGCGCGGGTCCGACAGGCGGTGCAGGTGTCGCCTTCCCGGCGGCAATCTGAAGCTTCACCTGCGCAACGACTTGTTTCTTGGCCATTTTTTCTTTATCCTCCTGCTTTTCTGCCTGTGATCAATTTTTCTCAACCTGGAAAAAGTTGAGTTCAACGGGCGTTTGCCTGCCGAATATACTCACCATTACACGAAGCCTGCCGTGGTCCAGGTCCACATCCTCGACGAAGCCGTTGAAATTGCTGAACGGGCCGTCCGTAATCCTGACGCTGTCACCCTTCTGATATTGCGTCTTGACCTGGGGGACGGGCCCCTTTTCAACCTGCTGCAGAATGATGTCGACCTCTTCCTCCGGAATCGGGACAGGGTGCTTCCCTCCCACAAAGCCGGTAACCCTCGGGGTGTTCTTTATCAGGTGCCAGGTTTCATCATCCAGCTCCATTTCGACAAGTATGTAGCCGGGATAAAATTTCTTGTCACTTTCCTTCTTTTTTCCTGCCCGCAGTTCCACAACCCTCTCGGTCGGGATGAGGATCTTCGATATCCTCTCCTGAAGCTGCCCGGCTTCAACCTTCTCCTCGATTGAAACCTTCACCTTCTCCTCAAATCCCGAATACGTATGTACTACATACCAGTTTTTGGCCATATCCCTCTTACCTGAGCGCCAGTCCCACCAGTTTCGTAAGACTGAGGTCTATTATTCCGAGGAAGAGAGATACGAAGACGACAGTGATGATTACGATCCATGTGGACCCTATCAGCTCGTCCCTGTCGGGATATACAACTTTTTTTGACTCAGTCTTTACTTCCCTGAAGAACTGTTTAATTTTCTCTATCATTATATTATCCTTTTCAGTGGCAGGCCAGGAGGGATTCGAACCCCCAACCCTCGGATTTGGAGTCCGATGCTCTAGCCGTTAGAGCTACTGGCCTGTAAAATTCGTGATTCGTAATCCGCGCTCCGTGATCCGCAATAAAATCCATAGGGCTGTCCGTCAACTTTGAATGACCATATATTTGACAGGCTTGCCAACATCTCTCATTACGCTTAACGGGTCACGATTCACGGTCTTATGCCTTGGCCTCCTTATGCATGGTATGTCTCATGCAGTGCCTGCAGTATTTTTTCCGCTGAAGCTTGTCGGTCGTATTCTTTTTATTTTTCATGGTCGAATAGTTCTTGTTCTTGCATTCAGTGCACTGAAAAAGTATTATGTCCCTCATCCCAGTACCTCGGTAACGACACCGGCACCCACCGTGCGGCCGCCTTCTCTTATCGCGAACCTGAGCTCCTTCTCCATCGCTATCGGCGATATCAGTTCGGCCGTCAGGCTCACATTGTCCCCCGGCATCACCATCTCCACTCCCTCGGGAAGCTCCGCCACTCCGGTCACGTCAGTCGTACGGAAGTAAAACTGCGGCCGGTATCCCTTGAAAAACGGGGTGTGCCTCCCCCCTT
>JARRRI010000018.1:4033-42808 GCA_037380845.1 Candidatus Sulfobium sp. | reverse complement strand
ATAAACCACAATAATATGCGGCCTTCAGAACAAAACTTCTCATTCCACCGGAAACTTAAAGAGGAGACTGAAGCCTGGCTCAGGGAAGGCATTATCACCCCTGAGCAGAAGGAGAAGATCCTGGGGCGGTACCGGCTCCTGGAGGAGGCCGACGAAAAGGCCGGGCCGGGGAGGCTCGTCACCACAATCACCATACTGGGATCAATCCTGATCGGCGTGGGAGTGATCCTTTTTGTGGCGGCGAACTGGTCGGAAATTCCGAGGTGGGGCAAGCTCGGCATAATTTTTTCCTCAATGCTTTGCAGCTACGGGCTCGGCTATTATCTTCGCTACGACAGAGAAAGCTTTCCGAAGGCCGGGGCGGCGTTGATCCTTCTGGGGTCCATAATCTTCGGCGCGGGCATCTTTCTGATCGCCCAGATATACAACATAACCGTTCACTTTCCGAATGGCCCGCTCATGTGGGGGCTGGGAGTGCTTCCCCTGGCATATCTCCTCGGGTTCAGGACGATCCTCACCCTTGCGATCATCGACCTGCTGATCTGGCTGGGAATGGAATCCAGTTTTCGGATATCCCTGGCTTACGGCAATATCCTTCCCTTTGTAACACTATATCTTGCAAGCGGCATCTCGCTCTGGTCCGTCGGCCTTATGCACAGGGGTTCCGGTCCTTTAAGAAAGCTGTCGGGCCCCTATCTTGTCCTGGGGGGCCTGCTCACGTTCTCCGCAGGCTATGTACTTACCTTTGACGTTTTCCGGGCGTCCCTCGGCTCGCAAGGCCTCATCATGTTTTACGCAGGCATAGTCGGCATGTTTCTGATATCAGGCATTCTTTATTCATTATCGGGAGCAAAAGAAAAGGGCTGGATTCCCGAGATGATCTCGCTTGTATTTCTGATGGCAATGACCGTTTCGCTCATGTTCTTCGTCAAGAGGGTGCCCTACGACCCGCGGCATGCACTCACAGTAAACGTGATCACACTCGCCTCGAATATTATTTATGCGCTGGCAATAATCGGTATAATGGTCCTTGGCTATATGAGGAGGCACACAGCCTATGTTAATATCGGCCTTCTCTTCTTTGTTCTGGATGTCATAGCCCGGTATTTCGATTTCTTCTGGAAACTCCTCCCGAGGTCCGTATTTTTTATCATGGGCGGGATCATACTGCTTTTTGGAGGGGTACTGCTTGAGAGGAAGCGGAGAAAGATACTTGCGGCATTCAATCCTGCGGAAGAGGTCTGATGAAGGTAAAATTCATCGTAATCGTGATGCTTCAGGTATTCCTCCTTACGGGGATGATCGCCTATAGGCAGCACTGGGTAAACACGGGCTACCGGATACTCCTGCGGACCGCGCCGGTGGACCCGAGGGACATCTTCAGGGGAGACTACGTCAATCTGCGCTACGAAATCACGAACCTCGACCTTGACACCCTCGGTGCAAAGCCCGGGATGAAGCCCAATGATGTGGTATATGTGGGCCTGGGTGGCGAACCTGACGGTACGTATAAAGCGGTATCAGTCAGCGCCGTGCCGCCTGCAGGCGGGAAGTTTATACAGGGGCGGGTCCGAAACGAGACGCGGGCCCGGCGCTGGGAAGTTTCGGTCAGAGACGACTCGGGCAGCGTCCGCCTGCTCAGGCCCCGGTGGTTCGGCGGGTTTGACAAAGGCGAGGGCGTCCTCTTCTGTCTCGACAAACGGGGGAATGTCCTGATGCAGATGAAGGAGGCCCCGAGCTATAAGCCCCGGTGCTACACAGGCGAGCCGCTCCGGGCTGTTATAGAGGATGTGAAGGCAACGGACTTCAGGCAGCTCTCGGTCGAGTACGGTATCGAAAGTTATTTCGTCGAAGAAGGCAAAGGCAGAGCGATAGAGGCCAGCCGGAACGCAAGAGACTTAAGGGTCGAGGTTTCTCTCGGGAAAGATGGAAAAGGAATGATTACAGGTCTTGTGATGGACGGGAAAGTGCTCAGGTAAATGCGGCGGCAGTGATTAACCTGTTTATACGCGGCGTGCCGATCTCGTTCCCTGCACCCCTCCCCTGCCCGGATTCCCGGCGTTATCCCTTATGCTAAAATATAACTGAAGAGGTCGATATGAAACAGTGCCCGCGTTGTGGGAAGAAATTCAACATCTTGCAGCGAGCAACCGGGGAGGCTAAGGAGCATTTACGCCACTGCAAGCTCCCGGAGGAGAAAAAGGACCTTTCGTTTCTTGCCGGGACATGCCGCGGGTGTCCGGCCGGCTGTTATGAGAAAATTGATTACGAGAGTGATAAGTAGCAGGCCTGGCTTCCCTCCTTTGACTCCGACCCGATGGTACTGAAAATTGACTTGACAGGGGGCGTTTCTGTCTGCTATATCTAACGACAGAGATTCCCCGATAATGCCGAACCCTTCGTGAGGAGGGGGCGGAAAGCGACGGATCTGCATCGACATGATGGCCGCGCTGCCGAAGGGTAACCAGGCTGCGCGGCCGTTTTATTTTTTCAGGACCCCTGCAGCCCGGATTGATAACGGAAAGATGGACGGAGGGGGGCAATGAGGGAAAAGATCAATAGTATCATTCGTATTCTCAAGTGCAGGATCAACAGGCATGAATACTTTGTGAGGGTCACCTTCGACAGGGGTTGCCAGATGAAGACCTGCCTTCACTGCGGCAGGCCGGCCGTGGCCGGGAAGGGCGAGACGCCGGTTTCACTGGAAGACAAGCGACCGGTCCCGGCCGTACTGAAGGTCATGACAGAAGAATAGGCAACCCGGGCAGCAGGACTTTTCTTTCATTCCAACTCAAAAAAGAGGGGGCCTCCCCCTTGCCATCCCTGATCTGCTAATATATCGGCATGACCGTTAACATAACCTTTCCTGCTTCCCCGGCTCCGGGCCATGGAACAATATAAGATATGTCCTGACTGCGAGGCCGAGTACTTTCCGCATATCGAGAAATGCGCGGACTGCGGGGCGGTACTCCTCCTGCCGGAGGAGTACCAGAGGGCGCAGGAAGAGAAGAGACGGCTCATGGCGAAGGCCATCGAAAACGAAGTCCCGGTCAGGGAGGGCGATCTCAAATGGATGGGTGAACTTCACGGCGTCCTGATCGACTCGGGCATCCCCTGCACCGTCCGTTCCGATGCCGGCTGCACGAAAAGCTGCTGCGGTGACAAATGCCGGCTGGTCGTCTCGCCGCAGGATGTCGACCGGGCGCAGGAGCGAATCGAGAGATATTTCATGGAAATGCATCCCGAGATCCGCGCCTCCAACGAACTGGCAAACCAGGGCAGGTGCCCGGCATGCGGTTCCCCTGTTTCGGCAGGCGACACCGAGTGCCCCGACTGCGGCCTGATGCTCGTCATAGGCGGGAAGGTATCATAAGGGTATTCCAGGGAAAAAGGAGCGTACGCATCCCCAGGGCGCTGTACGGTGCCGGCCGCTGGGCCTACCGTCAGGCCGGCCTGAAGATCGGGGGGCTCCTCGAAGACCCTGAAGGGTTCGGGGCGAGGCTCGGCGGCTTCCTGGGCGGGCTGGATACGGACATCGCCTTTGCCGGCTCTGGGCTCAACACCTTTCCCGCGGAGGCGGTCGGCGGCCACCTCGCCTTCAAGGAAGAGCAGGCGCCTCTTCTCTCCTTCCCGCTTATTGAGAAGACGGGGGACGCCCGCTCGCTCCGGGAGATAGATATCGGCAGCTCCCCTCATACGCTGGCATTGGTGGATATGATGGCCGTATTGAGACAGCGGCTTGGGGACCGCTTCCTCTGCGCCACGTCCTGGGGGCCATTTGCCTGGGGCATGATCCTCTGCGACTGGAACCTGCTGAAGGAAAAAACGACATCAGACACGGAGTTTGTCCGGGAGGTCTGCGGACTTGGCGTCCGTCTCTCCCAGTCCTTCTTCGAAGCGCTCCTGGCTCGCGGCCTGATCGACGGCATCGCCGTACCGGACGGCGCGGTCACCCTCATCCCCGACGACCTGTACCGGGACATAGTCCTGCCCTATGAGCGCGGGCTCTTCGACTGGGCACGGGACCGGGGCGTCCGCAGTATCCTTCACCAGTGCGGAGCCATAGGACCGCAGCTTCCGCTCTATGCGGCAACACACGCAGACTGCATCTCGGTCGATGCCAGCGTGTCGATAGGGGAGACCTACGATCTTTATCGCGGGAAGGCCGTAACGGCCGGCAATGTCGATGCCGTAAACACGATAGCCGGCGGCGACCCGGCATCGATATGCGCTTCTGTTTCGGACTGCCTGGCCGCCGTTTCCGATCCGCAGGAAGGGTTCATACTCATGCCTTCCTGCGACCTGCCGCCCGATACGCCGCTGCCCAACGCAGAGGCCTTCCTGGCCTGTGCGGACGGAAAGTGATGAAACCGTTTTCAGGCCGGATGACGCATGGCCCGGCTCTTATGCGCCGGCTTTGCTCCTCTTCTTCTGCATGGTAACGCAGTAGATGCCCCTGCCCTCTGAGGCCGGCGTGAAGCAAGCGTTGTCCGAGACGCATTCCGAACGGCGGCGGTCGCCCTCCCTCCAGCGCCTCACCAGAGCCGGCTCGCATATGAGCGGCCTGCTCATCGATATGTAGTCGGCGGTCCCTCCGCGCACCAGTCCCTCTGCCACCTCAAATGACCGGATGCCCCCCACCAGGATAAGCGGAACGGACACCCTCTTCCTGTAAAGCTCCGCGGCCTCCCTGTAGAATACCTCCTCCCTCGGAGTCTGCAGCCTGCCCGGTCTGACGGGAGATAATTTTTCGGGGGATATCACAGTCCCTCCCGAAATCTCTATGGCGTCCACGGAGGCCTTTTCAAGCATGGCGGAAACCTCCACCGACTCTTCACGCGTCATGCCCCCTTCAAGGAAATCCTCGGAGTTGATCTTTACCAGAACCGGGTACGCCGGACCTGCCGCCTCCCTGACTGCCCGCACCACCTCAAGCAGCAGCCGCGCACGGTTTTCCGGCGAACCGCCGTAATCGTCCGTTCTGCCGTTGAACGCGGGCGACAGGAACTGGCTCAGCAGAAAGCCATGGGCCGCATGGAGCTGCACCGCGTCGAACCCCGCCTGTTTCGCCCTGGCTGCCGCCCCGGCAAAGTCGGAGATGATCCTCGCGATATCCTCTCCGGACGCGGCCCGGCACCTGAGCATGCCTTCCCTGGTCCCCTCCGAAGGTCCAAGGGGTCCAAGGCCGGTGACTCCGGGGTTTGACGCGCATCCCCCATGGACCAGCTGTAATGCAATCTTCCCTCCAGCCGCATGCACCGCGCGGGCCATATCGGCGAGTCCCGGAAGAAGACCGTCGTCGCAGGCGCCGATCTGGGTGGGATTCGACCTGCCCTCCGGGCTGACGAAGGCATAGCTCGTTATGATCAGGCCGGCCTCTCCCCGGACCAGTTCAACCATCATTTCCGTCAGCCTCGGAGTGACCGCGCCGTCCCCTGCCGCAAGCCCCTCCCATGTGGCAGACCGTACGAACCGGTTTGCCAGCTCCATCCCTCTTATTGCGCTGCGCTCGAAAAGTTCAGACATCCCTATCCTCCTGGAGCATTCCACGCTCTGTTACCAGTGTATCACATGACGCCTGTACAGTCAGGTCAGCGGGTTAATCGGTGATTCCAGCTTCATTGCACCAGAAGTTTGCCTTAAATTCCGCTATAAAGCAGTGGTCAGCCTGTTTTCGGGAGATTTCTTCCGGCGGCGAATGGACGCCGACTGTGTTTCAAAGAGCAAGGGATACATGGGCGGTCGAACCGAAGGGGTGAAGGCTATCCCACTTTATTCACAAATTTTCCTGCATGGCGAAAGGACATAGTGTTTGAGCGGTTTTACTTGCCCGATATTCAGACGCTGTGTATCCCAAAATAAAAGGGCAAGTTCCTCGGAGGTCGTAACGACCGGGAATGAGCGAAAATACTGTGTCCTTTCGCGTCTGCCACATTTCATGAATAATCCGGGCTAGCCCTGAAGGAGTATGTCCTTGAGTTTCCCGGCATAGGCCCTGCTTTTGTCATCGCCGGTAACGAGTTCCACGTCCCCGGGCCTGCTCACGCCGAGGCCCAGCTCAACGGCCCTGGCGATCTGCTCCTGCTCGAAGATCTTCCTCCCCATGATCGCCCTGTTGCTGCCCAGCTCCTTGAGGACCGCAAGACCGGCCGCATCTACCGCGATCCGGTCGGTACCCGCAAGAATGACATCCGCCCGCTTCTTCTTCCCCGTCATGGGACCACCGTCGACAAAGGCCTCAATACCGTCGAGCACTATGAGGGACGGTGAATACACCTGGTTTATCTCGGCGATCATCTTACGCATGGACCGGAACGACGAGTGGAGTTCGGTCATGTTCCGTTTGTGGGTGATGCCGACAGAAAGCTTCAATGACATGGTGAAGACCCCGCCGTATCCGTGGGTCTTCAGGCAGCAGGTGGAGACCACGCATTCGGCGTCAAGCACCGGTCCGGCGACATCGAAGCCGTCGTTCCAGTGGCTCTGCTCCGGCCTCATCCTGATCCATTCCCCCGGGGGCAGATCTTCGAAATTGATCAGTCCGACATCATGCTCCCTGCAGATGCTGCCGATGCCCTTTTCCTCCATGACACTCGCCGTGGACGGGGGTCCGCTCCGCTCTCCTATCGTCAATGACGCCGCCTCCATCCGCCTGAGTTGGCCGATCAGACTGACCAGGGTATCGTTATGTGTGGCGCCGGGATAAGGATCGGCGGTATTGTAGTTGGGCTTTATAAGCACCCGCTTCCCCTTCACAGGGTTTATATCGAGGAGGTCTACGGCCTTTTCTACGCCGTGCGTCCGGTCGGAAGTGCGCACCAGGGCGACACGGCCTGATTTTTGCCCTTCAGGCCTGCCCGGCAGGCCGCCTGCCGCGGGTTCATTTCCGTGGAGACCCGACATGGAAAGCATCACCGCCGAGGCGCCTATCACAAACTCCCTTCGGTTAATCATGATTATGCCTTTCTTTTAATCTAACACATCCTGCCGCCTGCCAAAGTGTCCGGAACCCGCTCCGATGAAATAAATCAGCGGCGAGTGTTAAACTGAAAAAAGGCCCGAAAGAGTCTTTATTGCACTGCAGCCATATGCCGAAACATGCCCGATTTCAAGCTGCCCCCGGGAGGCGAAGCGACCGCCCACAATGAGGCGTTGCAGGAGATGATCCATAGCAGGACTGCCGTGAGGAACGGGATTTCATATATCCCAAGCTTCAGGGCCGTGGGCTACGGTGTCCGCCGGACCGGGGCGAAAGGGCTTTGAAGATCAGACCGGTACCGATGCCCCAGGCCCCGTTGACCAGGACAGCCGTCACCAGAAGTGGTATGTGCCATCCGCCCCCGGCAGGCCGGCCTCTGAGAGGCAGCACCACCAGAAGAGCGACCAGCGAGGGGAAAATGGCGCCAAACAGAAATATCGTCAGCCAGTAGCCCCGGCGCGGAAAGGTCCGTTCGATCACCGCGAATAAAATACCCCAGACGCCGCCCCAGAACGCCAGGGAGATGACCGCGGGCACTCCGAAGGGCCGGGTTGCAGCCATCGAGAAAGGCCCGAATGGTGCCACGCCGACCACCCACAGCACTGCCAGCGTCAACTGGTGGAAAATCAGGGTAGCAAAGAAACCGGCGACGAAGCCGGCGAGTAACCTGCCAGCAAACCTCAGTCCCGACATTATTTCACCTTGTCCGGCCATAAGGCCTTCACGCTATTTTTTCCGGCAATCCCCAGCCTCCTTTTTCTTAAAGGATAGCAGAAAAACGGGGCTGCCGGTATCGAAGGAGAAATCCTGAATATGGCTGTCAGTCGTTTCTGAAGAGACGGCGGAACCTGTCGGGATATTCCGAAAGGCGCAGCCTGACGGACGCCTCCACGATTTCCTTCAGGGCTCTCCTGGCCGAGGAAATATTCAGACCCAGTTCAACCTCATCTGTCATCCCGTAGTCGCAGCCCCTGACGATAACCGCCGGCACCCCCTCGTTCGTCTGCCCGAAGAGCAGGCTTGCCGCTGCCGTAAGCTCAAAGGCGATGGCGTCGACTCCGCCGTACTTCGGCCTGTTGAAGAGGTCCTCACAGGCAAATCTCTTTGAACGCAAAGGCACGCCTGAAACTCCCCTGGGCACGTCGACCGTGCCCATGAAGAAAAGTTCGGTATCCGCAACTACGACAGCAACATCCGCGCCGGCGCATTTTCTGATGCTCTGCCGGATCTCCCCGGCCGAACGGTCCGGATCGGCAGGCGGATAACTCGCAATGCCCTCCGGGTGATTGGAAGTGTCCACGCCCGCATCGCTGTAAACTTCGCCCCGGCTGTCGACCGTTATCAGGAAGGCGGGGTCATGCCTTATCAGTTCCATAGCCTGTTCGGGCCTGCCGGAAAAAATCCCGGGATCGACGATTCCCTCTGCGATCAGTTTATACAAAGGGACCACCCCCAGGACCTTTTCACTGTGGTCCAGAATAGCCTGGACAAGCCGGGCGGGTTTGCCGGTCTTTGCCGCGATGCGACCGGCTCTTTCAGAGGGGTTGATCCTGTCGAGTTGCAGAAGACAACCCTCGGCCTTGGAGACGACCTTCATGGTGACAATGACGATGTCCCTGTCCAGGAGGGGGCCGGTTTCTTTCCCGGCGGCCAGCGAGATCATTTCTCCCAGGTCGTCGCCGGGTTTGATCTCGGGTATTGTCCTCAAAGCCAGCAGTTCTATCTTCTTCATGGTGTCCTCATTTACGGTGAAGGTTTGTAGCCGGGTCTCGCCGGCCCGGCTGTTATCCGTCCCAAGATGACGGTCTCTATTTCTACATTCTATCGGAAAGGCGGGGATGATCAAAAAACTGTTTACTCCGGTTTCATGACAGCCGCGGATACCCGGAGGTCCGGGAGAGGCGCAAATGGACCGATTGCGCGGGACCGGGAATTATGTTAAAAGGAATTATGTACTCAAGGCGGAAGAATATGAAAGGGCGAAGGACAGTGCCGTGGCAGAAGAAGAAATAACGGCGGCCTGCGGGACTGCAGGCATTGAGCCGGCTTACCGGACGGTCGACAATTGCCAGATCGAAATCCCGGGACCGTTCGGCATGACCGTTTTCGGCGCCTCCGGTGACCTCATGCAGCGGAAGCTGCTGCCCTCCCTGTACCGGCTTTACAGGGACAAGCTTCTGCCGGAGAATTTCTTTATCCTCGGCACGGCAAGGTCGCAGATGAAGAACCCGGACTTCCGCGCCGGGATGCGGGAGGCCGTGAAGGGCGCATTCCCGCATGATTTCAGGGACGACATATGGAGCGGGTTTTCCGGCAGACTGTACTATCTGCCGCTGGATTACGGGCGGAAGGATGACTACCGTTCCCTTAAGGGGAAGATCGCCGCCCTCGAAAAGAAATACCGCCTGTCGGGAAAGCGGATTTACTATCTCGCCGTTCCTCCGGGGATCTATGAACCGATCGCGTCCAACATAGCAGCTTCCGGTCTTTCGCGGGCGGGCGGGAGGAATGTCCAGATCGTTGTCGAAAAGCCGATAGGCTGGGACCTCGATTCCTCGAAGAGATTGAATGAAGTCCTGCGGAAGCCGTTCAGGGAGGACCAGATATACCGCATCGACCATTACCTTGCAAAGGAGACGGTCCAGAACATACTCATGTTCAGGTTCGCCAACTCGATCTTCGAACCGCTGTGGAACAGGCGCTACGTGGACCACGTGCAGATAACCGTCTCGGAGACTATCGGCGTGGGGCACCGGGCGGGCTACTACGAGAAGGCCGGGGTCATCAGGGACATGTTTCAGAACCACCTCTTCCAGCTCCTTGCCCTGACGGCGATGGAACCGCCGTCTGCGTTCGAAGCGGAAAGCGTGAGGGATGAGAAGGTCAAGCTGTTCCGTTCGATCAGGCCCTTTCCCCTGGACAGACCCGGCGACTTCGCCGTTCTGGGGCAGTACGGCCCGGGCGAGGTCATGGGCGGCAGGGCAAGGGCTTACAGGGAGGAGCCCGGGATCTCCGCCGCCTCGGTAACACCGACCTTTGCGGCCCTCAAGGTCCACGTCGACAACTGGAGATGGAACGGGGTGCCTTTCTATCTCCGCTCAGGCAAGCGGCTGAAGAGGAAGAAGGCGGAGATATCCATCCACTACAGACAGGTGCCCCATCTGATGTTTGCAAAGACGCTGGAGGAGCGCATAGAACCGAACACCCTGGTCATCAGGGTGCAGCCTGACGAGGGGATCAGCATCGTCTTTGAAGGCAAGAGACCGGGCACCAAGGTCTGCCTCGCCCCGGTGTACATGGATTTTGCCTACCAGAAGGTCTTTTCCCTCGGTGATTACGATCGCGTCCTTCTGGACTGCATGCAGGGGGACCAGATGCTCTTTGTGAGGCAGGACGCGGTGGAGCAGACCTGGGCTCTGCTGACGCCTCTCCTGGAAAAACTGGAAGCCGGGGCGGACCCCCGGGAGTTCCCGAATTATGAAGCCGGCTCGGAAGGCCCGTCGGATGCCTGCAGGCTGATTGAAAGCGACAGGCGGTCATGGAGGCCGCTCTGATTCGGTCTCACAACCTTCAAACCTGAGCCAGAGCGAGCTATTACCTGATTTCAGGGCATTTCCGCGGCAAACGGTTCAATTCTGGTCATACAGACGGCTTCTTCCACTCATTACATAGTTGCTAATTTACGAAACCCGCAATAATATTTTTATAGGAGAAGTAAATGAAGCAGAAAGGAGGAAAACAATGTTCACAAGACACAGACATAATAAGTTCATGAAGTCCGCGACATTTATTCTCGGCAGCCTGGCTGGGACGGGTACGGCTCTGCTCTTCGCCCCGGGGTCAGGCAAGGAGACAAGGCACAGGATCGGCCGGTATGCGGGCGACGTGAAGGATCGTGCCCAGTGCTACACGCTGCGCGGCAGAGATAAAATGACCGGCTCTGCAAGGAAGGCAAGGGATTACTTCAGTGAAAGGAGATCGCTTGTCTCAGCCTCTTTCGATGCCGGCAAAAAGGCGTATGCTGCCGAGAAACGGAGGCTGGCTAAAGTTCACTGACCTTCGGTTGCCGCCAGGGCGGCGGCCCCTGACCAAAGCTGACCGGCCGCTGCCCGATGTCCCTTTTCTCCCGAGTCCGGAAACGGCGTCGCCGTCGTCCCTCTGAAACAAGTCCGGATGATATAGATCATAGAAAGCCTTCCCCACATCTTCTATACTAAATCAAGAATCAGGAAATCATCCGGAGGTGCGAAATGGCATTGAGAGATATCATAAACATTGATGAAGACAAGTGCAACGGCTGCGGCCAGTGCGTTGTGGACTGCGTCGAATCGGCGCTTCAGATCGTGGACGGCAAGGCGAAGCTGGTAAAGGAGATTTACTGCGACGGCCTCGGGGCATGCCTGGGCAGCTGTCCCACCGGGGCCCTGTCTGTTGTGAAGAGGGAGTCCGACCCCTTTGACGAAGAGGCCACACACAAACACATGGAGGCGGTCAAAACGAAGAAGGCGGAATTCCACGGATGCCCGGGCACAAGGCCCATCGATTTTTCAGAAAGGGGTGAAACGCCCGCGGCGGTGGCCGAGGCCAGGTCCGAACTCACCAACTGGCCGGTCCAGTTGAAGCTGGTCGCGACTACGGCCCCTTATTTTGAGGATGCCGACCTCCTGCTGGCGGCCGACTGCACAGCCTTCTCTACCCCGAATTTCCAGAGCAGGTTCGTCAGGGGGAAAAAGCTGCTGATCGCCTGTCCGAAACTCGACGACGCCCAGTATTATTACGAGAAACTGAGCGAAATATTAGCCGGAAATTCGATCAGGAGCGTCACCGTGCTCAGGATGGAAGTACCCTGCTGCGGCGGTCTGTCATACCTGGTGAAGCAGGCGATCCAGGCGTCAAAGAAGGACCTCCCGTACCGCGAAGTGGTCATAGGCATCAAGGGGGATGTCCTGTCCGAAGGGAAGACGCCCATGCCGAAACTGCAGCCAGTCTCAGGAAAATAGGAACAGCTGGGACGGGGAACAGTAAAGGCGCCTTCTTCTAAGGTAAGGATAGACTCAGCGATAACGCCCCGCCTCCGGCACCCCCTCTTCAGATAAGAGGGGGGAAGGGGGAGTTACTCCGTTGCGCACCAGTCGTCGTCGCATTCCAGGGAGTGTTCGAGCCAGTCGTAGGCCGAAAGGACCCTCTTTTCGGCCTCGATCCTCTCCGGTGACAGCTGCCGGAAGGTGACGTGGTCCAGACGCTCCAGCGCTTCCTTTTTGTCGGGTATGGATTCGAGGCCCGTCCCGATTACTTCCCCCGAGTCGGTGTCCAGGACCTCGGCGTCTTCTCCGTTGGTCACCACCGTAAAAGGCACCTGGTAAGTCCCAAGTAGCCGCGCTGACGCGAGAGAGGGACGCTCCCGCGTGACGATCGACCCCGGACCGTATCTTATAACCATGAAATTCCTGCCCCCCACCCTGACGACAAGATCCACCATGGAAATGACCGTCCTCTTTTCGATGGACATCTCCAGTTTCAGTTTCACCCCGATATCCTCTTTTTCATAGCCTTTCTTTTCGACCAGGAACCGCGCAAGCTTCTGGCGGTATCTCTCGTCGTCGGTATCGGTGATCTCGCGCCCCGTTATGAAGTCCGTTGTCTTTCCCAGGATTCTCTTGTGTCCCATGCGGTACCCGCGTCAGCTATTCGATCCTTACGACTATATCCTCGGGGAGCCTCCCCTCAAGCGCCTTCACCGCCTTACCCAGCAGGTCATCCGACTTGCATTCCGCCGTCACCACCACCTTGTATTCGGGGTTGCCGACAACGGGATAAGAGCCGAACGATACATCGGGATTTTCCGAGACCACGGAATTGAGAACGGCCGTGATGTCCGATTCATCGGCGTTTATGAAGAACTTTCTGAGGCAGTAAGAGGAGGACCTGAACCTCTCTTTTATGACTGTAAATTTTTCCCTCAGGTATTCGGGTATGCCGGGCAGGATAAAGATGTTCCTGAAAGTCATCACCGGAAAGCGCATCCCCTCGTGGGTGATTATATGCGTCCCCTCCGGCACAACCGCCATTTTCATTATGGCCTCGTTGCAGCCATCACCGTAGCGCCGCCTGAACCGCTGTTCGAGAGCGGGGTGAACAATCAGCTTTATCCCGAACCCGTGCGCTATGCCCGCCATCGTCACATCATCATGAGTTGGACCGACCCCTCCTGCAGTGAACACGTAGTCGTAGGTCTGCGAAAACATCGCCGCCTCGCTGCCTATTATCCCGATTTCATCGGGTATCACGGTTATCCGCATCAGCTTCACTCCCAGCGACCTTAATTCGGAGGCGAGGTAGAAGGAATTCGAATCGCGCACCTTCCCGGAAAGTATTTCATTCCCGATGATTATTATTCCGGCGGTCTTCGTGCTCCCCCCGTCTTCATTCATGGTAATACTTTAGCAAAAAAGGCATTTCCCCACTAGCGGACAAAGAGGAGACCGGGGTCATGCCAGAGACGCGGCTATATGTCCTATGATCCCGGCGCAGGCCCGCCGGCAAGTGTACCGCGCGGCTATTTCCCGGCCCTTCCGGCTCAGCGCCTCCCTCCCGCCTTCCTCCGTCATATAGAAATCAATCAGCCGGCGCAACTCTTCTCCGCTTTCGTACGAAGGCACCGAACCCGCGAAGATGCCTTCCATGCCCTCTACCCGGTCGGATATGACAAACCCCCCGCTGGCAAGCACATCAAGGATCCGGGGATTGATAAAACCCTCCCTCCTCATATCCTCGTGGTGGTCGTTCAGAACAATTCTGGCAGAAGAATAAAGCTTCCCGAGCATGCCGTGTTCGTAGTAAACCCCTCCGTACCATTCATCGGGAATCAGCCCCTTCCATCCCCATCCCCATATTTTTACACGGAAGGGCGGTCTACCCATATCGCTGACTATCCTTCTTGCCTTCCCCTTTTTTGTGTTGCCGACGAAGACTATATCGTACCTTATTTCCGCTTCCTCAGGCGTCATGCCTGTCGGTATCATGAGCCATTCCGCTTCAAACCCCGACCGCCGGATCTTTTCGGTGAAGAGCTTCGAGATGCAGTAGACCTTGTCGTATTTCCCCAGGATTTCAGGGCTGATCCAGTCAGGATGACTGTGGACCCAGAGAATGTTATGGGTATGGGAAGGAATGCTTTCCAGGGGCTCTCCGAAAAGGTGCAGAAGAACCTTCGGAGAGGCATTATCGACGGGGTAGCCCGCCTTTGTGAATTCCCGTATCAGGTTTTCCTTTAACCAGTAATCGCCCCAGACCCTTCTTTCCGGCACATCATAAAAGTCGGAATAGGCCGATATTCCTATAGGCGGAAATGAAGAATAATCTCTTCCCATGGGAGGTCATGCGTGGACGGTCCGGGGAATCAGGTCCTCATGACTTCCCGGCCGGGTTGAGACAGTGGTGCATCCAGGTGAGATTAAAGATGTCCCCATAATCTTTCAGGTAATCCCTCATTTCGCCGTCCTGCCTGACCGTCTTCCTGTAGCGGGCAAACTGCTTGTCCACGGTGGTCAGGACATCCTTTTTCTGGCCCGCGGTAAAGGGGTATACGCAGACGCTCATGACGTGTTTGCCGTCCAGGTTCAGGAGCCTCGTTGCGAAGACGTCACCCTTGTTAAGCCCCCTCGTCAGGGCCTTGTCTCTCACACTGTACTCGTCGCCCAGAAGAAGGTCTTTAAGCACGACCCTCTTGTCCTTTGAAACGGAAACAACTTCATACATGCTCAGTACCGAATCCCTCATTCTATTGAGGATCGCGGCCTCTTCTTCCTTCAGTCCCTCGTTTTTCCCGAGATAGATATCGATGAAAGTCTGTTTACCGCCCACCTTGTAATCGAACAGAAGCCAGTCTTCAAAATTGATGAATCCGAGCTCCAGAGCGGTCCCCTTGAAGAGATCGGCCGGGTCTTCTTCGTCCCAGAAATAATCGTAGGCCTTGTCGATGTCCTCTTTATGGTTGTTTCTCACATATTCGATTATGGCCTGCAGGAGTTCCGTCTTCATGCCTTCTTCTTTGCCCATGATAAATCTCCTTGGAAATGCATTAAACTTCAAACCGGAAGGCCGGCCTGAATAATGTCAGACCTACCAGTACCTGACGGGTCCGGTATCAATGTGAACGAATTCATTATATGTACCCACCCCCCCGACGTGGAAAGACTTTGCAACCCGGGAGAGGTTGCTGTTCCTGAAGCCCGGAAACGTAAAATCAATGGCCTGTCCACGCATGTGATAACTGTGTTTTGCCACATGCCTGCCGATACTGCGCAAGTATTCGTTATACACCGGTGAGCGGTATCCGGAGATAATCCTTATCTGCTCGCCAGCTCCGATCCTGTCCTTTATTTCGCAAAGCAGGTCAAGGACCCCCGGGTCGATGGTCTTTACCTTGTCCGTGTAATGGCATCTCAGAAGATAGTTGATTTTATCCAGCGCGTCGACGTCGTACCTGCCGTCAACGGTGTAAGTGATGTCGAGGCTCTCGCCGGTATGTATATTATACATATTGAGCGACCTGTCGGGCCTCCGCATCGCAAAGGCCCTGCTCACGGGGTAGAATACTGCGGCACTTACGAGGGTTTTTATAAAGGTCCTCCTCGATACCACTAAGTGACGTCCCCTGAAATGCAGGATTTGCCTTCGAGCATTTGCCACCTCCTGGATAGACTGATTTCGGGGCGCCTTCCTTAAAAGGAGCCCGATGGCGGGGATGATGTCTCCCCGATTGCCTTACTGCGACCCTCGCCCCCTTATTTTAACTCTCCCGCACCGATTAACTCAACCGGACACAAGACAGGCGGTGGGCCGGTATGTGATAATTTTCAATAGCGGATTCCCCGATCGGACCGCGGTATGACAATCATTTTCAACCTGACCCATTTACCCAGGACCCGGCGGTGCCGGCTTAATTCCGGGATGCTTCACGTTTTCAGGAACACCGGGCAGGCCATTACCGGGATGCCGGAAATGCGGCGTCAATGATTTTTAACCTGGATTAAGGGAAGAATGGTTCCGGTCGCTCCGGAAACCGGGAACGACAGTGTCTTCACCAGGCAGGAACCTTACCATGATCCCCGAACGGCGGCTGATCAGCTCCTGCCAGAGGGCCGAAGGTTCTTTATCGAAAATGAGTTTTTCCCCGGCCTCCATCACGTGCCAGCTTCCGGCCGCCACCTCACGTTGCAGCTGTCCCCGGCTCCATCCCGCATACCCGGCGAAAGCCCGGAACCTCTCCCCTTTCTTCCGGGCGACGGCCATACGCTTGAGCGTCTTTACGCTGGTGCTTAAATATGTTTTTTTGAAAACGCGAAAAGACCCTTCAGGGGCCTTGTCCGTCCGGATGAGCAGGAACAGCTGATCGCTTCCGACAGGCCCGCCGATGAACACCTTGTCGTTGCTTTTACGCAGTTCACTGATTTTCGGAAGGGCTGAAGACAGGGTTATGCCGGTCGGCAGATTCAGGATCAGCCCCATTGCGCCGTTGGAATCATACCTGACCAGAAGGATGACGGTCTCCCGAAATCTGGGGTCCCCGATGCTCCTGGAGGCGACCAGTAATTTCCCCGGGGAAAGTCCCTCTTCGACCGTGAACGGTCCGGCCAGGGGATCGCGGGATACTTTGAGATACTCTGCAAATGCGCTGCTTTCCGCTCCCGATGCCTCTCCCCTGCAGTATATGACCGCCGCGAATACCGCAACCGGCAGAATGACAACGGCAAAGAATACGTAAAAATACTTTTTCCCGGGAAACGACCCTCTCATCGCAGACCGCCCTTCATATCTCTCCAGGTAGTTCCGGCCCTGAAACCTTCAGCAAATGTCCGCGCCGGTCCCCGTCTTTCATTATACCCTGCAGAACCATAAAACCAAAAAACGATTGGTCGGGTCTTTTCCGGCTGTCATGACGACAAACCTGTTGTCGGAGCCGGGCTCCGCAATTTTGGCGGGTCTTCAGCCGGGGAAGGATCATTTTTTGAGAACTTCTTTAAAAGAGATTCGGATGCGGCATCCTAGCGTTTGATGACCGTTTCCCTCTGTTCTGCCAGCAGATCTCCCGCCAGCAGGCTCTCTACGCGTCCCTTCAGCCGCGCGGCCACGTCCTTTCCGACATCGATGAAGGCGACGGCCATGCCCGGCGGGGTGCTCGAAAAATCTCCGTACTTTTCCTTCCTGTAGATCACCGTGCCCTTCACGCTGACCGGGCCATCGCCGGCCAGCGGCAGTGACACCTCAACCGTTTCGTCCACCTTCGGCGGGTTTTCGTCCCTTATGTATATGCCGCCTTCAGAGAGCGTTTCCGCGAGGAACTCACGCTGCCGCCCTCCTGCGGTGACTGTCACCATTTCGCGATAGGAGACCCTCAGGTATTTCCTGTACGCCCCCTTATGAGAAAAGAAACACTGCTGGAGTGTTTCATGCAATCTGTCGATTTTTATTGGTTTCTGAAGATAGCCGGAACATCCCAGACTCCTGCATTTTTCAATGGTCGCGCTGTTCGAATCCGCGGTAACTATGACGACCGGTATGTGCGAAGTCTCTTTGTCCTCTTTTATATACTTGAGCGCCTTGAGGCCGTCCATCAGCGGCATCTCGACGTCTACCATTACGAGGTCCGGGTTTCTCAGTTTCAGGAGCGCCAGCAGCTCCACCCCGTCTTCGGCGGGGATAACGGTAAAGCCCAGCCTCTTCAGCAGAAGCCCAACATACATAAGGAAGGTGTGACTGTCATCGACCAGCAGAATTTTCTTGCTCATTCTATCTCCTCACAGGGAGCAAACCGAACCCTCTCTATATTAACACAGCACGCGGGATATCAACCTTGTTCCCTGCCCCTCCCCGGCCGTGCCGGCCCAGTCAAGGTTGACAACACGCCGAGGTGATACTAACCTTAAGATTGAGGAGAAAAGGGCAATGGACAGTGACGTTTATCCCCCTATAGAAGACTACGGCTTCATAGCAGACTGCCACTCTTCTGCGCTGGTGTCGAAAACGGGATCCATCGACTGGTGCTGCATGCCGCGGGTTGACTCCAAGAGCTGTTTCGGCCGCATCCTGGACTGGGAGAAGGGCGGCTATTGCCAGATCGTTCCGGCAGCGGGCTTTGAGACATCCCGAAAATATATCGAGAACACGCTCATTC
Organism: Candidatus Sulfobium sp.; assembly: GCA_037380845.1. Taxonomy (GTDB): domain Bacteria; phylum Nitrospirota; class Thermodesulfovibrionia; order Thermodesulfovibrionales; family UBA6898; genus JARRRD01. Next base: position 24,653 of record JARRRI010000018.1, on the reverse strand, counting down.
TTGAAACCACCTTCAGGACGTCTGACGGCGAGGTAAGAGTTTTCGACTGTTTCCCGATGCGAAGGGGCGGACAACATAACCCTCACCGGCAGATCCTGCGGATCGTGGAGGGCCTGCGGGGAAGTGTGAAAGTCGACCTTACCGTCTCCCCGCGGCTCGACTACGGCGCCGTGAAGCCGTGGATACGGAAAAGGGGCGACAACCACTTCATCGCCATCGGCGGAAGCGACGGTCTTCTGATCTCTGGCGACTTCCCGATGGCGCTTAAACACCGTCATGACATAGCCGGCTCCTGCATGGTCTCAAAAGGGGAGAGGAGGCGTATCTCGATCCTGTACCGCAAGCCCGAACATCTCGATGAAGGACTGATCAGTGTCCCCGGAATTTCGGAGCTTGACCGCCGGCTCGACGAGACGGTTGACTGGTGGCGGGCATGGTCTTCAGAGGGCAGGATCGACGGCCCTTACGAACAGATGGTGAGGAGGTCGGCCGTAGTCCTGAAGGGACTTTCGAACGCACCCACCGGCGCTATCGCCGCGGCACCCACCACCTCTCTGCCCGAGGCATTCGGCGGCTCACGGAACTGGGACTACCGGTTCACCTGGATACGGGACTCGGCTTTCACTCTCCGCTCCCTCTGGGAGCTGGGCTATCACAAGGAGGCCGACGGGTTCCGCCGGTTCGTCGAGCGCAGTGCGGCGGGAAGCGCGGAGGAACTCCAGATCCTCTTCGGCGTGGGCGGAGAACGCCGTCTTACCGAGCTGGACATTCCGGAGCTGGACGGGTACAGGGGCTCAAAGCCGGTGCGCATAGGAAATGCGGCTGAAGGGCAGATGCAGCTCGACGTTTACGGAGAACTCATGGACCTCGCCTGGAGGTGGCATACAATGGGGCAGTCCCCGGACGATGATTACTGGGAATTTCTGGTCGAACTGGTCAACTCGGCCGCCAGGCTGTGGCACAATCCCGACCGGGGAATTTGGGAGATGAGAGGCAGGCCGCGTCATTTTGTCCATTCCAAGGCGATGTGCTGGTCCGCCATCAACAGGGGTGTCAAAATGGCCGGGAAGCTAGGCCGGCAGGCGCCGCTGAATGACTGGCGCAAGGCGTGCGACGAGATACGTTCCGCAATAGAAGAAAAAGGATATGACAGGAAAAGGGGCATTTTTATCCAGGCCTTCGAACTGCCCCGCATGGATTCCGCCCTTCTCCTTCTGCCGCTCAGCGGGTTTGTGGATTACAGGGACGAACGCATGGTACGGACCGTCGATGCTGTCATGGAAGACATTTACGAAGACGGACTGCTGCGCCGCTATGCAGCCGATGACGACGGCCTTGAAGGCAGAGAGGGGGTTTTCCTTGCCTGTTCGTTCTGGCTTGCCGAGTGTCTGGCCCGCCAGGGGAGGAGGCCGGAAGCGGAGGCTGTGTTCAACAGGGTGGTCGGTACGGGGAACGACCTCGGTCTCTTTTCAGAGGAATACGATACGGCAACCGGCCGGATGCTGGGCAATTTCCCCCAGGGGCTTACTCACCTCTCGCTCATTACGGCGGCGGTCGCCCTGACGGCCGGGTGAAGCGCGAGGGAAGATTTTTCTCTCTTGACTCCCGGGAATTGTATGCTAAGCTGGTAAATAAAGACTTTCGTCTTTTCGGTTCACGGCCCTGCGCTGTGATTTCTTGTCTTCTAGCCCGGCAACGAATATCAGGGAGGTCTTATGGACGAGGTTTCTAACAAAGACCAGGATGAGAAGACCGTCTCGAGAAGGAATTTCTTCAAGGTCGTCATCGGCGTTTTCGCATTCCTGAACGGAGTGGTCCTCGGGGTTCCTTATATCAGGGCCATTATTACGAAGGCACCCCTTAAGAAACTGCACTGGAGCAAAGTGGGCGACGTCACCTCCCTGGCCGCCATGCAGCCGAAAGACATGGCTTTTCAGATGCGCTCGTCCGATGCGTTTTTACATCAGGAGGTAACTCGCTCGGTCTGGGTCATCAGGCATTCGGAGTCTGACTACACGGTTTTTTCCCCCATATGCCCTCACCTGGGATGCCATTACAAATGGGATGCGCAGACTAATCATTTCGAATGCCCCTGCCACGGAAGTGTGTTTACCATCAACGGCAAGGTCATCGGCGGTCCGGCCCCCCGCCCGCTGGACACGCTGCCCCATAAGATCGAAAACGGGGTGCTCTACGTCGAGTGGGAGCGGTTTAAAGTGGGTATATCCAAAAAGGTCCGGGTATAGGGAGGGCTATGAACCGGCTGGTGAAATGGTTTACCGACAGATGGCCCTTCTATCAGCTCAGGGACCTCCTGCTGAAGGAGGACATCCCGGGAGGGTCGAGCTTCGCCTATACGATCGGCAGCTCCATCCTGATGATATTCGCACTTCAGGTGGCTTCCGGCATCCTGCAGCTCTTCTATTACGTACCCACCACGGACCATGCGTATAACAGCGTCAGTTATCTCCGGACGCAGGTACCCTTCGGTTGGCTCGTCCACAACATGCATTACTGGGGTGCAAGCGCGATGGTCTTCCTTGTCGCCCTGCACATGGTACGGGTCTACACTTGGGGCGCGTACAAGAAAACGCCGCTTACCTGGTTCATCGGGATCGCCCTGCTTCTGACAACGATGGCTCTGAGCTTCACCGGCGCCCCCCTCATCTGGGACCAGAAGGGATATTATGCCGGGGAGGTGGGCACCAGCATCGCGGGTGAGGTGCCGATTATAGGGAACCTGCTGGAGATAATCATGCGGGGCGGTCAGACGATGACCCAGCTTACCCTCTCACGTTTCTTCGCCTTCCACGTCGGCGTATTCGTCCCTATCCTGGCGCTCCTGATAGGCATGCATATCGCTTCCTTCAGGACCTCCGGGGTCGCCGGTCCGTGGGACAGGGAAAAACAGAAAAAGACCGGTCCATTCTGGCCAGACCAGGCGTTCAAGGACCTTACGGTGGCCACTGTCGTCCTTCTGGCGCTGATCGCCCTTTCAGTCTACTTCCCCGTGCCTTATGCCGGCATGGCCGATACAATAAACACGACATATGTACCCAAGCCGGAATGGAACTTTCTCTTCATCTACCAGGCTCTCAAATATTTCAAGGGCCCCCTTGAGCCGGTCGGTGCAGCGGGTGTTCCGGCGGTATTCGTCCTGCTTCTGATAATCGTTCCTCTCATAGACAGAAATCCGAAGAGGAACCCTTTTCACCGTCCTTTTGCCATGGCCTGCCTCGTCCTTTACGCGGGCCTTATAGTAACGCTTTCCATAATAGGTTATCTCAGCCCCGGGCTTGCACAGCCGGCAACTGGAAAGAAGAAGGAAGCGAAAAAGACGGAAGAGAAAAAGGCTGCTCCCAGGATGTCTCCGGAGGCGAAGAGAGGCGAGAAGGTCTTTCAGAAGAGCGGGTGCCGGGGGTGCCACAAGGTCCACGGCAAGGGCGGCTCGGTGGGCCCGGAACTCACCGCGGAGGCCCTCAAGGGCAAGAGCCGAAAGTGGCTCATGGACCAGATTACCAGTTCCAGTTCTCACTTCCCGAGCATGGGTCCCAACACCGGGATGACCGAATTTACCTCCATGGGCAAGAAGGACCTCCATGACCTGGTCTCCTATCTGATGAGTATTGCAGAGGGTGAGGCGCCCGCACCCGAGGCGTCGCCTGCACCCTCTGAAGCAGGCCGGAAGTCACCGGGGATAAAGAAGGGTGAGCAGATCTTCCAGTCAAAGGGATGCACGGGCTGCCACAAGGTATTCGGGAAGGGAGGGTCGGTCGGACCCGAGCTTTCCGGCGGCACGCTCAAGGGCAAGAGCAGGCAGTGGATAGAAGACCAGATAAGAAACCCGAAGTCACACTTTCCCAATTCCGTGATGCCCTCCTTCTCAGGGATGAGCAAGGAAGACATCGACGACCTGGTCTCCTACCTGATGAGCATGGTCGGACGGTCGTCGCCTGACCCGGCGGCCGCCGCGTCATCGGAGCAGGATTCGAAGGACCCGGCCGGGTCGGACCAGGACGCATCGCATATAAAAAAGGGGAAGGAGCTCTTTCAGTCGCAGGGATGCAGCGGCTGTCACAAAATAAACGGCAAGGGAGGGACAGTCGACCCGGAACTTTCCGGCGACACCCTGAAGGACAGGAACAGGAAGTGGATAGAAGACCAGATAAGGAACCCGAAATCCCATTTCCCGAACTCGATAATGCCTTCTTTTTCAGGGTTGAGCAAGGAAGACGTGAACTCTCTCGCCTCTTACCTCAAGAGCCTGTCCGGCCAGTCTCCTTCGGGATCCGCCGCTCCTTCGCCGGCAGGAAGCCCGCAGGCCCGGAAGAAACAGCAAGCGCCTGCCAAACAGGCCGAAACCGAGAAACCCGAGAAATCTGCTCAACCGCCCAAAGCCGGGGAGCAGCCTCCTTCATCGGCGGGAGGTCCTTCGGGGCCGCCGCCTGAGCAAAAAGCCTTGAAGGAGCAGGTGGGCAAGTCCGCTTTCATCATAGGCAGTGCCGAAAACGGCGCTTCCCTTTACAAGGAGGAGTGTGTTTCCTGCCACGGGCCGGACGGAAAGGACAATGTTCCGAATCCGGGATCGAAGGACGGCAAGGTTCCGCCGCTCAACCCCATCGACAGGGAACTCTACAGTCCCGACCCCAAGGTATTTGTTGAACATATCGACAAGATCATCCAGCACGGGTCGACACCGGAAGGGCCGCATCCCGCCCTGCATATGCCGGCCTGGGGCGACAGCCGTTCGCTCACCCAGCAGGAGATAGCAAACCTGGAGGCGTACATTCTCCAGTTGAACGGGGTAGACCGCGGAAAGATCGTTCAGCCCGGACTGGAGCCCCAGACCTTCTTCTTCATTGTCCTTGGATTATTTGTGGTCGCGGCCCTCCTGGCCGGCGGGGCCTGGGCCCGGAGGCGCAAGGAGTGAGAATTTTCAGCTGCAAGCCTTCAGCCGGTCAGCTCTCAGATTCTTTTCCGGCCTCTTCGATATTGTAGGAGACGTTGACCTCCAGGTCCTTTCTTAGGGAGTGGTAGACGGAACAGTATTTCTCCTGCGAGAGGGAGATTACCCGGTCCATCTTCTTCGGAGTTATGCCCGTGCCAGCGATATTGATCGTCATCTCGATTCGCTTATAATACTGGGGAGGAGTGGGGTTTCTCTCGCCGGCTATATCGACCCTGAACTTCGTGATCTCCGCCTTCATCTTTTTCAGAAACGAGACACAATCGATCGCCATGCATCCCGCCACGCTCAGCAGGAGGCTCTCGGTCGGAATGCATCCCCACTGGGCCTGAGCGTCGAAGTCCAGTTCGTACCCCCTCGGGGTCCTGCCGAGGAAGATAAGGTCCTTGTCCCATGTAATCCAACCTTTATTGACCGGGGCTATCTTTTCCTTGTATCCTTCCAGCGAACCTTCAAGAGATTCGACTTCTTTTTCGTCTTTTGTCTCCATATTGCCTCCTTTCTTTATTCTAAAATCATGACTTTAGACATTATAACACACCGTACTGGAGAGCCCCGCGCCGGAGACCGGCATGCACTTTTGAAGAAATTCAGATTTATCGGTAAGACATTTGCTGCAATGATTGAGGCATTCGTCTGTCATTACTATTTGATCTTTGGATGCATGCATTGACAAGAAGCATAATCCTGCTATGCTTAAATCAGATGTTAAAGAGTATCTATCTCTGATTACTCTCACTGCTTTTTCGGAAATGCAAGTTTGCTTAGGTAAGACCTGCATACACCTGGGAGGAAGAAGACAATGAGTATAATTAAAGACGCCAGGAGTCACGGGATGCCATGGGAAGCTGCTTACGGTTATGCGCAAGCGGTGAAAGTTGGCGGCGTGATCTACGTATCCGGGCAACTGAGTCACGATGAGGAAGGAAATATCGTAGGGCCCGCCCCTATTGACGATGATGGGAAGATCCTTGATCACTCGAACATGGAAACTCAGATGCGGCAAACGTACAAGAATGCCGAGAAGATTTTGAACTCTTACGGCGCAACTTTGGACAACGTCATTGAGGAGGTACTCTACGTGACGGATATGGATGCAGCGTTTGCCGTCGCGGGACCGGTAAGAAAAGAGGCATACAGGTCAGAAAAACCGGAAGTTTCCAGCACAATACTTGTAACGCCGCGTTTGGCCTTACCTCAACAGTTGATTGAGATAAAGTTCATTGCGCAGATGTAATGGACGTAAACTCTTCTGTAAGATCGCCGATTTAAAAGGTACTTTTTGAGAAGAAAAGGTCTGACAAAAAAAGTCCCGGGGGCAAGCCGCAGATATTCTCGTCAGCAAGCAGTGCGCGACCTGACCCCGGCAGGGAGAGTCAAAGATGAAGAAACAGCTCACGGAAAAGGACATAGAAGGGGTGCGTCTGGCGGCAGAGCAATTCTACTCTGCTCTTAATGCGATGTTTACTGGTGAATTGCAGCCAATGAAAGACGTGTGGTCGCATAAGGATGATGTGACTTATATGGGCCCTGGAGGTAGCTTTAGTCTCGGTTGGCAGGACGTATTGGCGGACTGGCAGACACAGGCAGCCTTGAAACTTGGTGGTCAGGTAGAACCCGAGGACATGCGGATCACGGTTGGAAGCGACCTTGCGATTGTCAGCAACTATGAGATAGGTCACAACGTGACGGCAGATGGAAAGGCCCAGAAAGTTACAATTCGCGCTTTCGAAAAAGACTGCTTCCCGATTGTTGCCTCTTTGAAGAACGTGGTGCGGATACCCACCGCCATCGCACGTCCTATCCCCGACATGAACGATCCTATCAAACTGGGTCTCCGATCTGGACCTCTCAAAGTGCAAAGGTTGCGGTCTATGTGTAAAAGCATGCCCGGTGGGCGCTATCGGGATCGAAGAAAAAACGGAGGGGCAGAAGAAGAAGAAATGGGCTGTGCGCTCTGAAAATTTCTGCCTCGGATGCGGCGTCTGCAGCACGGTCTGCAAGACCGGTGCTGTAACAATGAGACCCCGACCACAGAGAGTGCTGGTTCCCGAGTCAGTTTTCGAGCAGAGGATCGCCATGGCTGTGGAACGGGGCAAGCTGGCTGATCTCATCTTTGATGATCCGAAAATGCTCAGCCACCGCGCACTGGGGAAGGTTGTTGGAGCATTGGAGAAACTTCCGCCTTTCAGGGCAGCCATGACCGTCAGGCCTTTAAGTCGACATTCCTGGCCGCCGTTGTTAAACATGGTAAAAAGCGGGTGCCGGACGTTACGAACATCGTTTCATGAGGTTCGGGGGACGTCCGTTTAGATTTCATCAGTGTGGCCATATCGATCGCGGCGTTGCTTGGAAAGACCTGTTGCTTTCGGTGCATGATCATGCCCCATGAGAATCTTTGAAAGCTCACTTTCTTCGGTGCGAAATGCCGAGAGAAAGTTTCACCCGCAGACCACTCAAGATGACTGATCACGATTTTCATCGACTCGTGTTGTTAACACCGACGAACTAACAGGTATTGCGAAGCGAAACTTTTGCAGATTACCACTTGAATTGGGGATTAACGATGAAGCTCAGCCGCGCCTCTCTTTAGGCATCGGCTAGAGTGCTTTGTTAGGCTGATACCTCCGTCAGCCGCCCCCTGTCTACATCGTATATGAATCCCCGCACCAGGATGTCTTCCGGTATCCAAGGGTGTGACCTTACCTTGCGCATCTGCAGGCGCACGTTTTCCTTCAAATCGGTGAAGGCATAGAAGTGAGCGGGCGCGACGGGCACCTTTCCTGTTTCCTGCTGCAGCTTCGCCGCCAGTTCCTCGTTCTTGAAGGTGAGCATCCCGCACGTTGTGTTGTTGATGATCATGACCTCATGGGTTCCTGCAACATGGCAGGAGACGATCAGCGACCGCAATACATCTTCCGTCACGATGCCACCCGCGTTCCGAATAATATGAGCATCTCCCAATTCCAAACCCAACAGTTTTGATACGTGAAGTCGACAGTCCATACAGGCTACTACTGCAAGCCTAAGACGGGTCGGCCTTCCTAGCAGGCCACCTTGGTTAAAGCCTTCAGAATATCTCCGGTTTCTTTCCAGCACTTGGTCGATAGCAGACGTCATGACATCCTTTCCTCCTTAGTGATTTCGTGACAACACTCTAAGCCCATGATGATTGCCACCAAGGCAAGGTCTTTGGGGATCGTTCTCATGATCCCCTCCCGGATTTTATTTCATTTTTCAGCCTAACGCCAGCCTTCAGGAAGAAAATGAATCTACGACTTCTTGCTTGTCTTAGCAAAGAAGCCGGTAATTTTCTTTTTCACCTTGTCACTCTTACACTCAGGACATTTTACAACAGGATTTGCTTCGAGTTCTTTGAACGAAAAGAATACAGCAAACTCTTTGCCGCAACTAAGACAAACATAATCGTATTCTGGCATATCCCCCTCCTAGTCAGCCATAGCTATTTCTGATAGTAGTGTACATTGCCCCTGACTGGTGTTCAAGTGTTGTTTACAGGAAGGAAGGTTGCGGCGGCCGATCTTCTTTCCGGAACGAGCAGTTTGTCCCGTACTATAGCCCCGGCGAAGTTGTTCAGCGTATTGGTCAAATTTTCATCTCCTTCCCGAAACAAACAGTTGCAGAAGCGTAGAACATTGTGTATATTTCAAGCGATAACTAATAAAGGTGGATCGTAGGGAAGAAACCGCCATGGAAAGAAGCATTTTATAAGCTTCTATCCAGAGCTGATCTTTCGCGGAGTCCGGGGTCGGACCGAGCCAATGACCCCAAAAAGGAGGAAAGAACTATTTTTGAGACTGTGAAAATTAAATCCCGTTTTTTGGGTCATCCGATCGCAGGCAGCTCATCCGCCGTCCTTAGGCGATCATGCAGGTAGATGAAAAATAAATCTGTCCCCTTTTCCGCACTTGTAATTGGCGCTGGAGTTTCTGGTCTCACCACAGGCATCCGTCTTGCCGAGAACGGTCACCGCGTTGAAATCTGGACAGAGGAAGATCCGCAAGAGACGACCTCCGCAACAGCAGCTGCCTTCTGGGAACCGTATATCGTTGGCCCGCCTGACCAGGTGGTGCGGTGGGGAAAAGTTACTTTTGATCAATTCGCGCGAATTGCCGCAGAATCGGGAGCAAAAGCAGGTGTTGCAGAGCGTCGGCTTCTTTCCGTCTTCCGAAATTATCCCAAAACTCCCGAGTGGTCGGCAGTGGTTCCGACTCTTCGCAGAATGACCAGAGAGGAATTGGAAGAAGCCTTTGAGGGCGATTTGCCCGACGAGTTTTTGTATGGTTTTTCATTTCGGACCTGGATGGTGGAGATGCCGAAGTATCTCGAGTACCTCCGGAGGACCTTTGAAGGTTATGGCAACATCACCCTGAGAAAGGTGGGGTCAGTCGATGAAGCCTTTGCCGGGCATGACCTTGTCGTCAACTGTTCCGCCCTTGGATCGAGGGATATCGGAGGCATCAAGGACAAAAGCGTGTATGCCATTGCCGGACAAGTCGTGCAAATACCACGTACCATCGAACGGACAATTCTGTTAGATGCCGAAGGGGTAACCTACATCGTACCTCGCGGTGACAACACCATACTCGGGGGTACAGCCCAGGAGAACCTTTACGACAGAACCCCCCTCACTGAAACAACGGTTGACATCGTTAAGAGGTGCGGTGCCTTCTTTCCCGATGTTGCCAAGAGAGATATCCAACTGGTAAAGGTTGGTCTGCGCCCCGCTCGCCCTGTGGTGAGACTTGAGGCCGAAGACATGCCGGAGGCGAAACGCCTGATCCATAATTACGGCCACGGCGGTGCCGGCGTCACTCTCTCGTGGGGATGCGCCGACGATGTCGTTGCTCTTGCCCGCGATTAACTGCCTGGATTTCCCGTCCCACCGGGTTCGTGCCGCAAACAACCGCGGGCAACGACGGGGAAGGCCAAGACCGACTGAAGCAAAGTATTCATTGTGTCCCTGGCGCCGCGCATGTTACAGGACAAAGTCTCGGTGAGCTGCATCGGTCGATAACTGCGGCCTTTCAGTCAGACACCGCAAGACAGAAAAGACCGACTGGTTGGAATCTACAACATGATTCCCATTATGGTTTTCGGGCTCGGCTGTGCGTGGTATGGTGATGTCTCAGGCAGTATAGGAGGATCTCGATGGTTCGGCAATATGAATATTTCCAGATGAAAATAAAAGGGGCGGGGTTTTCCCGCCCCTTTGGTATCAGGAAACAACCTCGGCTGCAACGACCTTGTTGAAGACGATCTTCCCGTTTTCGTAATCCACTTCCACCGTATCGCCGTCCGTGAATGTCCCTTCAAGAATCTTCCGGGCCAATTCGTTGAGTATCATCTTCTGGAGCACCCTCTTGAGGGGCCGGGCCCCGTATACGGGGTCGAAACCCACCTCGGCGAAGTGCTCCTTCGCGCTGTCGGTCAGCTCGATGTCTATGTTCTTCTCCTTGATAAACCTCTTCATTCTCCGTACCTGTATCTCCACGATCTGCTTGAGGAGTTCCTTTGTCAGCGGGTTGAAGATGATGACCTCATCCACGCGGTTCAGGAATTCCGGCTTGAAAAAACTCCGCAGGTCGTCCATTACCTTTTCCTTCAGGGAATTATCGGTCTCCGCCCAATAGGCCAGCGGGCTCTTTGCCCTCTCGGTCAGCATTTCGTGAATATGCGTACTGCCGATATTCGATGTCATGATGACGACAGTGTTCCTGAAATCCACGGTCTTTCCGTGGCTGTCGGTGAGCCTCCCGTCGTCCAGCATCTGGAGAAGGAGATTGAAGACCTCCGGGTGGGCCTTCTCCACCTCGTCGAACAAGACAACGGAATAGGGTCTTCTCCGGACCGCCTCTGTCAGCTGTCCGCCCTCCTCATAGCCGACATAGCCGGGGGGCGCCCCGATTAGTCTCGATACCGTATGCCGCTCCTGGTATTCGGACATGTCGATCCGTATCATGGCGTCTTCGTCGTCGAACAGGAATTCGGCAAGCGCCCGCGCAAGCTCGGTCTTTCCGACCCCGGTCGGCCCCAGAAAGATAAAGGAACCGATCGGCCGGTTGGGGTCCTGTATCCCCGCGCGTGCCCTCCTTACGGCGTCGGAAACGGCTGTAATGGCTTCATCCTGACCGACGACCCTCATGCGGAGACGGTCGTCCATCTTCAGGAGTTTCTGCGACTCCCCTTCCAGCATCTTCGAAACAGGGATCCCTGTCCACTTCGACACCACCTCGGCTATATCCTCCTCGTCCACTTCTTCCTTGAGCATCTTCCTTTTGGCCTGGGCCTCCAGCAGTTGAGCGTTTTCCTTTTCAAGGGCCTTCTGCAAATCGAGGAGTTTTCCGTACCTGAGTTCGGCTGCCTTCCCGAGGTCGCCTTCCCTCTCGGCCTTTTCCGATTCGGTCTTCGTCTTTTCCAGCTGCTGCTTGTAGCCGCGGATCCTGGTAATGATCTCTTTCTCGCTCAGCCAGTGGGCTCTCAGTTCGTCGCGCCTCACCTGGAGTTCGGACATGTCTTTCTTCAGTTTTTCAAGCTTGTCCTTTGCCTCCTTCGAGTCTTCCTTCATGACCGCCTGTTTTTCTATTTCCAGCTGTCTGAGCTTCCTCTCGATCTCGTCGAGCTCGACGGGCATGCTGTCGATCTCCATCCTCAGTTTCGAGGCAGCCTCGTCGATCAGGTCTATCGCCTTATCCGGGAGGAACCTGTCGGTTATATACCTGTGGGACAGCACAGCGGCCGATATGAGGGCCGCGTCCTTTATCTTTACGCCGTGATGGACTTCATATTTTTCCTTCAGTCCCCTGAGGATTGAAATGGTATCCTCGACACTCGGTTCCTTTATGAGGACCGGCTGGAATCTCCTTTCAAGGGCGGGGTCTTTCTCGATATATTTCCTGTACTCCCCGACGGTGGTAGCGCCTACACACCTTAAATCGCCCCTTGCCAGGGCGGGCTTGAGCATGTTCGACGCATCGATTGCGCCCTCGGCGGCGCCGGCCCCCACCAGGGTGTGAAGCTCGTCGATGAAAAGAATTACTTTACCCTCGGCCTCTTCAATCTCCTTGAGGACGGCCTTGAGCCTCTCTTCGAATTCTCCGCGGAACTTCGATCCCGCAATGAGAGCGCCCATGTCAAGCGCAACCACCTTCTTTTCCTTGAGTGTTTCGGGTACGTCGCCGGCCACTATCCTCTGGGCAAGGCCCTCGGCTATCGCCGTCTTTCCTACGCCCGGGTCGCCGATAAGTACGGGGTTGTTCTTGGTACGCCTCGAAAGGACCTGGATGATCCTCCTTATCTCCTCGTCTCTTCCTATGACCGGGTCGAGCTTCCCCTTCGAAGCCAGCCCGGTGAGGTCCTTGCTGTACTTCTTCAGCGCCTGGTATTTCTCTTCGGGGTTTTCGTCGGTTACCCTCTGGCTCCCGCGGATTTCCCGCATCGCCCCGAGCATCTTGTCGGCCTCTGCGCCGTAACGCTTCAGCAGATCCGATGCCGCGCCTCCCGCCGACAATATTGCCAGCAGAAGGTGCTCGACGCTTATGAATTCGTCCTGGAGGTGTTCGGCCTCCTTCTGGGCCCTTTCGAAGACCTCCTTGAGACGCTGCGAGACGTATATCTGGCCGACGGGCGTGGCACCCACTACCTTTGGCATCCTGTCCACGGCCTCTTCGACATCTCTCTTCAGCATGCCGATATTGGTCCCCAGTCTCTTCAGTATCTGGGCCGCGACACCTTCCTCGTCGTCAAGCAGCACCCACAGGAGGTGTTCGACGTCGATCTGCTGCTGTCCTTTTCTCTCGGCCAGGGCCTGCGCGTTTTGTATCGCCTCCTGGCTTTTTATCGTAAATTTATCCATTGCGTCCTCCTACTGTTCTTCTTCGGTCAGTTCCTTTTTCAACTTTTCCTGAAAATCCTTTCGTACTTCCTCTTCAAGGAACTGCATCATATCCTCCATCTCCCGCTGCATGACTTCCATCCTGTGCCTCATCCTGAGGATAATGTCCACTCCGGCCTTGTTTACCCCCAGCTCCCTCGTCAGCTGCAGAATGAGGTCCAGTTTCTCTACGTCCCTCTCCGAATAGAGCCTCTGCTTCCTGGTGCGGCGCGGGCTGATCAATCCCTCTTTTTCATAGAGCCTCAATGTCTGCGGATGGACGCGCAGCATCCGGGCTACAACGCTGATCATAAACAGGGGCTGTTCCTTGTCTCTCTTATTCACGGGGTCTCACCATCCCCTTTCTGGGCGATTCCTTGTAGAGACGCTCTATTTCGGCTATCGCATCTTTCGCCTTCTGGGGGATTTCCCTCGGAACGGCTATTTTTATTTCCACGAACTGGTCTCCTCTTCTGCCCGTCTTTGTATTCGGGAAACCCTTGCCGGTCAGCTTGAATTTCTGCCCTCCCTGTGTCCCCGGGGGGACCGTCATGGCTGCGACCCCGTCGATCGTCGGGACCTCTATCTTGGCCCCCAGGGCGGACTCGCCCAATGTCACCGGCAGGTTAAGGTGTATATTGTCCCCCTTTCTGGTGAAGAAAGGGTGGTGCCTGACCGTCACCTCGATCTGGAGGTCGCCTGCAGGTCCGCTGCCCTGGCCCGCGCCGCCCTTCCCCCTTACCCTGATCCTGGATCCGTTGTCGACTCCGGCGGGTATCTTGACCTTGATTGACTCGGTGTGCATGACCTTCCCCCTGCCCCCGCAGCTGCTGCAGTACTTCGTTATTTTCCTGCCCGTCCCGCCGCAGGCGGGGCAGCTCTGGGCCATTCTGAAAAAACCCCTTGATGAGGCGATCCGCCCTGTGCCTTTGCATTTGTCACACTGCTGCCATGTCTCCGCTCCCGTTCCGGAACAAGCCTTGCAGGTAATATCCCTGTTAAAGGTGATGGGCTTTGCCACCCCTGAGAAGGCTTCTTCCAGGGAAAGCTCAAGCGACATAACGAGGTCGGGCCCTCTCAGATCCATGGTTTCAGCGCGGGCTCCTCCTCCGAAGAGGTCCGAAAAGATGTCGGCGCCACCCCCGAAGTCAAACCCGCCCCCGGACGTATAGGTTCGGTAATCAAAGCCGGGTCCTCCAGCCTCGAACGGCGAACGACCATACTGGTCATATTCGGCCCTCTTCTTCTCATCCCCCAGTATGTCGTATGCCTCGTTGATCTCCTTGAATTTGGACTCCGCGTTCTTGTCCCCCGGGTTCAGGTCGGGATGATACTTGCGCGCCAGCTTTCTGAAGGCCTTTTTTATCTCGTCCTGGGAAGCACCTTTGCTTACACCGAGTATTTCGTAATAATCTTTCACGGACGGCGCCATTTCAGCTCCTTGGAATCAGTTTTATTCGTCACCTTCTATGATATTACTTTAGTAACTTCATGTCAAGCGTGTTGCCACGAGACTCTATAAGTCTTTCCGCGGAGATCTTCATTTTCATATGATACCAGCTTTTTCGAGCTCGTCCAAAAAAGTGGTATTGATGATTGGGGCAATAAAATTTATCCGCCTCAGGCGAAGAAAGCACGGTAATAACCGGGATACAGGTTTTCAGGCAGATTGGATACCCGATCAAGAATCCCGGGTATGACGAATTTGAGGTCCAAGTCTCTTTTCAGCGCGTGGGAAAGCGGTTGAATAAGAAAGAGGTGTCATGAAGTCAATGAGAATTGCCCCTCCCTTCTTCTTCCGGAGATAAAGGAGAAGGGAGGGGCCGCCGCCTACGATTCCAGAATATCTTCAGGAAGCTCTTTTCTTATGGCGGCCGGTTTCACGGTCCTGCCCACGATGTCCGTCGTGTTTCCGACCCTGAGGGTGGTAAACAGCAGATCGAACTTCTTCTCCAGTTCCTTCATGATCGGCTCCCTTATATCGGCTCCAAGGTCCCACCATTTTTTCTTGGGGACCCCGAAGCCCTTCTTTCTCGTACTGTATATAAATTGCTCTTCGGTCTGACCTTCCTTTCTCTCCCCGGCGAATTCCGTCTTGATATAGTCGTAGACTTCATCCCTGAAAGACGCCGGAAGGTGGGAACTGTCATAGATTATGTTCTGGAAACCGGTGGCCAGATGGACCTCGGATGTCCCGGTCTCGGGGAACATATGGAACGCCTCTTCAGGCAGTGTCGAGGCGCCATGCTGAACTGCACCCGAAAGGCCGTACTCCTTTCTGGCAAGATCCGAAAGCTGCCGCAGCGTCTCGAAATCAATCTTCACCTTCGCCAGTGTCCCGTCCGGAAGGACAACACCGCCGTGGGAGGTGCCGGTCTGCACGCTCAGTTTGCTCAGCCCCTTGCCACCCTTGAAGGTTTCCCTGAAACCGTCGAGATAGCCCTTCATCTCATCCGGCGTACTGTTTTTCTTCCCTATTTCTCCGATCTCTCCCCCGATGGAGACATCAACGCCGGAGGGCTGTATCTCCCTGATGAAGGCGGCGAGTTCCGCCGTCTTCTCGAAATTCGGCCTCTGCTGCTCTTTTATGGTCGGTTTATCAAGATCGACGAGTGTGGATGAATCGATATCGATGTTGTAAAATTCGGCTTCTACAGCCTCCTGTATCAGACCCTTTATATATCCCGTTTCCGCATCGGGGTCGCTGAGGAAATGTTTCCTCACCAGCTGGAAGTGATCGCCCTGGATAAACACCGGCCCCTGGAATCCCTCTTTTACGGCTGCGGCCAGAACGACCGCGGCATACTCCAGGGGTCTCTGCTTTGTATATCCGATCTCGGAGCGCGCTATCTCGAATATGAGCGCCCCCACCTTCTTCTCCAGGGCCTTCCTGAAAATCGCCTTCGCGACGTCGTAAGTGAGGCCCCTGATGTTGATCGCCGGGACGGTAAAGCCGGGATAATTCCTCCCCATCTCCTCGTACAGGTCATGGATAGACGCCGGGACGGCCCCGCAGGCCTTGGCTATCTCCTTTACCAGCGTGAGGAGGTCCTTCTTTCTTTCTCCTTCCGAAAATACGGCTTCATAGATGAGTCCGTCCATGAGGGACGAAAGAGTTCCGCGGTCCTTTATTTCGACCCCTTCCTTTCCGATACTGATGGCGCTGCCTAAATACTTGATATTCATCTGCCCTCCTTCTTGAATAAATTTTACGGGGATGTAATGCTCTGAGGCCTCAGCAGGTCCTAGGGACTATTATACTAAACCTTAAACGGGATAGAAATTATTAACGGCCTTGCCTTTCAGATCCCGTTGAACTTTCTGAAGTACCTGTCAAACACCGTCTCAATGTTCCGTACGATGCTGTCTTTGGAGTTTATTATAAATATTCTGTCGCCGGCCTGAAAGAGTTCTTTTTCCACCCTGCGGACGCCGGCCCTGACCGACCTTCTTTTCAGCTCCTCTTCGAACATCGGGACGATCTTGTCTTTCATTCTCAGTTCCGTGTCCATGAGGAAGACGGCTATTTCCGGTGAAAGGTCCAGGACCCTGTCGAAGAACGCCGTGATCTCGTTGTCGTATATCTGCTTCGGGGGAGAAGACTTCACCTCCGCGTAGAAAATTGAGCCGTCAAACTTTGCGATCACGTCGTAGTCGCCGCCGACATTGGGTCTCCTGAACTTCACGCCCCAGATTGCTTCGGCGCCGAACTCTCTGCGGAGTATGCCGGAAACGTACCATTCAAGGGTTTCCCCGAAGCTCTTCACCCGCCGGTTGAGTACGAACCCGTCCCCCTCTGGCCTGATGAGGCCGGCACGCTTCAGGTATTTGATATATTCTGCGGTCACCCCCGAAGTCGCATAACGGGTCACATCCCCGAGTGTGAAAAAATCCTGATGTTTGATGACGTCGCGAAGAAACAGCCGGAAGGAATATTTCCCGAGCATGGCATAATACTCGTCCTCCAATTCCGGCCCCGGGGCCAGCAGAAATTCCGACGGTTCTTTCTTGAAAATGCGGAAACCCCTTCTCTTCAGCATGACATCGAGACCGGGGGTCAGAAGGTTCAGCGATTGTCTGAGCCGCCTTACCTCTTTCCTCAGATAGGAGAGTTCGTCAAAGGTCCCTTCGTCCGGCACTTGATGGCGGCGCCTCCGATAGAAGTTTGTACGGGCTACCCGGCCAGCGGAAGCCGGTTTACTTGTCGCTTATGAGTTTGAGGGCTACCCGGCGGTGTCTCGGGCCGTCGAACTCGCAGAAGAATACGGACTGCCAGGTGCCGAGGACAAGCCGCCGCTCATCTATGAATACATTCTGGGAAATGCCTACCACCGTGGCCTTGATATGGGCTGAAGCATTGCCCTCCTTGTGGTGATAGTCTCCCTCAAAAGGGACGAGTCTGGTCAGGAGGGCCTGGATATCCCGCTGCACACTGGGGTCCGCGCCCTCGTTAATCGTTACGGCAGCCGTGGTATGGGGGACATAAATATGGCAGACACCGCTCACGATGCCCGCTTCCTTCACCGCATCCTGGATTTTCTCGGTTATGTCGATGAACTCCGTTCTAGCCCTGCTCTTAACATTTATATAGTTGATCACGTATCGTCCTCCTCGGGAATCTGCTTCTGAAAACTGAACAACTCTTCGTAGAAACCGTCGTCAGCTGCAAACCGGATCTCGGCGGTAAGAAGAGAACCCGCCAAATCCCGGTTTCTGATTTTTATTATATCTTTTTCGGTAGTAACAATCCACTCCGCGCCGCATTTTTCGGCCTCCGTCATGATCCTGCGGACGTCCGCTTCATCGTAAGAGAAGTGGTCCCTCCAGGCCCTGAATCCTGCGACAATCGCGCCGGCAGAAGTGAGAGTCCGCCTGAAGGAAAGAGGGTCGCCGAGCGCGCAGAAGCCGAAGACCTTCTTCCCGGAGATCCATCCGACATCTTTTCTCTCTCCCGAGCCCAGCCTCCAGGCGACGGGCATGTGTGCCGCGTGAAAGACCGGGGCTCCGGAATTGTATTTCCTCAATTTCTTAACCAGGGTGCCGCATTGCGAAATCGAGTTGTCCTCCCCGATTTCATTCTTGGTAATAACAATAATATCCGCCCTCTTCAGGGACTGCGGCGGCTCCCTCAGTTTCCCGAAAGGCAGGAGGAGGTTTCTGCCGAAGGGGTCTGCAACGTTGACCAGGACGACATCCCTGTCACGGTAAAGGCGAAAATGCTGGAACCCGTCATCGAGGAGAAAGACTATTTCTCCCGGCGGATTAATGAGAGGAGACTGCGGAGCATGCAGCGCGAACATGCCGTCTTCATACCGGTCAGGCCCCTTTACTATCGGGACTCCCCTCAGCCTGTCTGCCATCAGGAACGGCTCATCTCCCGCTTCGCCGACCGGCAGGAGCGGTCCGTTACCGGTGGTCACAAAACAGGGGGCCTTACCTTTTCCCCTGTATCCCCTCGTAAGAATCACAGGCATAAAACCCCGCCTCATCGCCTCTCCGGCAACGGCCATCACGGCGGGCGTTTTACCCGTACCGCCCACGGTGATGTTTCCGATGCTGATGACCTTGTGGGGCAGGCGTTTCCGGTTTCTGAGTAAATGATGTTTTCTGGCCGAAAAGCCCAGATAATACATGAATTCAAAAAAATGCATGGGGTATATTACCATTTTTCCCGCCCGGGGGCATGGCTGACCGTGTCCGGGCCACTGTCGATAAAACGGAGCCGGGAGGCGGTCCGTAGAACAGGCATACCAGCGGCAGACATCGGCCGGGAGCCCAACCGTCATTAAAAGGGAAAACACCGGCAAGCACGCTGCGACGCGCCGTATCGGATAACGAGGTTCTATCCGCCTGCGACATGAGATGAAGCCGCTTTCCGGCCGACTTAACGCCGGAGGCAGGGATGACGCTGCTTGCGCACGGGAAAGACGGCCAACACATCCCGGTCGGGATCAAAGAAGACCCCGTCGTCATAGACTTCAACTATCCGCTGACCGGTAAGACCCCGAACTTCGATGTCGAGGTGGTGGAGGTAAAGCAGGGAAGACTTTTGCTCTTAACCGCCTGAACCGCGGCCGGGCAACTGTCCGGCCCCGGGACTGTCAGCCAGAGAAAACGGTCCTTCTTCCTCTTCCCGGCTTGATTTCTTTGACAGGCGCGCCCAGGCCGCGAGCACCTCATCTTCTATCGACCCGTCATCGGGAGATAAACCCTGCTGCCGATAAAACAGCTTAGCGGTGTACATCGCATTAAGCAGCAGCGCTTCTATGAGCCCGGGCTCAGCCCCTTTCAACGCTTTTTCCGGTTCTGAATATCTCTGCGCGGGTCGTTTATCAGCAGCCTTTCCGATAGCTTCCCCGGATATCCTCTCAATCCTTTCCGAAAGGTCATCCGTCCCCGCGTCGGGATCAAACCTGTCTTTCAGACTGATATACCGGGTCTCCCGTTTGATCCCATAATATTTTTCAAGGGCATGAAGTAAACGCGACTCGGTTATGACATAGGGAATAATTTCATAGCCGGTAGTAAACCGGAGATTATCGATATCCCTTATATTTTTCGGATTGAGCATTGCAACATGAAGCTTCTGTCTTTCCAGGGCAAAGGGGATGATCATGTAATTCTCCGCCATCTTTCTGCCGACGATCCTGATGACTTCGGCAGGTATGTAACGGAGCGCCTCGGTAGTGACAATGGGGAGCCGAAGAAATTTGCCAAGGAAGCGTGTGAGTGCCTCATCGCTCAGAAACCTGAGTTCAACAATGTTTGTGTCGATCCTGCCGCCGAGCATCGTCTGTCGCTCGAGCGCTACATCCAGTTGCTGTCTTGTTATCAGGCCCGCCTCTATCAGTGCTTCGCCAAGCTTCATGTTATGAGGATAATCTTTTCTTCGTTGGAAAGACAGTGATTCGGATCACATGTTGTTTTATTCTGAAGACTGCGCTTTCCCTCGTCTTAACACGCCCTGGCAGCTTTCTGCCGGTCGTGGAACAAGAATCGAATATCCGGGATATGAGGGAAACAGAAAGCGGCTGAATACAATCCCGGCACGCTTTAGGGGGCAGGCAGCTTTCTTTGCCGGCGATAACTTTCTTACGTCTGTCCCGGCTATTGCGAACTCTTGTTATGCTGACTAAAAGGACATCTAGATGTATTGTATGGCAACTTCATAGACAATTACCGAGTGGCCGGCGGAAGGATAATCGCCTTCACAGCTGAGATCTCCTTTCGCTGTCTTCCTCCGGTCTCTTATCATTTCGGTGATAACCCGGGTTAGATCGAAGCCTCCAGCGACGCATTCCCTGTGCAGGCAGTCTATCCTGAAGAACGCCTGACTGTCGGGAAAGAAATTGACGATACGGGGCAATGGTTTTTGCAGACCCTGCTGGCTGTAAGTCATGTTTATGACGACAGAGGCGACCTCAGGGAACCGGGCTTTCAGGGAGCCCGAATCGAGCTTCTGCTGCTGCCTCTCCCGCCTCACTGTATTCCTTCTGTTGTAGACGCTGTTGTTCATCTTTCCTTGATGAGCAGGTCCCTTCGGGACGGAAGGGACCTCTCCCCTGTTAATTACAGTTTAACGACATTGATAGCCTTTGGGCCCTTCGGACCTTTTTCGGTGTCAAAGCTGACTCTGTCGCCCTCGGTAAGACTCTTAAAGCCGTTACCCTGGATTGCCGTGTGATGGACAAAAGCTTCACTTCCGTCATCATTCGTGATGAAGCCGAAGCCTTTGCTATCATTGAACCATTTTACTGTTC
>JARRRI010000018.1:0-3989 GCA_037380845.1 Candidatus Sulfobium sp. | reverse complement strand
GGCCTTTTTGTGAACGCAAAAACCTCTAAAATCTCACTTTTACAATAGCACGTCCAAGCGGGTTAGTCAAGATAACAGGGAGAACAGGCGGGAGAGTCAACTTTTCTCAGTGTCAGAATGCAGGCCAAAATCGGTACGCATTATAACCATCCGGAGGCAATGTTTACAAGGGAAATCCAGACTATCTTGCGCCAGATCGGACCTCACTTACAGTTTTGAAGGCCGGGAAAGGTTCTCTCCGCCGTTCCCTCGGTTATCGTACGGCAGGTAAAGCGTGAACACGGAACCCTCGTCCATCTGGCTTTCGACCCTGATGAAGCCGCCGTGATCCTCGACTATCTTCTTGCAGATCGAAAGACCCAGTCCTGTGCCCCTTCCGAGGATCTTGGTGGTGAAGAAGGGCTCGAAGATCATTTGTACCTTGTCAGCGGGGATCCCCTGGCCGGTGTCGGCCACCTGCACAACGAGGTAACGCCTTCCCCGCCGGGTCTCCTCCTTGGCGGTTACGGTCAGCGTCCCGCCGTCGGGCATGGCGTCGATGGAGTTGGAGAGCAGATTTTTTACGGCCTCCGCCACCTGGATTCTGTCCACTATTATCTCGGGGACATCCCCGAGGTCCCTGCTGACGCGTATCGACTGCTCCAGGCACCTGTCCTCGAATATCTTCAGGGATTCTTCGATTATCCCGTCGGGGTCGTGGCTTTCAAGGGCGAGTGCGGTCCCCCGTGAATAGGTGAGGACGTTCCTCAGTATTTTTTCGAGGTTGTCCACTTCCGAGATGATGATCTCCGCATACTCTTTCTCAACAGTTTCAGCAGGGAATTTCCTGTTCAGCCTCCTCGCAAAACCGCCTATCGATGTGAGAGGGTGGCGGATCTCGTGGGCAACGTTCGCCGTCAGCCGCCCCAGGGCGGAGAGTTTCTCGGACTGGACGAGCTGCTCCCTGGAGGAGACGACCTCTTCGGTAAGGCGATGAAACCGCTTTTCCAGAATGTGCAATTCGTCGCCTTTCATGTCTTCATAAGGTTTGCCCAGGAGCGCCTGCCGAGAAAAATCCGATATGCTCGCAGCCACCCGCTCGATGCGTCTTGTGATCACCAGCATGATAAGGGCAAAGGCCGATATCAATATAAAGGCGGTCATGGCCCGCTGGCGTCTGTCTCTTGAGATAATCGAACCCACCATGGAGTCAACCTCGTCGAGGGGGACGAAGGCGGCGAATCCGAGGGTAAGGTCGGAGGCGCCGTAATCAAAAAATGACTTGCCGGTGATGAGATATTTCTTTCCCAGCGCGTCGAGCTCCGCCCCCGGGGGGAGGAGCTCGGGATGGGTGCTTACGAGGATCCTGTTAAGGCGCGGTGACGTCACCAGCCCGAAGGTCAGCGCGAATATCTGGCCGTGGTACGGCCTCTGGGAAGCCTTGAGGAAATAGTTGTCCAGCGGGCTGGCCAGCATCAGGGTGGCGGTGGTCCTGCGCTTTCTCCCCTCACCCTGCTCCATCAGTGATTCGGAGGCGACAAGGAAAGGGACATCCTCAATTTCGGTCATAAAGGCCTGGTTATGGCTGAGCTGATAAACAAGCTTCGTCGGCTTCAGAAGGGCGCCTGGCGGGGCTTCCGGCACGGCCTGATATATTTCTCTTACCCGGCCTTTCCCGTCAAGCAGGAGGGCGTATCGTATCCTCACCAGGGATCTGAGAACGGAGGGTTTCGGGAGCCACTCCGGCAGTTCCCGGCGGAAGACCACACCTTCGGGTGCTCCCTTCCATCCCCGGCACTTCCGTTCAACGTAGTCCATGAATCCCTTCTGCGCGACGAGGAGCTTTACAGACTCGTGGTGGGCCTTCACATAGGAATCGAAACGAATACGGTCTTCCTGTGCCTCACGGTCGAGCCTCTCTTCGAGCTGGCCGAGGAAAATGCCCTCCAGCGCCCGGCTCTGGAAGTAGTCGAGAGCGGCCCATGCGGCGGTACCGACTATGAGGGTCAATAAAAGTCCCTTCATCGTCAGGGATATGCGCTCCAGGGACCGGAACATCAGGGCTCCCCGACCAGTTCGTCCCCTTTGAACTTCCAGCCCTTTCTCCTCAGGGAGGAGGCGGGCACGAAGCCGTGCTTGCCTTCAAGGTGCTCCGCCTCACTGAGGAGCTGACGAACCAGCTTTTCCGCCTTTTCATTTTTGGCGGCCTTCCCCTCCCACGTGGTGAGGTTCAGGGTGCGGTAGAGAGGATAACGGCCGGCCGCAAGGGCAGGCGCCCCGGGCGCCACACCGTTAAGACTGATGACCTTCACCTTTCCCTGCTTCGAATACCTCCCGACCATAAGCGGCACTTCGTATCCTATCGCCCCGGGCATACGGGCTACGAGAGAAATCATGTCCGGGATAGTCCCGACCTCGGTGAGACTGGGACTGAAGAGGTCCTCGTTGTCAAGGAGTAGCCCCCAGTGGCCGGGCCTGAGTTTGCAGTGGAGCCTTCCGATCGCCTCGATCCTGATATTCTTCCCGCGCCGGCCGCCGAGGTCTTTGACCTCGGACCATCGGTAAAACTTGCCGCCGAAGATTTCGCGTACCTGTCTGATGTCCAGGTCCTCGACCGGGTTGTCCGGATGCACCAGGACAGCCACGGGCATGATCCCCACCGTGTGGAAGCTGAGACCCGGCAGCCGGTCGGCCCCGCCGGGGGGACAGCAATAGCCGCCTACGTCAGCTGTCTTCCGGGCGAGCTTCCCCGCCGTGATGCCGCAGGTGCCCTCATCAACCTCTATGCTTATTCTCTCTCTTGCCGCGTATTTGCGGATGTAGTCCGCAAACAGAGGGTAGAGATGCTGGTCCAGTGTGACGACGATGTCCGGCCGGCGGCTCCCCGTCTCATGTATGACGGGCTGCTCTTCCCAGCCTTCGGGCATCGGCTGTATAACGGATGGATCGGTAAAAGGCGGGCCTTTCAGAAGGTCGTCGGCAGAGGCCGGCGCAAGAAACAGTAAAACCTGGAGCAGGAAGAGAAATATCATTTTTCTTCCCTTCATGTTCCATTTTAACACTTTCCGGGAAAAGACGTGCCTCCGCGTATATCTCTGAGACGGCCAAAGCCGTTACAGACGCGCAACCACCCCTGAGCCGTCAGACAAAGGGAGGGAATCAGTGGAAGTTCTGATCGGAAATGCCGCTTAATGCGACCGCAGCGTGATGCGGAGGATCTCGCCGGGACGCCAGAGGCGCATCCGCGGCCCCCAGGTGCCTGTCCCACGGCATACGATGACGGTCATACCGTCGACGTCGTACCTTCCCCCAAGAAGAGGATAGATGCGTTTGACCAGGTAGCCGAAGGGCCAGATCTGGCCGCCGTGGGTATGGCCGGAGAGCATGAGACCTACGCCCTCACTTGCCGCCTCGCGGGCCCGCCAAGGCGTGTGGGAAAGGAGGATGGTCGCGCCCGGAGGCCTTCCGGCAAGCGCCCTGGATACCGGGTCGCCGCCCCGGCCCGAGCGGTGGTTCGCCGTGAGGTCCTCGACCCCGGCCAGCAGGAGTCCCGGCCTTACCTCGGCCCAGGAGTCGCTCAATACCGGGATGCCGTCGTACATCCTCGATGTCCCTCCGTCTCGCACGCCGTGATATTCGTGGTTTCCGAGAACCGCCCAGACGCCAAGGGGCGCCGAGAGGCGATGCAAGTCCCGGAGGAGGTCCGGCCGCGGCCGGCCATGGCCTTCCAAGATATCCCCGAGAAGTACAACGAGGTCCGGGTGCTGGGCCTGGACTTGTCTTATCCGCGCATCCAGCCATTTCTTCCCCAGGAGGGTTCCCACGTGAAGGTCCGAGACTGCAACGACTACCGTGCCATCCAGGCTTCGAGGGAGATCCGGGAGCGAGACCTCGTAACTCCTGACCACCGGCGGCCGCATTCCTTGAAAGACCGCGATAAGGGAAAACGATATGCCTGCCAGGAGAGCCAGGCCCCGAAGGGAAGGCGCCAGCCGCCGAAGGAAGAGGCC
>JARRRI010000017.1:58270-81143 GCA_037380845.1 Candidatus Sulfobium sp. | reverse complement strand
TGCGGGGGGGACATTGCAATTCGGAGGAATATCGGTCGAATCCGTACCCACGCCTCATGACGGTGCGGACGGGGCGGCCTTCGTAATAGATGCGGGCGGCAAGCGACTGGGGATAATGACCGATCTGGGACATGTTTTCGCCGGCCTGGAAGATATAATGGCAGGTATGGACGCAGTATTTTTAGAGAGCAATTATGAACCGTCGATGCTCGATGCGGGGCCTTATCCGGCTTCTCTGAAAAGACGCATAGCAGGTCCGGAAGGGCATATCTCAAATATCGAGGCAGCGGAACTTCTTCGGTCCTGTACAAGGCTGAAATGGGCATGCCTTTCTCATCTGTCCGGACAGAATAACCGCCCTGAAACAGCTGTCCTGAGGCATCGCCAGATCCTCCGGAGGGACATGCCTCTCCATGTTGCGGGCAGGTCGGGTGCAACAGGAATACTAAGCCTCTGACCCTCGGTCCCGGTCTCAGCAACGATCACAGTCCGGCTTTCTCATGTTCATTTTCGGGGGGGAGATACCTGAACGGTTTGCCGTCAACAGGGACGTCCCCTGTTTCAACAATTTTGTCCCTGCCTCCGGATATAATATAGATTATGAGAGTACTGCTGGTAGAAGATGAGAAGAATGTTGCCGCCTTCATAAAGAAGGGGCTGGAGGAAGAGTTTTATACCGTAGATGTCGCGGAAGACGGCGCCGAAGGTCTCCTTATGGGCTCTTCGAGTGAATACGACGTCATGATATTTGATATTATGCTGCCGGGCATGAACGGCATGGATTTGTGCCGTAAGCTGAGAGAGCAGGGGGTGAAGAAACCTGTCTTGATGCTGACGGCCATCGATTCCGTGGACAGCAAGGTGGAAGGCCTCGAAAGCGGCGCCGACGATTATCTTACCAAGCCCTTCGCTTTTTCCGAACTGCTGGCGAGGCTGAAGGCGCTGCTCAGGCGCTCTGCCGATTCTTCCAGCGAGCTGGTGCTGGAAGATCTGAGGATTGACCTCCTGGCACGGAGGGTCTACAGGGGAGGAAAGGAGATCCTGCTGACGCCGAAAGAGTTTGCCATGATCGAGTATCTCCTCAGGAACAAGGGCAGGGTTCTGTCCAGGACGCAGATAATAGAAAATGTGTGGGGATATAATTTCGACCCGAGCACCAATATCGTAGACGTCCACATAAAGTTCCTGAGAGAAAAGATAGACAAGGGCTACAATAAGGCACTTATACACACGGTGAGGGGCACCGGTTATGTACTCAAAGGGGACGGATGACAATTAATCCCTTGGAATCAAAGAAATTCGACCCCCAGAAGCTGGCGAAACTCAACGATCCGAAGAGACTTGAATACCTGGACCCGGATGTGATTTGGGATACCCTTAATCTGGAAAATCCCCGGACGATTGTGGACATCGGCGCCGGCACGGGTGTTTTTGCATTTCAGTTCAGCAGGAGGATGAGCGGCGGAAGAACGTACGCCTGTGATTTGCTGGACGTTATGGTGAAGTGGATGAAGGAAAACCTCCCCGGGGAACTGAAGGACTCGGTTATCCCCTTAAAGATGGAAGAGAGTTCAGTCCCGCTTCCGGACGGCATAGCCGACCTGGTTTACATGATAAATCTTCACCACGAACTCGAAGAACCTGAGAAGATGACGAAAGAGGCATATCGACTGCTTCGGAAGGGCGGGAGTCTGGCGGTGATAGACTGGAAGAGGGAGGATACGCCCGAAGGACCACCGCTTTCGTTTAGAGTGACGGCTGAAACGATAGAAAGACAGATGAAGGCGGCCGGGTTCTTACAGATCGGGGAGCGTCCCGTGCTGGCCTTCCACAGTTTCGTGACGGGGAAGAAATAGCCTGTCTCCATTGCCGACATGTTGAACAAATGACTTGCCCTCTTCGCGAAGGCAGGGACACGATCGGGTATGGCGCTCTCCCGAAGCATGAACTTATGGACCAGCACTCTGACCTGGCGTTAGATTCTCAGTCCACTTTAATTTAGTACCAAAGTATGGATTGACATGCCACCTTTCGCATGATAGACTGCGGTTGAATGGAGTGTGTCATGATGCAATACACTCCGTCACTTCTCCTCCGGGCTTATCGAAATGACGCGGGAGGGCGGCTTCAAGGTGCTGACGCATTAATCGCTCAAAGGGGGTACGTATGCCGAAGGGAATGTCGGTAGTGGTCATTGACACTGACGTCAATTCCATAAATGCCATGGTGCAGTACATCAGGAAGTCTGATATTCCGGTGGACGTCGAAGGTGTTGCCTCAAACTTCAACACTGGCTACGAAATGATCCATAAGAAGAAGCCCTCTGTTATCATTATGGACATATGTGGCGAACAGGGTGCTGACATAAAGAAGATCAGTACTGTCCTTGACCGTTTTCCCGGTACGAGTATATTTGCTGTCTGCGATGACTCTTCGACCGAGACAATTCTAAGTGCAATGAGGGCCGGGGCGGCGGAATATCTCCTCAGGCCGATTAATGAAGCCGATCTTGTCTCCGCTTTCCGGAAACTGGAGAGGGTATGGGGTTTGGAAGCCGTTCCGAAGGACAAGACGGGCCGCATCTGCGCTCTTTTCAGTCCCAAGGGAGGAGTGGGCGTTACGACCCTTGCAATAAATCTCGCGGCGAACATTTTCCAGCTTTCCGGCAAATCCACCATCCTTGTAGACCTTGATCTCAGCGCGGGCGATGTCAGCACTTTTCTCAATCTCAGCCCTTCGTACACCATAAGCGATGTTACCGTGAACATCAGCCGGCTTGACAGACGTTTTCTCAAGAGTGTCGTGACCAGGCATGATTCAGGAATTTTTGTTCTGGCCGAACCTCATAGAGTTGAAGAAGGCGTTTCAATTTCGGAGGATGAACTGGGGAAGGTCCTCGAACTGCTGAAAAAAATGTTTGACTATATCATCATCGATACGCAAACCGTTCTGGACAGGAGGACCATGGCGGCTGTAAGAGTGTCCGACCTCCTGCTGCTTCCTTTCGTGCTCAGTCTTCCAGGCATCAAGAATGTCCGGAGGCACCTCTCCTATTTCGAACGGTCTATTTCGCGCAACAGGGTCAAGTTGATCGTCAACAGGTACCATAAGAAAGGCGACATAGGTCTCAAGGATGCCGAGGAGATCATCGGCCGGGAAATCTTTTCTGTAATCCCGAATGCCTATGATCTGGCTATAAAATGCCTGAACAAGGGGGTCCCTTTCAACTCTTACAGTCCGGATTCGGAACTGAACACCGCGATAAGGGATCTTGCAGTGAAAGTCGCCGGAGAAGGCGGCGAAAAGGAACTTAAGGCCCTCCCCGATTTGAAAGAGGGGGTGAAAAGGCCGTCGAGGTTCAGCATACTCAAAAGTCTGTTTGAAGGCTTGTAGGCACTTCAGGGTTCTGGACATTTTATACCGGGGAAGAGAGCACATTTCTAAATTGTGCGATATGCCGAGTTCCGGAACTTGACTTTCATCTCCTCCTTTATTTATCTTTTTTAGTCACTTCACCCAATAAAGGAGAGGGAATGGCGGCGATAAAGGTCGGCATCATCGGCGGATCAGGGCTCGACGATCCCGGGTTGATCAGTAATGTCAGGCTGAAAAGGGTGAAGACTCCTTACGGGAGTCCTTCTTCGCCGCTCACGATAGGGAAGATAGGCGGCGTCAACACCGTAATCCTTGCCAGGCACGGCAAAGACCACTCCATATACCCGACCGGTGTCAACTTCAAGGCGAACATCCATGCCCTCAAGAAAGAAGGGTGTACGCATATCCTGGCTACGACCGCCGTCGGGTCCCTCAGGGAAAAGATTAAGCCGGGGGACCTCGTCTTCGTCGACCAGTTCATCGATTTTACGAAGCACAGGCCTCTTACCTTCCACGATGAAAAGGTGATCCACACCCCCATGGACGAGCCGTTCTGCAGGTACCTGAGGTCGCTTCTGACGGATTCGGCAAAGGCATGCCGCTTCAAATACCATAAGACGGGCACGGTGGTAACTATCGAAGGACCGAGGTTTTCTACAAAGGCCGAGTCTCACATGTTCAGGAAACTGGGGGCGGATGTGATCAACATGTCCACCGTGCCGGAGGTCATCCTGGCGAGGGAGGCGGGAATCTGTTACCAGACCATCGCCATGTCTACCGATTACGACTGCTGGAAGGAAGGTGAGGAACCGGTGACGTGGGAGATGATCCTCGCCATTATGAACAAAAATGCGGAGAACGTGAAGAAGCTGCTCCTCGATACTATTACGAGGATCACGCGCACCGACTGCGAATGCGGATAACAGGAGATCTGCCATGCCGATCAAATCCAGAATAAGGACGATACGGGATCATCCCAAAAAAGGGATTATGTTCCGGGATATTACCACACTCATAAAGGACCCGGTGGGCTTCAGACTCGTTATAGACAGCCTTACCCAGCGATATATTACGGGAGATACGAATTTCGATATGATTGTGGGGATAGAATCAAGGGGATTTATTATAGGGGGGGCCCTGGCCTACACACTGGGAAAAGGCTTCGTCCCTATAAGGAAGAAAGGCAAGCTTCCCGGCGAGAGAATAAGCCACGAGTACGAACTGGAGTATGGGACTGACGTTATAGAGATACACAAAGACGCTTTCCGGCCGGGAACCAGGGTCCTTCTGGTAGACGATCTGCTTGCGACTGGCGGAACCGCTCTGGCTTCAGCAGTTCTCATAGAGAAGCTCGGTGGAATTGTTCGGGAAATGGCCTTCATCGTAAATCTTCCGGACGTAGGCGGGGCAAAAAAACTCAGCGAAAACGGATATGAATTTTTTGCCCTGACAGAGTTTGAAGGGGATTGAGTCCGATCACCCGGCCTGAGGGCAGCTTATGTGGTCCGGCTGGTCAGGTCATTCACCTCTCTTCTTCCCTCTTCGAGCTCCCTTTCCTGTTCTTTATCCACCTTCATCAGGAGGGCCTGGAATTCGCCCACATGTGTCTTCTCCTCTTTCGCCACATCAAGGAGGACTTTTTTCACCCCGGGGTTTCCTAACAGTGCAGCCAGCTGTTCATACAGGTTTATCGCATCCAGTTCCGCAATGATCGCCGCCCTCAGAATCTCCTTATCCAGGTTCTTCCTGTTGACCTTTTCGAGTCTGAACGGTATTTGTGACAGCATGCGCACCCCCTTATCCGACTTTTCGGCGTTTTTTCATAAGATAGCAGGAGATTTCCCGTTAATCAACATATAAACGGAAAAGATACAGGAAACAGGAGGCAATGGGAGAAGGCATTGGCTTACACCATTGTGACAACGGTAACGCCATCGCCGCCCTCATACTTTTTGCCGGGCCTGAATCTCCCGACGAGCGGATGTCCTTCAAGGTATTCCCTTACCGCCTTCGACAGCGTACCTGTGCCGAGGCCGTGGATAACCGTGACTTCCGGAAGGCCGGCGAGCGAAGCATGATTGAGGAACGGTTCAAGTCGCGAGAGGGCGTCATCCACCCTAAGACCGATCAGGTTGATGCTGGACGACATTGTCTCCTCCATCGTCTCCGTTCTGAATGCCGGCATCTCCTTCTGAACCGCCTTTCCCTTTTTGCGGGCGACGTCCGAAAGAGGGACTTCTATCTCCATGTTGCCGGCCGCCACCTTTACGCGGTTCTGCTGCCCCATCACGCTTAACACTGCAGCGTCGTATCCCAGCGAACGTATGAATACGGTATCGCCGGCCTCGATCTCCTCAACTGAGAGCGTATCTGTCTCGTCGCCTTCCAGCCGGCTCAGTTTTTCGGTAATCTCCCTCTGCTTTGCCTCAACCTCCCTGACTACCTCGCGCCTTTTTGTCTTCTCTTTTGCCTTCAGCTCTTCGATCAGGCTGTTCATTTCCCTCTTTACGCCTGAAATCATTTCAGCCGCTTCCCTGTAAGACCCGGCCAATATTTCTTTTCGACGTTCTTCCGCTTCCGCCAGCGCGGCTTCAAGGAGCCCCCTCTCCTTTTCCATTTCTTCCTGCCGGCGGCTCATGTCGCCGAGGGCGGCCTCATAACGCGCTCTCTTCTCGTTCAGGTCGGCGATGAGGTTGTCGAATTCGACCTGGACGCCGCCGAGCATGGCCTTTGCCGAATCTACGATGCTGTCGGGCAGTCCGTAGCGCCTTGCCGTCTCGAGGGCATGGGACTGGCCCGGTTCCCCTATCCGCAACTTATAGAGAGGGGACAGGGTTTTTCCGTCGAATTCCATCGAGGCGTTCAGCATGCCTTCCGTCCTGTGCACAAAGCCTTTTATCTGAGCCAGATGGGTCGTCGCAAACACGAGGGCGCCGCTCCGTCTCAACTCATTAAGGACGGCGCAGGCAAGGGCCGCGCCCTCCTCGGGGTCGGTGCCGGTGCCGAGTTCGTCTATGAGCACAAGCGTCGCCCCGTCTGCTCCCCTGAGGATACGTGAAATGTTGGAAACGTGAGCGGAGAAAGTGGAGAGGCTGCTCTCTATCGACTGTTCATCTCCCATATCCGCCATGAGACCCTTTAAGAGGGGAAAACTGGACGAAGAGTCCGCAGGAACGGGCATGCCCGACAGCGCCATCAGGGTAAGCAGTCCGATGGTCTTAACCGCGATTGTCTTGCCGCCCGCGTTTGAACCGGTTATAACCATCACGGTGTCGCCGTCTCCCAGCTTTATGTCCAGAGGTACGATGTTCCGGGTTCCTCCCGCGTTTCTGAACGCCAGTTGAAGAAGGGGATGCCTTGCCCGGGCGACGCTTATGCCGCCGGTTTCATTTATTAAAGGTATTTCCATGTCCAGTTCTTCAGCGAAGCGGGCCATGCAGTTAAGGATATCGAGGCCGACGACAGTCTCGTACTCGGCGGCTATGCCATCGGCCGCCTCGCGTATCGCGGCAGAAATATTTCTCAGAATACGTATTTCCTCGGCCCTCTGTTCCGCAATGAGGTTTTCAAGTTCGTTTGCGAGGTTTATGATTGCGAGGGGTTCGACGAAAGCGGTTTCGCCCGACTTCGAGACATCGTGCACCACGCCCGCGACCTGTCCCTTGGAATCCATCCTTACGGGGATGACCCACCTTCCCGACCTCTTTGTTATGAAATCGTCCTGGAGGAAGACCGAGAGGCTTTCGTCCCGCACCATCTCTTCGAGCCTCTTCACTATTCTGGCATCGAGTCTCCTCGTCCGTTCCCTCAGGTCCGAAAGCATGGCGGACGCGCCGTCAAGTATATTGCCTTCACTGTCCACGGACCGTCTGAGAAGTCTCAGAATGTCCGGAAACCCGGTCAAGTCTCCGGCATACTCCTTCAGCGCCGGGAGGTCGTCCCTGACGGCGATCTGTTCGGATACAGTCTCGGCTATTTCGAGCACCGGCATGAAACCCGCCAGTTCCCCTGCCTCCAGCACGGCGCCCGCGGGCCTGACTTTCAGCATGAGAGAAGACAGACCGCTGAAGGCCGAGAGCCTGAGCGGGAAGCCCTCCTGGGACATCCTGATGATTTCCCCGATCCGCCTTTGACGTGCCAGAATGTCGTCTTTGCTCCCCAGGGGAAGCACCTCCAGTACGCGCTTCCCGGATGCCTCGCTGTTTGCTAAAGCCGAAATTATGGATAGTAATTTGCGAAATTCGAGCAGTTCCAGAGAGAGATTTTCCATCGACGGAGTTTTTTTAAGAGGTACGCGCCTTCGCGGCGACAGTCAGATATTCGGAATATATAAAATGCATTATAAATAATTCTAGCCCAGTCCCGCGGGAAGGGTCAAGGGAGGAAAAGAGGTAGTGAAGCGTTACTGCCGCCGCTCCACTTCTTGTAATAAAGAACGTATAATATAGCTTATTTGGGGGGAAGATGAATCTATTCAATATCGTCGCTGTCCTCATAACGCTTTCGGCGACATTCGGCTACCTGAATCACCGGTTCATCAAGCTGCCCAATACTATAGGCCTGATGCTGATCTCGATTCTGGTGTCTCTGGGACTTGTGACCCTCGGACGTCTGGTCCCCTCCACGCTCGGCATCGAGGAACACTGGAAGTCTTTCCTCCATAATATCAACTTCAACAAGTCTTTGATGGTGGGGATGCTCGGGTTCCTGCTATTTGCAGGCTCCCTGCATGTCGACAGCGAGGAACTGCTGAAACGCAAATGGGAGATAGGCACATTTGCTACGGCGGGAGTCGTCATCTCCACTTTCGTTACCGGCACAATCATATATTACGTCTCCGGATGGCTTGGACTGAATCTGAGGTTTATTACGAGCCTCCTTTTCGGGGCGCTTATTTCCCCCACCGACCCCATTGCGGTTCTGGGTATCCTGAGGAAGTCCGGGGCGCCCAAGAGTCTGGAAATAATAATTTCGGGTGAATCCCTGTTTAACGACGGTGTGGGGGTGGTTGTCTTTGTAGTTCTGGCCGGCATGGCCTCGGGAGAGCGCGCAGCGTCTTTGCAGGGGGCTTTATTCCTTTTTCTCGAAGAGGCTTTAGGCGGGTTCGTCCTCGGCCTTATGCTGGGATGGCTGGCGTACAGGGTTTTGAAGAGCATAGACAATTATCAGGTGGAAATCCTTGTGACCCTGGCCCTGGTGACGGGAGGGTATGCACTGGCTGCGTCGCTGCATACATCCGGACCGATTGCAATAGTGGTTGCCGGCCTCCTGATCGGGAACCGGGGGCGGAAATTCGCCATGTCCGAAAAGACCCGTCACAACCTCGATATGTTCTGGGAACTTGTCGACGTGATCCTGAATTCCCTTCTCTTTGTCATGATAGGCCTCGAACTCCTGGTGGTGACCCTCTCGGGCCCCTACCTTGTCGCGGGAGCCGTTGCGATAGCGGTCGCGCTTCTGGCCCGTCTGGTGTCCGTCGGAATCCCCCTCTCCCTGATGCGGCTCCTGGTCAAACTGCCCGCCGATGCCCTGAAGGTAATGACCTGGGGAGGACTGCGGGGCGGCATAGCCGTGGCCCTGGCGTTGTCACTTCCCCACGGACGGGAGAGGGATGTGGTGATAACCATGACATACAGCATCGTATTATTCTCGATCCTGGTGCAGGGGTTGACCATAAAAAAACTGGTAGCGCCCTCGATGGGGGAACGGGAATGAACGGCCTGTTCCCCCCCTCGTTTGCGAAGAATAAAGATAACTTATCGACTTATAGGTAAATTTTTAGATAACCTCTTATTTCTAAATATAAAATGTCTTGACAAACTTTTCCTCGATGTGATAGTCTTCGTAGGTTTTCGATCAATAATATCTCAGGAAGAAGAGGATACGATGCTCAATATTCAGCTAAACTGGCTTATTCTCCTTACCGTAAATTTCCTGGCGCTGATTTTTATTCTCAATATCATCCTTTACAAACCCGTTCTGAAGATCTTCGAAGAGAGAGATAACACCGTCAAGGGTTCGCTCGATGCCGCAAAAGAGATGGAACGCAGGAAAGAAGAGGGTATCGAAAGGATGAACAAAGAAATAGCTGCGTCCCGCGCCAAGGCCAGGGAGGTCTTCGATTCAATGAGATCGGAGGGGCTGGAAATGCAGAAGACTTTCCTCTCCGAGGCAGAGGAAAGCTCGGCTGCCATGATACAGACGGCGAGAGAGGAACTGAAGGGAGAGGTCTCCAGGGCCAGGCAGGCCCTCAGGGCGGACGTTGAACGGTTCTCCGAAGAAATAGTCAGAAAGCTGGTAGGGGCGTAATGAAAAAAAGCCTGAAGTCGGAAATCAGTCAAAAAGCGAAAAGAATAATCTCCATAATATTTCATTCTTTCCCCTTGGCGTTTGTCATGTCTGTCATGTCTGTCTCCGTTGCCTTTGCAGCCGAAGGCGGGGAGATGCACGAGTCTCTTTTCAAGGAATTTCTCTGGCCGGTAGTCAATTTTCTCATACTTGTCTTCCTGCTGGTCTACCTGTTCAAAAAGATGGACGTCAAGGGCTACTTCAAGCGCCGGACGGAACTTATTGAACAGAGTCTGAATGAAGCAAAGCAGGCCAGGGAGCTGGCCGAGAAGGCACTAGCCCAGGTGGAGGAGAGGCTCAGGGTCAAGGACAAAGAGATCGAGGAAATTATCGCGTCTTCGAAGATCTCGGGCGAGAAGGAGAAAGGGAGACTTGTCGAAGAAGGCGAGAAGATGAAGGAGAGAATCCTGGAGCAGGCCAGGAACAATATCGACTTCGAGGTCAGACAGGCCAAATCATCGATAAGGGACGAGGCCGTTGAAATCGCCATGGAGCTCGCCGAAAAGAAACTCAGGGAGAAAATGACCAAGGAAGAGCAGATGAAACTGCTCGAAGAATCGGTCTCAAAAATAGAGGGTAAAAAGTGAAACCGCTAAAGGAAGCCAAAAAGTACGCCAAAACATTGATCAGTGCCGTCGGCCTGGAGGATGCTCCCAGGGCCATCGCCGAACTCTCTGTGATCGAGAAGATGATGGAGGAAAGCAGGGAGTTCAGGAGTGTTCTCATAAACCCGGGATTTACCGGGGAAGAGAGAGAGAAGGCGCTGAGACAGGTCGCGGAAAAGGCGAAGCTGTCGGAGACGGTCACCAAATTTGTCGTTCACATCGCCGGAATCAAGGCGATCGCCGGCCTTTCACAGATAATAAAGACTGCCACGGCCATCTATCTTGAAAAGAAGAAGCGGGCGAAGGCCGTTGTACTGTCTCCTGTGGAGATCGGGGGAGATTATGAAAGGCGTCTGAAGAATTCACTTAAGGGACTTATTGACAGGGACGTAGACATCGAGTATGTAATGGATCCGTCCCTGCTGGGCGGCGTGCTGGTCAAGGTGGGCAGCACCATGTACGACAGCAGCATTAAAGGCCAGCTTCGGCTTTTGAAAGATGAGCTTATAAAGGGGTGAAGAGATGGAGATTAAAGTAGACGAGATAAGTGAACTTTTGAGGAAGCAGATCACTGACTTCGAGAAGAAGGTTGATGTCAGCGAGGTCGGTACGGTCATGTCGGTCGGTGACGGTATCGCCAGGATCTACGGGCTGGATAAATGCATGGCGTCCGAACTGCTGGAGTTCCCCAACGGGGTTATGGGCATGGCGCTGAACCTTGAAGAAGACAGCGTCGGTGCCGTTCTCTTCGGTGAAGATTCACTTATCCATGAAGGCGATGTGGTAAAACGCACGGGCAGGATCATGTCCGTACCGGTGGGCGAGGCTCTCAGGGGCAGGGTCGTAAACGCAATAGGACAGCCCATCGACGGAAAAGGTCCGATAAACACCTCCGAGATGAGGATAGTAGACATGCTTGCCCCCGGAATCATCGAGAGGCAGCCCGTTAACCAGCCGATGCAGACCGGACTGAAGGCGATAGATTCCATGATACCGGTCGGAAGGGGACAGAGAGAGCTTATAATCGGCGACCGTCAGACCGGCAAGACCGCCATAGGCATAGACGCCATCATCAACCAGAAGGGCGGGGATGTTACCTGCATTTATGTTGCGGTCGGCCAGAAACGTTCCAATGTGGCGAGTGTGATGAAGGTCCTGGAAGAGAACGGCGCCATGGAGCATACCATTATAGTCTCCGCCACGGCCAGCGAGCCTGCGCCGTTGCAGTATATAGCGCCATATACGGGGTGCGCGATGGGAGAATATTTCCGGGACAGCGGACGGCATGCGCTGATCATTTACGACGACCTCAGCAAACAGGCCACCGCCTACCGTCAGCTTTCGCTTCTCCTCAGGCGCCCTCCGGGACGTGAGGCATTTCCGGGCGACGTATTCTATCTCCATTCAAGGCTGCTCGAGAGGGCGGCGAGGGTTTCGGACGAACTCGGAGGCGGTTCACTGACTGCTCTCCCGATAATCGAGACACAGGCCGGTGACGTTTCAGGGTATATCCCCACGAACGTCATATCGATTACGGACGGTCAGATTTACCTCGAACCGGAACTCTTTTACGCCGGTGTGCGGCCCGCAGTCAACGTCGGCCTTTCGGTCAGCCGAGTCGGCGGTGCGGCCCAGACGAAGGCCATGAAACAGGTCGCAGGTACGCTGAGGCTGGACCTTGCCCAGTTCAGGGAGCTGGCGGCTTTCGCACAGTTCGGCAGCGACCTCGACAAGGCGACTCTGGCGCAGATTGAAAGAGGCAAGAGGATGGTCGAACTCCTGAAGCAGAACCAGTATGTGCCGATGTCCATGACAGACCAGGTATGCGTCCTTTTCGCCGCCACCCAGGGATTTGTCGATGACGTTCCCGTGGAATCGATATCGAAGTTCCAGGAGGATCTCGTCAGGTATATGAACGACCGGAAGGCGGAAGTCAAGAAGGAGCTGGAACAGAAAAAGGCGATCGACGACGACATCAAGGCCAAGCTGACCGCGGCTATTGAAGACTTCAAGAAGGGTTTTCAGCCTTAGTGAGGCCGCAGGAATCGGTAGATAAGGGAAGAAAATGGCTACATTAAGAGATATCAAGAGACGGATCAAGGCGGTCGAAAGCACCAGCAAGATTACGAAGGCCATGAAAATGGTCGCCGCTGCGAAGTTCAGAAAGGCGCAGCAGAGGATGCTGGAAATGAGGCCCTATGCCGAAAGGATGGGCGAAATACTTTCGAACCTGTCTACGGCTGCCGAGAGCCGGGCCCATCCACTCCTGGAGGCGAGACCCCGGAAGAATATCGAGGTGGTTGTTCTGACGAGCGACAGGGGGCTCTGTGGGGCCTTTAACGCGAACATAATGAAGGCAGCCACGAGGTATTTGGCCGATCTGGAGAATGAGGACCTGCAGGCAACCCCCAGCGTGGTGGGCAGAAAGGCGAGGGACTACTTCAGGAGAAGGGGCGTGGAGATGCGGAAGGCATGGACGGGCATCTCGGGGAAAATAAGCTATGCCAATGCGGAGGAGATCGCAGCGGACATCATAGAGAATTATCTGAACGAGACAGTCGACGAGGTCGTCCTGATTTATAATGAGTTCAAGACCGTAGTATCGCAGAAGGTCGTGATTTCGAGGCTCCTTCCCCTTGCCCCGATCGAGCACGAAGAAGGCACCGCGCCCTCCCAGAACTTTGTTTTTGAGCCTTCACGGCAGGAGATATTCAGCAGTCTGGTACCTAAAAATGTCGAGATACAGATATTCAGGGCGCTGCTTGAGTCGCAGGCTTCGGAAGAGGCGGCGAGGATGGCCGCCATGGAGAATGCCACCAAGAGCGCCAGCGAAATGATCGAAAGACTTACGCTTCAGTTCAACAAGGCACGGCAGGCCACGATTACCAAGGAGCTTATGGATATCGTCGGCGGCGTGGAGGCGATGAAAGGATAATGATGGTGATTTCATACATAGAGATGGGGGTAAGCAGATGAATACAGGAAAGGTCTCACAGGTTATCGGAGCCGTTGTGGATGTCGAGTTCGAAGAAACGCTGCCCGACATTCTGAACGCAGTAACGGTCGATCAGAAGGGGGACCCCGATAAGGGCATTCCCGACATCAAGGTCACTCTCGAAGTGGCGTCGCATCTTGGGGACAACAAAGTGAGGACCGTTGCAATGTCTGCCACGGACGGCCTTGTCAGGGGGATGCCGGCGGTCGACACGGGCCAGCCCATCACGGTCCCGGTCGGCAAGGCTTCTCTTGGAAGGATAATGAATGTAATAGGCGAGGGAGTGGACAACCTGGGCCCCATAAACGCCGAGACGAGGCTGCCGATACACAGGACTGCACCGGATTTTGTGGAGCAGGAGCCGGTTACGCAGGTGTTTGAGACGGGCGTTAAGGTCTTCGACCTGCTGGTGCCCTTCGTCAGGGGCGGCAAGATGGGGATGTTTGGCGGCGCGGGCGTCGGAAAGACCGTTGTTATCATGGAGATGATCCATAACATCGCCATGAAACACGGCGGCGTTTCGGTCTTTGCGGGTGTCGGAGAGAGGACGAGGGAAGGAAACGACCTTTACGGTGAAATGAAGCATTCGGGAGTTCT
This sequence comes from Candidatus Sulfobium sp., assembly GCA_037380845.1. Taxonomy (GTDB): domain Bacteria; phylum Nitrospirota; class Thermodesulfovibrionia; order Thermodesulfovibrionales; family UBA6898; genus JARRRD01. The sequence goes on along the minus strand of JARRRI010000017.1, from coordinate 67,223 downwards.
CGAAAAAGTCGCCCTGGTATACGGCCAGATGAATGAGCCTCCGGGAGCAAGGGCAAGGGTTGCCCTGACAGCTCTGACGTGCGCGGAATACTTCAGGGACGAGGGACAGGACGTCCTTATATTTATCGATAACATTTTCAGATATACGCTGGCCGGCGCAGAGCTTTCCGCTCTTCTCGGCAGAATGCCTTCCGCGGTCGGATATCAGCCCACACTCGGTACGGACATGGGCAATCTCCAGGAGAGGATCACGACCACCAAGAAGGGTGCTATCACGTCAATGCAGGCGATTTACGTGCCTGCCGACGACCTTACCGACCCCGCGGTCGCGACGGCCTTTACACATCTGGACGGCACGGTCGTTCTCTCCAGGCAGATTTCGGAACTCGGGATTTACCCCGCTGTGGATCCTCTGGACTCCACATCGAGAATCCTCGATCCCAAGGTCATCGGAGAAGAACATTACGGGGTCGCCAGAAGCGTCCAGAAGATTCTCCAGAGATACAAGGAACTGCAGGACATCATCGCCATTCTCGGTATGGAAGAGCTGTCCGAAGACGACAAACTGACTGTCGCTAGGGCGAGAAAGATACAGAGGTTCCTCAGCCAGCCCTTCCACGTCGCCGAGGTCTTTACGGGCCGGCCGGGCAAGTATGTCAAGGTCGAAGATACCATAAAAAGCTTCAAAGCGATTGTAGAGGGACAGTACGACGACGTGCCCGAGCAGGCATTCTACATGACCGGCGGCATCGAAGAGGTTGAGGAGAACGCGAAGAAACTCGGCTGGTCGAGGTAGAAAGAATGGGTGAAGGAAAACTGCTTCTCGAAATAGTCACCCCCCAGGGGCTTGTGTTCAGCGAGGAGGTTGACGGGGTCACTTCCAGCGGCAGCGAGGGGGAATTTGGAGTACTGCCGGGCCATGTCCCCTTTGTCACTACCCTGAAAATAGGCATGCTCACCGCGAAAAAGGGGAACCAGTCAATATATTTCTTTGTGAACTGGGGATACTCTGAGGTCGGGCCGGAAAAAGTGCTTGTCCTGGCCGACAGTGCCGAGAGGTCCGAGGATATCGACGTTGACAGGGCCAAAGCGGCCATGAAACGGGCAGAGGAGAGACTTAGAAAAGCTGAAGAGATAGATTTTGCGCGTGCAGAGTCTTCCCTTGAACGTGCCGTGACGAGGATACAGGTAGCGGAGGTGAGAAGGGCCAAATAGTATTGTCCGGTTCGGATAGCAAATTTTTTTGCGTGTCGTGGAAAACCCCGCTCTATATCAGGTATACTGTTCCGGACTTTTCTGTCGTTAATATAATTTGTGTTTTGGGGGCGAGGCTATATGGTTAGAAAAACTCTCATATTCCTGGTAATCCTTTTTACCATCTTCTGCATTACGGTCCCTTCTTTTTCCATGACTCAACAGGAGAAGAACTTTCTGCTCCTGTATTTCAAACCGGAGGAGTTGAAGGTTATCTCGACAACCCGGAGCCTTAAATCTATCTCGCGCGTCGCAGAGAACGTGGAGGTCGTGACCGCGGATGATATCGAGCTGATGAATGCCCATACCCTGGCCGACGTGCTCAATACTATAAACGGCGTACAGGTATCTTTTGCAGGGGCGAGTCCCGGAAACATTGCTGCAGCCCAGATTCAGGGCTCCCGCAACGAGCATGTGGTAATTTTGATCGACGGGGTGAGTCTGAATAATCTTAATCTTGTTGGGGGCGTGCCCGATCCAGCTCTTATACCGGTCCAGATGATCGAGAGGGTCGAGGTGATCGAGGGCCCCGCCTCTTCTGTCTGGGGCTCGTCCTTAGGGGGGATAGTCAATGTCATCACTAAGCCGCCTTCGGCGAAGCAGGAGACAAAGGGCCTTCTTTCAGGGTCATACGGCGAAAGTAATACTGGAGATTTCAGGGGTTCCTTCGCGGGGAAAAAGGACAAGTTCGGATGGTATCTCTTTGCCGGTAGACTCCAGACTGACGGCCTGAGAACATGGGAAGACAACTGGCAGAACAATTTTTATGGAAAGTTATCGTATGATATTGAAAAGGACACGACTGCGGTTCTGACCTTCCTTTACGGAAAGAACCACAGAACGGAAGGGGATTTCGGGTATCTTGGATACAAGTTCGAGGACAGAACAGAGACGCTCCTTTCCACACTCTCCGTAAACAGCAGACTGAGCGATGAAATGACTCTCGATGTCTCACTCAGGGCCGCGCACGAAAAGCTCGATTTTCTGACCAAGGACCTTGTCGAACTTTCCGAAGACACTTCCACTGATAAGGAGGGGGTGTACGGCGGCAGTGCGAAGTGGAACTTGAGGCAGGGGATACATTCAGTAGTAGTGGGATTCGATTATGACTCGAGTTGGACGAGAGCAGATGCGTTGGGCGGTCAACGGTTCGATGAACAGTCCGCCGCGGTCTTCGTCAACGACACGATTTCATTGGATAAGCTGACCCTGACACCCGGCATCAGATACGATTATGTCAACATAGAAGATACAAGCCTGGGAGAGAATATCGTCAGCCCGAGTCTTGGATTGACATATGAGATTGCGGAGAAGACCCTGTTTCGGGCTGACATCGCCCGGGGTTTCAGCATTCCCCCTATAGGCGCTCTTTATTCTGACAGCGTATATTTCCGAAAGAACCCTGACCTTACATCAGAGACTGTGTGGTCCTACCAGGCCGGGGTCGAGACAGGGGCGCTGAGATATGTATGGATCAAGGTAACCGGCTTCATACACGACGTTCATGATGCCCTCGAGAACATGGATATTTCAGCAGAGGAGGGCACCTGGACTGTAGTGAACGGGGGCAGGCTGCAAAGGCGGGGCTTCGAAGTTGATATGAAGACGATGCCCTTCCATAACTTTACCTTCTGGGCTGCGACGACATACGTTCACAGCGAGGACCTTGAGACGGATGAAGAGATCAAGGACAACCCCCAATATACTTACGATTTGGCGCTCAAATACGACGACGGGAAGACCTTTCGTGCCTCTCTAAGGGGGCGGTACATCTGGTGGAATGCCAGCGACTTCATGAACGCCAAATACAACGCCTTTGTCTTTGACGCCAATGCGATTAAAACACTTTATAAGGGGAAAGGATATACTGTCGAGGGATTTCTGACCGTCCACAATGTCTTTAACGGCTCTCAGTACTGGACCGATACTTACAAGAATGCTGATCGTTGGGTAGAGGGAGGGATAAGGGTAAAATTATAGCATGCATCCCCTTGGGATGCCTATTCCCTTAAGGAGGCAAAGAAGGTGAAGAATCGAGTCAAGGTGCTAACGGAGGGTATGAAGACGAAAGACATTGCGCTGTTTGCATGCTGCGCCGCGGGCGGCGGTGCGAGAATGATCAAGTAAGCGGAATGAACGAGGGAAGGGGCGTGTCCCTTCCCTCCCTTTAACGAGTCAGTTATGACACTCTCCAAATATTGTCTAATTTATCCCGATCCTGATGACTCCTCATCGGTGATACTCTTTTCTACCAGGAAGGCTTCCATCATCTCAGTTCCTGACTCCATGCTGGAGGACTTGAAGTCCGGCGTCGTCACCAAAGAAGAGCAAAACACTCTGACAGGTCTCGGCATACTGGTCGGCAGTCGCGAAGAGGAGCTAAGGGAGATGCTTGGATTCATGGAGTGCCTGAATGCGGAAAGCAGGGTTCTGGGCCTCAAAGTTGCCGTGAACCTGGACTGTAATCTCAATTGTATTTATTGCTTCGAAGGGCGGAGGAAGGGCTGGCTTTATATGACCGATGAAACCGCTGAATCTGTTACCGCTGCTGTGGAGAAGTGGGCAGAATCGCTCGAAGGGAGAAAGGGCGATGAAAAGATTATTGTCACCTTCTATGGTGGCGAACCGCTCTTAAGCGAGGATGCCGTATTGTCTCTGTCGCGAAGATTGAAGAAGTGCGCCGATGAAAACGGCATTCTGTATCTTGGCTATATGAATACAAACGGAAGTCTCCTGACTGCTCGCATGGCTGAGAGTCTTGCCTATGCCGGCCTTAAGGAGGTTGCCGTGCCGATCGACGGGCCTGAATACATACATAACCGGTGCAGGCCTTTCAAAGGCGGGAAAGGCTCCTTCGATGCCATCGTGAAGAACCTTCGGGAAGTCAGTGATATCCTGAAAGTCACCGTGACGGGAAATTACATGGAGCACAATTACGGGGTTTTCCCGCAACTGCTTGATGATCTCGGGGAGCGCGGTCTCACCCCCGAAAAAATCCGGAGCATACGCTTTGAGCCTGTAACTAACGAAAGCGAAGGTATCGCTCCTGCCGGCTTTCGTGATGGTTGTGTCACATATAATGAAGAATGGATTGCGGAAGCGACCCTGATGTTGAGAGAAGAAATACTCAGAGGTGGTTATAAGACAAACAGGATAGGGCCCGCAGTCTGCTCGATGGATATGGATCTCCACTTGCTGGTCAACTATGACGGGAGTATCTACAAATGTCCCGGTATGATCGGCAGGGAGGAATTCAAGGTCGGCCACCTGAAAAGCGGAGTGCCCCTGGGGAGACAACCTCATGGGCGGGATAGCTGGAAGAACAAAGAATGTCTCGACTGCGCCTATCTTCCCTTATGCTTCGGAGGCTGTCGCTACATGAAATTCGTCCGCGACGGCGACATGGACGGAGTGGACTGCAGAAAGCCCTATCTCGATGCTACCCTGGAAACGATGGTCAGGCAGGACGTCAAATACGGGCTGGCATAGCGGAATTCCCTGTTTAAAAGAGAGGCACCGCCGGAGTCATATTTACCCCTTTATACCCCCTTATCAAGAAGAGACCGCCTCACGTTTGACTCATTCCCGGTAGCAATCGGGCCCGTCTGCCGGCGCGCAGGAATGCATTCTAAAAAAAGAGACGCGGCTTTCGCAGAGGTGACGGCCGAAAAAGGCCGTATTTATGTAACTAAGCAGCGGATGCGTTACAATAATATAGAATTTTAACGGTGGTTACGTTATCATAACTCATTGAAAACATTTCCGTGGGGACGGATGAAAAGAAGGATATCATTCCTTTTAATTCTGTTAATCATACTCTGCCTTGCCGGACGTTCGTGGGCTTATGAAGCGGCAGTTCTGAAGAGCGCCGATATCGGGCCCTATAACGAGGCCCTTGAAGGTTTTCGAAGTTCCTGCGACTGCAGCGTAACAACGCTAACCCCGGACCAGGATGCGGTGACCAGCCAGATCTATCGGCTCCATCCCGATGTTGTGGTCGCGATAGGGATGGACGCGCTCGCGAAGGTGCGGAGTGTCGAAAATCTGCCGGTAATCTATGTCATGGTCCCCGCTCCTCTGTCTGACGGCGAAGGAAGGAATATATCTGGAGTCAGCATGTATATATCACCTGCGAAATACCTCGATGCCATGACAAGGCTGTTCCCGGGGGCGAAGAGGATCGGGCTGGTGTATGATCCGAACAACTCGGATGCCTACGTAAAAGAGGCGATGAGAGAGGCTGCGGCAAGGGGGATCGAGCTCGTGGCCGAAAAGGCGGAAACATCCGGCTCCGTGCCTTCACTGATGGACAGCCTGAAGGAAAGAATAGACATATTCTGGATGCTGCCCGAACCGGGGCTGCTGAACTCCGCGACCGTAGATTACATGCTCCTTTTCTCATTTGAAAGCAAGGTCCCGATTTTCACTTTCTCGAAAAAATATGTCGATATGGGAGCGGCAGCGGCGCTAACCGTGGGCTCCTTCGATATGGGTGCCCAGGCGGGTGCAATATCGAAAAGGCTTCATGAAGCGGGCGCACCGGGTCAGATAAGAGTTGATGCGAGGGTATCCGGGATCATCGTCAACAGTAAGGTTCTGCGGAAGCTTGGCATAGAGTCAAATAAGAACACAGCGGGATGGGCGAAGAATGTGGATTAAGAACTTAAGAGAGAGTTTCAGTTTCAGAGTCTTCAGGTCGTTTTCCATTTCGATCATGATCCTGTCGGCAATCTTCGCTCTTTTCTTTGTCTATTATCAGAAGAGCCGGGTCAAGGAAAACCTCGTAAAGGAGGGTAAGGCACTTTCCGCGCTTCTCGCTTACGGTTCGAAGACAGCTGTCTTCGCGGAAAACAGGACATTGTTGAGGGACGCGGCGCGGGCCGTCCTCAAACAGAAAAACGTCCTTGCGGTCCAGGTGCTGACCGCGGACAGGAGGGTCCTGTTCGATGAGGAAAAAAGATCTTTCAGCGGCAATACCGAAGAGTTCACGTCAATGGTCTCTGGTGTGGAACTGCCGGTCGTCTCGGAAAGCGCAGACGCTATAGAGATAGTCTCGCCGGTTACATTGATGTTGCACGCAGCCCCGCCGGAACTGCTTTACTTCGAGGATACGCCTCCCGTCAGAAAAGAAAGTGTCATAGGTTTTGTACGGGTTGTCATGGACAAGAAGGCTCTCGGCAGTGAGACGGCGACCATCCTGGTCAGGAGCGCCATGATCGCGGCAATATTTCTTTTCATGGGCGCGATAATTATCTTCTTTGCGATCAGGAGGGTTACCCTGCCTCTTACACGTCTGACCGATGCGGTGAAGTCGCTGGGCATGGGTGAGTCGGTCGGGAAAGTGCCTGTAGAGACACACGATGAGGTGGGAAGACTCGCAGAGGCTTTCAATGCGATGTCGGAGAATCTGAGGGAGAGAGAGAAAGAGAAAAAGTCTCTTGAAGAGAAACTCAGGCTCGCCCGGACAATGGAAGCCATCGGCACGCTCGCACGGGGTATTGCCCATGACTTCAACAATATCCTCTCGACTGTTGAGGGTTCGGTCTACATGCTGGAAAGGAAATTATATGATAACAGTCCCCTCCGGGATTATACCCGGCGTGTCAATATGTCCGTCACAAAAGCAAAGGGCCTTATCCAGAGCCTTCTCACCTTCAGCCGGACACAGACGACAATCCTGCATCCGACCGAAATCAATACACTCATCAGAAAGATGAAGCCGCTCCTGGCCAATATTCTGGGAGAGGACGTCCGCCTGGAGCTTTCCCTTTCGGAAAGTGAGATGGTCATAAAGGCCGATCCCGTCCAGATAGAACAGGTCATCATGAACCTGTGCGTGAATGCGCGGGACGCTATGCCCGGCGGCGGAAGGTTGAGCATGGAGAGCGCGTCGGTGATTATAGAAGACAAGGAGGCAGCCGACAGGCAGAAGGGGGGACGCAGGAAGTACGTCCGTGTTATGATTTCTGACAGCGGCAGGGGCATGGACGAAGAGACCAGGGAGCGCATGTTCGAGCCCTTTTTCACTACAAAAGACTCGGGCAGAGGCAACGGGCTGGGTCTTTCTATTGTATACGGTATCATCGAACAGCACGGCGGACGGATAGACGTACGCAGCAGGTCAGGCGAGGGGACCGAATTCAGGATTTACCTCCCCCTGGTGGAGGAAAAGATAGTTGAGAGCACATAATAACGAAAATTCCCGGGAGAGGACGGACATGAATAGAGTGCTGATCGTAGATGATGACAGGGATTTAAGGGGAATAGTGCGGGACGTCCTGCAGGAGGAGGGTTTCCTTCCTCTCGAAGCTGAAGATGGGTTGAGCGCCATCGAGTTGTTCAGAACGGAAAGACCGGATGCCGCCCTTATTGATCTGAAAATGCCGAACATGGACGGCATCGGGACAATGAAAGAACTGAAAAAAATCGACGCGGGTGTTCCGGTCATTATCCTTACCGGATACGGCGACATCCAGAAGGCGGTAGAGGCCATAAGAGGGGGCGCCTATGACTTTGCCGAGAAGCCGCCCGACTTCAAAAGACTGGTGGTTACCCTGAAGAGGGCGACAGAGAGGCGCGAACTGGAACTCCAGATGAACAGGACCAGCGCTGCTCTCGACTCGTCACTCGAACACCAATTCGGAAAGAGTCCGGCTATGAAGAAAGTGATAGAACAGGTGAAGCAGATCGCACCGACGGATTTCTCGGTTATCATTCAGGGAGAGACCGGAACCGGCAAGTCTTTCGTGGCCGAGTCTATCCATAACATGAGCAAAAGGTTCGATAAGACGTTTGTCTGTGTGGATATCGGGCTGATCCCGGACCTCCTCGTTGAGAGTGAACTCTTCGGCTACAAGAAAGGGGCTTTTACCGGCGCGGACAGGGACAAGAAGGGATACTTTGAGACGGCCGATCACGGCACGATCTTCCTTGATGAACTAGAGAACATGTCGGCCCACGTTCAGGGCAAACTCCTGAGCTTCATCGAGAAGAAGACTATATATCCTCTCGGCTCTACCGTTCCGGTCGATGCAGACCTCCGCATAATAGGGGCCACTAACAAGGACCTGGTTATGAGGGTGAAGAAACAGGAATTTCGGGAGGACCTGTACTACCGTCTGGGTGAATTCATAATAACGCTTCCGCCGCTCAGGGACAGGGCCGATGACATCCCTTTCTTTGCCAGGAAATTTGCCTTCGAGGCGGCCAATGAGCTGAACAGACAGATCAGAGGACTTACGGATGGTGCGTTGACAGAGCTGAAGACATACCCATGGCCCGGCAATCTCAGAGAACTGAAAAACGTGATGAGAAGGGCCGTACTGATGACCCGGGAGGACGTTATCAATGAGGGGAGCATAAATTTTCCGGTCGGCGGGATCTCCGGGACCAGGCAGACAAATTCCTTCCTGTCCCTCAAGGAGGCAGTGAAAGACCTTGAGAAGAAGCTCATCAGACAGGCTATGGAGACAACTGCAGGGAACAAGACGAAGGCGGCGGAAATTTTGGGCATAAGTTATAAGAATCTTTTTGACAAATTGAAAGAGTACGACTCAAGTGAGTGAAAAGCGATGCGACATCCAGGTTACAATTAGGAACATTTTATATAATCCTGTATAAACATTACACATAAGTCCTGTATTTCCAGATCGCTGTTTACTTGCTCCATATACTTTCCGGCCCTGCCCTGTTCCTTAAA